>CALFVF010000040.1 GCA_937928735.1 uncultured Verrucomicrobiales bacterium | reverse complement strand
TAGCTCACCAGTACTAATCATCCGCTTGGCTTGATTCCATCATTTGCTCTCCATACTTATAATTAAAGTAGAAGCCAATGACCTCAAGACATGAGCTCAGTGTAAGAAACGTAAAGCCTCATATCAAAGATATGAAGCAAGCAGACAGAAAAAAACATCAAGTACACTCTATATGGTTGTCAGTGAACAACTCAAAGCAAACTAACGACAAAAGCTAAATAAGCTAAGCTCACTAGAAGTCTGCTAGAACCTAGAGTCCGTACTTAAACCAATTAAAAGTAAGAACTCATCGACAGGAAAGCTAGTAGGAATCTGGTGACCATAGCAAGGTGGAACCACCCGGTCCCGTTCCGAACCCGGAAGTGAAACACCTTAGCGCCGATGGTAGTTGGACGATAGGTCCCGTGAGAGTAGGTCGTCGCCAGTCTAATATGCCCACTATGAGTGAAGAACTCGTAGTGGGCTTTTTTGTGCTTAGATGTCTCATCTGAAGCTAGATTTTATGAGAGCTACCAGCTTAAGTCATCGCAGCATTGAGAAATACTTACCTCGTTCTTCATTGCCAGAGAGAAATGCTCTCTTGGGAATAAGGCCGCAAATCTTGAAACCATCCAAAAATTCTTCCTCAAATACACTCTGTTTGATGTGTTTCGAGGCACTTGCTGAGACGCGTGAGATGCTTCTTGGACAAAGAATGAATTTTGTTCACCTGAGAGATGAAATAGATGGGAAAAGATGCTAAAATAGACAAGATAGAGACTTGCAACTTCTCTCAAATAGGAGCATTTTTTCGAGCCCTTTCAACATTTGGGAGTTATCCCACTTCATACTCATATTATGGCTAACCAGAATTTCATTCCTGAAGACGCACCTTTTTCTGCAGAACAACGCAGCTGGCTAAATAATTTGGTGGGTAATTTTATTAACGATCTGACATCAGGAAAAGGCCTCGGATCCTCAAATGCAGCGACAGTCCCTGCGACTATCCTGTGGGGTTCACAAACTGGCAATTCAGAGGGACTAGCCAAAAAACTGGCGAAGAACCTGAGTAAAAACGGATTTGTCCCGAAAGTTGTTGATATGGGCGCCTATGATAAGGCAGATCTTTCTAAAGAGGAGAATGTGCTACTCATCACCTCGACTTACGGTGATGGTGAGCCACCTGATAATGCAGCAGAGCTCTATGAGTGGATTCTCTCTGAGGAGGCACCACGTTTAGAGAACTTGAAGTATACAGTCCTTGCTCTTGGTGACTCTGAGTATCCTGATTATTGCAAGTGTGGTATAGATTTTGATGAGCGCTTCTTAGCTCTAGGGGCGACCCAGATCACACCACGACTAGACTGTGATGTTGATTTTGATGAAGAATTTGCCACTTGGCAGAAAGCGATTATAGCGAACCTAGGAGCAGCCAGTGCCGCGCAGTCTTCTGCAAGTACAGAAGAGCAGACCGAGGATGGTTATTCAAAGAAAAATCCATTTCCTGCAGCGATTCTTCACAATGAGAACCTCAATGCAGTGGGATCTGCTCGTGAGACGCATCACCTTGAGTTCTCCCTCGAAGGCTCCGGCCTTGAGTACGAGGCAGGTGACGCACTAGGCGTGTATCCTGAGAATCCAGCAGATATGGTCAATGAAATCATTGACGCACTGGGCATGAAGCCGACAGAAGAAGTACCTCTCCCTGGTGGTGGAGAGGGTTCCCTACAAGAAGCTCTCACCAAGCACTATGATATCCGCAGCTTGAATAAAAAAGTGATTCAGGAGTGGCAGAAGCGCAGTGGAGCTCCTTTCTTGCGCTCACTCGTTGAGGCAGATTCTAAGGAAGCGTATGATGACTTTTGCTGGGGTAGAGAACTTGTGGATCTAGCGCTCGACCATCCAGCGGACTTCGCTGATGCAGAAGAATTTGTCGGTACTCTCAAAAAGCTCCAGCCGAGGCTCTACTCAATTTCTTCGAGCCCGAAGGCTCATCCAGGAGAAGTTCATCTCACAGTCGCGATTGTGCGCTATGACGCGCATCATCGTAGTCGAGGTGGAGTTTGTTCCACATTCTTAGCTGATCGTGCTGGCGATTTGAAGCCAGGTGTCTTTGTCCATGCGAACAAGGCCTTCCGAGTGCCAGAAGATGGTAGTAAGCCAGTGATTATGTGTGGTCCAGGGACAGGGATTGCGCCGTTTCGTGCGTTTTTAGAAGAGCGTAAGGCGACAGCTGCGACAGGCGCAAACTGGTTATTCTTTGGAAACCCATATGCTGCAACGGATTTCTTGTATGAAGAAGAACTGACAGCGATGCAGAAGGACAATGTGCTTAATAAGCTCTCACTTGCCTTCTCACGTGATCAAGAGAAGAAAATTTACGTTCAAGATCGTATGCTTGAAGAAGGCGCTGAGCTCTGGAAATGGCTGCACGATGAAGGTGGTAGTTTCTATGTCTGTGGTGATGCTTCCAGAATGGCGAAAGATGTGGATGCCGCACTCCATACCATCGCGCAGAAGCATGGAGGCATGAGCGAGACAGAAGCGGAAGACTTCTATAAGCAGCTCAAAAAAGAAAAGCGCTACGCCAGAGACGTCTACTAAGTCACTAGATAGGTCTGCTCGCTGATCTTATGCCATAGTTTTAGGCTATGGCATTTTTATTCCTAGTTCTGATGCCAGTTCATGTCATAAACGAAGAGTCATTGGCGACTACTAATACCAACTCAAAAAACTAACTGGTATAAGCAGTTCAATACCGCCTATTCTCAGGGTGAATAGCGCAACATTTATCGTGAGCGTGTTAAAGAAGGTCAGCAAAATACAAATACTATATAAGTGATTCAAGGTGGTTATTGTGGATGCAATTCGCTGATAAAGAGTTGTTTGTGGGGTTTTAAATTGGCTGGTAAAAATCCTTATAAAACTGATTGGCAAAGCATCATGGCCGACCTATATTGCTCCGCACTGAACAGTGCTTAGGCACGTATTGGATCAGTGTCTGGGTTTAGCTCAGTGGTTTGAGCTGAGAAAATGATTCTCATATTGAGCCACTAGAACGGATTCTCAAACGATAGGAAAAACTAAAATCTTGCTAAGGGGCTGTAGCTCAGTGGTTAGAGCAGGGGACTCATAATCCCTTGGTCGTGGGTTCAAGTCCCACCGGCCCTACCAAGATTTAGATTATTACTTTTCTGTCCTTTTTT
Organism: uncultured Verrucomicrobiales bacterium; assembly: GCA_937928735.1. Lineage (GTDB taxonomy): Bacteria > Verrucomicrobiota > Verrucomicrobiia > Verrucomicrobiales > Akkermansiaceae > Rubritalea. The sequence goes on along the minus strand of CALFVF010000040.1, from coordinate 12,857 downwards.
TGTAGCGATTATCGAGTTAATCGAGGTCTCTTTTTGTTGATTCTGACTGGAAGTCGTAGCGGCAGTTTCCGCTAGACTATCCTATGCGTTTTTTCAAAAAAATTTATCCGGGAGCTGTGATACAAAGATGTCGATTTTACTGCCGACATCATAGGATGTTACAGGAATGAACTTTTCCCTAAGAAGTACACAGCGAGGTCGTTAGATAGGGTAGGCACTATTTGGATGTGTTTAATATTGAACCTATAAACTACCCGTACACGATGAGCTACCATGTGAAGGATTCCTACTTAGAGGCGAAGTTAATGAAACAGCGTAGACAGTCTACGGTTGTGAGTGTGATTACAGCACTTCTTGTGTGTATACTGCTCGCTGTGGGGCTGACTGGTATTTTGTTAGTGCCAGATTATCAATCTGTTGATCCGGTAATCAATTATCCTTCGTCGATACCTCAGCAGACTACCGTGAATGAGGTAGAGGAAACGGCTCAGAGGCTGGATCCTAGTCCACCTACAGCTCCGATATCCCAGCCTACTCTGCTGAAAGCTCTAATGAGTGGTCCTGTGGCATTGCCCAGTATCGAACCGAGTCTGGATCTGCCAGCACCTGTGTTAGGGTTAGGGGTGGAGAATGATGATTTCGGAGGAGATTGGGGGAGTTTGGCAGGTGAGAGCTCAGAGAGTGCGAGTGTGCAGCTCTTCCAGCAAGAGATTGAGGCGCGTCGTATTGCCTACGTGATTGATTATTCGAGATCTTTGGGCTCACAGAAGCAGGCTTTGATGAAGGCAGAACTTGCGAAGTCGATTCGTGGTTTACCTTCTGGTATTGAGTATTCGCTGATTTTTTTCGCGGGGCCTGCTTGGTTACCAGGAGCAGAGGTGACAGAGCTCTCAAAAACAAAGTGGGAGGTGCTTCAGAATGGGAAAAGCTACATTTGGAGTAAGGAGGGTGAGATTTATACCTCGAAGCCTGCGCAGCCTAGGGTGGAATGGATCGATTCAACGAGGGGTAATATTAGAGATAGTGTGAAGCTCGTGGAGAACTCAGGTCTCGAGTTTGGCACAAGCTGGTACACGCCCCTGGAAATGGCGCTGAAGATGAAACCTCAGCCCGATGTTGTATTTTTCATGACAGATGGCCTAGCCGCTGGCACTGAGCGGGTGATTGAGGATCTCGGCGAATTTGCCCGTAAGCGCAAGATTGTGATCAATACAATAGCGATTAATGAGCCAAGGGCTCGTGAGGCGATGACTGAGCTGGCTGAGATGACAAAGGGTGAGTTCTCACTTGTGGATGAGCAAGGAAAGAGAATTTCTGGGAGTGAGTGATTCTGCCTAAATAAATAAACTGGAGTAAGCTGTAGAGAGCTATATTGAGGGGCTAGGCCTAGGAAATCTATACAATTTAGACTGCCTAGATGCCTTAATTTGGTTTTTTTCTTTCCTTGTTTACAAGGAAGGTGGGTTTGCTATGTCTCTTTAATGAATGATTTTTCTAATACCTTCGCTAGCTGGTGCGTATCTATGGTACATTAGTGTTAAAGAGAGAGAAACTATCAAACGAGAATTATTAGTATGAGTTACCACGTTACCAATCCCGAATTAGAGGCTAAATTAGCTGCGCAACGGAGAAATTCGACAATTATGAGCATTATGATTGCTCTCTTATTGTGTGTTTTGATGGCGCTTGGGCTAACTCTGGTCCTTATGTCTCCTTTATTTAAAGAAGAGCCTAAGGTTGTGACCTACGCCCCGGAGGTGGCTGAGGAGTTAATTACAGAGGTGCCCCAGGAGGTGACAGAGCAGGTGGAGCGCAAGCCCGCAGCTCCTTCTTCTTCTATGGCGAAGGTCATTGCTTCTGCAAGTGCGTCTCCTGTGGCAGTACCTGTTCCAGATATTGATGTGGCGGCACCTTCACTGGACTTTGGGGATGTGACTGATTTTGGTGATGGTTGGGGGGATGATGCAGGTAAGGGCTCTGCTGGTGCTACGGTGAGTTTCTTCCAGCAGAAGATTGAGGCCAATAACATTGCCTACGTAATTGATTATTCGAGATCTATGGGCTCAAAGAAGCAGGCTCTGATGAAAGCTGAACTTACGAAGTCGATCAAGAAGCTGCCTTCGGGGATTCAGTATTCTTTGATTTTCTTTGCGGGTCCTGCTTGGTTGCCTGGTGCTAAGGTGACAGAGCTTTCTAAGACGAAGTGGGAGATTGAACAAAATGGGAAAAGCTACATTTGGAGTAAGGAGGGGCAGATATACACCTCTAAGCCTGAGCAGCCTAGAGTGGAGTGGATTGATTCAACGAGTGCTAATCGTAGAGATAGTATAAAAATAGTGGAGAGTTCAGGTCTTGAGTTTGGCACAAGCTGGTACACACCTCTGGAAATGGCGCTGAAGATGAAGCCTCAGCCTGACGTGGTCTTTCTCATGACAGACGGCTTGGCGGGAGGAACAGAGCAGGTGGTAGAAGAGCTGGGTGAATATGCCCGTAAACGCAAGATTGTGGTCAATACCATAGCGATTAATGAGCCGAGAGCTCGTGAGTCGATGACGGAACTAGCGAAGAAGACAAAAGGTCAGTTCTCACTCGTGGATGAGGACGGCAAGGTGATTGTTCAGGATAAGTAAATTACTTTAAGAAGGTAGAATCCGTGGCTTTGTGCAGAGGCCACGGATTTTTTATGGTCTTGTGCTAAGCATCTGGCATAGATGTTGGTTTCTGATAAGTGAGGTTTCACTCAGTGGTAGAATAAAGGGAGATGGTGATTAGTAAGAATGGATGAAATAGAGACAAAGTGGATTGTCAAAGAGACACCTCCAGAGGACTGGGATCATGATGAGGCACTCCCTGCAATGGTGAATCAGTTGATGCGCCAGCGGGGGGTGGATAGTCCTGAGGATGTTGAGAGATTCTTGCGCCCGAAATTGCGCGATCTCTCTGATCCTTATTTACTCTCTGATATGGAACTTGCTGTGGAGCGCATTTTTCGAGCGATTGATACAGAGCAGGCGATTTGTATCTACGGAGATTATGATGTTGATGGAGTGAGTTCCGTGACTGTATTACGCCAAGGGATAGAGGCTTATGGTGTGAAGCCTAAGACCTTTATCCCACACCGTGGAACAGAGGGTTATGGTTTGAGCCAAGCGGCGATAGAGAGGCTCTATGAAGAAAGAGGGAAGCCAGATTTGCTGATCACTGTGGACTGTGGCACAGCCTCTCTGGATGAGATCGCAACACTGAAACAAGACGGTGTGGATGTGATTGTGGTGGATCACCATGAAATTTCTGCAAAGGGGCGCCCCGACTGTGTGGCTTTGGTGAATCCTAAAATGGGCGAGGAGCTTCACTATCTCTGTGCGGCTGCCGTGGTGTTTAAGCTAGTGCATGCGATGCAGAAGAGGCGGCGCGTTGCAGACTTTGATTTGAGAGATTGTCTCGATATTGTTTCTGTGGCGACGATTGCAGATATCGTGCCTCTGGTGGGTGAGAATCGCCTGATTGTGCGACATGGTCTGAGGCGTCTAAGTGCCTCGAAAAATATAGGACTACTTGCACTACAGGATGTCGCTGGGGTGGGGAATGTTCTAACAAGTATGGATGTGGGCTTTCGTATTGGGCCGAGGATTAATGCAGCTGGGCGGATGGATGCTCCAGAGGATGCCTTAGCGATTCTCAATACCCTTGATCGAGATGAGGCGAAGTCTCTGGCTGAGACACTAGATGAATATAACATAGAGCGCCAGAGACATGAGAAACAGATTCGAGAGGAGGCACTGGCTGCCTACGAGCAGGGAGGTGGTGCGGATGAGCCAGTGATTGTTCTTGGATCCCGTGAGTGGCATCCTGGTGTGGTTGGTATTGTGGCTTCCCGCCTTATGCGGCAGTTCCATAAGCCGACATTTATTATTGCGATCGATGAGAATGGTGTGGGTAAGGGGAGTGGCCGCAGTGTGGAGGGGGTCTCTCTGGTAGCAGTCATTGAGGCGTGCCGAGAGCATTTGCTTGCAGGTGGAGGGCATGAGATGGCGGCGGGTCTGAGTGTGGAGGAGAACTCAATTACGGCTTTCCGCGCCGCGTTTGCCGATTATGTGATGGGTCATACTTCTGCTGAGCAGCGCCTGCCTAAGCTCCATATCGATGCGGAAATTGAATTTGGAGACCTGTCTCTGGAGTTCTTAGATAGCTATGATTTACTCCAGCCCTTTGGTAATGCGAATCCTCAGCCTATCTTCATGGCGCGAAGTGTCTGGCTCACGGAGGCGCCACGGCGGCTAAAGAATAACCATATTAAATTATTCTTACGCCAGGAGTACGTTGAGCGAGATGCGATTTTCTTTGGCGGTGGTGAGCGGCAGTTACCTGACCCGCCATGGGATATTGCCTTCACAGTGGATCGCAATACCTTCCGTGGGAGAACATCCTTGCAGATTGTCATTCAAGACGTGCGTTCTGCACAGAGAGGCTAGGTTAGTAGCGATAGTGGCCGACAATTTTATGGTCGAAGAGGGCTTTTTCCCAGACCGGGCCTTCACCTGTATTGTGGACGATCCACTTTTCTTCCTGGAGGTGCGCGGGGCCGGGAACAACAATACCGAGATGAGTCGGCCCGTGGGGTAATTCCCAGAAGACGATATCTCCGAATTCATACTGAGAAGCGTCTATTGTAGGTTCCTGCGTTGTGCCGTGACGCTGGAAGAAGCGTGCTAGATTCCTATCTCGGCGGTGATCAATGCATGGATCTGGTTCCTGCTGGCTCCAGAGCTGTGGGTAGGCGCGGTAGTCGAGGCGCATGTCTTCAATGACGAGTTCTTGAAGGTCAGTGTCTAGGCTTCGATAGCTGCGGATGAGCAGATCAGCAGCGATGCCTTTGTGAGACGGAATGTCTCCCATAGGGTAGTCGATACGGTAGTAGGCACGGTCATAGTTAATGTTTAATTCGGTGCGCTCAAGAGCTGCGGCTGCGAGGAGGTGTCCGCGCTCTTGGGAGTGTCTGAGCCACTTGGCGGTTTGCTGGACTTCACTTGTGGAGGTCTTCACCTGAGAGGCGATGACTGTGGGGCCGAAGTGAGGCCAGGCGAAGTAACTGACAAATAAAGCGGCCAGACACAAGATGACCCAGCCCCCTAAGATGGGCTTCTTAGGTTTCTTTTTTGGCGTCGGGCCGATATATTCTATGGGAATCATGGGTGTCTATGTCGTAGTGCTGAGACTTGGAGGCCTTGCAGAATACGTATAGAGATCGCGGTAGAGAACTTATGGGGATATAGATTGGGGGCAGACGCTTAGTGGGTCAATGACGTTGAATACATCTCATACAACTATCATTACGTGTTACTTTAGCATGGACACAGTAATAAAATCACTTGTGGAGTCAATCCTTCAAACCTAACAAATTTATTGAGTAGATAAGTGAAAACAGGATGTTCTTACTAGATAAAGTCAGACTCGACCTGGCGTGTCTCCGCGTTTACTTAAGAGTATGAATATCCAAATGGCAGAGCGGCCTCAGTGCTGGGGGGAGCTAGATGTGGCGATGTTTGGCCTCGTCCGATCTTGGGATGGGGTAGAGGCCGCGCACCCGATTACTTATGGGATGATGATAGATCATGATAGATTATGGTTTGTGGCCTCTCACTCCCAGCCTGCTGTGGTGCACCCAGAGGTGGAGGGGCGGAGCTTTGGCCAAGACCTCTGGAAGTATGATTGTGTGGAGTTATTTCTTTGTGACAAACGCTCTGGGCGCTATGTAGAATTTAATCTTGCCGCTAATGGCGCGTGGTGGTCTGCGGAGTTCAAGTCGGCGCGTCGCCGTGTGAATTACACCGAGAAACCCTATCCGGGTGTGGAAGTGTTTGCCGATACGCTACAGGGTGGAGGCTGGCTCGCTGCTATGGCGATTCCCTTGCAGCGCCTGCGCGGGCAGTTTGATCTCGGAGAGCAGACGACCATGAATGTGGCCGCTATTTCTGAGTCTCCTCAGCAAGTATTCTATTCGGCGAATCAGCTGCCGGGAGCTCAGCCTGATTTCCACCAGCCAGAGGCCTTTAGTGCGCTGCGCCTCTACCGCACCGAAGACCTCCCTGAGGCCTTCCAATAAAACCATGTTGATTGCCTTTCATAAGCCCTATGGGGCCTTGAGTCAGTGGAATGAAAATCCCGATCAGCTAGGACAAATGACTCTAGCAGGATTTTCACTCCCTCGGAATTGTTTACCCCTTGGGCGCCTTGATATGGATTCTGAGGGTTTACTGCTTCTCAGTGATGAGCCAGAGCTGGAGAGGCACCTTCTCCATCCTTCCCGAGAACATAGACGTGTGTACCAAGTGCAGGTCGAGGGCAGTGTGAGTGAGGCCTCCCTTGATAAGGTACGAGCGGGTGGACTGGCGATTCGTGAATATGAGACTCTGCCCTGTATCGCTAGGATGCTGGAGCAAGCTCCCGAAATAGCCCCGCGTGTTCCAGCTATCGAGGTGCACCCCCGACTAGGGAGTACGTGGTTAGAGCTGGAGCTCAGAGAGGGGAAGAACCGCCAAGTGCGGCGCATGACAGCGAAGCTGGGGCACCCGACTCAGCGACTCGTTCGTGTGCAGATAGGAGACTATGTATTGGGTGATCTAGCTGCTGGTGCGTGGAGAGAGCTCGATGAGCAGCAGAGGGAGTTAGTGTTTATGTAGAATGAGTCTGGGCTCTTGAGCTGTTAGGCTGTTCTGGTTGGAGAAGGCGTGGGCGAGGCCTAGCTTTGAGGTTTCTGCTGTGTCTCGTGTGATGATGAGGGTGAGAGACTGGCGGTTTTCTAGAGTATTCATTGGGAGCTTATCGAGCGGGACTTCGATTTGGCCTTCTTGCTGCCCTTCGGGGATAGTGAAGGTGCCAATGGGCTGAGTGTTAGCGCGATCCAGTGCGAAGGGGCGGTTGTTGAGATCAGAGGCGGGGGCTGTTTGCCAAGTGAGAGTGTCTGGCCAAGTTTCTTCTGTCTTGAGCATATGTATGGTGAAATGACAGTCTGTGACAAAGGCGGCCAGACCATAGGGACTCTGCACTTGATTGAGGGAAAGAGAGAGCGTGCGACACTGCTCGAGATTAGCCTGAGTGAGATCAAAGCGCAGATAGGCCTTTCGTGTGTAGGCGTGTGATGTGTCACCTGGGTGTTTGACCAAAAGAAGATTTTGCTGGAGGTGGCTCTGGTCATTATTGGCGATGACAGAGCCATGGCGGCCAGTTCCTGCGGAGAGTGGGAGGAAGTGCTGAGGAGCCTCTAGAGGGGTCGGTGGGCGTGACATTTCCCAGCTTTCTTTCTTATCGGTGAGTCTCTGGCGAATTTGCTGGGTTGGGCGAAAAATTTCTACCTCACCCTCGATGACATCGACAGTGGACTGGCCCGTGGCATTCACAGAGACGGCAAAAATCGTGCCGAAGTCTGTGACCTCTGCATCGGGTGTATCCATGCGAAAGCCCTCTGCTCCATCAGGCACATTAGCGACTGCTGTGCCGTAGTGCACATAGGTTTTCATCGCATTAAGGATCTCGAAGCGCACTGGTGCCTCAAGCTGAATGCTGACCCCTGAGTGGAGGATGATTTCTGCAGTGCCTTCGAGGAGTTCAAGCTCGCCGGCTCCAAAGAAACTCTCTGTGGTGGTCGGAAGGGTGCATTCTCCCCAGCGAGCAGAGGCGCTTTTGGTTAATTTTCCATGAGAGTCCTCAGATGGTACAGGTGGAGTGATCCAGGCGTAAGCAAGTGCCAATACCGCAGCGAGTGAGGCGATCGCCATACCGATCTGGTAGCGGAGATGTTTCGGTGATTTTGTGAGGTTTTCATTCACTGTACCAGCCTGAGGTGCGGCGAGGGAGTGGCTAAGAGGAGTGAGGAGACCAGCGCCAGATGTCTGGCGCAGCAGGGTGTGCTGAGAGGAGAGCTCAAGATAGAGATCTCGCACCTCGGGCCGGCTGATAATGGCGCTCTCTAGGCTGCGGAATTCCTCCGTGCTCGCTTGCTGATCGAGGACTTTCTCAATGAGCACGGCGTAGTGAGACTCTGATTTCTCCTTCATGAGGCTGTGAGGCATTTTTTGAGGTTGAGGCGAATCCGGCTCATCGTCTTGTAGCATGCGGCTTCTGTAAGCTCAAAGCGCAGGGCGATTTCTTTGATTGAGAATTCTTCTTTGTAGCGTAGTGCGATCATGGTCTGCCACTTGGCTGGGAGTTTTGCGAGACACTTGCTGAGGCGCTTGGTCTGCTCGGAGATCGTTTGTGGGTGGTCGCTGTAGTGTTCTTCGAGGATTTCAAAACACTCTTCAGAGAATGTCAGGCGCTTATTTTCAATGGCTTTCTTTTGACGATAAGCTAGTGCTCTGTAGTAGGCGACTTGCTTACTCCATGCAGCAAAGCTTGTCCCTGGCTCAAACTGAGAGAAGTTCTCCCAGAGTGCGAGCTTTACTTCTTGGAGGACGTCTTCGGCATCCGCTGCATTTGGGATGAGGGTGTGGACGTATCCTGCTAGCCAGCGCTCGTGGCTTGAGAGTGACTGTAGGAAGGAAGTGATCGACTCAGATTCATTCATGGAGTGAGAGAATAGGAGAATAGGAGAATAGGAGAATGGAGAATGGAGAATGGAGAATGGAGAAAAAAGCAGTGTGGCTTCAGAGTGATTTGTTGGCCTTTTTTGGTTTGTTGGCTTTTTTCGCCTTTTTGGGTTTGGCAGGTTTGCGCGTGCCCTTTCCTGTGAGGAGGAACTGCTGCATTTGGTAGTCTGTGCCTTCCAGATTCTCTAAGGCTGCGACTTCTGCAAGGAGTGGTCTATTGAGATTCTCGAGCCATGCGATTTGATTGAGAACATCGATTTTTGTACTCGCGGGTCTTTTTAGAATCTGACGCATAGCCTGGTAGGCTTGTTGCTTTTCGCCGAGTCGAAGCACGCTGATTGCTGCCGATATGGCGACGGTGTCGTCTTTGTCCTGTAGAGCGGCAGTGAGTGCTGGCAGCTGTGGCTTGGCCGCCATGCCGAGATTCATGAGGCCTTGAGCTGCCCAGTAGCGCATGGCTGGGTGTTTGTGCGTGAGGGCACTAGCTAGTGTGGCGGCTTGTTTAGGGTCATTACTGAGCGCTATGTCGGAGAGTGCCTGTAGACTCTGGATGGGGTAGTTGGCCTCAGATTGTAGGAACTCATACTGAGTCACTCCTGCGGCCTCGGAGAGGCGAATGAGCATGGACTCTGGTATGAGCGCGCAGTCGCGTATATCTGCCTGCTGCTGGAGTAAGGCGGCTTTGAGCTCTTGGACTTTTGTCTGTAGCTCAGGGTCATTGATTCTATTCTCAATGCAGTGCGGGTCGGCTGTCGTATCGTAGAGCTCATAGCTGCCTCTGGGCTGGAAATAGCGTGCTTGTGTGGTGTTTAACTTACCGAGATGGAATTCATTTTCCCAGTCTTGCTGCATGGGAATACCCCACTGGTAGTCTTGGCGCTGGCCTCTAGGGACATAGGGGAAATAGTTTTTAATGAGTAGGTACTGGGTGTCTCGGATAGCGCGGACGTTTTCTACCCTCTCTCCATTTCGGCCTCTAAATGCATAGTGGTACTTGGGCTCAGGCTGGGTGTGTTCGCCGAGAAATATTGTGCCATGGTAGTTCTCAGGGATCTCAGCTCCGGTGAGTGAGAGCCAGGTGATGGGCATATCTATAAAGCTCACGAGGCGGTCGACTGTCGTGCCTGGTGCCTCTGCAGGGTAGAGGTGTTTGAGTGCCTCAGGGACATAGACGATGAGAGGGCAGTGGATACCACTATTGTAGAGGAAGCGTTTACCACGCGGGAGCGCTCCACCGTGATCTGAGCAATAGATGACTATGGTATTCTCAGCGAGTCCAGCCTGCTTGAGCTGGGCGAGGGCCTCGCCGATCTTTGTGTCCATCTTGGTGATGGCATCGTAGTAGACAGCGATGTTTTGTTTGCTAATGTCTGTGGTGGGGAAGTAGGGAGTTGTTTGGATGTCTTCTGTCGAGTGCTTGTGCTCGAGAGTCATCAGTCGCTGCTCATGGGATTCATTGAAGTTGATGACTTGGAAGAAGGGCTGCTTCTTCTGGAGTGTCTGCCAGTCTAGTTTGCTGCCACCTTCCCAGAGACCTTGGTCGTACTGAACATTGTAGTCGCACTTGTAGCCATTCACCGTGTAGTAGCCTGCTTTGGCGAGTGCCTGCGGATACATGACCAGAGACTCAGGAATTGTGACGGCACTGCGGTGGTGGTGAGCTCCAGTGGCTGTCGAAATCATACCCATGATCCAGGAGGAGCGAGTGGCTGAGCACACGGCACCATTGGAGTAGCACTGCGTGTAGCGAAATCCACGCTTAGCGAGAGCGTCTAGATGCGGGGTGCGTGCATGGGAATTTCCATAGCAACCTAGGTAATCCGCGCTATTATCTTCACTCGTCAGCCAGAGAATATTGGGCTGAGGTTTTTGTTCCGCCCACGAGACCGCAGAGAGTAGAAATAGGAGGCTAAAAATAAGACGCTTCATAGAGTTCAATAAGCTAGTTTGATCAAGCTGCGATACTGTTAGGTTAGCAGGCTGTTAGGTTGGCAGGCTGTGGTGCTAAAAACCATGTCAGAGTGCTAGCCTCGGATCTCGCCGAAGCTAGCACTTAGAATGATAATTGTGATTTGACTCTCTGTTAGGAAATGCGGTGCTTACCTGGTAGCTTCATGAGTTCCTTGAGGCTATCGAGGTGCTTCGCATAAATGTCGCGAGGTGTGGCCTTGTGCTTTACACAGAGGCTGGCCGCCTTACCGACGATCTCACCCATGGTGCCGCAAGTTTTCATCACGCGCACAGGGCCGAGGCCTGTTTTGGTAACACTGATGTTACGCCCAGCCATGAAGAGATTCTCCACATTACGGCTGTAGAGGGTGCGGTATGGTGCCCAGTAGGTGCCGCTGTATTTGAACTTTTTACCACGTGTGAAGTCAGAGATGAATTCATTGCCCTTGTGGCCATCATCAAAGGCGTCGTTGGGTGTGTGGATGTCTACGTGCCATGAGCAGGGGAAGGCGCCATCTTCAAATTCTTTTTTCGCATAGAAGTCTTCTGCATCAAGAACGACATCACCCATGAGACGGCGTGATTCGCGCTTACCAGCGATGAAGGCTGCCCAGCCGAGGCGGTGATTTGGGTAGAGGCCGTCTGTGTTTTTGAGAGCATCCCATGCTCCATACATCGCACGGAGGTTAAGATCGCGAATACGCTCCACATCCTCAATTGGGTCTCTATCAAACCCACTCTCCCAGTACCAGCGCCCTAGGTCATCGAGATTATTGGTGCCGTCACCGTATTTCTTATCTCCTGCGGGGTCTTTATGGAACTTCGCCCTACCTGGGAATGGCTTGTCGTGAAGATCCACTGCCCATGGGCAAGATGGGAATGGCTGCGCTGTTTTGCCTTCTTCGTAGTTCACAGTGAGAGCTTCTTTGTCCTTGCACTCACATTTGAGAACCTGCTTTTGATCAGAAGCATCTAGGACACTCCAGAGGTTACTGCTACCCATATTTCCGACAGGTGAGAACTCGTAGTCTGCGCCAGCTTGGTAGCCGATGGTGGCGTCTCCTGTGCAGTCTGCGAAGTAGGTGCCATAGATGCGCTCTTGCTCAGAGGTTCTTGTGGACTGGATAATGACAGAGGTGATTTTATTGTCCGTTGTCTCTGTGGTAATGGCGCGGTTCTCTGCGTAGAGGTCAATTCTTGGCTCCGCTTTGACAGCGGCCATTTTCATCTCATCGTCATAGAAGTCACCACTACGGCGATTAAAGCTGCCTTGGCCATACACATCGCGCTGTTGTTTACGGTCAATGAAGAGCTCATAGACAATATCACCAACATGGGTGTAAGGCTCCTGTTGGACATGGCCTTCTGGCCAGACGCGTACCTCTGCACTGCCGTTACCACCTAGTACAGGACGATCCTGAATGAGGGCGACACTAAGACCGAGTCTCGCGGCAGAGAGAGCTGCGGCAGTACCTGCGAAGCCACCACCACAGATGACAAGGTCATAGTTTTTACCCTCCTTTGGCTTGTCAGGGAGGCCGAGGAGTTTCCTGCGGAAATTTGTTAGGGCTTTAATGTCATTACTGGGCTTGAAGCTTGTATCTTTACAGAAAAGAACAGCTTCGCAGCGACCTTCAAAACCAGTCAGATCGTGCAAGGAAATCTCTTTGTTGACCTTATCAATGTCAACAATACCACCATCGTGCCAGTGCCACTCTGCGTTCTTGGTACCAAATGTTTCTTTGACAGGTTTTTGATCAAGAAGGACTTGGAACTTTCCTGGTGTGCCGGGGACATTCCATGGGGCGACCCAGTCTCTAGTGCGTACCCAGATGCGGTAAGATCCTGTCGAAGGGAACTTAGCTTTCGTCGTAGCATCCTTCACGGGCACTCCGAGGCCGTGTGCGAGAAGGTAAGGAGAACCCATGTAGTCCATAGACTGTTGATCCACATCCCAGCCGCCAAGATCATCAAAGCCTTCTGCTTCGAGAAAGAGAAATTCACCTTGTTTTGGAGTGTTTGCGAGGGCTTGTTCTCCGAGGAGAAGCCCAAGAAGGGAGCTTCCCGCAGTTCCCATAAATTGTCTTCGTGATGTCATCGTTTTCATAATCTTGTAGGTATAAGAGTGGATTCTGCATCGCATATTGGACACAAAAAGAGAGAAAATGTGTTTTTGGGTTATTTTCACACTACACGAGAAAAATTGAGAGCATAACCCATTGATCATCAGTGAAATAAATATCAAAATAGCTCAATAAAAGCTTGACTGAGTTGAGGGCCCTTCAAAATTTAAGTGCTTAAATTCAAACTCATCCAGGCCCT
>CALFVF010000039.1 GCA_937928735.1 uncultured Verrucomicrobiales bacterium | reverse complement strand
ATTGACGGCACAGGGCTCACGGTGAATAATTCTGGAGCCATTATTGGTACTGACAATCAGCGTAATGGTACAGTGTACGCTGATAGCACAGCACAGGACTTCACGCTCAATAACCAAGCAGCTGGTGTCATTGATGCTGGTATTGGTAACTCTGGCGCTGGTTTTTCCGTCGAACTCAGTGCCCCGGGTAATGACTTTGATATTAATAATGAAGGCACTATCGCTGGCCGCGGCCAAGCGGCAGCAGGTGCCACAACTGCGGGAGATGGCCTGCGCTTCGAGCGCACTCGTGTCGCGGGTGTTTTAGATGCTTCTACTTCTGGCCTCTTCACGGGTGATATTAATAACTCCGGTATTATTAGTAGTGACTCCACTCAGGGAACCACTGCTGGTATTCGCTTTGTCAATGGCACGTCCTTTAGTGGTACAATCGAGAACTCCGGCACAATTGATGGCGCCCAAAATGGCCTCTACTTCGGTAATGCCACACCAGCAGGTGGTGGTGACTTCACGGGTGCAGTGGTGAATAACTCAGGAATCATTTCCTCTGCAAGTCGCGCACTCAACATTGATGGCACAGGCCTCACGGTGAATAACTCAGGTCAGATCATCGGTACGGCTAATCAGCGTAATGGTACAGTGTACGCAGATAGCTCAGCACAGGACTTCACACTCAATAACCAAGCAACTGGCGTCATTGATGCTGGTATTGGTAACTCTGGTGCTGGTTTTTCCGTTGAACTCAGTGCCCCGGGCAATGACTTTGATATTAATAATGAAGGCACTATCGCTGGCCGCGGCCAAGCAGGTGCTGGCGCCACAACTGCGGGAGATGGCCTACGCTTCGAGCGCACTCGTGTCGCGGGCATGCTGGATGGATCAACCACTGGCCTCTTCACGGGTGATATTAATAACTCCGGTATTATTAGTAGTGACTCCACTCAGGGAACCACTGCTGGTATTCGCTTTGTCAATGGCACGTCCTTTAGTGGTACAATCGAGAACTCAGGCACAATTGATGGTGCCCAAAATGGCCTCTACTTCGGTAATGCCACACCAGCGGGTGGTGGTGACTTCACGGGTGCAGTGGTGAATAACTCAGGAATCATTTCCTCTGCAAGTCGCGCGCTCAACATCGATGGCACAGGCCTCACAGCAAATAACAGCGGCCAGATTCTTGGTACAGGTGACCAGCGTAATGGCACCGTTTACTTTGATGGAACTGCCACGAACTCCACCTTTAATAACCAAACAGGCGGTCTCGTCGATGCAGGTCTCGGTAATAATGGCTCTGGTGTTTCCATCCAGACTGGTGCCAGCTCACTCGGTAATGTCGTGACTAACAGCGGCACGATCCAAGGCCGCGGAGCAGCACTCCCAAGTGGTGCTGCCGCTGGCGTGCGTGTCTTTGGCACTGGAACTGCCGATACTGCGATCACCAATAATGCTGGTGGCTCTATCAACTCTGAGAGTTCTGCTGGTATTCTCATTGAAGGGGTGAACTTCACAGGGTCTATCACAAACAATGGTGACATCTCAGGAACTACTGCCTCCATTGACACCACGACGGCACTTGGCAATATCACAATTGAGCAAGGAGGCGGCTCCCTCACTGGTGATGTTCTCACAGGTGCTGGTGATGATGTTCTCAATGTCACGGGCGATAGCTCAGTGAATGGTAACATTGCCTTAGGTGCTGGTGACAATGCGCTAAATATCCTCTCAGGCGGCTCACTTGGCTTTGAACAGACTGGGGACGTGAATATCACAGGTGGAGACGTGAATGTCGCCTCTGGTGGTACTCTCGCCGTTGATCTTGGGAATGACCAATCCATTAACACAACAGGAGACATTGTTTTAGAAAACAACAGTACTCTTGAAATACAAGCCACCAACTTTGATGTCCTAGACCTCGGCACGAACCCTACAGTGACTGTTCTCAACAGTGATGGGACAATCACAGATAACGGTGTGCAAGTGATTGATAACAATTTGTTAATTGATTTTGAAGAAGTCCTCGCAGCACCGGGCACTGGAGCACAGTTCAACCTCGTGGCCTCTGCCGCAGACGTGAGTGCTCTCACTACTGGCAATGCAGCGGACTTCGCTAGTGCCTTCCAGTCCACTCTTGTGGCTGGAACAGGAAACGCGGCCTTCAATACTACAGCCACTCTACTCAATGCACTAAGTGTTAGTGATTTCACTCTAGCTTCTGAACAGCTCCTCCCGACACTCAACACAGGAGTGACCAGAGAGCTCTATGAAGCACAGAGTTCTGCCTTCAATACCATTGAGCGGCAGCTCGCTCTATCCAGTGTTCATGGAGAAGGCATCTGGTTTGAGGCCTTTGGCCGCTCAGCGGATAGAGACTCTAGTGGTTCCTTTGAGGGGTATGACGCTGATAGCTTCGGCTTCACACTGGGCGCTCAGAGCCAACTCAATGACAACCTCACTGTTGGCCTTGGCTTCACCTACGCAGACATTAGTGTGGATGAGAACGGTATCGCCAGTGAGTCCACTGACATCGACTACTACTCCTTTAATGCCTATGCTGGTTATAAGAAAGATAACTACTTCATTAATGCCCTCATTTCCTACGGCACCGGTGATGCAGACAGTGACCGCAATGGACTGAGTGATGAGATTGAGAGTGACTTTGACCTAGATCAATTCTCCGTCAAACTCAGTGCCGGGCTTGAGAAGCAATATGGAAGACACACACTCTCCCCATTTGCTAGCCTCCAATACGGTCAGACCTCTCAAGACAGCTTCACAGAAGACGGAGGACTCGGTCTCAGAGTCTCCGCTGAGGATGTAGCTGTTCTCGAGGCAGGTATCGGCATCGGCTATAGTACGGTGATTAATCAACCATCTGCTGCTGCCAAAGGCCTTGCTAGATTCCACACGACACTGAATCTAGAAGCTGGCTGGTACTATGACTTCCTGACTGAGGAACGTGAGCTTGATGTCGCCATCCCAAGTGGTGATGAGTTCTCTATCCGAGGAGACGAAGACTCTAGCAGTAGTTTTGAGTTTGATGCAGGCATCAATGTCCAACTAAGAGAGAACATTGAGCTCTCAGCAGGCTACAGAGGTGAGTTCCGTTCTGATTTTAACAGCCACACAGGCCGTATTGGAATCCATTACTCCTTCTAATCGGTTTCCCTCCCAGCAACCCATACCTCCTCCCAAAAACAAAAAAACCGAACCTTCCACCCCTCCTCCCTACCTCCCAAACCCAAAAAAAACTCCCACCCCCAAATAACCTCCCAAAACCCAAAAAACTCCCACCTCCCATATAACCCAAGGCCACGAGAAGAGATTCTCGTGGCCTTTTTTTCATTCTCTCAGCCCTAAATTCCAGCCTCAAAGCCTCACTTGATAGTAGACAGCAGAAATAAAAAATGAACTGGACGTACTCTCTTCCTAGGCACTTATTGTTAGCACCCACACAGAATGCTCAGACCATTATGACTATTCACAGCTCTGCCGCTACACCACCCTTGATACACTCTCCATGACATCTTACTGGAAACACACCCTTGCCCCCTATGCTTGTGCAGCCCTCAGTGGCGTTCTGCTCTCCCTCTGCTTTCCAGGCTGGAATATTAGCGAACTCGTCTGGGTCTGGAGTATTCCCTTACTGATCCTTCTCTGGAAACGCCCAAAAGGCGGCTTCCGCCTCGGCTACAGTGCTGGCATGGGTTTCTGGCTGTGTAATACTAGCTGGTTGCGCTCCATGAGTGAAATGCCCGAAGTCTCACTACCCACCGCATGCCTAGGTTGGCTCGCTCTCAGCCTCTATCTCTCCCTCTACTTCGGCATCTGGGGATATCTCGTCATGAGATTCGCCAATCCCTGGAAACACCCTAAACATCCAGATTCTAACCAACCCCAAAACCAAAAAAAACAACTAGGATCAAGTATCGAGAAGAAAATACGAGAAAAACTCACCCAACAAAAACCTAAACGTAGAAGCAGCCTGCGAACTTCTCTACGCATCTTGCGCTTCGCCTTTATCCATGCAGGACTCTGGGTCGGACTAGAATGGTTACGTGGCATTGGTTTTCTCGCCTATGGCTGGAATGGACTAGGTGTCGCATTTCACGACACACCCGTGCTTGCACAGAGTGCCGAGTGGGTCGGAGTCACTGGCTTATCCTTCACCCCCATGCTGATTGCCTCCATCATCACCCAGACTGCCAAGCGCCTACTCGAAGAGGCGCGCGAAGGCAGATTTAGCGCGCACTGGGAAGTCGGTATTGGAGTCGGGCTTATCACCCTGCAGTTCTACTTTGGTCTCGATAGGCTCCATCATTTCACCACAGCGCAAACACAGCCACTCGAGATTATGGTGGTGCAGAATAATGAAAAACAGCGCCTCAGCTGGGATGAGCAATACAGAGAACACATCTACCTCGAACTACTGCGCTCCACCAAAAAGGGCTTTGAGCGCATCGAAGATCTCAATCTCGCCCGCATGCAAAACGCCGGAGAAGACTCCCCCTTTCGTCTCTTCGCACCAGAGCTCGTTCTCTGGCCAGAGAGCTCCATGGGAGAGCCACTCTTCTCTTATCCAGGAGAGCCCGGTAAACGCATCGCCACTCGAAATCAAATCTTACTCCAGCAGGAACTCACAGAATTCCCCCCCTTCACCCTACTCTCAGGACTCAATGAAATAGAAATAGAAGACAATGGTCAAATCACCCAGCCCAGTAGAAATTATAACTCCCTAGCGCTCTTTCCACCAGAAAGCCGCCACTACCCAGAGAACCCCGACCCCCATATCCGCACCTACCAAAAAAAGCACCTCGTCCCCTTCGGTGAAACCATCCCCTTTAAAAACAGCTGGGTAGGAGACATCTACGACTCACTCACCGGCGCCTCATCTGGGGAAAACTTCACCGCAGGCACCCTAAAAGACCCACTCCCCTATCAGAGTAAAGAAGGCCCGATTAGCCTGATTCCTACAATCTGTTTTGAAGACACCGTCACCCATATCCCACGTGGATTTGCCCGCCAAGAGCCACAGCTGATTGTCAATATCACCAATGACGGCTGGTTTGGCGAGAGCGCAGCCTCTATGCAGCACGCCGCCAATGCCAAATTCCGTGCCATCGAGCTGCGCCGACCCATGGTACGCGCGGCCAATACTGGCCTCAGCTGCGTTTATAATATGGTAGGAAATACACAAGACATCCACACTGGCGAATTACGCCAAATCACAGATAAAGAAGGCTCTCCATTTATCCGAGACCAGCTCCTCGCCACAGTGCACCTACCCAAGCACCCCACCATGACACTCTACGCGCTCGCAGGAGACTGGTTCTGCTTTCTCATCTCAGCATTCGCCCTCATTCTCATAATCCTAGAGAAATTAAGACCACGCACACCTCAAACATCATTCTAAAACCATATGACAGCCCAAGAACTTATCGACGCCACTCTACAAAAGACCCCACTCAGCAAAGCCAATCAGACCCAAGAATGCCTCTGGCTCGCTGGCACCGGAGACTGGCACGCCGCCCACGACCTCTGCGAACAACTCCCCCATCCAGATGGCTCATGGATCCACGCCCATCTCCACCGCCAAGAAGGAGATCTCAGCAATGCCCAGTACTGGTATCACCGAGCCAATAAACCCATGCCAGAGGCTTCTGTAAGTATCCAGCAAGAATGGCAGCAGCTCGCCCACGCGCTCTGCTAACCCACAGCACAAACACCACAAGCCCCACCCCCACACAGGATCTCCCCACCCACTCCATGCCAAAGTCAGACACAGCAAGAGAATCTATCCCCAGAGATCATACACAGGCACTGCTCGAAGGCATTCTCCACGCCCCCTCACTACTCTGCCCGACACCAGAAGCCAGCCCACTGGAGCGCACCCACCTCAGTATCCCCACACCCCTCCCAAAGATCCCTCTGGGTCAAAAACTCGGCCACCTCTACGAAGACGCCATCACCAGCCTCATTGACACCTCCCCCACACTCGAGCGACTCGCAAGAAACCTACAAATACAGGAAAACAAACACCACACCCTCGGAGAGCTCGACTTCCTACTCCGAGAGAAAACCACGCAGAGAATCATCCACCTAGAGCTCGCCGTAAAGTTCTACCTCGCCTACCAGCGCGAGGATCAAAGCTGGATCTACCCCGGGCCCAATGCCCGCGATAACTGGCACAATAAACTCAAACGCCTCCAAACCCACCAGTTTTCACTCAGTAAACACCCCCTCACCAGAGCCCTGCTTGCTGACACCTACGGCATCCAGCAGCCACCCCTTGTCCAGCACCTCATCCTTGGTCGCCTTTTCCAGCACATCACAGCCACTGCAGCCCCCCTACCCACACTAGCCACACCCTCCACAATCTGGCACTCATGGCTCTTTCATAAAGAATGGCAAACACACCTCAGCAACACCCAAGACTACCACCTCATCCCCAAATACCTCTGGGCCACACCACTGAGCCAAGACCTCCTAAGCACCCTACCCAAATATAGTGCAAGAGAACTCAAACACCTCTCTGCGGAGCACTGCACTCTCTTCTCCAGCACAGAGAAACCAGAAGCCCTCTGCCTAGTCCCCGATCACTGGGAAAATGCGAGCTGCTTCACCTCTAAGTAGGTGTATCACAAAACCCATTTGAGTGACAAACTATACATACACTATGAGAAACAGATTGTATTCATAATCAAAATTATAAAACAAAAGAAACCACAACCACCTAAAAAAGAATAAGTTAACCCGAAAAAATCGCCCAAAAAACATCCCATAATCGCACCAAAAAGCAAAAAAAAGTTGCCAACCAAAAAGACCCGTCCTAAAAGTCCGCCCCGTAGCCCACTCAGGGAAACTCAGCACCTCCCCGCCCCCAAAC
This sequence comes from uncultured Verrucomicrobiales bacterium, assembly GCA_937928735.1. Taxonomy (GTDB): domain Bacteria; phylum Verrucomicrobiota; class Verrucomicrobiia; order Verrucomicrobiales; family Akkermansiaceae; genus Rubritalea. Next base: position 16,014 of record CALFVF010000039.1, on the reverse strand, counting down.
GACCAAAACTACCTTTTCGCCACACATCCCAACATTATGATTATGGAATCCATGATAATTAAAACAGGACTCGCGTTACTAGCCACATTCGCCTCCGTCAGCTGTGGCGGACTACAGAGTAATCTCTCCCAGCCCATCAGCAGTGCTATCTTTCAGAGCTCATCTTCATCCGCAAAAAAGAACGCAGAACTCCCTGCCGCCCCCTCAGAGAAAACAATCGCCAAGGCGCGCAATTACCGGAAAGACAAACACGGTATGCCAACCTACAGTGACAAGGTACGCACACGACTCGTGCGCACCACAGCCTACTCCCACATGGAAAATGAAATTGGTGCGCACGGACGCAAAAACGCCGCAGGCACCATTCTCAAATACGGCAAAGTCCGCAGTGCCGCCGCAGATTGGTCAGTTTACCCACTAGGCACCAGATTTCGCATCAAAGGACAGCCCGGCATCCTCTACGAAGTGGACGACTATGGCTCAGCACTCGTCGGCACAAACACCGTAGACATCTTTAAGCCCTCACTGCGTAGCATGCACCACTGGGGAACCCGACCAGCAGAAATCACAGTCGTCCAGTGGGGCTCCTACGAGCGCTCAGAGCGCCTACTAAAAGGACGCTGCAGATACAGACACTGCCGCAGCATGTACTACTCCATACGCAGAAAACTACAATCCGGAGAGTACGCCAAAGCAGAAATCCACTAAAGGACACTTCCGGTAACCAACCACCCAAGCATCAGCGTAGCACTAGAAAGGCTACGCTTTTTTTATGCTCAAAAAAACAAACACCTTCAAAACAAACATCCACAGAATCACCACCACGCCAGTAGACTTCAGATCCATTCCCACCAAGAATTATACCATTGCACCAGCCACTGATTTTCAACATACTCTAAGCCATCATGCCACCGGCTGCGCCATCCAAACTCTCAACACTATTTAGCGCAAAAGCACTACCCCTACTTGCTTCACTCGTACTGTGCCTACTGAGCGCATTTGGCTACATCTCCGCACAGTCAAAGAAGAAACAACAAGACCACGCCCACCAACAAGAGCTCCAAGCCCTTCAGCAAACAAGCACCCAGCAGAACCTCGAAATCAACCAACTCGCCCTCCAACTAGCAGAAACACAGCAGGCGAAACTCCAAGTAGAAGAACTTCAGCAGCAGCAACAGCACGAGCTCAGCACACAACTAGAAAACACCCTCCAACAACTCAAAGAAGCCCAACAAAAACAGAAACAAGCCCAACAAGCACTAAGTCACTTAGCCGAAGCCCCCTCCCCTACACCGCAGCAAAGCGCACAACCCACTGAAGAAAAAGCACCAGAACAAAAAACAGCAGAGCAAAAAGCCCTCCAGCAAATACTCGACACCTCCCAAGCCGTCTTTAGCCTGCACTGGGATGCTCATCTCACGGAACTAAAAGACCTCGAAGGAACCATACAAGAGCCAAGCTACCAACAAACCCTCCCACTCTGGCAAGAACTCGCAGACACACTCAGAGACATACCCGCCTTTCATCAAGAAAGTGCTAAGCTCCAACTCTCCATCGCCCAAGCGCAGCTCACAGAGGGCATCCTCCCCACCCAAGCACTAGAAACCATCCCCTGGGAAGCAGCAGGACTTACCAAACTAAGAGCCGAAATCCAAACACGCCTCTACTACACAGCAGCGAAACTCGCTCTAGAAAAAAAAGACCACCAACACGCCAAAGAATACCTCACACTCTCCCAAACAGCCATAGCCAAAGCCCCTGAAGCCTCAGACATCCCCCACCAGAAAGACTACACTTTAGCCATGCTGGCACTCCTAGAAGCCCAACTAGCAGAAGAAACCCAGCCTAGTCAAGCCCTAGACCATTACCTAACAGCTATTGAACACCTCAAAGCTGTTACCAACGCCCAGCCAGCTCTCGTCCAACTCCGCAGCACACTGGCACGCAGTTATATCAACGGCTCCATCCACAGCGCAGGACGCAATAAACTCACCGAAAAAAACCAACTCCTCCTAGCAGCAGCCAAAGAAATACAAACCCTAACAAAAACACACCCAAAGCTCAAACTCCCACATAAACTCAAAGCCGAATTAGCAATCATCCGAGCTCAAGAAACCATTGTCTCAGGCGAAAAAGAAGCCCTCACCCAGCATATCAAAGACCTCGACACAGCACTCAAACAAATCGACGATGACGAACTCTTAGCCGCTAGCTCAGCAGGCGTGCGAGCCTTCCCACTCTGGGAACGCGGGAAAATCACAGCAGCCGTGAAACTCATGGACAGCTCAATCCAGCGCCTCGAAACACTCCAAAAAAAAGAACCTAACAACACCGAAGTACAGTACCTCCTAGCCGTCGCCTACTGGGAGCGCTCCGCCATGCGAGTTAGCATTAATGACAACCTCAAAGACGCCACCAAAGCATCAAAGCTCCTCGTCAATATCGTCAACCAAGGTGCCGGCAAGCGAGAAGCCAGTGTCCGGCGCACACTCGCACTACTCTACGGAGACATCGGTCACATCGCGGCAGAAAGTGATCAGAAAAAAATCGCCAAACAATACTTTAAACAATCTCTCGAACACTGGACATACCTCCATAACAACTGGGACACAGGATCAGAATACAGCGAGGGAATCCGCTGGTGTAAACAAAACATCCAGAAGCTCTAACATAAACTTTCCACACATCTCCTCTTGCGAACAGACAAACTCGCCATACTGTACTGTTCATTATAAACTTACAACAACACACCATGCAAGACCCAGACACAGCCAGAGAAGTTCGCGCCGCCATACAGGAGTGGCTCAAAGCCTGCCAAAACCGTGATTTCAAAAAACTAGAATCTCTCTACGACCCAGAGGCCCTCTACGCGCATGATCGTGCCGAACTCCGCACAGGTGTCAGTGACATCGTCTCCTGGTTCGAGGACGCCCTCTCCCAAATGGCCTTCCAATCACTCTTCCAAGAAGAGGCTCTCATCACAGGTGGAGACATGGCCTTCGCTGTAGGTAAATTCTGCCTCATCCCAGAAAACAAAGAGTTCCCACCAGAGGCTGGACGAGTTGCCCTCACATACAGGCGCTCCAGTGACAACCGCTGGCTCTTAGTCTGTGACATTGATAACCGCCCCCCCGACTGCTCACCAGCAGACTTCCAGTTATAAGCACCAATTCACATCGAACAAATACAGTGATTTCTCAATATATCACACCATCTATCTAAATACCAAACCCTTCTCCCTCCGCCGAGAAATCACGATACGCACTGCATGGAGAGTCGCCCTGCAATACATCTGCTAGACGCTCCCCTTTCCTCACAGAACCACCTTGCTCTAAGACCTGACTCCTTTCCTCTATCTGAGGAGCACGCACTGTCGTCTCCACCTTCTTTGGAGAATTGACAGCCTCTTGCTGTGTCGTGACTCCTAATTCCTCCAGGCGGCGCGCGCCTTTGAGCAAACGACCTTCGAGTGAGCCAACAGCTTGATTGTAGTGCTTCACTGTACTTTCTAAGGAATGCCCTAGTTTATCCAAATGCTTCACAAAGGTCAAAATACGTCGATAGAACTCCGCACCGACTTCAGAAATCTCCCGTGCATTCTGGGCAAAAGACTCTTGCTTCCAGCCCTGCGCGACCACGCGCAGCAGAGCGATCAGAGTCGTTGGTGTAGCCAGCACGATACCTTGGCGCGTACTCTGCTCGATGAGTGTCGCATCTTCGCTTAGTGCCGCAGAGAAGAATGCCTCGCTAGGTAGAAATAACACCACAAATTCTGGGCTCTGCGCGAACTGCTCATGATAGCGCTTCTGACTAAGCAGCTTCATTTGAGTCTTCACCTGCTGAGTGTGCTGCCGAAGTGCCTGCTGGCGAGCCTCTTCCGACTCCGCCTCCACCGCCTCGAGATACGCACTCATAGTCGCCTTCGCATCCACCACAATATTATGCCCCCCAGGGAGATTCACCACCAAATCCGGCCTCAGAACACCATCCTCACTGCGAACACTCACCTGAGTCTGGAAATCGCAATACTCTAACATACCTGCCATCTCCACTACACGCCGCAGCTGCAGCTCACCCCACTGCCCGCGCCCTGTAGGCTGACGAAGTGCCTTCACAAGCTCGCCTGTCTGCTTCTGTAGATTCAAATTAGCCTCGCCAATCTGCTTCACCTGCTCGGTGAGTCCAGCATACGCCCCCTCCCTCTGCTTCTCTAACTCACTCACATGACGCTCCACCTTCACAAGACTCTCACTAAGAGGCTTCACAAGAGCGGCAACCGCCTGCTGGCGCTTCTCAAGCTCCCCCGCGGACACTTGCTGCTGCCCCTTCAGCTTCGACTCCGCCATTTCAAGAAACTGCGCCTGTGAGCGCCGCAGTGCATCTGCCGAGAGCGTCTGAAATGTTTCTGACAAACTCTCCTCCGCACGATCTAACACCTTTAGCTGTTCATGCGCATACTCTCTCTGCGCCTCCAGCTGAGTCTCACTCTTTACCAATGCCACCCTCAGCTCAGAGAGAGTGTCTTGCTTTTCAAAAAGCTCGTTTTGATAGGCATCTTTTTCCTTCTCCAATTTACTAATTTGCTCCCTAAGAAGCTCTCGCTGCATCTCACCTGCAGCCACTCGGCTCCGCCCAGTCAGCACCATCACACCCCATACGAGCACTCCCACTACCACACCCACACCGAGGTAGCCCCACACGCCACCCTCCTCTGCTATCATTGCCAATACCATCATTCTTTTCTCTACAAATTCACTCCCATGACACTGATCCACCCTTGCGGTTTTGGCGCAACACGCCATAGTGTCCATGATTTCTCTCTCATGACTCATGCCTCGCTGAGAAGCAAATTCACAGCAAGCATAATCGAAAAGAGAATTTAATTTATCTTAACTAAAACAACCAAGCAAGAATAGAACCATGCCACACGAACTTCCAGAACTCGGCTACGCCTACGACGCCCTCGAACCACATTTCGACGCACGTACAATGGAAATCCACCACTCAAAGCACCACAATGCCTACGTAACAAACCTTAACAACGCCATAGCAGGTACCGAATTCGCCGACAAAACACTCTGCGAACTCATCGGCAACCTCAACGCACTTCCAGAAACCATTCGCGCAGCAGTGCGCAATAATGGTGGTGGCCACGCCAATCACTCACTCTTCTGGAAAGTCATCGCCCCTGGTGGCGCCTCAGCACCAACTGGAGACCTCGCAGCAGCCATTGACGCCACCTTCGGCTCACTCGATAGCTTCAAAGAAGCATTCGCCAAAGCAGGAGCCACACGCTTCGGCTCAGGCTGGGCCTGGCTCGTCATCACAGCAGAGGGCAAGCTCGCCGTCACTTCCACGCCAAATCAAGACTGCCCATGCATGGGAGAAGCCGCTGATACGTGTGGCGCACGCCCAATTCTCGGCCTAGACGTCTGGGAACACGCCTACTACCTCAACTACCAAAACCGCCGCCCAGACTACATCCAAGCCTTCTGGAACGTCGTCAACTGGGACGTTGTCGCCGCAAACTTCGCGGAAGCACAGAGCTGTAAGGGTTAACCCCACAGCCTTATTCCTATCTAACATCGCAGCAGGCTCACTCCACAAACGCAAGCCTGCTGCGATGGTATTTTTATAAAAACTCCTTATACCAATGAGGAAAACTAACTGCTAGAAAGCGCGAAGAGATTTGGTGGGAGATCAAGGCGGAACCCATCGTTGATGCAAGCATCTCCGATGAGTGACAACGATGGTATCTCGTCAAAGATCTAGCGAATTCTACAAGATAGTTTTTTGAGTTGGTATTACATTCCTCCAAACACAGAACCACTCAGGTTCGTTCCTCAAAGCCACCAGCGGACGCTTTGCGCGAACCCTAAGCACTCACAGCGAGTGCTCAGGCCTCCAGCTTCTTTGACAAACTCATTTCTTGAGGTTCGCGCCAGAACCTCGCTAAACTCCCCTACATGCAGGGTTATAAAACCCCGCAGTCGCTCCTTCACGGGAGCGTGGATTGAAACACGCCAGCCACGCGCACAAAGAGGCTGCCCGGTAGTCGCTCCTTCACGGGAGCGTGGATTGAAACTGAGTTCCAAGAGTGGTTATGCTTTTTTGAATAGTCGCTCCTTCACGGGAGCGTGGATTGAAACATATGAACGAACTATTGCTGGTGTTGTAAATATGTCGCTCCTTCACGGGAGCGTGGATTGAAACTTAAAGATGTCCACCTCTTGACAGGTGGTGATGAGTCGCTCCTTCACGGGAGCGTGGATTGAAACATGACAAATTGAATTTAAATAAAAATTGTTTTTAGTCGCTCCTTCACGGGAGCGTGGATTGAAACCTATGTCACGCCGCCTCAATCCTGCTGAATAAACGGTCGCTCCTTCACGGGAGCGTGGATTGAAACATCTATTTCGTCATCATCGAAGTCATCACTTGCGTCGCTCCTTCACGGGAGCGTGGATTGAAACATTGAGGCGGGCACGGAAGTCGATGGCATGCCTGGTCGCTCCTTCACGGGAGCGTGGATTGAAACACTTTGACGATTCATCGCACCAAATGCAAACCCAGTCGCTCCTTCACGGGAGCGTGGATTGAAACTTTAACTTGATCTATAGTAGGCTCATCAGATTTTGTCGCTCCTTCACGGGAGCGTGGATTGAAACGTTTGATGTCCACAAAGTAGGCAAACCGATTGAGTCGCTCCTTCAAAGGAGCGGAAACAAACCATGGAAACTAATCTCCATATTTAAAACATTTCATGAAAACAGTATGAACTAAATCTATAGATTTTCATTGCCACGCCCCGTCTAACGATATAGTAAATTTAATATAAATCTACACCCCTAACATTGTTGTTTTACGCTCATTCCCTACCTGATCACCCAAAATCTCATTGGGAGCCTTTATTCACCCCTTTTGGCGAAGTGGAGAGTGACAAGCCCGCACTAGCTTGCTCTGGGAAAAATGCACAATACTGCCCCCACTGTGAGACTCTCCATCCCCAGCACGGCCACCTCAATAAAGTGGCCTATCTCTGCGCGAAATTCGCTTCTTCTATGTTTACGGATAATCGTGAACAACAAGAATTTGCGAAACAATGGGGCTATTTGGCAGGCCTTTTGCATGATTTGGGGAAGTTCTCACAGCGCTTTCAGAATAGACTTTCTGGAGAAAACCTCAGTGTCGATCACGCCACAAAGGGCGCTCAGGAACTTGCTAAACTTAATTTTCCTTGGGGACATTTACTCGCGTATGGTGTTGCTGGCCACCATTCAGGTCTTCTCGATGCAGAATCTAACTTTTCTTGCCAAAAAAAACGCCTTACCTCGGAAACTCTCGAAGAAATCCCCTCCGCTCCTTCTTTCCTACTCACCTTTGAACTCCCGCCCCCACCTAAGTCTCTCTTTGAGGGACTTCGCTCTCATTCTCATCTTCCTTTCCACACTTCTTTACTGAGTCGTTTCTTCTTTTCCTGCCTAATTGACGCTGACTTTCTAGCTACAGAGGCTTTCATGAATGCTGGTCAAACCAGAGAGCGAAACCAAATACCAGAGAACTGCCTTGAGAAAATCGCCAAGTTAGTGCGCTCTAAAATTGATAATTTTCCTACTCCAGCTCCAACCGATACTGTCAACTTACAACGCGCCAAAGTGGTCACTGACTGTCGCCGTGCCGCTGAGTCTGAGCCTGGCTTATTCACTCTGACAGTTCCTACTGGCGGGGGGAAAACGCTTTCTTCTCTCCAGTTTGCGCTCGATCACGCCCTCAAGTACCAAAAGAAGCGTATCATCTATGTGATTCCTTTCACCTCTATCATTGAGCAGAATGCTGAGGTCATTCGTGACATACTTGCTCCCTTGGAGACCGAGCACTTCCAGCCTCTCATTGAGCATCACTCTTCTCTTTCTCCAGAGAAGGACTCGACTACTTCTCGCCTTGCCACTGAGAACTGGGATGCTCCCATTATCATTACAACTGCGGTTCAGTTCTACGAGTCCTTCTTTGCTGCCAAGACTTCTCGTTCGCGCAAGATCCACAACGTCGCTAATAGTGTGGTTATTTTCGATGAGGCTCAGAGTCTTCCTGTCAATTTTCTAACACCCTGTCTTTCCTTACTCCGTGAACTTAGTGATTTCTATGCCACTACGTGCGTACTCTGTACGGCTACACAGCCGGCTATCGAGTATGAGGAAGAAAATTTTAACATTGGACTTACAGACCTTCGTGAAATCATTGAGGATACCGATCAGCTTTTTTCAACTCTTAAGCGTGTTGAGCTCAGCCGCTTAGGACAACGAACAAATTCTGATTTATCCACTCAACTAAACTCCCACCGACAAGCACTCTGTATTGTCAATCGTCGTAAACATGCTCAAGAACTCTATGAACTCCTGCCAGAATCAGAAGAAAACTTCCACCTCTCCGCCCTCATGTGCCCTGAGCACCGTAGCCGCATACTTCAGCACATTCGCCAGCGTCTCGAGGAGGATCTACCCACACGTGTTATTTCTACCCAGCTTATAGAGGCAGGAGTGGATGTGGACTTTCCCGTTGTCTATCGTGCACTCGCTGGGCTTGACTCCATAGCCCAAGCTGCAGGGCGCTGTAATCGCCATGGTAAGCTCAAGAGCCTAGGCCAAGTATTTCTCTTTGAAGCCGATGACCAGCAGGCTGAGACCTACTTTAGGGACACCGCACAGGTCACTCAGCGCATTCTCCCTGACCACCCAGATTTACTCTCGACCACAGCGATTCAGGATTATTTTGATCGTTACTACTATAAGAACAGTTCTCGCTGGGATGAAAAAGGTATTATGGAGCTCTTTGAGTGCCGCGGTAAGAATAAGACCCTTCCTTTTCACTTCCAGTTTCAAACAGCTGCCAAAGAGTTCCAGCTCATTGCCCAATGGCAACAGCCTGTCCTGATACCCTATGACAACAAGGCGAAGAAATTAATCGAGGAACTACGCAATCCTAACATCCCTCTTCACCGCCAACTGCTACGTGGCCTCCAGCGCTACACCGTCCAAGTACCTCCAAAGCTTCTAACCAATAACTGGCAGGACTTCGAGCACTTGCGCGATGACGAATTTCACGTGCTCATTTCACCAGAATTGCATTACTCGACAAACTTCGGCCTTCATTTTGACCCTAACTCGCAACACCTAACCTCTCTCATTCTCTAATTTATCATGAAATATGGCATCACCCTACACGTCAGTGGCGACTACGCTCTCTTCTCTCGACCAGAGATGAAGGTGGAGCGCGTCTCCTATGACGTGATCACACCTTCAGCGGCACGAGGTATTCTCGAAGCCATTTATTGGAAACCTCAGATTAGACACATGATTGATGAGATACATGTGCTCAAGCCAATACGTTTCACGAACATTCGGCGTAATGAAGTTAGCTCGAAGGTTTCTGTCAAAGGGAAATCAGGTGTGAGTGCTGCCATGAAGGACAACTCCCTTCGCCCTCACATGGATGTCACAGCTCAGCGCCAACAAAGAGCTTCTCTGATTCTTAAGGATGTGAGCTACATTATTAAATCTCATATTCAAGTCCTTGATGACCAGCCCATTGGCAAACACCTAGACATGTTTAAGCGGCGAGCTCGCAAGGGCCAGCACTTCCACCAGCCTTACTTCGGCTGTCGTGAGTTCCCTGTGCGCTACACTCTCATTGAGGACGAGAAAGATCTCCCTCTCTCAGAGCTCCCTGCTAGTGATTCTAATAAAGACCTCGGCTTCATGCTCCACGACATTGAGTTCGACCAGGATCGCCAGACCAAGAAAGTGAAACACACCACTCCACATTTCTTTCGAGCGCAGATGAATGAAGGGATTATTCAAGTGCCAAAGTTACCATTTAGCATCTAACTCATTATGATTCTTCAAGCACTCAGCGACCTCTACCCGAGACTATCTAGTGATCCTGATTACAAGATTAGTGCGCCGGGGTTTTCTCCTCAAAAAATCAGCTTTAAAGTCGTCCTCAATGACGATGGCTCTCTACACGCTATCGAAGATGCTCGTGTCACTGACACCAAAGGAAAGCTTCAAAATGACATCATGGAGGTACCGGGTAGTGGAAAACCTTCCGGAGCAGGAGTGAACCCTTGCTTACTCTGGGACAATCAAACTTACCTCCTAGGCCGCCAGCCAGAAGACAAGAAAGAAGGCTTTGGTCTCGAGCGCTTTGAGGCCTTTCGAGAGCTCCATCTCAGTGTTGAGAAAAGCATTAGTCTCCCAGCTTTCTCGGCGGTCTGCCGCTTTCTAGAATCATGGGATCCAGCCTCTCTTGCCTCCCATCCTATTCTTAATGATGTCGGCACGGGCTTTGGCGTCTTTGAGCTGCGCCGAGCAAAAAATCCAGTTCACACTGATCCTCAGATCAGAAAATGGTGGTTAGACACACAGAGCACAAAGGAGACTAAAGCCACGGAGGGCTTCTGCCTCGTCACTGGTGAGTCTTCTACTATCGCCCTATTGCATCCAAAAATAAAAGGGGTCACTGGCGCTCAATCCGCAGGTGCTCTTTTAGTTTCTTTTAATGATAGAGCCTACGAATCTCTAGGGAAAGACCAGGGAGACAATGCCCCTGTGAGTGAGGAGACCGCCTTCCGCTACGGAGTTATTCTTAACTCTCTACTCACTGGCCCACAGTCCAAAAAACACCGCCTGCGCATCGGAGACACTACCACCGTATTCTGGACAGCTCAGCCTAGTCTAGTGGAAGACTGCTTCTGTGATCTGATGTTTCACGGCTCCTCGGGAATCACCCCTGACAACTTCGACTCTCAGCGCCTCGGTGAGCTCAATCGCCTACTCACAGCGATTCGCAGTGGCACAAATTACCAAGACTTCGGAGAGGAAAGCACCACAGAGTTCTTCCTACTCGGCCTCGCGCCTAATGCTGCACGCCTCTCGGTGCGATTCTTCCACCGCACGACCACTGAGGATCTGCTAGACCGTCTTCATCTGCATCATAAGCACCTCCACATCATTCGTGAGTTTAGTGAACAAAAAGGTAAACGCGCCCCTGATCCTGAGTTTCCAGCCATCTGGCAGATCTTAGCAGAAACGGCACGAGTCAAAGACGAAATATCACCCCTTCTTGCGGGCGCCCTCACCCGCTCTATCACCGAGGGAGCTCCTTATCCTCAGAGCATACTGAGCGCTATCATTCGCCGCATTCACGCTGACCGCACTATCAACTATCTCCGTGCTGCCACCATTAAGGCCGTACTCACTCGTAATCACCATCAAACTATCCCAATCATGCTAGATAAAGAACATCCCGATCCAGCCTATCGTCTAGGCTGTCTATTTGCCGCGCTCGAGAAAACCCAAGAAGACGCTCTTGGAACACTCAATGCAGGTCTGCGTGACCGTTTCTATGGAGCAGCCTCAGCCACTCCTGCCGCTGTATTCCCGCGTATCCTGCGCACCTATCAGCACCACCTCGCCAAACTCACACCAGGGGCTAAAATCGCACGAGAAAAGGCAATCCAAGAACTCCTCGCCCCAATCACAGACTTCCCCTCCCAGCTCAACCTCAAGAAACAAGGTCTCTTCGCCATCGGCTACTATCACCAAAGGCGTGATTTCTTCACGACAAAAGAATCAACAGAAACTACCTAGACAACCGCATCCTAACAACAATCTAAATTTTAACATTGAAACCTGAATACACTATGAATAACCGCTACGATTTTCTCTACCTCTTCGACGCTCAAGATGCTAACCCTAACGGAGATCCCGATGCCGGCAACCTCCCGCGCCTAGATATAGAAACAGGCCAAGGTCTCGTCACCGATGTCTGCCTCAAACGCAAAATTCGCAACTTTATCCAAACCACAAAAGCAGATACCGAAGGCCTTCGCATCTACTTCTCAGAAGGAGCCGTGCATAATAACCAGCACAAAGACGCCTACGAAGCCATTGGCGAAAAGCCCGCTAAAAAAGTAAAAGCAGAGATCAAGGACAAGGCCACAGCCTGGATGTGTGAAAACTACTACGATGTCCGCAGCTTCGGAGCTGTTATGTCCACTGAGGTCAACTGTGGACAGGTGCGCGGCCCAGTTCAACTTTCTTTCGCACGCTCTATAGACCCCATCGTCTCAAGTGAGCACGCCATCACACGCTCCTCAGTAACCAATGAAAAAGACATCGAGAAAGAACGCACTATGGGAAGAAAATTCACCATTCCCTATGGGCTCTACAAGGCACAAGGCTTCGTCAACCCCTTCCTCGCGCAGCAAACTGGATTCTCTGAAGACGACCTTGAGCTCCTACTACAGTCTCTTGAGAATGCCTTTCAATTCGACCAGTCCGCTGCACGCCCCGCAGGCAGCATGGCACCTCGCAAACTCATTATCTTTAAGCATGACAGCGCTCTAGGCTCTGCACAGAGTCACAAGCTCTTTGACGCTGTGAGTATACAGCGCAGAGAAGACGTAGAGATTCCGCGCAGCTTCAGTGACTACACAGTTGAGATTAATCACTCAGCTATCCCTAAAGGAGTGGAAGTCATTGAGAGAATTTGATAAGCCCTGAGGCCTTATGAAATCATTTTTATTTAAAGTAGAATGTGGTGAATGGTCTACGGAAATTGAGATCCCTGCTGCGAACTCTCTCGCCTCTCTCGCAGAGACGATTCTTAAAGCTGTCGACTTCGAGAATGACCATGCTTTTGGCTTTTATGATAACCTCAAAAACCCATATCGCAGTAAAGAGGAGTACTCCCTCTTTGCGGACATGGGCGAGGATCATCATGAGCATGACACTGGTGTAGAACAAACAGAGATTGATTCTGTCTTTAAGGAGAAAAAGAAAATGGCCTTTCTATTCGACTACGGAGATGACTGGATATTCCTAGTCACATGCGTTGAGGAAAAGATAAGCCGCGCATTCAAACGGCCAAAGATTCTCTCCACAACAGGTAAAGCACCAGAGCAATACCCTGAATTTTATGAGTAAGAATCGATTCTGAAATTCAATAACGCCAAGCAGGGAAGTGCGTCATGCAACAACCTCATCAACCAAACCCCAAGCACAAGAGCATTCCACTCTCCGCCCTACAGCACTACTTATTCTGCCCTAGGCAGTGTGCACTCATTCACAATGAGCAAGTCTGGGCGGAGAACCGCTTCACAGCAGAAGGGCAGCTACTGCATAAGAAGGCCAATGAAGGGCCTGATGAACACCGCAGCTCAGGCAGTCTACTGCGCCATCTACATGTCCGCTCTGAGAAATTCAATCTCACCGGGGTCTGTGACATTGTCGAGCGCGCTCCCGATGGCAGCCTCACCCCAGTCGAGTACAAGCGCGGGAAGCCTAAGTCCCACCGCGCTGATGAGGTGCAGCTCTGCGCGCAGGCACTCTGTCTAGAGGAAATGTTTCACACAACCATTCCGCTAGGTCTGATCTTTTACGGCAAGACTCGGCGGCGAAAGGAAATCCCTCTTGATGCTTCTCTACACAACCTAACAGAATCTATCATCCAAGAAACCAAAGAGCTATTTCTCACAGGCAGCACCCCAAAGGCTAGCTACGCGAAAGAACGCTGTGACAACTGCTCCCTCCATGAACTCTGCCTACCCCACTCTATGAGCCGAAAGCGCGGGGCAAGAGCCTGGTTCCAAGGCCAACTCCACGCCTCTGCTGAATGAAAACCCACCTCAATACCCTCTTTGTGACACTCGAAGGCGCCTATCTAAAAAAAGACGGCGCCGCTATCGAAGTACGCCATGAGGGAGAGTCCAAGCTCAGAGTTCCACTGCATAACCTCGATGGCATCGTCTCCTTTGGCTGGGATAACACCGCCTCAGCGGCACTCATGGCGGCCTGCCACGAGCACGGAGTCGCCCTCTCCTTTCTCTCCCCCTACGGGAAATTCTTAGCCTCTTCTTACGGTGGAGTCTCAGGAAACATTCTCCTGCGTAGGGAACAATACCGCCGAGCAGAGCAAGAGTCGCTCGCTCTCGCAATCGCACAGAATATGATTTCTGCCAAACTCCATAACTGCCGCACTATTCTCCAGCGCTCCCTCCGAGACCACCCACCTAAGAACCAGCAGCACAAAGAAGAGCTCAAAATCTCTGTCCACTATCTCGCAGAGCGCCTAAGAGCTGCCCAGTCAGCCGCCTCACTGGATAGCCTCCGCGGTATCGAGGGAGATACCGCCGCTCGCTACTGGAGCACCTTTCGCCACCTCATCACCCTAGAGGGCACAACCTTTCTCATGAAAGGCAGAAGCAAGCGCCCACCCTTAGACCCTACCAATGCACTCCTCTCCTTTCTCTATGCACTTCTGGCACACGACTGCCGCTCTGCCTGCGAGAGCTGCGGGCTCGACCCACAGTCTGGCTTCTTACACCAGCCACGCCCCGGGCGCGCCTCACTAGCACTTGACCTCATGGAAGAATTTCGCCCCATGCTCGCAGACCGCTTGGCCCTCAGCTTAATTAACCGCCGCCAGATCTCAGCGGCGGATTTTGAAACACAAGCATCAGGAGCCACCTCACTTCGAGAAGACTCCAGAAAACTTATCCTCCAAGCATGGCAAGAAAAGAAACAAGACACCCTAACACATCCCTTCCTAGGTGAAAAACTCACCCTCGGCCTACTCCCCCATATCCAAGCACGTCTACTCGCCAGACACCTCAGAGGAGACCAAGATGACTACCCAGCCTTTCTCTATAAATAAACTATTCCACCCATGTACATACTTGTCACCTACGATGTCTCCACAGTGACTCCAGCAGGGAAATCTCGCCTACGAAAAGTCGCAAAAACCTGTCTCGACTACGGCCAGCGAGTGCAAGCCTCTGTCTTTGAGTGTTTAGTCAATCCCGCACAACTCGTCGAATTTCGTAGCAAACTCCTAGAAATCATGAATACTGACACAGATAGCATCCGCATCTATCACCTCGGTAGTAACTGGAAGCATAAAGTCGAGCACCACGGCAAAAATGATGACTACGACATCTCAGCCCCCCTTATACTCTGATTGCCATAATTCTCTAAAAATGTTCTCCTCCGCGAACCTTAAGCGCTCACAACGAGTACTTAAGCCCTCCAGCTTCTTTGACAAATCATTTCTTGAGGTTCGCGCTAGAACCTCGCTAACCTCCCCTACATGCAGGGTTATAAAGCCCCGCAGTCGCTCCTTCACGGGAGCGCGGATTGAAACTCGTGGCTCCTTCCTTTCTGGCTTCGGGCTCTCTGTCGCTCCTTCACGGGAGCGCGGATTGAAACTGAGGGATTTGATCTATCATATGACGGCTTGAGCGTCGCTCCTTCACGGGAGCGCGGATTGAAACTCCTCTGATTGGGGTCAGATTGTGTCCATTTGAGTCGCTCCTTCACGGGAGCGCGGATTGAAACCTATTTGTCGAGTCAACTTTGCCCCCTTGACGGGTCGCTCCTTCACGGGAGCGCGGATTGAAACTCCCGAATCGTCAATGTAAGGGTCTCGCGTAGTGGTCGCTCCTTCACGGGAGCGCGGATTGAAACTTAGTGTGCCGCCCAATCGGACACACATGGACAGGTCGCTCCTTCACGGGAGCGCGGATTGAAACCTCAGCTTCCTCCGCAGCTTCCTCCGCAGCTTCCGTCGCTCCTTCACGGGAGCGCGGATTGAAACTTCGTCTTCGTAATCATCTTCGTCTGCGTCTGGAGTCGCTCCTTCACGGGAGCGCGGATTGAAACCAAGGTACAATCAGGCAAGCGCAATGTTGGCTAGTCGCTCCTTCACGGGAGCGCGGATTGAAACTCTCCCTGATATGACCTTTTCCGCCCAGTAATATGTCGCTCCTTCACGGGAGCGCGGATTGAAACACTTCCTCGAGTGGATAGCGCTTTACGCCCTTTCGTCGCTCCTTCACGGGAGCGCGGATTGAAACGTGGGTTGAAAACTCTGCTAGAGGTCTGAATCGGGTCGCTCCTTCACGGGAGCGCGGATTGAAACAGTGATTCCGCGCTGTCTTCGTATGCCCTCGCCGTC
>CALFVF010000038.1 GCA_937928735.1 uncultured Verrucomicrobiales bacterium | reverse complement strand
ATGCAAATTCAAACTGTTAACGAATAAATTCTAACTACATTTGATCCTTCACGCTGCTATATTCGATGCTTTTTGGGATGGACTCTGATAGCCCAGTATTTTCCTTGGTCGATGGTTGATTTCCTCTTGGACAAACTGAAGCCTTTCTTCACTGATTTTACTGAAATCACTGCCTTTTGGAAAGTATTGTCTCAGCAGTCCATTATAGTTCTCTACTCCTCCTTTTTCCCATGAACAATAGGGTTGGCAGAAGTAAGCTTGGCTACCTAGTTTCTCACTCACCTTTTGATGTTTTGCGAACTCTAGGCCATTGTCGTAGGTGAGGCTTTTTGCTTTATAACCATCTAGCGTATCTATCATATTCTGTGCAGTTAACTCTGCTTGTTTGCTCTCTAATTTAGATATCAGTGCAAAGCGGCTTTTACGTTCATAGAGGCTTAAAATGTACCCGCTCCCTTTCGCTCCTTCCACAAGATCGACCTCCCAATGTCCATAGTTTAAGCGTTTATTCACAGAAGCAGGGCGCTCGCTGATATCGACTCGATTAGGAATTTTCTCCCTACTAGCCTTATTGCGGTGTTTATATCGCCTCTTGGAGTTGATTCGTAGGTGACGGTATAAACGACCTCCCCCCAATTTGTCCAAAGCAAGAAATCGATAAATGGTCTCATGACTTATGAATACGCCTTCTAGTCTAAGAGCTCCGCTAATTTGCTCGGGACTATGGTTTTGTTTAAGACGACTCACCACTTTTTCTTTCAGAGTACCGACGAGTTTGCGGGGGCGACTATGCTTTAAATAACGGCGCTCTAAAGCCTTTGTCTGGGCCTGTTTAGGACGATAGTTTCGCTGCCCTCTATTGCGCTTTAATTCTTTGCTTATAGTGGATTGGCTAAAGCCAATAGTGTAGGCGATCTCAGATTGGCTTTTTCTTGCTTTATTCATTCTGTAAATAACGTCACGATCCTCCTTGCGGAGGTGGCGGTAGTGTTCTCTCATTGCTTTTTTTGGTTTAAAATCAACGTAGATCAATGCTGTCGCTTCCGCGCTATCTATTATTCGTTAACATTCTGAATCCACCTAACTCAGGAAGTTTTATTGAAACTGAAAAACGCAAGGACAAGAAATGCGAACACAGTTTAATCAAAGTATAGGGCACCTCCGGTAACCTGCTTTCGATAAAAAAATGCCTTCAGATTTTTTTCATATCAAGGCAAACACAATCTTTTTTGAATGGATTCATAAAAATTGTGGACTACACAGAGATGAAGAAAATCGGTGGTATTTTTAGAAATGAGGTTCCCGGAGGTGTCCTATAGATAACATTCACAAAAAAATTTGGGAAATGCTCTCTCTAATTAGAGATGTATGCACCATACGATGCAATCTCTTGCAGCGAAAATTACTTTTCACCATATTCTCGATACAGATGAAGAGACTTAATTAGAAAGAGCACTAGAGACAATCTAACAACTCGCGTGAGTTCTCCGACGTCGTAAACAAGCCACCATACCACCAATGATACATAGTCCTGTACTTGCTGGCTCTGGTATTGCTGTCGCATTAAAAGCGTCTGAATTAAAGGCGATAAAAGGTGGGTCTGCTTGAGCTGGTAAAATAACTGATAATTGTACTGCATTTTCTAAATCAGCTTGTGTTAGCCCTGCAAAATCAGAGAACTCCACACTGAACCCTTGTACAGCTTGATTAGATGCCGTCTGGCTAGCATCTGCCGATTGGGTACCTTGGTTAAACCGATCGTTTTGAATTGTGGCAATATTCCCTCCGAGATTTTCTGCGACTGCGTGAGTCGCAAGGCTCATACCCGCGGCATCAAAAAACTCAAACATAATCTCTTCTGGTGACACTCCCGCTTGGTTAAAGTAAATTAAATCAGGAATCCCATCACCAAAAGTGCTAGAGTCAACACCTGAGAGACTAAACTCGAAAGTTCCTCCAACATTATTCGCAAATGTCGATAGACCTAATCCTCGCTCTCCATCTGTTAAAAAAGGAGTGACATCAAATCGACCCGGTGTAGCACCAGGTGTAGGAGTGCCAAATATAGACCCAGTAAAAGCTCCTGCATCACCATCATCCAGTGACCCTTGACCTGCTAGAGTAGATTCAGCTGATATGGGCACAAATGCTTCATACCTCCCAGCGTTGAATGTCACACCATTCGCGGTAAGTATAGAGTCATCTACACTTGTCGAAAAAAACTGCCGTGAACCACCCGGGCCCGTATCCACAGCAAATGCTAGAAGATCATGCGCTGAATTAGGAGCCTCGGACACAGGATTGATTGAACCTAGCTCTGATTGAAAGAAACCATTAAAGTCAGAAATGATTCCTGTGATAGCAGTACCTGCGTGCGACATGCTAGTGAGTGAGAGCAGTCCAAGTACAGTAAGATAATTATATTTATGCTTCATGAGGGTCTAAATTTAAATGTGTTTTTGACGTATAACATAAACTCACACCCTAACAAGCATCTTTTTTGAATTATTTTCCTACACGCTTGATGTTTCTCAGTACTATGGTTTCCCACCTCCAAGATCCCCAATCGTAACACTTTTAGAATAAACACTCTAGAACCCTCTTGCTCTTACTTCCCCTTCGTTGATTTTGGAGTTCATTCCATCTGAGCAATTTTCTCTTTCCTCTATCTCTATCGTCTCTATTTACATTCTTTTCTTCTACTAGGCTTGATTATTCATCGCGAATTTCGTAGCTGAACAGATATGCAGAATCATCGCATTACTTGCTTTTTATTACTCGCTGTACTAGCTCTATCGCCATGTCTTGCTAATCAGAAAGCTGCGAACCAAGCTAAAAAGGCCAAATACCAGCAGAGTGTCATGGGCTGGTGCTACAAGCCCATGCCCGTGCCCGAGCTCATGGATCACTGCGTGGATATTGGAATTAGTGCCATTGAGGGTATCGACGCTGAGTTTTACCCGATAGCGAAACAAAAAGGTCTGAAAATCTCCTCAGTCACGGCACATAAGTTCTTCGAGGGCCCTACGTCTGAAGAAAGTCACAAAACCATTATCGAATCCATTCGTAAGGCGATTGACCTCGCTGTGAGTGTCGATTGTGACAAGGTTATTGTTTTCGCAGGCCAAGAACAAGAAGGTCTTAGCCTGCAGCAGATGACAGAGAACTGCATCCGCTGCTGGAAACAAGTCGTTCCCTATGCCGAAGAAAAGGGAGTCACCTTAATCCTTGAGCATCTCAATACTCGTGACCGTACCCACCCTATGAAAGGGCATGTAGGTCACTTCGCGAGTGATGTTGACCATTGCTTTGAGATGATTCGCACCATTGACTCCCCGAACTTCAAGCTCCTCTTTGATGTCTACCATGTTTCTGTGATGAATGGAGATTTGATTCGCCGCATTCGCCAGAACTTCGAGCTCATTGGTCATATTCATACTGCCGGTAATCCAGGGCGTGCCGAAATCAATGACACACAAGAAATCTACTATCCTGCGATTTTTAACACTCTGATTGAATTAGGCTACGATGGCTACATTGCTCATGAATTCATCCCGGAGAATAAAGATAGGATCCAGTCTCTCAGGGAGGCTCACGCGCTGTGTGACCTCTAGTTCTCCTCTGTCACATAGCGCCATTTGTTAGCTTACTTTAAAAGCATGATGATCCTCACCTACACCCGAGTGGCAGCAGATGGGTTTGACCAGTTTTTAGAAGATGAAGAATCTGTTTTAGCTCTTACTACAGAGCTCCAGCTCAGCACGCAAGATCTCGCAGCACTCGCCCAGCAACAAGAACAGCTCGACCCTTCGAGTCTCCTCCCTGTGCTAGAAGGACGCTGGAGTGGGGAAGAATCCACCTTTTCTCTCGAGCGCTCCTGGGGCCACCTTGCCCACTTGATTTCATTTCTTCACACCAAGGACCTAAGCGGCCTGACTAATGGAGGAAGAGCAACGCATATCTACAGTGAATATGGCCCTCTGCGTGTATTCACTCCCTCACAGACCAGCCTCCTTCATAAGGCTCTACAGAAACTTCAACTAGACGAGCTACAGAAACACTCCTCTCTCCAGGAACTCATCGAACAGCAAGTACCGCCGTTTAAGGACACCTGGGAAAAAGAAAACCAAGAGGAGCTCTGGACACTCTACCCAGCACTTCAGCGATTTTTTAAACTTGCTGCCCAAGAGGGTGAGTTCGTTATTCTCGCAATGAGTTAATTTTCCTTCTCTTCTCCTTTTCTGCCTATTTGCCATCTAGATATGACGCCTCAAGAAGCCATCCAAATCGTTAGTTACAAACTCGCTCTCAAGAAAGGTGCTGTTACTGTAGAAGATCCTATCTTATGCAGTGAGACCATCACCCAAGCCCTCACGGATAAGGAGCTCAATCAAGTACGCGCGATTTCCGCTAAAGACTATCTAGAGGCGACAAAACTCGTAAAACAAGCTCGCCTTGATTCTGCTAGAGAAGCTGGCAGAGCCTTCCTGCGCACGAATGCCAAAGACTGTACTGTCACGACAACCCCGTCTGGCCTCCAGTATAAAGTCCTTCATCTGACTGAGCAGCCCATGCCTCAAATCAGTGACACAGTCACTGTTCACTACGAAGGTCAGCTCATGGATGGCACGATTTTTGATAGTAGTCTAGAAAGGGGAAAACCTGGGACATTTGCCCTCAAGAAACTCATTCCTGGCTGGAGAGAAGGTCTCCAGCTTATGCCTCTGGGCTCTCAATTTGAGCTATTTATCCCTGAAGACCTCGCTTATGGTGAGCGTGGTTCTGGGGATCGGGTGCCTCCCTATGCGATGCTTCGCTTTCGCGTCGAGCTCCTCGGTATTGATTCCTAGCCTTCTGGAGGGTTTCATAGATTCTTCTGCTTTTTCTCTCTATGGTGGTAGAATCATTGCATTCAGAGCCTCTTTACAGTTTTCAAATCCACAAATCTCACTCACCCTCTCCCTCGATGAGAATCATTGCAGGGACAGCTGGACGCCGTAGAATCAAAGTACCCAAAGCAGTCGCCCGTCCGACTACAGATCGCACCAGAGAGGCTCTCTTCTCGATGCTCGCCGATAGTGTTGTGGACGCGCAGGTGCTAGACCTCTTTGCTGGCTCAGGCTCACTGGGGCTGGAGGCCTTATCGCGAGGGGCTGAGTCTGTGACTTTTGTGGATGCCGATAGGAGCAGTCACAAGACGATCAAAGACAACCTCGCTGATCTAGGTTTTTGCAATGCCCGTGCCACTTGCTCGGATGTTTTCGCCTTTCTTCGCCGTGCCCAACCCTCGAGTTACGATCTTATTTTTGCAGACCCTCCCTACCTCAAACACGGAGGAGATGAGGACTACTTAAGTCAACTACTCCAGCTCGAGCAGCTCCACACTTTATTAAAGCCAAATGGATTTCTCATACTCGAGGCACCTTCTAGCTACCATCTTGATCTCCCAGAAACTCTGCATTTGGTAGACAATCGAACTTATGGTGGCTGTCAGATCTTTTTTATCCAGACACGCTAGCACAATGAGATAGCTTAAGAATACAGTCACATTCCTTGCCTGCATTTGCTCTCCGCCATGAAGTTCTATTTCATCCTCGCTCTCTATAACTTACTGTTGCCCGTAGTTTTTCTATTCGGCTTCCCTGCTTGGCTCATTAAAATGCTCAAACGCGGTGGCTATGGCACGGGACTCATGGAGCGATTTGCGTTATTTAGAGAGCAAAAAGACTTCGAGAAGGCTGGAGCCACCTACATTCACGCAGTCAGTGTGGGCGAGGTGATGATTGCGCTCAAGCTCATCAAACAATGGCAAAAGCAATTCCCCTCCCGCCATTTCATCCTCGCTCCAACAACTGCGACAGGACACGCCGTCGCCAAGGCCAATGCTCCAAGTCAGGTACGAGTCATCTACAGTCCTATTGACTTCATTCTTACCGTGCGCACAGTACTCATTCGCTTTGAGCCTCGTCAAATTGTCCTCATCGAAGCAGAAACATGGCCTAATCTCCTCCATCAAGCCCATAAGCTAGGCATTCCCGTCTCCATTGTGAATGCTCGCTTCTCCCCTCGCTCCAGACGCCGCTTTCTCAAACTAAGCTCATGGGTTTCCCCTCTCTTCTCTCTACTTCGCCAAGTCTGTATACAGGACGCGCCAGATCATGATACTTGGTGCCGCCTCGGGCTGACTCCTCAGCAGATCCTACACACAGGGAGTATCAAATTTGATCCTGCTGGCTCTGGAAAACCTAAGCAATCAGAAGCATTCGCCACGATGCTAGAGGCTTTTGGTGAAAAGCGTCCGATCATTATGGCGCTTAGTACCCATACTGGAGAAGAAGCTTGGATCGGAAGCGTGCTAAGAGAGCATTTCCCAGAGGCTCTCTATGTGGCTGTTCCTAGGCACTTTGAACGAGCTGAGGAAGTTCGCCAAGATCTCAACGAACTAGGATATGAGGTGATTTTACGCAGCCAGTTTAAAGCTCCCGCCCAGCCACAGAAAGCTTGCTTTGTTATCAATAGCACAGGTGAGCTGCAGACATGGACAGCCCACGCCCATGTCGCCATTATAGGTAAAAGCATCCTTGGCACAGGTGGCCAAAATCCCACCGAGGCCATCGCCGCGAATGTCCCTGTAATCTGTGGCGCGGCTATGCAGAACTTCCAGTCCCTCATTGACCAACTCCAGCGAAACGATGCCGTGGAGCTTATCCAAACTCAGTCCGAACTCGCCCGGGCCATCCAGTGTAGCCTCAGTGAGGAGAGTAAAGCTCGCACACAGCGCGCACTCGCCACACTACAAATACATGCGGGAGCCACTGAGCGCACGGTTTGTGCCCTCGAATCCCTCTGTGAGGAGCCAGCGAGAACACTCTCGTCTTAAAAATTGATCATTTATGTCACTTTTTGGTAATTTTCTCCTATTAAGATGACCTCTCGTCATTACTATTCTTACTTAGCGCTTCCGATTCATCATGACCTTACATTTCAAGAAACTGACTCAAATCAGCCTGCTTTCCCTACTCACTCTGGGACTCGTCTATTTTATGGGATCTTCTCAAAATAGCTCTGCAGCCCCTGCTCAGGCTAAACAGGCAGAGAAAAAGACCATTCTCTTTCTCGCCGGAAAACCAAGCCACACCAATGGTGAGCACGAGTTCCGCGCTGGATGTATGTTGCTCGCGAAGGCTCTCAATGAAAGCGGCCTCCCCATCGAAGCAAAGGTGCACTGGTACGGCTGGCCTGAGGATGAATCTATCTTTGATGGCGTCGATGCCTGCGTGGTCTATGCAGACCGTGGTGGAAAATTTGAGGAGAAATACGCCGTTCTCGATAAGAAGGTCAAAGAAGGCATGGGCATCATGTTCATGCACTATGGCGTGCACCCGAAGAAAGAAATTGGTGAGAAGTACTTCCTGCCTTGGATCGGCGGTTACATGGATGATGATCTCTCTGTGAATCCGCACTGGATCGCAGACCTCATAGCCAAGAAGAATCACCCTATCTCGCGTGGTGTAAAGGCACCCGTCACAGCTTATGACGAATTTTACTACAGCATGAAGTTTGATAAGGACTGCGACTGCTGCTACCCACTTGTGACAGCCACTCCCACTGAGGATAAAGTCGTGCGCTACATTAATATGTGGAATGCCCATGGTGAGGAAGGCTTCGGTAAGCCACAGAGTCTCATGTGGACACGCGACCCTGAGGAAGGGGCACGTGGCATCGGCTTTGTCGGTGGTCACTACCACCAAAACTGGGCGATTGATGGCTTCCGCCAAATTGTACTCAACTCCATTGTCTGGGTCGCCCGCGGTGAGGTGCCCGCCAATGGTGTTCCAAGTCAGGCGATTACCAAAGAGCAACTTAATGAAAACCTCGATGAGCCTACAGAGACTCCTATCGAGCTCCCGACAGCAGCGATTCTAGAGCAGCCCGCCATGAAGCGCCCAGACACAGCGATTCCAGCTCCCGCCAAGAATCCACCAAAGCGCAAGAAACTCACAGCGAAGCCAAATGACCGTAACTACGTCCTCGCCTCCGCCAAGGGCTTCAAAGGTGGAGATCCAGTGCGTCACGAGACCCTCACAGCAGATGTCACAGGTCTCGAGATCATCTCACTCAATGCAGAGGCTGCGGGCTCTGATCGCTACGACTGGATTAACTGGGCGGATGTGTACTTCACAGATGCTGAGGGCAATCAAACACCCGTCACCAGAAAACATGTCGCCTGGGACACCCAGCGCCACGGCCAGCTGCGCTACGATAGTAATATCAACAAGCGCCCAATGCGTATGAGCGGGCAGAGCTACAGCACAGGTTTTGGTGGACACGCTCCTTCTGAGATCCAGATTCGCGTACCAAAAGGTGCCGTTACGATCACAGCCACTTGTGGACTCGACGATGGTGGAGCTCGCCGCCTAGGAAAGGCCACCGAAGCTCTCGCAAACTTCAATATCGTCAACCCTGGCGGCACATGGCGCCCGGAGGGTGATCCAATCACCGTCCCTGTCGAGTCCTTCGCTCTGGCTGATGAGAACCTCGAAGTCACCCTCTGGGCAAAGAGCCCCCAGCTCTACAATCCCACGAACATGGACATTGATCACAAAGGCCGCATCTGGGTGGCTGAGGGAGTCAACTACCGCCGCGTGGAAGGCCGCCGACCAGAAGGAGACCGTATCATTGTTCTCGAAGACACGAACCAAGATGGCACCGCCGATAAGACAACTGTGTTTGTCCAAGATAAGGACCTAAGAACACCACTCGGTGTGAGTGTTTTTGATAATAAAATCGTGGTGCCTAACCCACCGCATCTGGTGGTCTACACAGACGTGAATCGCAACCTCGTCTTTGATGAAGGTGACACAAAAGAAAACCTTCTCTCCGGCTTCAATGGCGCTCAGCACGACCACTCTCTCCACTCCGTGACACATGGCCCCGATGGCCGCTGGTACTTTAACTCTGGTAACTGTGGGGCAATCTTCACGGATAACTCAGGAAAGACATTTAACATGAATGGCATCTACCGTGGTGGCGGTGGTGAATTCTTCGTCGACAATCACCTCTTGGGGGGCAAGAAAAGTGATGATGGCTTCCTCTGGACCTCTGGCTTTGGCGTCCGCATGAACCCAGATGGCACAGAAGCTGAAATCACAGGACATGGCTTCCGTAACTCCTACGAACATTCTGTGAATTCCATGGGAGATATCTTCCAGAATGATAATGACGACTTCTCTAGCTGCCGAAATTCCTACATCCTCGAGTACGGCTCAGCGGGATTCTTCACCCGTGATGGTCAGCTCATGTGGCGCTCAGTCGCCCGCCCCGGAGAGCCTACACCACAGGCACACTGGAGACAGAGTGATCCAGGTACTTTTGATGTCGGTGATGTCTACGGCCTTGGCTCCCCTACAGGAAATGTGATGTATGAGAATGGAGCCCTCGGTGAAGACTGGATCGGCACCTACCTCGCCTGTGAATCGGCACGTAATACTGTCTTTGGCTACAAGCCTGAGGAAAAGGGTGCTGGCTTCGAGCTCAAGCGCTTTGACTTCGCCACATCCAATAAAACAAAAAACTACATTGGCAATGACGGCACCCGCCGCATCGAAACTCTCGATCAGGCAGCAGATATTTCTGTTCTCTTCCGCCCCTCTGATGTCTCTGTCGGCCCTGATGGAGCCCTCTATGTCACAGACTGGCTCGATGGCCGCGTGGGAGGTCACAGCACTATTGATCCAAGTAGCTCTGGAGCTATCTACCGCATCGCACCAAAGGGCTTTCAGCCCAAGATTCCTGCTGTCGACTTCAGCACTACAGAGGGCCAAATCACCGCTCTCATGAGTCCAGCGATCAATGTTCGCCACGGAGGCTTCCATGGGCTCAAAGCTCAAGGAGAAGCTGCTTACGATGCTGTACTCAAGGTGCTAGAACATCCCAATAAATACATCGCCTCTCGCGCTATCTACCTGCTCCCCTATCTCGGTGAGAAAGGAAAGGCCAAATGTGAGAGCCTACTCGAGAGTGAGAGCTCAGACACCCGCCTTGTCGCCTACCGTGCCCTCAGACGTGCCAAGTTACCTATACTTAGCTACGCCAAAAAGCTCGCCAGTGACAAGAACACTGCTATTCGCCGTGATGTCGCACTCTCGCTGCGCCATTATACTGCTGCCGAAACCAAGGACATCTTCACCATTCTCGCCAAAGGCTACGATGGTCAGGATAAGAACTACCTCGAGTCCCTCGGCCTAGGCGCTGAGAACAAAGAAGCCGCTATCTGGACTCACCTTAAAGAATCCCTCAAACAGCAAGATCCTGAGCAGTGGACCAATGCCTTTACCCGCATCACATGGCGCTTCTGGACACCATCTGCTCTAGAGGATCTCAAGACTCGTGCACTCAGTGAGAAACTCACACAAGAGCAGAGAGACTTCGCCGTGGAGTCTGTCTCCTTCATCAGAGATGCTAAGGCAGCAAATACGATGCTCGAGCTCGGCTCTGCCGCGGCAATCAAAGAATCTGTCGCCTACTGGCTGCTGAAGCGCGGCACCGCTGAGTGGAAGCAATACGATATTGCTGATGAACTCCAGAAACGCGGCATCTACGATCCAGATTCGATCACAATTAGCTCGGTCACTGTGCCCGAGCCTGCCGCAAGAAACTTCGAGGTCGAGGATGTCCTCAAGCTCACTGGCCAGCCAGAAGCTGGCAAACAAAAAATTCTTCGCTGTGTGATGTGCCACAATATCGAGGGTGCAGGCCCAGAATACGGCCCACAGCTTAAGGGCTGGGGCCCCACTCAGTCTCGCGAGGCCATTATCCGCGCTATTGTCGAGCCTTCTGCCGACCTCGCCCATGGTTACAAAGGACGTGAAATCACACTCAAAGACGGCACAGTCATCCAAGGCCTCACCTTTGGAGACACAGACCCTACCATAATGATGTCTACAGGTGGCCTCACCCAGATGATTCCGCACAAGAAGGTCAAGAGAAACCAGTGGCTTCCGCGCTCCCTCATGCTCTCTGCTGACCAGCTTGGTCTCACAGCACAGGACGTCGCCGACATCGTCAGCTACATGCAAAACTGGAACTAAAGGGTAGTTCTTAGATACAGTTTTATACCATCGCATGGGTCACGACTCATGCGATTTTTTTTTGGGCACAGACGAACAAAAAGACAGTTCTGAGCACCTGCTTTCCATGGAGAAACCTGATGGTCTTTTAAAAAAGAAAGTTATCGCAAGTACCCTCTAGCTTAAAATAACTAGTTTTCTTCTCTTATGGAAAAAGAGTATTTATCTCTCTCATCTTAGGCAGTAGTGATCCTCAACTAATACTAGTTAGTTTTTTGAGTTGGTATAGCTATGCTATGCTAATCGCATATTGGCTCTACAACTGCTCACTCCATTTGCTCATCGAATTTAAATACGCATATGCGCCAAGACTCAAGCCACATAAACTTTCAAAAACCCATCGGAGCGCCCCCGGCTACTCTGATTCATGTTGGTGAGCAGAGAGTGGAACATTTCTCACTCACAGTCACTGACTACGATGAGAAACAACTCCACACCAATACATTCCACTCAGTCGCTGACTTCAAACATGAAACACCATGCAAGAAGCGCTGGATCGTCGCCAAGGGCCTCCATCTGACTGATGAAATCGAGTCTCTCTG
The DNA here is from genome assembly GCA_937928735.1 of uncultured Verrucomicrobiales bacterium. Taxonomy (GTDB): domain Bacteria; phylum Verrucomicrobiota; class Verrucomicrobiia; order Verrucomicrobiales; family Akkermansiaceae; genus Rubritalea. The sequence goes on along the minus strand of CALFVF010000038.1, from coordinate 5,466 downwards.
CAAGGCTTTTGAAATTCACCCCCTCATCATTGAAGATATTCTTAATACAAAAGGCCTCCCCAAGATTGATGAACATGATGACTTTATTTTTATCCGAGTGAAGGTGCCATACACAGTCACTGATTATTGCACCATTAAGACCCAGCAGCTCTCTTTTATCCTCCTCGATAACACCATTATCACCTTTATCGAAGATGACTACCCTCCTCTGGATAGGCTCAACACTCGATTAGCTGAGCCAAATTCACGAATTCGAAGCTTAGCCACTGACTATCTCACTTGGGCACTTCTGGATACAGTCGTTGACACGGCATTAGCTTTTGCCAATACGATAGAGGATTCACTCGAAGAAATCGAGGAACGCTTCTCTAGCAATAAAAACCTCCCGGAACTCAGCCCCATTCACGGCACTCGTCGTGAGATCGCGAAGCTGTATCGAGTCGTGCGACCCCTTCGGGAAGTTGTGAATCACATTAACCGCAGCGAGTCTCCTCTCTTCACGAAACGATCAAAAATATTCTACCAAGACCTCACAGATCACGTCACCCAAATCATTGAAATGACTGAGTATATCCGAGAGCATGCTTCTAGTATCAAAGAGCTCTATTTTACCACAACAAGTCACAAAATGAATGAAGTCATGACAGTCCTTGCATGTGTCTCTGCTATTTTCCTCCCCCTGACATTCCTAGCTGGAGTCTACGGGATGAATTTCAGCCATATGCCAGAGCTCAGTTTACCATTCGCCTACCCTCTCCTTATTAGTTTGTTTTTTATCATCGCAGTTACCATGTATCGTTACTTTAAGAGACGAGGGTGGCTCTAGAGAGCAATAATCAGCATTTAATTTTTCCAAGCAATAATAATTCCTGTGAACTATTTTTTATCCATTCACTTATGCTTATTTCTATGTGGAATAATGAGCCTAACAGCCGAGAATTTTTCCACTACTGCTTCAGCTAGTTCACTCCCTTCTCTCGAAGAGGTTCAATCCAAGATTCAATCTGTTCGCCAAGATTCTTCTGATTACCCAAACGCTGACATTTTAATTAGCACCTTAGAGGCGACCAAGCAGTCGATGAAAAATCGCCTCCAATCCATAGAGTCTATCAAGACTCTTGAGGCAGAGATTCAAAAAGCACCTCAAAGCCTGAGCCGTGCCACTGAGAAGCTAAACGCACCTGTCATTGATGAGCAGATAGATTCGACGAAAGACCTTGATCTTGAGACTGTAAAAAGAAAGTTTAATCAAATCAATACCCAGCTCGCCATGATGCGGGTGAAGCTCTCTGTGCACGCTACAGAGGATAAAACGCGAACCCAGCGACAAGATGAAATACCTGGACGCATCGCTGAATTGAAGACCTCCCAGCTTGAACTCACCGCACAACCCCAGCCTCAGAACACATCAAAAGAGTTAGAAAAGGCTCAATTCAATCTTAATCTGGCCAAACAAGAAGAACTTCTTAGTGAAATCTCTAACCTGGATATCGAACTTCTCTCTATTCGTGCCACAAACGAACTCTTCACCACACAAAAACTCTTCATTACACGCGAAATTACTCGCTTAGAAAAGTCTCTAGCCCTGTGGCAAAACATTCTTAATGAAAAAGAACGGGCACTCACCACTTCCACTCAAAATACCGCTGAAGATTTCAGCAAACGTTTTAAGGGAATCCCTGCTCTTTCCAAAATTACTAAAGAAACAATCCAACAGGCCCAACTGCGCTCAACCCTCAGTGCTCGAACTCTAGCAGCAAAGCGCTTTGAAGAAACAATCTCTATGCAGCGCCAGCAAACGATGGAAAACCGCATCAACGCTCAGCAACGTATTAATCTCCTAGAGTCAGCAGGACTACCCATCGACCTTCAAACTGGCAGTCTCCTACGCGCTCAACGCGCTAAACTACCAACAATTAAAGCACTCAAAGCAGACTTAGAGTCTAATATTAAAGCATCCACAACAGCCCAGCTTGAAAAGCTTGCTCTTGCCGATCAAATAGCTGCCCTTCCTCTCGACATAGATAGCTACGTCACAGAGATTATGGGACGAATTCCCAATCAAGAAATCAATGAGGATGAGGTTCAAAAACTCATTGAGCACCAAAAGAAAATTCTCAATTTAAACTTCATTGAATATGGCAACTACATCGCTATTCTTAAATCTACCAATGAGTCAGCCCGGCAGGCTATCAAGGAGGTACAAGCCTATAGTCTCTACCTAGATGAGCGCCTTCTCTGGATTGCTAGTGCTCCTCCCATTTCCTTTTCTGATATTCCTGTAGAGTTCGCAGCATTTCGAGAGTTTTTCTCTTATCAAACCCTCGAAAGATGGTTTCTGCACCTTTTAAGGGATACTCAGGCTCATCCAATTCTTTGGGCCCTTGCAATACTCCTACTTATCTACCTTATCTACAGACGCAGACGTTTCAAAGGAGCACTTAAGAACTGTGGCCTAGAGGCCGCTAAGCGAAACTGCTTAAGTATTCTACCCACCATACAAGCTATCTGGGTTAGTTTTCTTTTAGCACTACCACTGGCATTTCTCTGTGCCTTTTTGGCTTGGCGCACTGACGATCCTGCTGAGATCAGCCTTGCTTTTCGTAACTGTGCTCCATTCATAGGAATAATGGGGTTTTTGAGAATTTTAGCGAAACCACACGGCATACTCACCTCTCACCTTGATTTTGAAAAAGAACGCTGTGCTCATCTCTCGAAATCTCTGCGATGGATCCCATGGATCATTCTCCCCCTATTCTTCGTTACAACTATATTACTAACAGATCCAAACCACCCACAATCAGGACGTCTAGTTTTCATTATTATGCTTCTAGCCATAGGGTGGATGGTCCACCTTTTACTACGTCCCTCCAAAGGACTCATTGGGCAAATAAAACAATCTCAAAAATTTGCGAAATTTTATTATCTTCTTGGTATCGGAATTCCGCTGTTTTTCATCACCGCCTCCTGCCTAGGCTATATCAGTTCTGTTCAGACACTACGTCTCCAGATTATAGGATCGGTTTTGATCATTCTCATTGCCCTGTTCACCTCAAAGATCCTCGTGCGCTGGATTCTCATCACACGCAGGCGCCTCGCAAAAGATCAAGCCGCTAAGAAACACAAGGCGCTAGTAGTAGCCCGTCAAAAAGCAAAAAAGGGCGAAAGCCCAAAGGATACAGCATCACTCGAAGAGATCCAGGCTCATGCACTCGATGTTGTCGCCGTTGAGGAACAAACCACTCAACTGGTGCGCGTGGGTGTGATTATTCTCATTACTTTTGGACTCTGGAGTATCTGGTCCACCTCTCTGCCTGCTTTATCCATTTTAGACAATGTCACTGTCTGGCAAGATAGCCATACCTCTGAGACAACAGTAAATAATAAGCCCAACATTACGGATACATTCTCTGGAAGTAATGCGACACCAGAAGCCTCAGATAGCACTACGAAACAACCTAACAAAATCAGCCTACAAGACCTCATAGGCTCCATCATCATCATCGTTCTTACCTTCATTGGTGCGCGAAATCTCCCGGGACTCTTAGAGCTGAGTCTGCTCCGTAGACTCAGCCTACAACCCGGAGTCAACTATGCAGTGACCACCGTTGTTCGCTACCTTATTGTAGCAGTGGGTTTATTGCTCGCTTTTGGCACAATTGGCATCACCTGGTCTAGTGTCCAATGGCTGGCTGCGGCAATTACTCTTGGGATTGGCTTTGGTCTCCAAGAGATTTTTGCCAACTTTGTGGCTGGTATCATTATTTTATTTGAGCGCCCCATTCGCTTAGGGGACGTAGTGACTGTTGGAGAGGTCTCTGGTAAAGTCACCCAAATCCAAATTCGTGCGACAACAATTAAACAATTCAATAACCGTGAGCTTGTCGTGCCTAATAAAGAATTCATTACAGGTCAACTCGTCAACTGGACACTCAATGATAGCATTCTGAGATTTGACCTCCCCGTGGGTCTCGCTTATGGATCTGATACAACTCAGGCCACAAAAATTCTCTATGAGGTCCTCTCTGAGCATCCAAATGTCTTGAAAGAACCAAAACCTGAGGTTCTCTTCACCGCGTTTGGCAGCAGCTCTCTGGACTTTATTGTACGCGGGCACGTTCATTCTGTCGAAAACCTTGTTCCTACACAAAGCAGTCTGCATTATAATATCGATGAACGCTTCCGCGAAGCTCATATTGAAATCGCCTTTCCTCAGACAGATATTCACATCCGCTCACTACCTGAGACCTCATCCCTTACTCTGACACCTTCTAGAACACCTCCCGAAAATTAAGGCTTTTCTGGTTTGACTATACACAGTAATCAGTTAATTTGTAGGCGTACTATTTGTATAAAGACTAATGAAAACACACTCCTATCTTCCCATTATGTGTGGCTTATTCGCCGCTCACTCCCCTTTATTAGCCACCACAGTCAGCGTCGACTTTGAGACCAATAACCCCTTTACTGGCGGTACTGGTGTTGTCTCTGGCACAAATGGCTCTCAAGCACTCTCAGTGGGTGGTCAAAACGACCCTGCAGCAAATGCAGACTTCTCAAGTAGCCTCGACTTTGACTCAGCAGAAACAGGTATTCAACAGTATGCTGTCCAATTTGAAATCGGTATCAATGATGTGGGCACTGGATCATCGAATGGATTTCGAATTTCAGAAACCGGCACCCTCAACAACGGCACTGGGCCCAATTTCGAGTTCATCCAAGGATCTAATGGTGGCAACTTCGCCTTTGGTACTGGAGTGGGGGGTAACACGTTTACCGATGACATAAACGGAAATTCTTGGACGATTTCTCCCGGTGTGGGCAATGAAATCTTCCAACCTGGGGAAACCTTCTTTTTTGACTTCCTAGTTGAGTTTTCTCAACCAGCATCTGGGAATAGCAATGATCGATTCTTCTCCTACACGGCGAGTGTCACACGCTCTGATCCAGGCAACATCATTAATGTTGATACTCTCACATTTGAAGCTACCAAGACAGTGAATGGCACCAATTTTGCGAACAATCTAGGAAACATTCAGTTCCAAGGCAGTGGTATTGGTGGATTTGAGGCTACACTGGATAACCTCGTACTTGCAGATAGTGCTATCGTTGCCACTATCCCTGAGCCATCCTCCTTTGGCTTTATTTGCTTGGCGGGTCTAGGATTCCTAGTGCGCAGACGACCACACTCATCCTAACAAATGGAATACTAGCGTAGAGATATTTTCAGCCTGTTTCTAGTTACTTTATTAGGTGGCATAAAACAACCACCTCTAACATAGCCAAAAAACCGAGAACGATTGGACGCGTTCTCGGTTTTTTGTCTAATTAGGGCTTCCTGAAAAACAGCTCATCCTGCCTGAAATCTAGCCTTTTGTGAGATTATGGATGCATAAGGTGCACGGGTTTGGTAGAAACCCTCTCAATAGCCTTGCACCTACATGATCAGAAATCATCCTAATCAGA
>CALFVF010000037.1 GCA_937928735.1 uncultured Verrucomicrobiales bacterium | reverse complement strand
ATGATAGCCTGACAGGGACAGATGCTGATGAAGCATTTTATGGAGGATTAGGAAACGATACCCTTAATGGTGGTGATGGGAATGATGCTCTGTTTGGTGAAATTGGAAACGATACGCTTAACGGAGGCAATGGAAATGACGGCCTCGAAGGAGGAGAAGGAGATGATAGTTTAAGCGGAGGTAATGATGATGATAGTCTTCTTGGAGGAACTGGAGACGATATATTAAATGGAGGAAGAGGAGATGATGATTACTATTGGTCATGGGGGGAAGGCGCAGATGTAATTATTGACTACCAAGATAATAATCGCATTTTCTTTGGAGAGGGAATCACACCTGGTGCGCTAACTTTAGGCCGTGATTCAACTAATCTAATTATCACATTAACTCATCCAAGTGATGCGAGTTTATCGGGTATGATTAATGTCAATTATTTATACTCTTATTCGTATCTTTGGATTTTTAAATTTAGTGATGGATCCTCATATAACTATGAGAATTTACCTTCAAGCAGGGATGACGACTTAACAGGTACAGAAGACAATGACGTGTACTTTGGCTATGGAGGAGAAGATAGGCTATCAACTCTAGCAGGAGATGATGTTCTCGTCGGAGGAATAGGAAATGACACGCTAATTGGAGGCGAAGGTAATGATGTATACCGTATTAGTCTCGGAGATGGGTCAGATACCATTGAGGAAGTATTTGAGGAAGGTGTGAATAATCGAATCGAGTTTTTAGAAGGTGTCTTAGCGGAAGAAGTTGTAATTTTTACTGTGAGAGAAACCTTGGTTTTATATCGTCTAGCAGATGAGCAAGCGGTAGAGATTCTCAATTGGGAAACAGTATTCCAGCAAACAGGTGCTTCTTTGATCTCAGAGATTCAATTTGCTTCAGGAACGATATGGGAGAGCTCTGATATACTGAGTCGCATTGATAATCAGTTTGATAGTAACGGAGACGGTGTGCCGGATGCAATAGCTTACCAAGCAGGACTGGCTGTTACCTCACTTGATACGGATGGTGATGGAGTCAGTAATGCTCAAGAACGAGTTTTAGGGACGAACTTGTTCCAGCGTGACTCCGACGGCGATGGCGTACCAGACGGAGAAGATGGCGCTCCTCTCGACCCAGATTCCACAGAGGCAACGACATTTGACCCTAATGTCCCTCTGCAGATAGAAATCCAGCGCCCACTTAATGCGGTCATTCTTGACTAAGCTCATTGCAGGAATTCACGACTATTTTTAATGTTACATTTTAGCACTTTTCACTCTAAAGTTATGTTATCCTTTTCTTCTAAACCTGTGTTTAAGGCCGTCGTACCTCTTCTTACAGTATTATCTCTTGCCGCGTGTTCGCAGAAAGACACCGCAAAGACGAATTCTAAGCAGCCACCTCAAGATGCAGCTCAGCAGGCTATTACCAGAGAGGTGAGAGACCCAGTACTACACCACCAGTTCGGCGGAGTAGGGACGAGGGGGAATCGCCTGCAAGACAGAAACCTTGATCTCAGCACTCCAGACTTTGCTGGACTCGAGAAGACACTCCCGTCTTCACTAGTTTCTATCGGTGAAGTAGGGGAAGAGGAGAACCAGTTCTTCCAAAAAGCACTGCAAATTTTTTCAGAAAACCCAGAGTCCACACAGGCACTGGAAGATTATGTAGAAAAATACCCAGAAGGCGCCTACGCACTCTCCGTGCGTAATAGTCTCTCCTCCATCTACTACTCACAGGGTCGTCTATCAGAAGTGCTTGATAACGCCAAGGCCGCGTGGCTACGAGGCTCGAATTCAGAGAACTCGACAGCTCAGTATCTAGCAGATGCAGCCTACGCCTCCTACTCTCGTTCTCTCGCCTTCTTCGGCCTACGTGCAGAACTCAGAGAGCTTGTAGAGAGTGTGCAAGACCGTGCTCCTGCCAGCTTCGCATCTCTTGCTTTTGTCCAGGCTAGAGAATCTCTCGTAAGTATGGAGCAGAATACAGAGAGCTCTCACCTCTGTGGCCCTCACGCATTATTTTGCATTAGCCAGCTTCGTGGTGATGAGAATCCACTCGCACCACTAGAGAGCCCAAAGGCCGTCTCTAGTGAACGCGGCATGAACTTCGCCCAAGTTCAGGAAATCGCCACAGACCTCGGCATGAACCTCGTGGTGGCCAAGGCCAACAACGCCAGAGATGTCCCCGTCCCATCTGTTATCTCATGGGAGCGCGGCCACTTCTCTGCAGTCATTGAGCGCTTACCGAGTGGTAAGCTGAAAGTGCAAGACACCATGTTTAGCCAGCCTCTCCTAGTCGAGCCAGAAGTCCTTCTCGCAGAGTCTAGCGGCTACTTCATGATTTCACAAGACGCCCTTAGTTTAGAATGGCAAGAAGCCACACTCGCCGAAGCAGAATCAGTCTGGGGAGCGCACACGCCTGCAGTGCCAGCAAACGGGGACAATGATGATGATGGAGATTGTAACACAGGAATGGCAGGTTGGAGTGTGGATAAGCTCCATATTGATCTAGGGATCAGTGATACACCACTTGTCTATGAGCCAGCATTTGGTCCAAGTATCGCCCCTCGTATTAGCTACAGATACTTCGCCTCGCTACAAGACCCTGCCTTTAATCATGCGAACTTAGGCCTGCGCTGGAATCTTAACTGGATCTCCTTTGTTGAGGATAATCCCACCCAGCCAGAAGCAGCCGTTATTGAGCAGCAGCCTAACAACGGTGGTTTTAGAACACACCAGCAGGTTGTCGACGCGACTGCCGAGGATGGCATGCGCTTTGTCCGCGATCAGCGTCGCTTAACCCAGATGCAGCGCACCGGTGAGAGCTCTTACCGTATTCTCAATAACGATGGCTCTATGAGCATCTACGATGTCAGTGACGGGGGTGCCACTCGCCGCCGTATCTACTGCTCGAGCTACATCGACCCACAGGGAAATGCCATCCAGTACCACTATGATGATCAACTCCGCCTCACAGCTCTCACAGACGCTACAGGGAAACAGACCACCCTGAGCTATGAGCACGAAGATCCACTAAAGATCACAGCCATCACAGATCCCTTCGGCCGCAGTGCCACCTTCGAGTACAATGACGCGGGCTATTTAGCAGAAATCACAGACGTCATAGGCATTGAGTCGAAGTTTAACTATGATTTCACGGGCTTTATCGATATTCTAACTACCCCCTACGGAGACACCACATTCTTTGCAGAAACCACAGGCCAGACTCGTGAAATGCTTATTGGTCTTCCGAATGGAGATAGAACTCGCTACAAGCACTATCTATTTGGCGGACCATCGAATGTATCTAATGTCTTAACTCCAGAAGAGACACTCCCTGCCGAATTTGGAATCCCCACATCAGGCCACACCCAGAGCTCGACTTACTACTGGGATCGTAAGGCCATGAAGTACCACCCAGATGACGCTTCTAAGGCCGTCCAGTACCAGTTTCTTCGTCAAAACTCTGGCTTCTTTTCTGTGAGTAATGTCATTCGATCCATAAACCCACCCTTAGAGAACCGCATTTTCTACCTCTATCCAGGTCAAACATCCTCGCTAGTAGAAGGCACCCTAGACCGCCCAAGCTCCACGATCCAGGCACTCCCAGACGGTGAAGTCGCAGTCACCCGCACAGAGTACAATGACCTCGGAAAACCCACGAAAGTCACCGATCCACTCGGCCGCATCAGCCTCTTTGAATACAGTGAAGACGGCATAGACCTCCTCACAGCAAAACAACAAGTCGGCGATGATCCATCAGACACAGAGACTCTCCTTAGCATCGAGGGCTATCAGACTCATTTACCCACTGCCACCCGCGATGCCTCAGGCCAGCTCACGACCACCACTTACAATGACCGCGGGCAGACCACTAGCACCACGGACGCCCTCGGCCGCACGGTCTCCTACGATTACTTCGAGAATAGCACCGCCCCTGCATATGGTAGACTTCAGAAAGTCACAGCCATCCAGCCAGACAATGTCAGTACCTTCACCTATGATGCCCTAGAGCGTGTCGCCACTAGCATCGCCCCAGATGGCTACACCACCAGCTACACCTACGATGCCTTTGATCGCCCTCTCACCATGACCTATGAGGACGGCACCCAGAGCAGCTACGAGTACCGCCACCTTGACCTAGCGAAAATGACAGATCGCGAAGGCCGCACCATGACCTACAACTATGACGCTCTTCGTCAGCTTATTTCTGAGCAAGACTCCGAAGGCCGTCTAAAGCTCTATCACTGGTGCACCTGCGGAGGTCTTGAGACCCTCACAGACGCCCTCGGCCGAGTCACCAAGTGGACGCGTGATCTTCAGGGACGCGTGCAGAAGAAGACCCTCCCAGATGGCCGCGCCTATAGCTATGAGTATGACCTAGCAGGCCGCCAGATCTCCATGACAGATCCGAAAGGGCAGTCCCGCCTCTGGAATTACAATGTAGACGGCACCACAGCCTCCATGAGCTATGAGAATGCCCTCATCCCCACAGAAGGCGCCAGCTTCACTTTTGACCCTCACTACCTCCGCCCACAGAGCCTCACAGATAAGTACGGCACCACCACCTTCAGCTATGTCCCCTATGATGGCAGCTCCAATGGCGCAGGCAGCCTCGCCAGTGTCGATGGTCCATGGGAGAATGACACCCTCACCACCACCTACGATATCCTTGGCCGCACCACCGCCTACAGCTTCCCTGGCTCAGGAGGCAGCATGGTCTATGATGCTCTAGGCCGCGTCCAGAGCAGCACCAATGTCCTAGGCACACGCAGCTTCACCTACGACGGCGTCACCTCACGCATGCTCTCCTCCCTCAGCAGTAGTGGCCACGCCACCCAGTACAGCTACTATGAGAAAGAAGAAGACTTCCGCCTTCGCCAGATCCGCCACCTCCATACTCCCGCCTCAGGCACCTCAGCAGGGCAGGAGAATGATATTTCGAGCTTCGGCTACGAGTACTCAGCTACAGGCCGTATCACAGCCTGGGATCGCCAGCTCTCACCAAGTATAAATCCAGATCGCTACGAGTTCGGCTATGACCGTGTCGACCAGCTCATCAGTGCCACCCTCACAGATAAGGCCACAGCCGCCATCAAGGCGAGTTACCACTACAGCTATGATGCCACTGGCAATCGCACCTCCTTCCGTGAGAATGATGTTCTGCGCCAGCACAGCTTTAATGTCGCCAACCAGCAGCTCACAGGCAGTGCAGGTGGAGAAACCAGAGTAGAAGGAACTGTCAACCAAGCCACCAGCTCGATTACCGTCGGTGATAAGCCCGCCTTTGTTGGTAGCAATGGCCGCTTCCTCGCAGATATCACCCTCCAGCCAGGTACCAACCGCATACCCCTCATCGTCACCGAGGTCGACGGCACAGTCACTCAGAAAACCATGGAGATCCACATCGAGGACAGCCGCCAGCTCGCCTACGTCTATGATCTCAATGGCAACCTAGAGAAAGTCACCCCCACAGAGAATCTCAATGCCCCCATACGCCGCTACACCTGGGATGCAGCAGACCGCCTCATCAGCATCACCCAATTTAAAGAAGACGATACACTCCTCCACAGCGTCTTCGGCTACAATAGTGCCAATGAGCGCGTAGAGATCAGAGAATACACAGGAACTGCCACTCCTAGTACTACCGCAAGCTTCACAGATCCAGAGAACCCACAGAACCTCACCCTCACCAGCCACTACCGCTATATCTGGAGTGGCCACCGCATCAGCCAGAAGCGAGATGCCACCGGTAACACAGTCCATAGCACCTACACAGGAGACGGCCAGTATGACACTGGAAACCTCGGTGAGAACGGCGGTTCAGCACGTAAGCTTTACTATACAAAAGACCATCTCGGTAGCATTCGCAATGTCTACACAGACACAGGGGAAGAACTCGCTAGTTTCGACTACAGCCCCTTTGGTAAGCGCACACTTGTATCTGGCACAGGTGCAGGAGTAGATGGCGAAGAGATAGAATTTGGATACACCGGCCACCATTACCATGCACCGAGTAAAACAATTCTTACCCTCTACCGTGCTTATGACCCGAATCTAGGGAGGTGGTTGAGTCCGGATCCGTTGGGAGAGAGTGTGAATGCACAAGGGAACTTGTATAATTATGTAAGTAATAATCCTTTGAACTATTGGGATCCTTTGGGCTTAGATAGTGCTGATAACTTGATTGATGCAATGATTAATCAAGCAAATGGAGTAGAACATTTGCCTGATATAATCGCTAGGCAGAGGCTTGGCGCTATATTTATGCTTACTGCGAAGAATCACTTTGGAGATGATGATGGTTCAGGTGATGTCAGTGGATTCAGGGATGATTTAGTAGATAACGGCCAAGGGAGTCAAGTGATTAGACATATACTTGGGCAAGCAGGAGGCGAAATAATGGGGGGGCTTGGAAAGATAGTGGCTGATAATCAAGCTGCAGAGAACATAGAGCAAGCTAAAACTCGAAAAGAGTCGGAGACCGAGGTTCGGGACGATATAGCTGGTGTATCGGTAGGAAAAGCGATCAAAGAATTTTTGGAAGGAAATATATCAGAAGATGACTTGAGGAAAATGTTAGAAGATATAATTAAAGGAGAGGAGTGTAATTAAAGTTTTGTGAGAATTTTAATTAGATTGCTCATAGTTTTTTTTGTTATTTTATTGAGCTGTTTTTGTGGTTTTCTGTATGTTTTAAATTTTGATGTTGTTAGGCATTCTCGGCAAATAGAATTGAAGGAAGATTTTGAATATGAATTAAAAATTGTATATCTATGTAATAATTATGAATTTTCAACATATGTTCAAGTAGTTTGGATAGATGGAGAGAGAGAGGTTCAAAGAAATACGATTAAATTTTTTGATACATACGCTGAAGCGAGAAATGTGAAAATATCTATAAAATCCTATACTAGTGAACAGATAGTTTTTTTAGTAGGTGAGAGCGAATGTGTAGTTCAACAGCCGAGTTATTGGTAATTGTCACCCTACAACTATCGATTTTCCATGAAAGGGGTCAGTCCTAGCATTTCGAAAGAGCATTTCGAAAGGGACAGTCCCTTTTTGAGGGAAACATCTTGAAATTAACGGAAATCTATTCCACTTTCTATCCATGGCGCGGCTCAAACGAATGCTAGATCCTTTTCAGGAAGAACACGGTGGGGTGTATCATTGTATTTCACGTGTGGTGAATCGTGATTTTGTGCTGAAGCGTGAGGAGAAGGAGAAGTTTGTGGAGCTGATGCGTCTCTACGAGGCTTTTTGCGGGGTGAAGGTGTTGACGTTTTGTGTGATGAGTAACCATTTTCATATTCTTGTTGAGGTGCCGCCAAGGCCAGAGCTTGAGAGCCTTAGTGATGAGTGGTTACTGAGTAAGCTGGCTCTTGTGTATTCACCAGAGGCTGTGGAGGAGCAGCGGAAGCTACTAGAGCAGTATAGTTCTCTGATAGATCCTAATGGTGTGAATGCTGAGTGCCCTGAGGCGCTGGAGAAGGCTGCTGTGGTCTATAGGAGTCTGAGAGAAAAGTATTTCACTCGTATGTGGGACTTAGGGCAGTTTATGAAGGTGCTCAAGCAGCGCTTTACCCAGTGGTTTAATGGGAAGCATAAGCGAAAGGGGACTCTCTGGGAGCAGCGCTATAAAAGTGTGATCGTAGAAGGTGGGGAGGCGGCTCGTGTGATCTCTGCCTATATAGATCTGAATCCTGTGCGGGCGGGTATGGTAAAAGACCCTAAGGATTATCGCTGGTGTGGCTATGGTCAGGCGGTAGCTGGTATCAAGCGTGCCAGAGTGGGACTCTGTGAGCTCATGAAGCGGGTGAGCCGTGTACAGCCTGGAGTGGTTCTTGCGAGTGATCTAACGAGTTATGGCTGGCGCACGATCGCTGGGCGCTACCGTATGATGCTCTTTGATCAAGGGCGACAAGTGACTCAACATGAAGCGACGACACAGTCTAAAACTCCAAGAATCACAAAACAGGGCTACACGGATAATGAAGTAGAAGTCGAAGAGGAACGAGATGGAGAATTATCTCTAGCAGAGAAGCTTAGAGTGAAAATTCGCTACTTTAGTGAGGGAGCGATTATAGGTTCTCAGAGTTATGTGGATGAGGCGTTTCGTAAGAATCAAGACAGAGTTATCTCTAGACGACTATCTAGTGGTGAACAAAAGGCCAGCCGGATTCGGAATCTTGATGGGTTTGGAATCTTGATGGGTTTGGTCTTGGGGGTGTTCATTTGAGGTTGTGCAGAATTTGTAAAGTCTTGGAGTAGCTCTCTATCACATATGATGCAGATAGACTCTTAGTTTAAATGATATAATTTTTTTTGTGTTATTGAGGACACCTCTGGCTAGTTCGTTTCTTCACCGTTGTAGGTTAGCGAAGATTCTCTTTATCCTTGAATTGGCATTTTTTTTGCCATTGCTCAAAGAGTGAGGTCATTTCTTTGACTTTCTCTGGCATTTGTTTTGCGAGGTTATTGGTTTCGCTTCTATCTGTCTCTAAATTGTAGAGTTCCCATTGTTGTTTACCAAAGCGGACAAGTTTCCAGTTCTTGTCTCGAATGGCTCGACCTGCGGCAAAGTCGAACCCCATGAGGTGTTCTCGTTCTGTTAGTTTATTGCCTGAGAAAGTGGGCGTAAGACTGATACCCTCCGGTGGCCTAGTGGCTTGCCCTTCCCAGGTGGTGGGGTAATTCGTTTTTGTGAGATCAAGAAGTGTAGGGTAGATGTCCACTAGGTGTACAGGCTGGTGAGACCAGGTGTTTGGTATGGAGATACCTTTTGGCCAGTGTGCTATCATTGGTGTGCAGATTCCTCCCTCGTGACTTGTTTTCTTATATTTAGCAAAGGGGGTATTAATGACTTGGGCCCACTGAGGGCCTAGGAACTGGTAACTAAATACGTTGCCAATAGCTGTAGTGTCTGTTTCTGTGTGGTTTTTTAAATCTTTAGTGAGATTCTCTGAGCTTGAGCCATTGTCAGAGAAGAAGAGAATAAGGGTGTTTTCAAATGCGTCATGGGCTTTGAGCTCTGCGATGACTTTGCCGATATTTTGGTCTAGGTTGTCGACCATAGCGGCGTGTACTTCCATACGCCGAGCTTCATCTTTTTGTTGTTCAGGAGATAGGGATTCCCATTTTTTGATGGGCTTGGTGTGAAGCTTTGTCGTTTCTTTGTCGATCCATTGATTGTTGAGCATGCGCTCATAGCGTTCTTGTTGAATGACTTGGTAGCCTTTGTCATATTTTCCTTTGTACTTATCTATATCTTTTTGGTGGGCGTGGAGTGGCCAGTGTGGAGATGTGTAGGCTAGATAGAGAAAGAATGGTTTTGAGTCGTTTTTGTATTCACGCAGCCATGCTATGGCATTATTTGTGAATGCGTCTGTAGTGTAGTAGTTCGGGTCTTTTGGCTCAAAGACTTTGACCCATTGATCATTAATCATCCATTGATAGGCTTTTATATGTGGAACGTCTTTGCCTGCGGGTGTTTTTTTACCGGGATTCCAAAAGTTGCAACAACCGCCTTGAAGCCCGTAGAATCTATCAAATCCACGTTGTGTTGGTAGAATGGAGCTGTGGTTTTTGCCGCTCCATAGAGTTCTGTAGCCTCTTTGTTGTGCGAGTTCTCCTAGGTTTGGTCCGTTATTATAATTAGCTTCCCATGAAGTTCTATCCACGTATCTTCCCATGAGTAGTGCAGAGCGTGTTGTTGAGCACTTCGAGGTGTTGTACATTTGTGAATAGCGTATTCCATTTTTAGCTAAGAGGTCGAGGTTGGGTGTGTCTATCTCACTGCCGTAGCATCCGAGGTCGGAGTAGCCCATGTCGTCGACAAGTATAAGGAGAATGTTTGGTTTCTCGGTGTCTGTGTTTTTGGCTTGTATGGATAGTATTCCACTAATGAAGAAGGCGATGCTACAGAGAGTCGAGTGGAGAGGGTTCATAGTGTTTCGAGATAGAGTGAGTAGGGTGTGGTTTAGATGTTTGACTGTCTTTGACTGTGTTGAATTAGCTGTTCTCTGGGTGTGCGTATTTCCTGAGTCTTGCCCTTTCTCTACTTCTTATAGGTGAGTTTTAGGGGTGCTATTCATTCGGTTCTGCTTTTCCGAGCTATGTAGTGTTTGGCACCAGTTAAGTGTGTAAAGGGATTGATACCATAGAATTCATTGTGAAACCAGTGGGAATGGTGGCAGATGATTCTATTCGTTGGGGTTCCTTGCGGGTGGCTTAGGGGAGGTTCATTGCTTCTGATGGTGAATGCTCTGATAATGATTAGTTCATAGTAGTTCAAGGGTGGTAAGCTTAATTTGTTATTATGATTTAATTTATTTATAATCTACTTTAAATATGAATTAGATTTGGGTGATGTTTGTGATTATTGATGTTCTTATAAAGGCCATATTTTTGTATAATTTAAGCAATGATATAGTTTGTATTTTTTTATTTATGATTTACTAGGTTAAATAATTAAATTTGAACTAGATAGAGTATGGGGAGTAATGTTAATCATTGGTTTTTTTGGGTTTTTGTGTCGTTATTTGCGTTGGTTTTGATCTTGTCAATTAACTTGAGAACAGCGAGGGCATCTCGTAGTGGTATTTCAAGTAATGAGCCTAGAGGTGATGTTTCTAGCTTGAACCAAAGAGGTCAAACGGGAATAGAAAGAAGGGTAAAGGCTGAG
Source organism: uncultured Verrucomicrobiales bacterium (assembly GCA_937928735.1). GTDB lineage: Bacteria > Verrucomicrobiota > Verrucomicrobiia > Verrucomicrobiales > Akkermansiaceae > Rubritalea. The sequence continues at coordinate 17,964 of CALFVF010000037.1, read as the reverse complement.
AGTGGACTTAGTAGCGAAACTGCGATTATAGAGCAGTTTCAAGATGATTTGGAAGCTCATGGTGTAGAGTTCGCTCTCGAATCTCTGAAGAAAAGAGACTTTGTGGAGTATAGTGCGCGAATTGCCTCAGCGGGAATTGCTGAGGTACTCATGAATTCTGGTGAGATTGCATTCTTTGATGCTCTGGGTTTAGTGGCAGAGATTTTTGGCGAAGATGAGTTTGGTTTTCTCACAGTTCATCTCTCAGCTCAGCTTCTGAGGAATCACTCATTTGATCAGGATCCGGCAGCGGTGAGGGACTTTCTTGCGGACTTATCGGACCGCGCGATCTTCCAGCTCTCTGCACAAGATGCGGGCAATGGGCTAGTGAAAGGGAAAGATAATCCACTAGAGGTCGTGAAAATTATCGAGCAGATTTCTAATTTAGAAGATAATTCTCTGCTTTTAAAAGGTGCGCTAAAAGCATTTCTCGCAGAAGATATTGAGGGATTTACAGAGTATCTCTCCCAAGCTGACCGTTGGACAAATGCTCATGATGAGGCTGTTTATGCGATCTATACGAACTATACTGTGGAGGATCCAGCTGCTGTGATGAGCTGGGTGCATATGATTAGAGATGAGGAGCTGAGGGATAAGGCGACTTATGGAGCTGCGATTAATCTGGCTCGTGATTCCCCAGAGGCATTTCAAGAGTGGATTAAGGAGCTGCCTGATGGATCACTGAAAAGTGAAATATTAGATTCACTTTAGAGTCTAACAGCGTCTTGTGTTAGTTCTCTATTTGATAGAAGTAGAAGGGTTTCTATGCGAGTGTGTTTGAGGCTGAACTTTGTGTGTAGGTAGTTTTCCTCATTGGTGTTATGTGCGCCGTTTTCCAAGTCACCTGATGATGGGAAAACCATCTGGAGTGATGTTTTGTTTCAAATTTTTTGCAACTTCCAGTGATTGGCGATGTTGGATCTTCTACAGGGAGATTCCCCATGAATAACAAATGAAACCATTATTTAAATCTATGAAAACAAGAACATTGATCACTCTAGGCACTCTATTAGCACTTACTCTGGGGGTGTCAGCCAAACCCGGAGGAGGTAAAAAGAGAGGTGAGAAAGGTGCGAAGGCAAAGCGTGCACTTCCTGATTTCATTGTGACTGCCTATGATACAGACGGAGACGGTGAGCTGAGCCGCGCTGAGCGTGGGCAATTGCGCTCTAAGATGGAAGAGCGCAGAAATGCTATGCGAGCTGAGTTCGATACAGATGGTGATGGTAGTCTGAGTGCTGCAGAGAAGGAGAAGCTTAAGGCTCAGAAAAGAACACAAGCACTTGCGAAGTATGATGCAGATGCCAGTGGGAGTCTTGAGAAAGAAGAGCGTAAGACAATGATCGATGACTTAAAGGCAAGTGATCCTGTAGCGGCATTAGCACTCATGCGTCACCATAAAGCTGGTAAAGTTGGTAAGGCTGGTCGAGGCGGAACTAAGGGAGAAGCAAAACGAAAGAAAAAGAATCCAGGAGCGACGAGGCTCTAGGAGGGCGCATTTCTTAGAGAGTGATTATTTTTATTCTTCTGACCCAGTAGTGATTCGTACGAGCCATAGATTGGTACCGCGAGAGACTCTGGGTCGGTTTGTGTTCTATCTAGTCTGGGGGGGTGGGAGAAATGTGGAGTAGGTTGTGACAATATGTGTGGTTTTATTGTCTAGAAGCAGAGAAAGCAGCTTGTACTTTACATGAGTTGACTTTTCAGCCACTAATCCTCTAGATCACTCCCACCACCTATTACCTTTAGACATTTATGATCGCTAAATTTTCTGTTGCCATAGTTCTTGCTGCATCCGCGTTTTGGTTGGGAGCTTCTTATTTCCACAGTGCAGATATGGCCAATTACCCCGTTGTGGGTAGTGAACTCCACTCCGCAATGAACGCGAAGTAGTGCTTGAGTGGGAATAGATCGCTGTTGATTGCTGTAGATTACTACTGCACTGAAGGTCGAGCGCATAGCTGTGGGCTAGGCTAGATTTGCCTGTCCTGTTTCGTAAGATCGAACTAAGATTCGGAGGAAGGTAACCACTGCTTGAGTGTTTGATAAATTGGTCTTCCTGAGACTCTTCGTTGAAAGAGGTAGAGGGCGACAGCAGTGAAGAGAATATTTGTCGCCCAAGCTGCCAATATGGGAGAAATGTGACCAGATTCGCCTAAGGTGGGAAAGACTGTGGAGCAGAATAGCATCCCCGCGCAAAGGAAAATGGCGATGGCCACACCTCCACCGAGACCTCGCCGTGTGAAGACGATGCCCAGAGGGGCCGCAATGAGGATAGTGATCAGGCAGATCATTGGCTGGGCGTATCTGTAGTGGATCTGGGTGATATAGGCTAATTTGTTCGAAAGTGGGTGGTCGCGGTGGTTTTTTAGCCAACTCTTTAGCCCGGGAATACCTAAGTGGGTTGCTGGGAGTCCGGGCTTGATGATTTGCCATGGGGTCTCTGGCCAGGCTTGTGTGAGGCTCTCGAGCTGGGTGATAGAGGGGATTTTCTCAAGAGTAGTGAGGGGCTGAGAGTCTTCTCTGGGAGTGTGGTGGTAGAGCGTGACTTGTTGAAATGTCCATTCTTTGAGCTCTTTGTTCCAGCTGGCTTCTTTCGCGAAGAGTCTCTGGAGAATGGATCCTTCGGCATTAAAGGTGGTGACGGTGACTGAGAGAAGGGGTTCGTCATTGGTGAATCTCGAGGGGAATTCTCCCACTGTCCATTGACGTTCGTCGTTGAGAGTTTGGTAGAGAACATCCCGCGGGCGGTAGCTGGAGCTTTCTTGGCGAGCAGAGTCAAAGACACCTTCCTTTTTCTCCTCAGCATGTGGAGCCCAGTGGTAGTTGAGAATCATGCAGAACAGTGAGCAGAGTAGGCCAAAGAATATGATCGGAAAGGTGATGCGAATGACGCTGCGTCCACTCTGGATCATGGAGATGATTTCTTGGGCTTTGGACATTTTTCCTAAGCACCATAAGAGTCCAAGCATGAGGGCGTAGGGCAGGATAAAGACCAGCATAGCGGGGATCTGGCTAAGATAGTGGGCAGCTGCCGTGGCCATTGGGGCCGAAGTTTCCTGGAATTTCCCGTAGTTGTTCTGAAAATCCGTGACAATCATCAGGGAAAAAATAGAGCCAAAACAAAGCAAGAAGGAATGCAGAAAGAGTGAGCTAATATAGCGATCAAGAGTGGAGGATAAGGAGTAGAGAATGGCGCCTAAGGCTGGTAAAAAACACGCGATAGCAATAAGTATAGGGCGAAAATAGTGAGCACGCTTATCAGAATTTGGAAAACCAACCATTTGAGTCTCAACGGCGGACTGCTCTGCGGGAACTAGCCAGAGGCAACAGGCAGCTCCTAGGAGGAGAAAGAGGGTAGGCCAGAGTAAGCGGCGCGTAGTGGCAGGCATGCTGGCGAGTCTAGGGAATGTCGCGGAGGGAAAAAGAAAAAATCAGGTGGTTCTTATTTTTTGTCAGATGGTTTTAAATCACCTTTCAAGTCACCTTTTGAGGTGATGGGGAGTGTGTTCACTGGCTCTGGCGCATCTTTACAGGAGGTCTGGCTTTCCTGGGGCCGTAGACTCTCTTTGGCGCTGGAGGCATGAGTTGAAGCGCTTGTTTTAGGCTGTGATATCGCTCTGTAGGCTCTGGCAGAATGAGGCGCTTATGCCACTGGTAGAAGTCGTCGGGTATATCTGTTCTGTAGCCTATGAGTGGGGGGCATTCACCGACTTTATGTTTCGCGTAGGCTGTGGGTAATTCTAGATGGCTGAGGGGGTGGCAGCCAGCGAGTAGCCAGTAGCTGAACTGGCCTAGAAGGTAGAGACTGGTGACTGATCCAAGAGGTTTGTCATCAGCGAGTTCTGGTGCCAGAAGTGCGGAATCTAGTGGGTGGACGCATTTGACGGGGCGCCCTTCACGAATAGAGATGAGGCGGCTGTGGCCGAGGTCTGTGAGAATATGATGGTAGCCACCAGAGGGCTTTGGCTGTGCGAGAATGGAGTTCGCGCTCAGGGCGTGAAGAAAGACCCCTTGAGTCTCTAGTTCGCATAAGACCTCTAGGAGCTGGAAGAGCAGTTGGTGGACGTGTAGGACAGAAAGGCCACGAGGGTTCTCTTTGAGGAAGTCTGTGATAGTTCTTCCTTTGTGAGAAGGGCTGACAACGTAGGGTTGGTGCCGGGCATTGATACCTGCGTCAAGTATCGGGAGCACATGACTGTGGCTGACGCTGGAGAGTTCACCAATAATTTGAAAAAACCTGTTCACACTACTGGGCTTTGGTTCACCACGAAACATGTGGAAACAGCGTATGACGACTTTACGCTCATACATCCTATCAAGAGCCTTGTAGACGCTACCCGTACCGCCTGAGTCTACTTTTTTGATGATTTCGTAACGCTCTCTCATGAATTACGACAAGTAGATTTTGCAAAAGTTAGCTAAAGAGCAAGAATAAAGATAATGGAAATATTCAGACAGATAGCATGATGGGTTAAACAAGCGGAAATGCGGAGTACCCGCTACTGATGGTTTGTGTGCGAACCATTGGTGCATAGAGGAGGGAGTAGGGAGAGAATTTGGAAGGTAATACCGGTTAGTTTTTTGAGTTGGTATAAGGAGAGTGTGCTGTGCTTCTTGGGACTGTGTTGATTAGGCGGCGGCGCGTAGTAGGGCGACCATGACACCTTGGATGATGAGTTCACGGGCTGGGATGAGGTCTGGGTAGTCGTCATTCTCTGCCTGTAAATAGGGTTTCCCGTCTTTTAATACATAGGTTTTGAGAGTGGTTTCACCATCGATTAAAGCGGCCACGATATCCCCACGTTTTGGGTCGCGGAATTCCATAATGACTGTATCACCGTCACAGACATGGGCATTGACCATAGAATCTCCTCTGACTTTGAGAGCGAACGTACGGGCTGTGTGTGGGATACCTAAGGAGGTAATATCAATCGAGAGGCATCCATCTTTCTGCTGCTCAGAGTCTTGGGCCATACCTGCTGCAATATTTCCGTAGATAGGGATATCAATGATTTCAGCACGTTCTAATTCTTCAGGGAAGACTGAGGCGCGGGCTTTTCCAGGGAGGCGAACAATCATGCCTTTGCGCTCGAGTGCGCGCAGATGTCCGACAGCGGCTGTCTGGCTGGCAAAGCCAAAGTAGTGCTGGATTTCACGAGTGGAGGGCATAATGCCGGTCTCGCGGTGTGCCATCTTCATATAATCTAGAATCTCTTGCTGCCTTTTTGTCAGTCCTGACATAGTGTTATTAATATGTGTTCGGAAGAACAATATGTTAGTAAGAACACTCTGGCAAGGAGGATTTTGACTTACTGACGAGCAAAGATCTTGCTGTAGGGCTGGTAATTATTCTGAGGGACTGCCTGCTGCTCCCAGTGTGAGAGCTGTTTGTCGTAGAGGGTGCGCATTTCTTTGAGCTTGGCGGGTTTTTGTTCTACGAGATTTTTCAGCTCTAGCTCATCTTTGGCGGTGTGGTAGAGTTCCTCGGTGCTCTGGTAGTCGCCTTTGGAATAATTCCAGAGGATGTACTTCCAGTCTTTGTTCACGATACTGAGCGAATGCGTTTCCTCGGGCCCCCAGACATTGATGAGGGGGAGAGAGGAGTGGATCTCAGCGGTAGGGTCTTCATAGAGTTTGATGAGATTCTTACCGTCCATACTACTTGGAGGAGAGACCCCGGCGAGGGCGAGAATGGTGGGGGCGAAATCAACATTACCTGTGAGTGCCTCACTGCGCAGCTGCTTGCCGCTGTTAGGATGGCGAGGGTCAAAGATGATCATAGGTACTCGTGAAGACTCCTCATAGGGCAGGACTTTTGAGCCATAGCCATGGGAGCCACAGAGAAATCCATTATCTGAGCTAAAGATAATCACCGTGTTGTCCCTGAGACCTTGTCTCTCGAGCTCCTCTCGAATCATGCCCAGAGCGGCGTCAATGGCATAGACTTGCTGGTAGTAGAGAGCCATGACTTCATCATACTTATCGGCATAGCCCCATTCGTGGAAGCGGGGGTATTGGCGGCCTTGGCGGCTCTGCAATGAAAAATGCTGCCCATGCTCACGGCCATAGTTCTTAGGTTTTGTGAAGGTTTTGCCCTGATAGATTTCTTTATCGATAGGATCTGGCGAAACAGGGCGGTGGGGTGCCTTAAAGCTAATGGAGAGGCAGAAGGGTTTGCCCGATTGCTTAGCCTGCTTGATCACATCTTGGCCAAAGGCGCCGTAAGCTCTGGTAGAATGGGGGTAATCCTTAGCGTATTTCGCCATAGATTGATTCTTCGCTGTCGTGTAGTTGGACTGCCCTGGAGAGCCTCCCCAGATGTCAAAGTCGCTCTCAGGTAGAATGGTGGCGTCTGACGTATCTGCGTTTGTCGTCGGATCCACACTCTCACCCTCGGGGAGAACCTCGAAGCCGAATTTACCAGCGAAGGCCGTCATATAGCCGGCTTGCTTGAGCAGCACGGGGTAGCTCTGCTGCCAGATGGACTCGTGCATTGGGCCGTGGAGGAAATTTGTCCCCGTTTTATACTCGAACTTGCCAGTCATGATGTTGGCGCGGCTCGCCATACAAATCGCTGTGGTATTATAGTGGTTATCAAATGCCATGCCATCCTCAGCGAGCTGATCGAAGTGAGGGGTGGTGACATCATCATTCCCGTAGCAGCCCATGGAGCAGGTACTCTGGTCATCGGAGAGTAAAAAGATGATATTTGGGCGCTCTTGAGCAAAGAGAGAAGTAGAGGCATAGAGCCCAAGACAGAAAAGAAGAATGTGTTTCATAAAAAATGGGTGGGTAGGAATCTAGCTGTGGATGGAGAGATAATCTAGAGGAATCGATGACCTATTTAGAATGAATTCGGCTTACTGGGGGAAATGAACTAGATAGGAAGCAAAAAGCCGCTAGTGAACTAGCGGCTTTAAAAAGGGTAAAATGTAGGCGATTTGCTTTCTATTCGCTTACTTCGTAGCGTCAATAGTAGGAAGAGGGCCAAACTGAGGGAGTGGACGAAGGCCAATAGGCTTCTCTTCACCAGTGCAGCATCCACAGGAAGTGAGGAGAGTAACACCAGCGAAAGCACCGAGAGCAGCAATAATACGAAGTAGTTTCATGAAATAGTCAGGTATATAGTTATCTAGTTTAGAATCGAAGATCATTTTGACCTGATTGAGAGCTCAGGCAAGAAAAAAGAAACGGGCTCTTCCCGTGAGAGAAGAGCCCGTAGAAATAGATATCTTAGCCGATTACTTGCTGTAACCGATCTCTACTGGTGGCACGTGGTGAGGCTCTGGTGATGAACCACATGATGTGCTAAGAGCGATACCAGCAGCAGCTGCTACAAGAGCGATGATTTTTGCAATTTTCATAGTTATTATGTATGTTTTTGGTTGTAGTTACTCTCCTGGTCGCAGGAAAATAAAAATGTCAAAAATAGCTTAATTGTTAAGCTGTCTTAAGGCTAAGCAGCCCAACTTAGAGTGACAAGTCAGAATGTTGAGAAAATAGCACCAATACCAATGAGGGTATCTGGAAATTTCATTTCTCTTTTTAATCAGGTATCCAGAGATCTCATTTCGTCAATGCAATGCGCTCGGGTCGAGCCTATTTGTATCGAGAAAAACAGCCGTATCCACCAAACAGAAGAGATTAGTCAGAATCAGTGTTGCCATAGAGAGACTTCTAGGTATGTTGCCGCTTCCAAACAATCTCCATAAATCATTATGAGTCAGGACAAACACATTGCGATCGTAGGCGCTACTGGTGCTGTAGGGGAGGAAATGCTCAAGTGCTTAGAAGAGCGCGCATTTCCCATGAGCAAACTCACCCTCTTAGCTTCGGCACGCTCTGCTGGGCAGAAGCGTACATTTCGTGGAGAAGAGATTGAGATTCAAGAGCTCACACACGATAGCTTTGGAGGGATAGATGTCGCTCTATTCGCTGCTGGAGGTGGTATTTCTGAAGAATATGCCCCCTCAGCTGTGAAAGCAGGAGCCATTGTCGTGGATAATTCTTCTGCATTTAGAATGGATCCAGATGTCCCACTTGTCGTTCCTGAAATTAACCCGGAAGACGCAAGGCAAGCGAAGAAAGGCATTATCGCTAATCCGAACTGCACAACCATCATCTCTCTGATGGCACTCTTTCCACTCCACAAGAAATTCGGCCTAAAGAGCATCATCGCCTCCTCGTACCAGGCCGTATCGGGAAGTGGCACAGCAGGCATCGCCGAACTAGAGCAGCAAGTCAATGCACTCGCCCAGGGAGAGCCCATTGAGCAAAATGTGTACCCGAAGCAGATCGCTTTTAATGTCATCCCTCACGTCGATGTCTTCCAAGATGGCGGCTACACAAAGGAAGAGCTCAAGATGCTCAATGAAAGCCGCAAGATTCTAGCCCTGCCAGAGCTCAAGGTCAGCTGCACATGCGTGCGTGTGCCAGTGTACCGTTCTCACTCAGTCTCACTCACAGCAGAGTTCGATCAGGCTGTCGATGTCGCCCAAGCGCGCGAAGCCTTTGCAGGATATCCAGGCATCCAGCTCGTGGACGACCCAGATCAGGAGCTCTACCCCGTGCCACTGGATACCACCAATAAGAATGACTGCCTGGTGGGACGCATCCGAAAGGACACCGTCATGGATAATGCTCTCGCTCTCTGGGTAGTCGGAGACCAAGTGCTCAAAGGGGCGGCACTTAATGCTGTGCAAATCGCAGAAGTACTCTAAGTCACTCCTTAACTCCAGAAAACCCAAGTGTATGTCTGAGATAGCTCAGTGGCTCAAACAGCAACAAAAGCTACTTGATCGTGAGCTTAGCAAGCGCCTACCCAGAGCGAATGCCAGACCCGCGACCATTCATCAGGCGATGCGCTACAGTGTCTTCGCAGGGGGAAAGCGCATACGCCCCATACTCTGCCTAGCCGCTGCTGAAGCCTGTGGTGGTGACCCTAAGTTAGCACTCGCACCCGCGTGTGCACTAGAAGTCCTCCACACCTATTCACTTGTGCATGATGATTTGCCCTGCATGGATGATGATGACCTCCGCCGTGGCCGACCCACAAGTCATAAGGTCTATGGTGAGGGAATTGCCGTTCTTACAGGAGATGCCCTGCTCACAGAAGCATTCATCATGCTCGCCAAGACACCAGAGACGAAGCGCTATGGCGTGAAGCACTATCTGGAGGAATTAGGGCAAGCTAGTAGTAGTCTCAAGCTCATCGGAGGTCAGGTGATGGATCTCGAAGGAGAAGGCAAAGACCTTAGTAAAGCACAGCTTATCCGCATTCATGAGGCAAAGACCGCGGCCCTTCTAGAGAGTGCACTTCGGCTCGGAGCGATGACGGCGAACGCCACACCGAAGAAACTCGAAGCTCTAACAGAATTTGGCTCTCATCTAGGTTTGGCATTTCAGGTGATTGATGATATTCTTGACGTGACCCAGACCACCGACCAGTTAGGAAAAACAGCAGGCAAGGACGAAGCTGTCGCCAAGTCCACCTACCCAGCTATTATGGGACTAGAGGCCTCCAAGCGAGAAGCACACCGCCTCACAGACAAAGCGCATGCAGCCCTCAGTGTCTTTGGTGAGCAAGCTCACCGTCTTGAGCAGATAGGCCATTACATGTTAGATCGTGATTATTAAGATCACCTCACTAGGACTAACATAATGGCGCTCACACAAGTACAAGTCATCCAGTCCCTTGGTGAAGCCATGAGTTGGCTTGAGCGTGAGTTATCCTGGGGTGTCGCGGTACAGGAGCAGCGGCACCTAGTGGGGCGTATTGGAGAGCTCTATGCTGCACTAATGACAGGAGGCCAGATGGCCCCTGAAGTGAACCAAGCAGGGTATGATGTTGTCTCCTATAAAGGGGAGCGAATTTCTGTGAAAACCACGACTCAACAAGGAGCCAGTGGACACTTATCATTTAATAGTAGTACACTAGATCAAGTTGATCGAGTGATGGTGTTTTACCTCAATACAGAAGAAATGAGGATTGAGACACTCCTGGATGTTCCGATATCAGAGGTACACGCCCTTTTAACTGAGTCTGGCGGGAAACAAAATTTAGCGTTAGGAAAGCTTCGTGGTTCTACTCGCGCGACATCCCGCGCACTCGATGAGCAGAAAGTGATTAGCGAGGCAAAACACCATCAATACACTGTGCGGGAATATGAATCAGGGACAGTTGTTGTGTTAAATGGCGCTACGATAGAGTCTGCTGCGTTGCCTATTCTTAAGAAGATGGCCAAAGAACTTGGCGTATCGATTCTAAACTCAAATGGGAACCCACTGAATACAAGGCAGCTTGGAGCTCGGATCATCCATCAAATCTCTTCGTGATTTTTCGGGGAACATATGGATACGTTTTTGAGTTGGTGTAATCATGAATTTCTATCATGTTTTCTATGACTTGCATTTGATGGGTTGCCTTTTTAATTGGTATGGCGTTTGCTAAGTATCTTTTTTGAATTGTTAAATAAATTCTAACATGATGAAACTCACAACGCATTCCTCTAGTCAGAAAGAAAATAATGATAGAACTAAAAATAACAATATTAGAGACATTCAGGTAGCTGGTGTTGTTTTTGTGATTTTATTTTCAACGTTACTTGTCTCCAATATTCTCATTTCTAACTCCCTCAAAAAGGATTCATCAGGGATAAATTTAGCAGGGCGTCAGCGAATGCTTTCTCAAAGGCTAACAAAGTCTATGAACGCATTAAAATACGGTCTTGAATCTAAAAATAATGACCTAGCAAGAGCTTCGCAAAAAGAAGCGTCTATGGCGTTTCATCTTTTCGATGACACTCTAACAGCATTTATCGATGGAGGGGTGACGACTGGAGCGGAAGGTGAAAGCGTGCGACTTGACGCGCTCCCGCCAGGAGAAATCAGAAACCATGTGCTAAAGGCCAGCGAAATATGGCAGCCTATTGCCCCGAGTATTCTCTATACGACAACGACTAGTTTAAATAAAATAGAGGGTAAACAAATCAATGAATCTACGGATTCTCTCTCGAAATATAACGTAGAGCTTCTCGCTCTCATGAATAAGCTGACTGTTGGTCTGGAAGATTCTGCAAATAAGAAAGCCTCGACCCTCAAGACCATTCTACTTGTTGCTCTCCTATTGGTGTTTATTAATTTCAGCTACATTGTGTTTTATGCTCTAAAATCGCTCAAAAAACGCGATAAGCAGCTACTGGATTATTCGCAAAATTTAGAGCAGAATTTTTCAGATCTCCAGCAGACCAACGAAGCTCTAGAAGGTGCTCAAAATGACCTCTACAAGAGTAATGAATCATTACAAGACGCGCTGAGTTCAGTCAGAGAAATATCGCATAAGGCACAGGCCCGAGCAGATAAGTTAGAGAGCATGACTGATGCTCTCAACAAACTCCAGGAAGAATCTGATACGATCTTTAACTCTGTAGATCACGGGCTGTGCCTTCTGGATAAGAACCATGACATTGGCCAGCGAGTGAGTCGCGCGATGTATGATATTTTCGAGACAGAGCATATCTCTGAGCGTAGTTTGCAGTCACTTCTCGCGCCCTTGATCACGGAGAAAGATATTAAAACACTAGATAGCTATCTGAAGCTACAGTTCACACCTAGTACGCTGTCATCCCAACTCGATCGCTATAATCCGCTGAAGCAAATTGAAATCACCCTAAACTGGGATGGTAAGAATTTCTCAACAAAGCATCTATCCTTTGACTTTGAGCGCATCATGGCTGGGAATGAGGTAGAGGCTGTTCTTGTGACAATTACAGACGTCACCGAGACAGTAGCACTAGAGTCCAAGTTGCAGCGAGAGAGCGAAGCTCAAGAGAGAAAAACCAATCTAATATTAGAAATCATTGGGAATGATGCGAACCAGCTGAATCTCTTTTTGGCCCAGTCCGAAAAAACGCTGAATCAGATTAACGACAGTCTGAAAGACAAGAGCTTGAATCAGCAAGAGGCTGTATCGAGTAAAGAACTCGTTGAAGATGTCTTTAGAAAAGTCCATAACATGAAGGGCAATGCAGCGATGATTGGTCTAAAGACCGTTACGGAGATTCTGCATAAGGTAGAAGGTGGATTAACGGAACTTCGTGCGAAGTCTGTGGTCAAAGGAGAAGAGTTTCTCTCTGCACTGGTACACTTAGCCACACTGAAGGAGCGCTTAGAGGACTACGAAGAAATTAGTCAGACCATTCTCAAAGACTTCGCTATTTCCAAACACTCAGCGCATGAAGTGAAGAAGACAAAATCTCAGACCCTGGCGAATGACATCGCGAAATTTAGCACAAAACTTGCCAGCGATATGGGTAAAAAAGTATTTACACGCTGTCATTTCGAGATGGAGCAGATGTCAGAAAATGGGCTCTCAGCGATGAAGGATGTAATGATACAAATGACAAGAAACTCCATTGTCCATGGCATTGAATTGCCAGAGCAAAGAGTGAAACATGGTAAACTAGCAGAAGGCTTGATTAGCCTACATTGCGAACGCGATGATGAGAGCTCGAATATTCTAGGAGTGCCAGCCTATCATTTTGTGTTCCGAGATGACGGAGCTGGTCTTGATATAGAAATGATCAAATCAAGAGCCCTTGAGCTAGGCTTACGATCTGAGAGAGAGTTAGGTGCCATGACGGAACCAGATATTGCAAAACTAATATTCGAGCCCTCGTTTTCTACAGCAGAGAGCGTGGATGAGCATGCTGGTAGAGGAATGGGAATGGATATTATTAAGCAAAAAATCATGAAAGACCTCAACGGGAAGCTAACGATGAGTTTCGCAGCAGGGGCACATATGCAGCTCGCCTGTTACATCCCTGTGTCTTCGTTAGAACAAGGCCTAGAGAGTGAAAAAATAGCGTAGAATATTATTATGAAACTACTCATTGTGGATGACTCCTCTATGATTCGGCGCATCATTTATAATGCCTATGAAGGAGCGACTTTTACAGATATTCAGACAGCATCAGATGGTATTCTAGCCCTCACTGTGTTTAAGCAGCAACTACCTGATGTCGTGACATTAGACATTACGATGCCACATATGGATGGTCTAGCGGCACTTTCTAAAATGATAGAGATTAAGCCAAATATCGTGGTTCTTGTGGTTTCTGCTTTAGCGGATCATCACACAGCGATCGAGTCTTTGTCACGAGGGGCGAGGGAGTTTATCTGTAAGCCATTTACGAGTGATGATTTGCAGGAGGCTCTTAATAGTCTGCTGATTGACATGGAGAAGCGCCATGAAGAAGCCCAACCATCACGGTCTATGGAACATAGCGCAATCACCCATAGGGTGGCCACAGCTGCTAGTGAATCACATCATGATTCTCGGCCTTTAGAGAAATACTCGCGAGTCGATTATATCAGTGGTTATGTCGAGCCTCCAAAAGTGAGGCGAGCTGTGCCGTTGAGAAAAGAAACTGACCCGATCAAACGACAGGTGTCTTTCCAAGATACGCGAAACCAACTCATGGAAAGCTCATCAAATAGAACAGTATAACTATGGCAACAATAGATACAACGGCAGAAGCGTCCACAATAGATGAGGATACTGTTCGGTTTTTTGTTTGGTCTGTGTGGAACTTGTTTAAGACGACGACACAGATAGAGCCTGAAATAGGAGCTCCGTATCTTTTTTCAGAATTTCAGCACAGAGACTATACGGGGATTATAGGGGTTTCTGGTTCTCAGAAAGGAGCTGTCTATTTCACCATGAAGCGCCAGCTACTCGATGATCTCCTCATTATGAATTACCCTGCTATGAAGTCGCAGGATCTATCAACGGAGGAAATGGAAGAGATGCGAACGGACTATATCGGAGAGCTAACCAATATCGTGTCAGGGAATGTGCGTAATTACTTGGGAGAGCAGTTTTTAATATCTGTTCCTGTAGTGGTTGCGGAGGTAGACTCTAACATACATTTAAATGAGGGGAAACAAGGCATTGTCTTCCCAATCGAGTGGAGCGGGAACCAGTGCCACTTAATCTTAGGTTTAGAAAAGCAACCTTAGTTCAATGAACCCAAAAACGATGAAGACGATTTCACTAAAAAACACGACCATTATCGACCTCCTGGCTATTTATAGTGTCAATAGAGCTGTGGTGGAGAACTATCATTTACCCAATTATCTGTGGAATCTGATTTCGGAGATTCAGAGAAGACCGATGACCCTACACCATATATCTCAGTTTCTGGGGTGTAATGTGACTGCGGCTAAAGCTCTGGTAAAAGAGTTGTTAGGAGAGGGGATACTGCAGAGAAATCTAGAAACAACACCGCACAGCAGGGATGAAGATAGAACTCTAACAGAGGTGACTTCTCAGGTTAATGGGAGTTCTGAGCAGCTACTCGCTGAGTGTAGTAGTGTGCGTGGTTCTCTAGATGAAGCTATGCTCTCAGTCTCTCTAGAGCATCGTGCGGAGAGTGTTGTGGTCGAACTAGTTTGATTTATTTTCCTAACAAATGTGCGGCCTCTTGTGGAGAGACATCAAAAGTACCTTTGCCGAATGCCTCGACTTCTCCACCTTCTTCGACCTTGTACTCGAAGATATTAAGAGGGTGTACACCACGGACTTCGGACATTAGGAAAACACTGATGCGTAAAGGTTCCTTGCCAGTACTTCCCTCGAGGCTCTTAGTGCGGAAGTGAATACGATTACCACGATCGACAGCGCCTCCAATGATGACTTCTGCGGCTTTATTATCTTGGAAGCGGTGCTGACTCTGGCTGTTCATGTTAAAGAGCACTTCTCGACCCGGTGAGTAGACAAAGACCTTGGCAATCCATCGGATAGGAGCGACCTCTAGTGGCACGGGCGGCTGAGTACCTGTAGGGAAGAAGTCTTTTTGTTCGATGTAGCTCAGATCACCCTCTTGGAGTTGTTTGCGAATGTTAGGGAGTGCGGCTAAGTGGATGAAATCAGCAGTGTCGTATTTCCAGCTGCCGTTTTGGTGGAGAAAGGAAAGCAATAGGAGATTATTCTGGGCAGGTGCGTCTGTGCCAAAGTTTACATTACCGAAGTATATGGCGAGTGCGGTGCTGCCATTCTGGCGAGCAGCCAGGCAGCGCAGCCCCTCAATACTTGGAGGCGGGGTGGGGATGAAAAAGATTGTTTGGGGGAAAGGGCGTTTTTCAGAAAGAATACGGTTCTTAATGGCGATTTTTCGGTGCTTTGCCGTGGTGGCTGACCATTGTTGGAAGTTCCCCAATACCATGGCATCTCGCCACTTCTCGTAGCAGCTGGAGAGGTCAGTTTGTAACTTAGCGAGATGGGCCTTCGCGAGCTCTGAGGCTTTTGACTCAGCCTGGGCTGGGCTAGAGAGAGTGGCGAGAAGAAGGAAAAGTGGAATGATTTTTTTTAAGAAACTCACGGAATCCATTGGACAAGAAATCTTCTACAGATCAAACCATTTCTAAATTAAATGGAGAGACCAAAGCCAGCACCCATAGGGCCAGAACACGAGCGCGAACTCCTCAAGGATGCTCACTCTTATGTCTATAAGTCCACAGACCATGGTGAATTAGTCGCTCACTTCTTCTATCCAGAGGGGCATCAAGCCGGTCAGCACCGCACAGCGGTGATGTTTTTCCACAGTGGGCTCTGGGATAAGCCGATGGTGACGCAGTTTGTCCCCCAGGCGCTGCATTTCACCACACGTGATGCCGTGGGTATTGTCGTTGAATACCGAGTTTCCCAAGAACACGGCACTTCCCCTCTCGAGGCGATTCGAGATGCACAGAGTGCTCTGGTGTGGCTGCGGAAGAATCACGAATTCTTCGGAGTGGATCCAGAGAGAATTGTCGCTGGTGGCGCTGGAAGTGGAGCGCATTTGGCACTCTGTGCCGCACTGCATAAGTCAGTAGAGAATGATGGTTTCTACGATGCTAGACCCAATGCCCTATTACTCTATAGCGCGATCACTGATACCTCCAAAAAGGGCGTGGGGCTGGAGCGCTTTATTCATCCGCGAGATTCTCGGCAGACAAACCCACTGAAGTTTATCCGCAAAAAGCTACCGCCAAGTATGTTCTTCCATGGAAACGAAGATACGGTGGTTCCTGTCACCTCGGTGGAGCGCTTTGTGAAGAAAATGAAGGCAAAGAGAAATATTTGCCGCTTCTTTCCCTTTCCCAGAGCCACGCATAGCTTCTTTAACTTTAATGTGAGCCAAGAGCACTTTGTGACGACCTTGGAGTCAGCAGACGGATTTCTTAGTGAACAGGGATTCTTAGAAGGAACTCCGGAGGGATTTTAGAATCCCCACGAATATGGTGCGTTCAGTAGAGAGTGGCTTTGAGCCGTCTGAGGGCTAGCAGCAACCTATTCTTCTAAATTACCTAGATTGAGCATAGGAATGATGTTGCCGCCTTCTCCGAGAGAGACTTTTGGCACAGTACCATTCCAGCGCTCGATTCCACGCAAACGGATGACCTCGGCATTATTCTTGAGAGCAGCACCCTCAATTTTAATCGCTTCGGCACGCGCATTGGCCTCAGCGGTGATTTCATAGGCTTTGGCATCGGCGAGAGCTTTTCGCTGCTCTGCCTCTTGGAGAGCGGCCTCGCGATCGGCCTCTGCCTTGGCGATAGTTTGTTGCTGCTCAGTTTTGAAGCGGTCAAATTCTGCTTTCTGCTGCTCCGCGAGTTGCTCGCGGCGTTTCTTCTCATGCACACCAGCGACAATGGTCTGAGGAAGGTCAACGCGGCGCATGAGGACATCATCCACAAGGATTCCTTTTTTATTGAGCTCTTGAAGGCCATCAAAGATGTATTGCTGAAGTGCGCTCTGCACTTCACTCTGGTAGAAATCCTCAGCTTTTTCAACAGACTTGCCAGCCTCTCTGGTGAGAGAGCGGAATTTAGGAATGAGATGCACACGCTCGAGAGCAGCTGCTTCCCCTGTTTCCTGAATGGCCTTTGCAGCCATGGTCTTATCCACGCGCCATTTCACTGTGATGTCGACCTCGGTAGTCAGCTGGTCTCTGGAAGGCACGCCGACACCCTGGAGAGTATGTTCTTTATTGCGGCAGTCAATGGCGTAGACTTTTTTGAGAGGATTGATGATGTGAAAACCTTCATCGAGCTCACTGGGATCCACTTTACCAAAGAGACTAGTCACACCGACATGTCCCGCAGGTACAGCTGTGAAGGGGGTGAAAATCGCCAGTACCATAATGATTGGAACAAGAACAATTGTTGCAGCGATCAGTTTTTTTTGAGGATCCATTGTGTGTGAATGAAAGTTGAATATTGAGCCAAGAGCCATCTTAGCGAGTTGATGTAGAAGAGGGATACTCCAGAATAATGTCAATAGCTATGAGAAAGACGAGAGGGAATTGTAGTCGCTTGCTTTTTGAGCGGATGGAGCTGAGGGTAGAGCTCATGAAGATACAAGGTCTGAAATACACGATATGGGCGGCAGATAGGGAGCGTGCCACAGCATTTTACCAAACTGTGTTTGCCGCTGTAGTGAGTAAGCAGAATCCACATATCATTGAGTTAGAAGTGGCAGGAGGGGTGATCTCCATTCACGGAGGCGGAGAGGGCAAGAGAACTTGGACAGGGCTGACCTTTTGTGTGGACGATGTGGTAGAAGGAGCCGCTTTGGTTCGCCAGGCAGGAGGCCGCTGTGAGAGAGAACCTCAGCCCGAAAATGGAGAACCCGCGCATCTAGCGATGTGTGAAGATACGGAAGGGAATCAAATTATGCTATCGCGTCCCCGCTCATAGACCTCCGAACTTAAATGAGCTCAAAACAGAGCAGCTCTAACATAATTAGAGCTTCCTGAAAAACTATCCCATCATGCTGCTTGGCCAATAATCTGATGAGTGAAATGGTTATAATTGGCTGGTTTGAGTACATTTCGGTAATTTCTGTAAGCTTGCAGTAGGCAACAAAGTACCTCGCGGAGG
>CALFVF010000036.1 GCA_937928735.1 uncultured Verrucomicrobiales bacterium | reverse complement strand
ACCTCCGCGAGGTACTTTGTTGCCTACTGCAAGCTTACAGAAATTACCGAAATGTACTCAAACCAGCCAATTATAACCATTTCACTCATCAGATTATTGGCCAAGCAGCATGATGGGATAGTTTTTCAGGAAGCTCTATTTAATTTATAATTGAGTATGAAAGAGAAAATTTTAGTGACTGGGGGGGCTGGCTATATTGGGTCTCATACTTGTTTAGAGCTTCTAAATGAAGGTTATGAAGTTGTGGTGGTGGATAATCTTTCGAATGCTTCGAGAGAGTCTCTTGCGCGTGTGGAGAAGCTGACAGGGAAGACTTTGAGTTTTTATGAAGTGGATATTATGGATAGGGCTGGTTTGGCGGACGTGTTTCATAAAGAAAAAAATATAGCAGCAGTGGTTCACTTCGCAGCGAAAAAGGCAGTGGGGGAATCCGTGGAGAATCCGCTTGAATATTACCAGAATAATATCACAGGTTCATTGTGCTTGTGTGAGATGATGTTAGAGCATGGTGTTTCTCGGATTGTTTTCAGCTCTTCTTCGACGGTGTATGGTTCTCCTGAGACAGTCCCTGTGCAAGAGAATGCCCGGATAGGTGCGACCAACCCCTATGGCCATAGTAAGGTGATGATGGAGCAAGTTCTCATGGATACAGGGAAAGTGAACGACTGGGATGTTGTGATTCTTAGATATTTTAATCCAGTCGGAGCTCATGATTCGGGAGAGATTGGGGAGGACCCAGAGTATCCATTTAATTTGCTGCCCTACGTGAGTCAAGTGGCAGCAGGCTTACGTGAACAAGTCGCTATCTTTGGAGATGACTATGAGACGCCTGATGGGACTTGTATTCGGGATTATATTCATGTTGTTGACTTGGCGAAAGCTCATGTGAGGTCGCTTGATAAAATTCTCCAAAAACCACAGGGTTTATTAGTCTATAACCTTGGTGCTGGTAGGGGCTACTCAGTGAAAGAAATGGTGGAGGCGTTCCGCCGTATTTCTGGATTAGAAATTAAAGCAGTCATTGAGCCCAGGCGCTCGGGGGATGTACCTGTGAGTGTGGGTGATCCTTCTAAAGCCAATAAAGATTTAGAGTGGATCGCGGAACATGATCTAGACGATATGGTATCATCTACGTGGAAGTGGCAAACAAAGTATCCAAGAGGCTACAGATAATTTGGGTAAGGCTGGGATACAAATATGACTGAGCAGGTTTTTGTTGGTTCGCTTGTGTTGTTTGAGTGTGAAATTTAGGATAGCAATTAAAATTTAAAGTCTTTCGTGACTCAGGAAGATTAATCTCATAATAAATTATACAGAAAATGAAGAAACAAATTCGTAAATTAAACAAATTTGTCAAAAATACAATTGATAGTTATCGAATTGGACGAGGTCCTGTTGGAGTAATTGATGTGGGCTCGATTGGAGGGCTTCAAGAACCTTGGAGTATGCATGTGAGTGAAGTGAACTATCTACTAAATTTTGAACCTAATGATCGTCCTGCGAGAAAAAAACGAATATGCACCTACAACACAGCTCTGTGGGAAGTGAAGGCGGATCTTCCATTCTATATATACAAAGGCTTTAATGCGACAGGTTCTAGCTTGTTTGAGCAAAATATCGATTATGTAGAATCAAATTGGGATTCCATAAAAAACCGGGGACCACGAAATCTAGCAAATTCATGGCGTGATAGATCACAATTAGTTGAAACCTTGACATTAAAATGT
The DNA here is from genome assembly GCA_937928735.1 of uncultured Verrucomicrobiales bacterium. GTDB lineage: Bacteria > Verrucomicrobiota > Verrucomicrobiia > Verrucomicrobiales > Akkermansiaceae > Rubritalea. The sequence goes on along the minus strand of CALFVF010000036.1, from coordinate 13,140 downwards.
CAAACGCTAGACCATGTGTTGAGTGAGGAAGGAATTGCAAACGAGCTTCATTTTTTGAAAATAGATGCTCAAGGTGCAGAAATGAATATCTTGAAAGGAGGTTTGAATTTTCTTAGTACACAGTGTGTAGGGTTGCAGTTAGAGTTGTTTGAAATACCTTTGTATAAAGGAATCGCTCTCAAACCTGAAGTGGTTCAGTTTTTAAGTGATCTAGGATTTAATCTTGTTTTGGAGATGCCAGCTCATGGAAGTTTTGATTCACAAAATGACTGCGTTTTTCTCCATAGTTACCGTGGCGAAAGTGCGGTTAGAAAAGCTATTATGAGAGTCTACGGTGTTTCGCAAATCGACAGGTAAATTTAAGCCTACGGCGACGTTCTTATTAAGAGGCGCATTGTGGATGTGATTCGTAGTCCAATCGTTCTAATAATGAAGTAAGGAATTGCTATCGGGTGAGTTGCCTTGCGTGGTGTGAAGTTTCGTCGTGTGGTTCTATCCCTGAGCCATGTGGACTTCTCTTTGCGGGAAGGGGATTTTGATGTTGGCTTGGTCGAAGGCTTTTTTGAGGTTTTCTTGAGTGTCAAAGAGGACTCCCCAGTAGTTGTCTGGGTGGGTCCAGACGTAGATGGCGAGGTTTACTGAGCTGTCTGCGAGTTCTTTCACTGCCACTATAGGGTCATTTTCGATGAGGCGGTCGTCATGGGCGATGGCTTCGAGGGCGATCTGTCTGGCGTAGTCGATGTCTGTGCAGTAGGAGATGCCGATGTTGGCTTCGACTCGGATGTTTCCTTCTTTGTGGAAGTTGGTGATATTGCCGGTGGAGAGTGGGCCGTTGGGGATGAAGACGGAGCGGTTGTCGTCAGTTTGGATGAGGGTTTGGAAGATTTGGATTTCCTTGACGGCTCCTACGTGGTCTTGGGCTTGGATGCGGTCGCCAACATTAAAGGGGCGAAATATAAGTAGCATGACTCCTCCTGCGAAGTTCTGTAAGGTGCCTGAGAGTGCCATGCCGACAGCGAGGCCTGCGGCACCGAGTATGGCGACAAAGGAGGTGGTTTTCACGCCGAGGTAGTCGATGACGGCGATTCCGATACTGAGTTTGAGTACTGTGGCGAGTATAGTTGTAAGAAAGGGGATGAGGGAGGCGTCTACTTTTTTCGCTTCGAGGGCTTTTCGCAGTAGATTAGAGATCGTGTTACTGAGCTTCCAGCCGATCCAGAGTATGAGGAGGGAGATGATGATTTTTGGTGTGTAGGTGACCAGAGCATCTAAGCCTTGTTCGGAGTATTCATTGAATTTACTTGAGATACTGAAGGCTTCTTTTTGGAGTACTTCGGTGGCTGAGTCTGCTGAGTCGGCTTGGGCAAATATTGTGGCGATCATGTGTTTGATTTAGACAGGTTTTCAACGCGTATGGTCACAAAGTTGGGAGCTGTTGTAAAGTTCACAAACTAGTGATTGGGATAGAATGGTTCCCCAGCTTTGAGAGGACTTGGTGTGGGTTTTGAGTGATTTAGTGCTAAAGAATCACTTGCCAAAAGTGGTGAGAATGTGTATGCACGCGCGCTCCTTGCTAACGCCGCTCTAGAAACAAAGGAAAGCGAGAAAGGAGTGCATTATGACTGCGGCGGGTTTTCCAAACACTGAGCTTCTCTGAATCAAGAGAAGACGCTTACAATACAATGATTAACGAACTCATTTCAGAAATGGTTGACGCTGGCGTTCATTACGGACACCAGACTCGCAAGTGGAATCCAAAAATGAAGCCTTACCTCATGAAGGATAAGGGTGGAATCTACATCATCGATCTCGAAAAAACTGTGCGTTGCCTTGATAAGGCTTCTGACTTCCTCAGTGAAGTGGCTGGTAAGGGTAAGAAGATTCTTTTTGTTGGTTGTAAGCGCCAGGCTCAAGACGCGGTGGCTGAGGCTGCTGAGGCTTGTGGTCAGTACTTTGTGAATCACCGCTGGTTGGGTGGTACACTGACAAATCTTTCTACCATTCGTCGTTCTGTGGAACGTCTTAAGTACCTTGAGGGTATTGAGAAGTCTGCTGAGTATAAGGCGATGTCTAAGAAGGAGCTTGCTGCTCTGAACCGTGAGCGTGAGAAGCTTTTCCGCAACCTTCGTGGTATTCGTGATATGGAGAAGCTTCCTGATGCGATTGTCATTGTGGACTCTGCTCGTGAGACGATCGCTGTGGCTGAGGCTCGCCGCCTGAATATCCCTGTGATTTCTATCGTGGATACAAATGCTGATCCTTCTATCATTGATTACCCTGTACCTGGAAACGATGATGCGATCCGCTCGATTCGTATTCTTCTTCAGAACCTCGTTGATTCGATTGTTGTAGGTTCTAAGGATTCTTAATTTTTACTGATTTTAACTCTTTAACTACTTTTTAGACCAATGGCTATTACCGCATCTGCTGTATCCCAACTTCGTAAAATCACCAATGCAGGCATGATGGCTTGTAAGAAGGCTCTGACTGAGACTGAGGGTGATATCGATGCTGCTGTGAAGCTTCTTCGTGAGAAGGGTATCGTTAAGTCTGCTGGGCGTTCTGACCGTGAGACCTCTGAGGGGATCATCACGGCTCAAGTCGCTGAGTGTGGTGCTTACGGTGTGCTCGTGGAGTTTAACTGTGAGACGGATTTCGTGGCGAAGAATGATAATTTCCAAGCATTTGCTTCTGAAATTACAGCGACAATCGCGAACTCTGATATTTCAGAAACTGAGGCGGCACTGACTCTCGCTCACGGTGAGAGCACTATTCAGGAGGCTCTCGGTGCTAAGTTTACAGAACTTGGTGAACTCATTAAGATTAAGCGTATTGAGCGCTTTGTTGCTGATTCTGGAGCTGTTGGTTCCTACATCCACATGGGTGGTAAAGTCGGCGTTCTTGTCGAGGTGAATGCTGAGAAGGCAGAGACAAAGGACAATGCTACATTTAAGGAGCTCCTGAAAGATCTCTGCTTACACATTGCGGCGGCGAATCCTGCTGGTCTGAATCGTGATGGTATTGATGCTTCTGTCGTGGAAGACGAGAATGAGATCAACCGCAAGCAACTCATTGCTGAGGGTAAGCCTGAGCAGATTATTGAGAAGATTCTCATTGGTAAGATCAATAAATTCTATGGCGAGCAGTGCTTACTCGAGCAGGCTTTTGTGAAGGACGGTGACCAGACGATCACTCAGCTTCTTGCTGCTAAGGGTAAAGAGCTTGGTGATACACTGACTCTTGCTCGTTACTCACGCTACAGCATTGGTGCATAGGGAGATATTGAACAGTATCTTTCTGAGACGCTAATCCATTTTATTTAGCCTCATTTCATAGGAAGTGAGGCTATTTTTTTGTAAAAAATGGGTTTTCTTGTTTGTGCTAGATGCGGTGACAGCTCTTCAGGGCTGTTCGATGAGAGAGGTGCGGCGGGGGTGTTGCGGTTGGGGGTACTGTGGCGGGGTGTTTGAGGTTCTTGTAAGCCGTATTCTAGAGTGGAATGAAATCGTCATTTAATGGTATTCTGCAATCAAGCTCGGTGCTTTTTGAAATAAATCGGACAGAGATTTGGTATATGTGAGCAGCTCTAGAGTTCAAATTTTCCCCACCTCATCATCACCTCAATCGTTTATGAATGTCTTCAAAAATCTCTCCAATGACCTAAATTTGAGACATTTTGAACTCACTTCCTATCAAAAGTAGGTTTTTAGAGGTATCTTTCCATAGAAGAATTATATATTATATGAAACATTTTCTAAGATCTTTACTCTGTTTATTGGCTGCTGCGCAAGGTGCTGCGGCGGCTCCAGAGGGTTCGGTAGTTATTGATGCGAAGCACAGAGAGTTCTTTGAGCTGTACTGTGTTGAGTGTCATAATGCGAAGAAGACGAAGGGGAAGGTGCGTCTGGATGAGGAGGCATTTCCTTTCCAGATTGATTCCCTACAGTCAGCGGATCAGTGGCAGAAGATCTTGGCGGCTCTCAATGCGCAAGATATGCCGCCTGAGGACGAGCTTCAGCCTACGGCTGAGGAGAAGGCTGAGTTTTTAGGGATGCTATCGGGGAAAATGGTGGAAGCGCGTGAGCTTCTGACCGACTCTGGTGGGCAGATTGTGATGCGCAGGCTCAATCACCGTGAGTATCAGAATACGATGGAGCATTTATTAGGAGTGCCTGTGGATGTGAGTACATTACCTGTCGATAATGCGGGTGAGACCTTTGATACCGATGGGGGGGCTTTATTTCTTTCCCCTGATCAGATTGAGCAGTATCTTTCTGTGGCGAAGGTTGCGGTGAGTGATGCTCTTAAGCCTGTGCATGAGGAAGAACCTATGGTTATTCGCTCGGAGGCTGAGACAATGTCTATTGACCGTATTAAAAAGATCCACGCAGACTTGATTGAGGCAGGCCAGAGGGCGGCTCAGTATGATGCTGACCCTGCGGAAGTTCCTGATGCCACAAAGTACGGTTTTACGGATCCTCGTGCTGTGATGATTGCGAGAAACCGCTATGCGGAGAGAGATGCTGTGTTTCAGAATTTTTTAGACCACCCCTTAACAAAGAGTGGTTATCTATTGTCGTATTGGTTTCCCCAGCGTGAGTTGGTGCTGCGTATGCAGCGCTACCAACAGCCAAAGAGTATTGCGAAAAAGGGCCTAGCCGATCATGAGAAAACAATGAAAAAGGCTGGGAAGTCCTATCCGAAGGGCCGCTATAAGATGCGTGCGCGTGTCGGCCTGACTGATGAGGCGCAGCAGCAGGGGGGGCAGTATTTCATGGAGTTTGGCGCTCGGCGGAGTGTTGGGGAGTTTTTACGGATTGAGTCTTTTGAGGTCAGTGCTCCGCACCAAGAGGGGCAAATTGTGGAAGCGGAGATTTATGTGTCCGAGCAAGATCGTTTATTTGCCTTTTCAGAAGAAACCGATAAGGCGCGCCATGATCATATGTATCGCCTGAAGAATGACGGCAAGGGTGCTGGCCACCGTATCTGGATCGACTGGGTGGAGGTGGAGGGGCCGCTGAAGAGAAATAAATCTAGGGCCTTACAAAAAATGGAGAAGACAGTGACCAAGGGCGCTTCAAAGGAGGATATTCTGGAGGGGCTGCGTTATTTCGGTCAGAGCGCGTATCGTGGGCAGGAGCCCAATAGTGCCTTCTTAGAGAAGCTCTATACGATCTATGAGGTGAATCGTCAGTCTGGCCTAAAGCCGCTTGAGGCCATTGTGGAGCCTATGGCTGTGATGCTCTCCACTCCATCGTTCCTCTACCTTAGTGAGCCGAGTGGGGAAATGGCAGAAAAGCTCCTCAGTCAGCGCGAGCTAGCCATTCGTTTATCTTACTTACTCACAAGTAGTGCTCCAGATGCTGAGTTACTCGGTTACTCAGAGATGGGTGAGCTGCGTGGAGATCAGCTGCGCAAGCAGGTGGATCGTCTGTTGGCGAGTCCAGAGGCAGATCGATTTTATGAGGCATTTCTCTATCAGTGGCTCGACATGGAGCGTTTGGCGTTTTTCCAGTTTGATGTGAAAAAATACCCTAAGTTTAATGAGAATATTAAAGACGCGGCAGCGCAGGAAGTCTACCAGACTGTGCGCACATTAGTGGATGAAAATATAGGCACTGAGCATTTGGTGAAAAGTGACTTTGTCGTGGTCAATGCCTTACTGGCGGATCACTATGGACTTGAGGGTGTGCGTGGAGATCATTTCCGCAAGGTGAAATTACCCGAAGGCTCTGTCCGTGGTGGACTCACGGGGATGGCGGCTATTTTGGCAATGGGCTCAGACGGTATTCATACCTCTCCGGTAGAGCGCGGTGCGTGGGTGCTGCGCAAGGTGCTCAATGATCCGCCTCCGCCAGCGCCTGCGAATGTGCCGATGCTGAGCCGCCTCAAGGAGAAGAAACTCACCAAAATAGAGCTTCTAAAGCTCCACCAAGAAGAGCCTCAGTGTGCGCACTGCCATAAGAAGATGGATCCTATCGGCATAGGTCTAGAGAACTTTGACGCCACTGGAAAGTGGAGGACTAAGAAGGAGCTCAATAAATTCCGCTATAAGGTGAAAGCTGCCGGTAAGATTCATCGAGGGCCAGAATTTAAGGACTATCTTGAGCTGAGAGACTACTTTTCCACAAAGGTGGATGACTTTAATCTTGGCCTGATCGAGCACCTGCTGGGTTACAGCCTAGGTCGCAAGGCGGGCTTTGCCGACCAAGAGTTAATTGAGTCTTTACATAAAGAAATGAAAAAAGACGGCAATAGTCTGCGTTCAGTTATACACGGCATTGTGGCTTCTGAGGCTTTCCAAACAAAAAAATAACCAGAAAAGATCATGCGAAACTACGCTAGAAGACAATTTCTCAAGGGATTGGGAACAACAATAGCACTACCTTACCTTCCTTCCGTACTGGGGGACGTGGGGGCGAATGCCGCCACGCAGAGAATGATCTTTATCGCATTTGGCTGGGGTGTGACCCAAGAAACATGGTTGCCAAAGCGAGGGGATGTCGGGCCAAATTATCAGCTGCCAGAAGGCCTCGCTCCACTCGCGCGGCATAAGAAGGACTTCAGTGTCATCATGGGAAGTCAGCACCAGTTTAACCTAGAGGGTCACTGGGGCAGTACCGTATTTCTGACTGGTGCGAATCGCTACGCTGTACCGGGTAAGAGCTTTACCAATAGTGTTTCGGCCGACCAGATAGCGGCCCAGGCATGGGGGAAGGATAATCGCTATAGTTCGCTCCAGTTTGATACGGAGAATGCGTCAGAATCAGGGCATGGCCCAGGGCTCTCGCTCTCTTGGAACCAGAGTGGAAAGCCGATGGCAGGAGTGCAGAATCCATTTGATATTTATCAGAAACTCTTCGGAAACGAGGAAATGAGTGTGGAGCAGCGCCAGCGCATGATTCGCAAAAAAGGGAGCTCGCTGGACGCCATTCTTAGTGACGCAAGGCAGCTACAGAGTAAGCTCAATGTCAGTGATAAGGATAAGCTGGATGAGTATTTCGAGTCTGTGCGAGAAATTGAGCTCCAGCTCGCGAAAGAAGAAGCATGGCTAGATAGGCCAAAGCCGAAAGCTCCATTTGACACCCCAAAAGATGGCCTCAAAGGCTATGAGGAAATCAAACTCACCTACGACCTGATGGTGGCCGCACTTCAGACCAATAGCACACGAGTCATCACCTACCGCCAGCCAGTGGAGTCTCTGCTACAGAGCATGGAGGTCGGCATTAGCTCTCACAATATGAGTCACTATGGAGGTGGTATCCGTAGAGAAGTGTCCGAGCAGCGTGACCAAAAGCAGAGTGAGCTACTCAGTTACCTTCTCGATAAGCTCAAATCCACTAAGGACATGGATGGGCGCAGCCTACTTGAGACGACAACCTTGAGCTATGGCTCAAACATTCTCCATGGGCACACACTCAATAATTGCCCAGTGATTGTCGCTGGAAATTCCAAGCACCTGAAATTAGGCGAGTACGTGGAACTACCCAGTGGCACACCACTCTGTAATCTATGGCTGACTCTACTCAATGCGAATGGTCTGGATCAAAAGAGCTTCGGTGACAGTGAGGGCATGATTGATCGTATTATGGTCTAGAGCTCGATGCGGGAGGTGGGCGAGAATCCTTAAAAAAGCGATTCCCCTCTGAGGCTAAATACGCCATAAACCCCGCGTGACTGATACTTCAATTCGCGAACAGTTAAGGCAGCAGGGATTCCAGATGATCGACACCACCCTCGATCTCTTGATGGATAGTCTTGCTGATGCTCTGACCAATCTTGGGGAAACAGAACTAGTCGCCTTCATGCCATGGCGTGGAGACGTCCCAGAAGCCGCACCTCCAGAGGGTATTCAGCAGCTCTATTCGATTTGTTTTCAGTTACTTAACATGGTGGAGGAGAGGGCTTCCACAGCGATTCGTGGTCGCCGTGAGCAAGAACTTGGTGCAGAATCTATCCGTGGTCTCTGGGCGAGAGCATTCATGGAGATGAAGGATCTCGGTCTCAATGAGGATAAAGTCATTGATGTCCTTGCCAATGTGCATGTCGAGCCAGTGCTGACAGCACACCCCACAGAGGCGAAGCGAGTGACAGTGCGCGAGCGCCACCGTGCGGTCTATGAACTACTCGTGAAGAGTGAGAATGACCGTCTGACGAGTCGTGAGCGCCGCCGTCTTAAGGACAATATCACAGCGACTCTAGAGACACTCTGGACGACGGGTGAAATCCACATGACACGCCCGAATCTCAAGCAGGAGCTGCGCAATGCCCTCTACTATCTGCGCGAGGTCTATCCAGCGGCGATGAATCACCTCGACCTCCATTTTACAGAAGCTTGGCGAGATGCAGGATTTGATATGAGCAAGCTCGGCGAAGCTGGATTCTTACCGAGATTGAGCTTTGGAACTTGGATTGGTGGTGACCGTGATGGCCACCCACTAGTGACGCCGGAGGTGACTCAGAGCACACTCGCAGATCTGCGCTACCACGCGATAGTTCTGCAGCGCAAGGAGCTGAAGAATCTGGCATTTCATTTAACCATGTCTGACCAAGTTCAGGAGATTCCAGCAGCACTCACAGAGCGAATTGAGCAAATCAGTGGTGAAATCTCTAACCAAGAGTGGGCGAAGAGCGTGATAGCTCAGAATGCTCAGGAACCTTGGCGCCAGCTGGTGTATTTGATGCGTGGCAAGCTCTTTGATATGATGAATCAAGTGGGGGGCTATGTTCGCCCCCGTGAGCTCGAAGCAGATTTAGATCTCTTGGAGAAAACACTCCAGGATGTGGGATGTAAGCTCCTAGTGGAGCGCTATGTGGCACCTGTTCGCCATAAGTTAGAGATCTTTGGCTTCCATCTCGCAACCATTGATATCCGCCAGAATTCAGAGTTTCATGACAAGGCCGTGTCGCAGCTACTCGTTGCGGCAGGTGTGGAGAATGGGGCGGATTTTGAGAACTGGGCAGAAGAAGAGCGCTGTGCCTTTCTCAGTAAAGAGTTAGAATCAAGCCGACCTTTTTTACACGATCAGGCCTCAGCTGGAGAAGAGGCGGATGCGGTGCTCCAGTGCTACCGAGTGATCGCGGAGCAAATCCGCCAGTACGGGGCAGAGGGAATTGGTTCCTTTATTGTGTCCATGACGCGCTCCGTCTCAGACCTGCTTGTTGTCTATGTGCTCCAGCGTGAAGCGGGGATTTTAGTGCAGACAGAAGGTGGGCTTGCCTCGCCCGTTGAGGTGGTGCCACTCTATGAGACGAAGGACGATCTCGATGCCTCCACAGTTTTATTGGAAGGTTTCCTAGACCATGAGGTCACAAAGCGCAGCTACCAGCTCCGATTCGGATCTGAGTCTGTGATGCAGCAGGTGATGCTAGGGTATTCAGACTCGAACAAGGACTGTGGAATCTTGACCGCACAGTGGGCACTCTACCGTGCAGAGAAGAACATGGCAGAAATGGCGGCAAAGCGCGGTATTGAGCTGCGCTACTTCCATGGTCGTGGTGGCACGATTTCCCGTGGAGCGGGCCCGATTAACTGGTTTATGTCTGCGATGCCACACGGCTCACACTCAGGGCATTTCCGTATGACAGAACAGGGAGAGACGATCGCCCAGAAGTACGCGAATCTCTCCAATGCGACCTTCCACTTAGAAATGCTCGTTGCCAGTGCCGCGAGCACTGCGGCGAAGCATAAGTACGGTGAGGCACAGGAAGATTCATGCATCGGATTTATGGATCGCCTCTCAGGTGGCTCAGAATCTGCCTACCAGACACTCCTCCGAACAGAGGGCTTCATTCCCTTTTTCCGTGAAGTAACTCCCATTGATGCTCTAGAGAACTCACGCATTGGCTCACGCCCATCTCGCCGTAAAGGAAAGAAGGAATTCACCCTGGATGATCTCCGTGCCATTCCATGGGTGTTCTCATGGACTCAAGCACGCTTCTACCTGCCGGGATGGTATGGTGCAGGTACTGCACTACAGTTGATTAAAGATGAATCACCAGAGGAATTCGCCGCTCTCAAAGAAGGGCTAAAGAGCTCTGTGTTTTTGAAATATGTGCTGACCAATGTAGAGACGAATCTTATTTCAGCGAATCGTGAGCTTATGGAAGTCTACGCGGGCCTCGTCACAGATACGGCACTGCGAGAGAAAATGATGGGCATTATCTTAGCCGAATACGATCTCACTCAGGCATTACTTGGGGAACTCTTTGAGCGCGAGATAGGTACCCGTCGACCACGGATGAGTAAGACTCTCGATATCCGTGAATTACCTCTCAAGGTACTCCACCATCAGCAAGTGAATCTGCTCAAAGAGTGGCGAGCACTCAAAAAAGACGGTAAGGACGCAGAAGCTGAGGAGTTTTTCCCGAAGATTCTGCTCTCAATTAATGCGATTTCTAGTGGTCTGCGTACCACGGGTTAGGGCACTTAATTTCTCGAAAGAGTCAAGGAGTCTACAGATGATTGGTGAGAGAAGTTTGTTTGTTGAAAATCTGATTTGTTCTCCTCATTTGGGGAGAATATCTCTATCTTTGTGATAGTCATGGTTCCAGCAAACAGTAGATTCGCTCTTCTCCTGCTGATGTTTCTTTGCGGATGCGAAGAGCAGCAGCGTGAGCCTATACCTCTGGCAGCTGCCGTTCCAGGACGAGCTGGCTACGTGTATAGCCCCTATACAGAAGAAGAGCTCGATGTGCGTGGTGTCCGATCAGGATTAGCTGTGTTAGATGTCTCAGATGAGCTGGCGCGTAAGTTCATCGTGCCCTGGGTGGAGCCTGAGGCGGGAAGTGAGATCCCCTACGCCATACCTGTGCCAGGCCGCCCGGGGTATGTCTACAGCCCCTACACAAACGCGCCGGTGAATGTGCGTGATGTGCCAGCGGGGACGGTCATCACAGACCCAAATAGTACGAATCGTAACCAGAGCTTTAGAATAGCGCCTTCTCTGTAGAGAAAGCTCATTAGAGTAGGTGTTGATCACGCTATAGAAGTGTCTTAGTCAGTATTGTCACAATACTTTCAACCAACGCCGCATGTAAACTTATCTAAGCCACGGTTAAGAAGGGGCTCTCTCGTTTCGTGTAGCGAGTTGCCACACCTCTCCAGCGCTTCAATTCATTGAAGACGTTCTCTACTAAATGTCTGATTTTATAGAGATGCTGATCGCGCTCTCATTGCTCTTTTCGGTTTTTCTCCGAGCAATTTTAGGCTTCATGCCTGACTGTTTAGCGAATTCAGCCATCTTATCCATATCGTACCCTCGATTTGCTAGAAGATATTAGGCGTCGAAGTTTTCGATAAGCTCAATATGCTTTTGAGTAATCAGTAGTGCTGTCTTTTGTGATAAGGGCTCGAACCGGCATACCACGCGCATCCACGGTAAGATGTATTTTGGTGCTGGCCCTTTTTTGTCATACTCACAACTTCGTTTCTGCCCTGAACGCCTGTGGCTTGAGGCGGAACTTTAACATGACTGAATCGATCATTAGTTATTCAAAATCGGGGTTCTCAATCAGTATGTTGAGCGACTTTTACCAGATTCCAGGATTTCGCTACCTCGTAAATCGACGATGAATGTTTTCCTGATTTCCATAGGAAGGTGGTAAATTTCGCCACGAAGTACCTGTGGGTAAAATCCATAAAACTGCGTGAATAAAACCGATTATTCTTGGCGACACCTCCCCAAGAGCCTTTTTGGCCTGCTAAATGAGACTCCAAAGGTTCCGAGGTAGCGTCCTTAAGGCCAGTCTTTGACAAGCGTAAGACGGCTTCAGGCTGATTAGTTAATGTAATTTAAATAGATTTATCAACTTGTAGCTATACTATCTAGTGGGAGGAGTGATCGGGAGAGAGTTTTAAGTGGGTCTTGAGCAAAATAGAGGCGTAAAACCGCTTATTTTATGGATAGTAGAGTACTTAAAATTTGGTTTTATAAAATTCCTTGCAAAAAATAAGTCCCGATTTATCTATCTATGGGTAGATAGAATGGAGTGTCGCACCTCATTCGAGCTATTCGTTAAACCCAGCATATTTTTAACCAAACTAGAAAATCAAAAAATGAGTAAACCAAAAGATACCAAAGTAATAAATGGGATTGATGTAAACGTGGTAACAGAGACAATTGATACTGTTAAAAGTAATAGAGATTTAGGACTATCTCGCTTCAAAATTCAAAATAAGTGGGAAGGCGCAACCCGTACAACAACAACTGTTGGCGACATGTACGCGGCTAAACAGACTATTTCTCATAAAGAGAATTATCAAGTGCTATCAGACGAGCCAGAAATGCTATCTGGCTCCGATCTTGCGCCGAACCCTGTAGAGCAGTTATTGAGTGCGGTGGCTAGCTGTGTAACTACTAGTGTTATTGCTCATGCAGCAGTTCGAGGGATTCAGATTAATTCTTTAGAGTCAGAACTTGAAGGCGATATTGATCTCAACGGGTTTTTAGGCTTAGATGAAAAAGTTGCTAAGGGGTATTCTGAAATTCGATTGACCTTACATGTTGACACACCTCACCCTGATTTGGACGAAATCGTGGAACTAGCGAAATTCTCACCAGTCTTTAATACTGTGACTAATGGGGCAAAGATTCTGACTGTAGGCAAAAATAAAGAGTAAAAATAAGTTAGAGGTAACTTTTTAAAGTACACTTAAGGGCTCCACCGGCAATTTCATTTCTAAAAGTACCATTAGGTTTCTCCCTTGCTGCATTGCTTACGATTCTTATGAATGAATTTATAAGAATTGTAGATGCCTTGATCTGAGACAATTTAGAGGTGTTTCTTTATCGAAAGTAGGTTGCCGGAGGTGCCCTTTAGAGTAAATTTTTCTTATTAAGCTGTTCTTTTAAGATTCTAAGCACTTCCTTGCTATGTTTATTTGCCTCTTGGGAGAGTTTTGTGGCTATCTTTTGCTCTCTCTTCTTGCCTTTAAGAAGAATAGCAGTTCTCCCGCGCTGCGAGGATGAACTCTCTAGCAGCCCTTGTGGTGTCTTCGGCAATCTGGGCTCTCACTGTGGCGAATGGAGGCACAAACCATGGATAGGCACCTGTGATGTCTGTGATCACGGCCACTTCACCATCACAGCTCTGCTGGCCACAGCCGATCCCTATGGTGGGGAGTTCGAGGCGCTCTGT
>CALFVF010000035.1 GCA_937928735.1 uncultured Verrucomicrobiales bacterium | reverse complement strand
GCTCAACAAACGGGCAAACGGCTCCTCGATGACCCGTGGCTTGGAGAGCGGATGCATGAGAATGCGCCTCACAAGCTGCCAGACTTTCATTCTCATCTGAAAGGAGGGACATCTCTAGCATCCGCATCGATGAAGACATGGGTCGAGTCTCTTGAAATGCCGGAGCAGACAGAACGCCTCGCACTCTTCCAACATGCCAAAGAGCAATACCTGAAAAATCAAGCTGAAATCACTCTCGCGCAGAAGGCTATTGATAATGCTGATAGTGTAGGAATCCTCTCGAAGTACAATCCTCTCACTACTAAGAGCACTCAGACACAGGCTTTCTCAAGCATATCTATCAACTATGGTGAGCCACATCTCAGACTTCATCTACTCTTTCTTAATCTGTCGAGAATTGAAATAGAACTCGGAAGCTTTGAGCAAAGTCTAGCTTATCTCTCTATAGCGCAAAAACATCGTAGAATCTTAATAACACAGAGCCATTCTTTGATTTCCTTACAACTCAATATAGTACTAGCTCTCGAAGAATCGAAATACCTTATCTACTTATCTACCAACAAACAGGCCACTCAATTTGAAAGCTCTCTTCAATCAACCAATGAAATAGATCTACCAACTCTGCTTTATAACGTTTTCATGACAGAAGTACGCTCTATTAGTAGTTCCATTCTTGATCTAGAAACTTTTAATCTATTAGAAGGGCCACTTCCCTCTAGTCGCTATGAATTATCGAGAATATTCTTAGGGCTCTTTGACCCTATTCTTCCGCATAATCATACAGAAAATTCGTTTCTAACACCCATAGTTTTCGAAAAACAAAAAATTCTCGCCCACGACTCTAGCTATAGTAAAGCTGCGAAAGAATACATGGAAGGTCTTGCCCAAACACTCAAAGGCTTCGAAACATACACCATCTACTCTCAAGCTACCGTCGACATTGCTAACCTCTCCATCGCTTGTAATCTCTTCCACAGAGAGCATGGCTCCTACCCACAGAGCCTCGCTGAACTCGTTCCCGGCTACCTCTCTGATCTCCCTACTATCCCCTACACCCAAGAAGCTTACACATACGAGCTGCGCCCAGACCAAAGACCACTCATCCAAGCCACTCTCCAAAGTGATCTAGAGGCCAGTTCAGACGGTTTTTATCAATCCACGCTTCTAGATTGAATGCTATGGCATGCAATTAATCGCTTCAGGAGAGCGCAAAATCTTCAAATTATTGATATTTCGCGTAAATACGCTAAGATTCTGGTAATAATGTAGTTACCCTTGTTTAGTATTTCATGCTGGGCGTATTTCAGGCTAGCTGACAGTATTTCACAGTATTCTATTTTCTCATCATTCACCAGACTATGTTCTCTCAGTCTTTCTTTTCATCATTCGCCTTTTTCGCCCTGCTTTTCCCTCTACAAGGGGTAGCGCAGGACGCTATTCCTCGAGATGCTACTCTACCTGCTAAGCACGCTGAGATTATTGAGGAGTATTGTCTCGACTGCCATGATGCCTTTACTGAAGAAGCCGAGGTTAATCTTGAGGATCTCAACTACAATCTCGCTCATGATATTCAGACAGCTGAGCTCTGGCAGAAGGTTCTCAATGTTCTCAACTCTGGAGAAATGCCTCCCGAGAAGGAGAAACAGATTCCCGATTCTGCCAAAGCTTCTCTCCTTGATGATCTCTCTAGTAACATCGTGATTGCCCGCAGTATACTCGGAGACAGCGGTGGAGTCATCCCGCTAAGGAGGCTCAATCGCCGTGAATATCAAAATACTCTCCAAGATCTTATCGGAGTCATTCCTGATGTGTCTAATCTCCCCGATGATCAAGCGGCAACAGAGTTTGATACAATGGGAGGTTCTCTCTATTTTTCCAGTGATCAGCTTGAGAGTTACTTATCCACCGCAAAGCGAGCGCTCAACCTCGCGACAAAGCGCAACCCCTCACGACCAAGTCGAATCATTCGCTTGGAACCCGAAGACGAGTGGAATAAGACATACACCCAGTATCATCAAGAACAGCTTGATGTGAGAGCACAAGCACAGCAATGGATGGATAATGGGAAAACAGAGCAGGCTGCTATTAAGGCAGGCTTTCTGGACTCATACCAAGCGCGCAAGTTACTCCGGCAGTACAATGAGTACGCTCCTCAGCTCGCCCATTATTTAAAAGATCCAGTGCACAAAACTGGTGTTTCCTTAATTCTCGCGAATAAAAAGGGGTACACCAGAGTCCGCACTCCCGGCATTCCATTCCACGAACCAGGTCGCTATATCATTCGTGTAAAAGCGGCTCACTATCCAGAAACGCCCAGCCGTTTCCACTATATTGAGTATATTCACACCAATGGTAGCAATACAAATCGCCTTGGGTGGAAAAAGGTGAAAGGAACTTTCCAAGATCCAGAAATTGTTGAATTCACCACAGACTATCAACCCGGTGGCCGCAGGAACTTCGTCCTTCACCAGCGCTCTCACCAAGACCGCGCCGATAAAAACATTTGGGTTCATGATCAACGAAAGAATAATATAGGTACCCTGCCGGGTGTCTGGATTGACTGGGTCGAGCTAGAGGGGCCACTTCCTGAAACTTCCACAAGCTTCCTCATTCAGCTTCTTAAAGAATACAAGAGAACACCAAATAAAAAGCAAGTTGAGGAGATTCTCAAAGCCTTCGCAAAAAGAGCCTTCCGAGGTCAAGAGGCACAACAACCCTATATCAATAAGCTCCTCGCACGCTACGAGACTTACCGTACGCAAAAACAGAAGCACGAAATAGCGCTCAACAATACCCTAGCAATCATTCTCACCTCACCTAAGTTCCTCTACCTCGTGGAGGAGAGCTCTGATCACACCGGTGACAAAGAGCTCCTCAGTGACTACGAACTAGCCACTAGACTCTCCTACTTCCTCACTAGTAGCCCGCCGGACGATCTCCTGCTGGCGGCCGCTGAGAATGGACAACTCTCTGAGCCTAAATACTTGCGCGAGCACACAGAGCGCCTACTTAGTAGTGAAAAGAACCAGCGCTTCGTGGAGAGCTTTTCCCACCAGTGGTTAGAAATGCACCGACTCGATATGTTCCAGTTTAATGGGGTGCATTACCCAGAGTTTGATAATGCGATACGTGAGAACGCTCGCAAGGAAATCTATGCTATGATGAATCACCAGCTTAAAGAACAACGACCACTTAAGGAACTCCTCAAAGCAGACTATGTGATCATCAATGACATTCTAGCCGACTACTATGGTATTGAGGGGGTCAAAGGTAGCCATTTCAGAAAAGTCTCCCTACCAGAGAATTCACCCAGAGGTGGTATTCTAGGCACTGCGGCATTTCATGTTATGGGATCTGATGGTGACCGCAGTTCCCCAGTTGAGCGAGGTGTCTGGGTGCTGCGTCACTTACTCAACACCCCTCCCCCACCAGCACCGCCCAATGTCCCGCAGCTCAGTCGTCTCGAAGGCCAGCGCCTCACTCCTCAGCAGCTCCAGCAAGCCCACCAAGAAGAGCCTCAGTGTGCCCAGTGCCACAGAAAAATTGACCCCATCGGCTACGGATTAGAGAACTTCGATGCCACTGGTACCTGGAGAGTTCAGGATGCTTTCTACAAGAGATCAAAGAGGGGCTACGGCGCGCGTGATGTTGCCGAGCATTTCCCGGTCAAAGCGCAGGGAGAGCTACTCGATGGCACTCACTTCAGTAGCTTCTTTGAGCTTCGTGATATTGTCGCTAGTCACTCAGATGCCTTTGCTCACAAGCTTGTAGAGGGTCTCGTCTCCTATGGCCTAGGTCGTCCTTATGGATTCACCGACCATGACCTCGCCCAAGAAATTCTCACTAAAGCCCGTCCACACGGTTACACAGTCTCTGAGTGCATTCACGCTCTCGTCGCCTCAGAGGCCTTCCAGAGCAGATAGACACTCATCCCAATCTCAATCTCAAACCCAGATACACTCTTATGCACTCTCCATTCCAGCGCACACGCAGAGCCTTCCTAAAAAGCAGTACCGCCACTATTGCTCTACCTTTTCTCGAGTCCTTCGGCCACAGAGCCTTTGCGGCTGCTCCCAAACTCGCTGCACCTCCCAAGCGCCTCCTCTACATGGGTATGGGCTTTGGTGTGACAGCGGATAAGTGGTTTCCAGAGCGTGATCAGACTGGCTCTGACTACGAGTTTCCCGCCATTCTCAATCCCCTCGAAAAGCACCGAGAGGATCTGACTTTCATTCAAAACCTGATGCACAAGGACTCAGCGGACGGTCACAGTGGTAGTACCTTCTGGCTCACTGGTGCGAATCGCTACGCAATTCCTGGTCAGAGCTTTCACAATAGTGTTTCTGTCGACCAAGTCGCCGCCGAGGCTCTCGGCAAAGAAACACGGTTCTCCTCTATCCAGCTGGGTGCCACGGGTGGCGCCAACTCAAATAGCGACGGCCACGGCCCCGGACTCTCCCTCGCCTGGAATCGCCTCGGCAAGCCCATTGCGGGGCTAAATACTCCTGTCTCCGCTTTTCACAGACTCTTCTCTGAGAGTAACACCTCTCTGGAAGAGCGCCAAGCTATGCTCAATGAACAGCGAAGTGTGCTGGATACAGTCATGGAAAATGCCAAGTCCATGCAGCGTAAAATCAGTACCTCAGATAATGAGAAACTAGACGAATACCTCCAGTCTGTTAGGGAAATCGAAATCCGCCTCGCGAAGGAAGAAGCATGGTTAGAAGTCCCTAAGAAGAAACCTAACCCTGCGATTAAAGAACCTAACAAGAGCCTGCGAGGTTACAAAGAAATGGGAATCATGGTTGATCTCATGGTCGCGGCTATGCAGGTGGATGCCTCACGAGTCTTCACCTATAAGATGCCCGTGGACACTATGATATCAAGCTTAGGGGCGACAATGAGCGCGCACACTATGAGTCACTACTCAGAGGGAGAGAGGCGTACAGTCTCTGAAATGCGTGACCTGCATAATGCGAAGTTCCTTGCTCGATTCATTGATAAAATGAAGGCAACAAAAGAAGCCGATGGCTCCAATCTCTTTGACCACAGCACGCTCACGATGGGTACAAATATCTTCTCCGTGCACACTCTCAGGAACTGTCCCACCATCGTCGCTGGTGGCGGCGCTGGCTTCAAGCAAGGACGCTCACTGGTGATGAATGATGAGAAGACTCCTCTTTGTAACCTCTGGTATTCTCAGCTCAAAGGCAGCGGCATCCACGTCGACTCCTTCGGGGACTCTACAGGGGTAATTGAAGAACTCTTTGAGAGCTAATAACGCTCTGGGCGACAGAAAGAGCTGTGCTTCTTGCTTCTCTAGATTTTCACACTTGATTGTTGAGCGTGCACTA
The DNA here is from genome assembly GCA_937928735.1 of uncultured Verrucomicrobiales bacterium. Classification (GTDB taxonomy): domain Bacteria; phylum Verrucomicrobiota; class Verrucomicrobiia; order Verrucomicrobiales; family Akkermansiaceae; genus Rubritalea. The sequence continues at coordinate 38,080 of CALFVF010000035.1, read as the reverse complement.
GCAGACTCACGCTATGCCTGCCGCTAGCGTGCTCATTGATGGCCCCTCAGAGCTCGTATTTGACTACGAGATACCTGCTCATATGCCCGTGGCTCTGGGCTGCCGGGTGCGCGTACCACTGCGCCGGAAAGACGCCACAGGCACTGTACTCGCAGTTCATGCAACCACTCAGAGCAGCTTCCAGCTCCGAGAAGTCTCCGCCCTGATAGACCCAGAGCCCCTCATTAGCGCGCAGATGATGAAGCTCGCGCGCTGGATCGCCACGTACTATGTCGCCCCCATGGAGCAGGTGATGCGCGCGCTCCTGCCAGAATCCGTGCGCCAAGACATGCACTCGGAGAAAACGCGCAAAGTCGTGTCACTAATGAATATGCCCGAGGAGGAGGCTCTGGCTAAACTCGCCAAGCGCGCGCCCAAACAACACGCCATTCTCCAGCTCCTCCACACAGCCCCTGAGCAGACCATGGCGCTCAAAGACCTCGGTGGCAGTAGTGTCTCAGGCTCTATCAAAGCTCTCGAGAAACACGGTACCGTCACCCTCAAGAATCAAGCCGTGCGCCGAGACCCAGACGAGGATGAAGAATTTCTAGAATCCAAGCCCCTCGAGCTAAATCCTGAACAAAGCCTCGCCCTCACAGCAGTGATTGAGCAAATGGAGTCCGCGAAGCCTAAGCCTATTCTTCTGCATGGAGTCACAGGCTCTGGGAAGACAGAGGTCTATCTCCAGGCCGTGCAGTACGCGCTCGACCACCAACAGGGAGCGATCATTCTTATTCCTGAAATTTCCCTGACACCACAGACTGTGCAGCGCTTTAAGTCGCGCTTCGCAAGTGTGCAGGATGAGGTGGCCGTTCTCCACTCCCACCTCTCACAGGGTGAGCGCTTTGATGAATGGCACCGCATTCGCTCAGGGAAGGCTCGCATCGTCATTGGGGCACGCTCGGCCATCTTTGCCCCTGTCATGAATCTAGGTATCATCATCGTGGATGAAGAACATGAAAACACCTACAAGCAAGAAACCTCACCACGCTATCACGGCCGAGATATTGCTGTACTACGCGCCAGTATGGAGCAGTGCGCTATAGTACTCGGCTCAGCCACTCCTTCTCTAGAGTCTTATCAGAATGCCTCTGCGGGCAAGTACCTACTTATCCCGCTAAAGCTACGCGCCGATCATCAGGCTATGCCCATTATGCGAGTCATCGACATGAAACTCGAGTCGCAGAAACAAAAGGGCCGCATCGCCATTCTCTCTGATAAACTGCGCGTTTCCATGGAGAAGAAACTCACCAATGGTGAGCAGGTGATACTTTTTCTCAATCGCCGTGGCTTCGCACGCTCACTGCAATGCCATGACTGTGGGCATGTCTGTGAGTGCACACACTGTGCGATTCCCCTCACCTATCACCGCAGTGAGGAGCGCCTGATCTGCCACATGTGTGGCTACCAGTCTATTGTCCCTAAAAAGTGCCCCGAGTGCCGTGACCCCGCTATAGCACTACAGGGCTATGGCACCCAGAAGGTCGAAGAAGTCCTCAAAAAGGTCTTTCCCAGTGCGAGAATGGCAAGAATTGATGCTGATACCATGCGGCGCAAACACGCCCTGCGTGACACCCTCGGGAAATTTAAGGCTAAAAAAATCGATATTATTATCGGTACCCAAATGATCGCTAAGGGACTCCACTTTCCCAATGTCACTCTCGTGGGCGTTCTCAATGCCGATCTCGGCCTCCACGTGCCAGACTTCCGCGCTGGTGAGCGCACCTTCCAGCTACTCACTCAGGTCGCAGGGCGCGCAGGGCGCGGTGAGTTAGAGGGGGAAGTCATTATCCAGACCTTCACCCCACACTCTCCCTCCGTGCAGTTCTCTCGCCACCATGATTTCGAGGGCTTTGCCCAACAAGAGCTAGAGTTTCGCCAGCAATTCACCTACCCACCCTACGGCCACTGCGCGCTACTAGGAACGCGCTCCACCCACGAGCGCCGCGCGCAGTTTACCCTAGAGAATCTCCATCAGCGCCTACAAAAAGACCTTCCCGCGCAGATACAGCTCGGAGAACCCATGCCCTCACCACTCACCCGAGCGCACGATCAGTACCGCTTCCAGCTTATGCTACGTGCGAGCTCAGCACGCAGCCTCTCCAATCACGTCCGCGCAGTTCTCAGCCAGACCCCACCACCTGAGGACGTGCACATCGTCTTTGATATGGATGCCATAGGATTTTTCTAAATCAAATTTCCCCACTCAGCCTGGTCTGGCTTCCTGCGAAATCAGCAATAATCACTTGCTCCTCGAGTGCTAGCTTGCTTGACTCCCCGTGATCTCATAGACATCTCGCTAAGCTCACAGCAGAGTTGAAAATTGATACACAGAACACCTCAAAATCATGGCCGATAGAAATAGCACAGACCCACAACGAATGGAAAAAATCGTCTCTCTCTGTAAGAAGAAAGGATTCATCTTCCAGTCTGCGGAATTATACGGGGGACTCAATGGCTGCTGGGACTACGGCCCACTGGGCTCTGAGCTCAAGCGCAATCTCAAAGATTACTGGTGGCGCAAGAATGTCCAAGATAGAGACGATGTCGTCGGCCTCGATGGCTCCATCCTCACTCATAAAGATGTTCTAACAGCCTCTGGTCATGTCGGTGGATTCTCTGATCCCATGTGTGACTGCTTGCTCTCAAAGGCACGCTTACGTGCAGACCAGATCGAGCCACAATCAGGTACTGCCTACCACTTCACAGGAGCCTCCCATGAGGAAACTGACTGGAAGGTAGAGCGCCCCTTTAGCGTACTCCTCACAGATCCGAATGAAGACGCGAACAAAGCACGCAAAGTCGCCAAGAGCTACTACGCCCAGTTCCTCACAGATGGCCAAGTTTCCCCCAAGAAATTAGCCCTACTCGGTGAAACAACCACTGAAGAAACTGACAGCACCCAGTACAACCCTGAGAATGGGTCATTACTCACTGAACCTCGTGAGTTTAACCTCATGTTTCAGACAAAAATGGGCGCCTCCTCTGATCTCAATGACCCGAATGCTGTCGCTTTCTTGCGCCCAGAGACCGCCCAGACTATTTTTGTCCAGTTTAAGAACGTCCTGGACTCCAGCCGTCTGAAGCTCCCCTTTGGAATCGCCCAGATTGGTAAAGCCTTTCGCAATGAAATTAACCCGCGTAATTTCACCTTCCGCTCTCGTGAATTTGAGCAAATGGAGATCGAATACTTCTGCCACCCAGATGACGGTCTACGCCTCACCGAAGAATGGTTAGAGAAGCGCCTCAGCTTCTACGAAGACATTGGCATCCCACGTGAGAAGTTACATATCCTTGATGTCCCTGATGGGGAACGTGCCCACTACTCCTCAAAGACCTACGACATCGAGTATGAATTCCCCTTTGGCATCCAAGAACTCGAAGGTGTCGCCTACCGAGGAGACTATGATCTCAGCAAGCACCAGGAGCACTCTGGAAAAAGTATCGAATACTTCGATGATCAGACCAAAGAGCGCTTCATCCCACACGTCGTGGAACCATCCGCAGGCTGTGACCGCTCCGTTCTCGCTGTACTCTGCGAAGCCTACGAAGAAGAAGATCTTACCAAAGAAGGAGGTAAGCCTGACAGCCGTGTCGTCATGCGCTTTAAGCCATGTATCGCCCCGATCAAAGTCGCCATTCTACCCCTTCTCAAAAATAAACCAGAGCTCGTAGAAAAGGCCAAAGAAGTCAAAGCACTTCTCCAGCCTTATCTGAATGTCTTCTATGATGAAACTGCCGCTGTCGGCCGCCGCTACCGCCGCCAAGACGAAATCGGCACCCCCTTCTGTGTGACTATCGACTTCGAGACCTGCGGTCTTGAAGAAGGCAAAGAAGAACTCGAAGGAACCGTGACCGTGCGCCACAGAGACAGCATGGAGCAAGAACGCATTCAGATCAGCCAGCTCCTCCCTTGGCTACTTGAGCGCTTACGCTAAACCTGACCACGCATACGTCCAAAACTTTCACACCACCGAGTTCACTGCACGCAGCTGGCTCGGTGGTTTTTTTATACACCAAAAATGTTAAAAATAATCACATCTTGTTGAGTGAATAGAATTTCATATACACTATTTTTATGAAGTTCCGGTTCTCCCTGTTTCCAGAAATACGCTGACTTACCAATTACTTTATAGTTCATGTTAGAAGATCATTTTGAAGACGTTCTGTCTAAAGCTATCTTAGGCTCTCATTTCACGACGGAGAGACTCTCAGAGCTCAGCGGCATCTCTGAGTCAAAGATTCACAGTCTGCTGAGCGGTGAGTTCGATACCGATGCGATGTGTAATCTCGCGCCTCATCTCGGCTTAGACCCGCAAAAATGGATCCAGCTCCCGCAGTACAGCCCCACCTCCCAGTGCCCCGAGAGACTGCGAGTGTTCACTAGTCCTTTTGGTGAACTGGGGGTGAACAGTTACGCTGTCGAGACGGCAGAAAGTTGGCTGATCTTTGACACGGGTACTGAGGCTCGTGAGCTTGTCGGGGCGACTCAGGATAAGCCGCGCCAGCTCTTCATCACGCATAATCATCCTGATCATATCAGCTGTATTGATGCTATCCGTTCTCAACATTGCTACCGACCCGGCGAGTTAGAGCGGCCTCTTGCTATTGAAGATATAACGATCACTCCTCTCGCTGTCCCCGGTCACGCCTATCCTGCCACAGCCTATTGCATTGAGGGGCTCTCTCTTCCGCTCTGTGTTGTTGGTGATAGTCTCTTCGCGGGATCTATGGGAAGGTGCCAGACTCCTGAGAGCTTTCTTGAGGCGAAACTAGCCATTCAGAGGAACCTCCTGACTCTCCCGCCAGAGACTGTCCTCTGCCCCGGCCACGGCCCTTTGACCACGGTAGAGCAAGAGCGAGAGAATAACCCATTTTTTTAGAGTTCTCTAGAAATCTCAAAAAATCATTCACCTCGGCTTTTCTCCCACTTAGAGTCTCTTCATGCGAGATTCCTACCTCTACCTGCACCATTACCCACGACAGGAAGCGCTCGCTGAGCTCCTCATCAAGTCTCTCCACTCAGAGGGCGATGGGCAGCCATTCTATCAATCTAGTGTACTCGTGCAGAGTCGAGGAATGGCGACATGGCTACGCCAGCAAATCACTCAGCAGCACGGCTTATGCATGCAGGTGAACTTTCCTCTCCCGGGGAGTTTTTTAGCAGAATCTCTGCCACTTTTCACGTCTCAAAATTCATCTCAATTACCCAGCCAGAGTCAGCTGAGCTGGATGATCTATTCTCTACTACCAAAGTTACTCAAACAACCTGGGTTTAAGCAGATCAAGAGCTACCTAGAGGATGACTCCATTGAGCGCTCCCAGCGTAAGCGCCTTGAACTCTCAGAGTCGCTCGCGGCAATGTATGATCGCTATCAGACCTACCGCTCCCACTGGCTCATAGCGTGGTCAGAAGGCCAAACCGTCACGGATAACTCCCATGAAATATGGCAGAAAACACTCTGGTTAGAGATTCAGAAACTCTCACCCACACTCGATCACTGGGGGAGCATCATTCACCGTCTCCAGTCGAGAGGCATTGATGCTCTCACTCCAGATTTGTCCAAGCTCCCTGCGAACTTGCATGTTTTTGGCATTTCCAACCTCCCTCCCTGCTATATTGATTTTTTACATATTATTAGTCACTACATACCCGTTCACCTCTACTGGATGAACCCTGTTGAGGGCTACTGGGAAGATGCTCCTAACCAAAAGCAGTGGATGGAGACTCACGCTATGTCTGAGCTCGATCAGGTGAATATGAATAACCCTCTCTTGGCGACCTTTGGCCGATTAGGCCGCGAGTTCATAAGCACTCTCTACACTGGCACACAGTCTAACTATGACTGGCAGGAAATCGACTTCACTCCTCAGCCACCGATACCTAACAAGGTCGAAACCTCCCTTCACCATATCCAGAGTGATATTTATAACAATATCCACACTCCTCAGCTCACTGTTGATACAAGTGTACAGATCCACTCTTGCCACAGCCCTCTGAGAGAAGTCGAAGTCCTTCGCCAGCATCTACTCTCCACTATCGCTGACTCACCGACGACAGATACGAGTGAATTTCTCATTCTCTGCCCCAATATCGAGGACTATGTCGCAGCGATAGAGGCGACATTTGGTACTCTATCGCCCGATGATCCGCATTATTTGCCCTACCGAATCAGTGATCGCACCACCCCTTCCAGAGAGCCTTCTATCCAAGCTTTCTTAGAACTTTTCCAATTACCAAAAAGCCGCTTCACCAGTAAAGATGGTCTCAATCTACTCGGTATCGAGCTCATTGCAGAGTCATTCCATATCGAGGCGAGTCAGCTCACCTTGGTTCGTCACTGGATCGAGCAGACAGGTATCCGCTGGGGGATTGATCGTGAGCATGTTCATGAGCTCACCGACTCAAAGACCCCTGCTCACTGGTCATGGGAGAGTGGCTTAGAGTCCCTCTTGTTAGGTGTCACTATGGCAGGCAATGACCATGCTGATCCTGCCGCGCAACTTCTCTGGAAAGACATTCTACCCTATGCCCAAGTCGAGGGCGATTCTCTGAGTCTGCTAGAATCATTCTCTCAGTTCATCACATGGGTGAAACAAACACGCAAAGAACTGCTCGAGGAGAGAACTCTCCACGAGTGGATCCAGTGGAGTCAGTCCCTCATTGACTCACGCTTTAGCTCAAGACCTGAGGCAGAAACAACAATGAGGCCACTACGAGTCGCCCTCGATGCATTGGTGCGCTCCACGGAGTCCCTGGACTTAACAGAGCCATTCCACGCCGCAGTCTTTCACGATCATCTCTCATCTCTACTGCACAAGCTCTCCCCCCCATCTGGCTTTCTTAGTGGCTCTATCACCTTTTGTGAAATGAGTCCTATGCGTGCGATCCCCATCACACACCTAGCAATCTTAGGCCTGAGCGCGAATAACTACCCTCGTAAGCAGCACGCACTCCCCTTTGACCTCACTCAGATCTACCCTCGAGTCGGTGACCGCTCCAGCCGAGAAGATGAACATTACCTCTTCCTAGAAGCTATCCTCTCTGCGAGAGAAACACTCTATCTCTCCTACACGGGCATTTCCATCAGAGATAATACAGCTCTCCCACCTTCCACAGTCTTACAAACCCTCCTCGACGCTTATCCCTCTCTGCAAGAATCTATTTTTCACGAAAACATCCAAGCCTACGCGCCCGATTATTTCCGCGCCACTCATACAACACCCCAGTCAGTCGCCAAGCTCAGCTACGATAAGCATTTGCTCCATGCTTCAAAAGCTCTGATTGGCGAAAAACTCCCCGATGAGCCCAAGTTAACGCAGCGGCACACCAAGTCCTCTCCCTCAGAGCTTAGCATCCAGCAGCTCATCCAATGTTTCACGCAGAGCTCCACCTGCTTTCTGAGACACAACTATGATACCAGTAATCGATGGTTAGACAAAGTCACCCAAGTGGATGAAGCGATCGAACTCGATCCTCTAGGTGCGTACCATATAAAACAGCAAATCATCGAGAACGGTGACTTCTCTCTACAGCAGTGCTTGGCGAAACAAAGCCTCTCCCAACTACCCCCGAGCGAGCTAGGCCATTCTGCCCTCCAAGCAATCACAGACAGCTTAGAAACCATCAGAGACTCTCTACCTAACACTCAGACTAGACAACTTAGTCTCTCTATCAATCAACTAAAAATCGAAGGCACCATAGACGTCCAAGTCGATCAGCCTCATATTGTCCAAGTGACGAGTTCTAGCAGCCTAAAGCCCGCTCACTATCTGCGAGCCTGGATTTCCATGCTACTGCTCGAATACAGCACAAAGCAGCCAGCATCAGCGCAGCTCTATGGTGTCAAAAGTAAGTCCAATAGCAAAACCAAGGAAATTGATATTCAAATCATCGAGAGCCCTGGGAAACAAACAAAAACATATCTCGAAGAACTAACCGCACTCGCTCTCACTATCCACCAGAAACCTGTCCCCTTCTTCCCAAAGACCTCATTTAGCTATGCGAAACAAACATTCTCCAATACGGAAGAGCATTCAGAAAAATCTCAAAATCATATTATTCAAACAGCTCTCAAAGATGGCTGGAAAGACCAATTCATTCAGCAGCAGAACACCACCATTCAAGGGGAAGGTTCTCAACTTGATCATCTTCTTCTGCACAATAGCCAGAACCCGATCAATGAGGAATTCATCCGTGTCAGCCAGATGATTTGGCACCCTATTTTACTCCACCTCGAACACCTCCAGTCCACTTAGACGTACTTCTCTATGGCTTCCTTTGACCCTATTCACACACCCATAGATCCAGGCCTCACCTTGCTCGAAGCTGGAGCTGGCACAGGTAAGACCTATTCACTGGTACGTCTGGTGGCTCGGCAGATTGTCGAGCAAGACATCCAAATAAACCAGATTCTCATCGTCACATTCACTAAGGCGGCAACGGCAGAGATTCACCAGCGCCTCCAGAATCTGCTACGCCAGCTCTACAATGAACTTCGCCATCCAGAGAAATATTCGGAAAAGTTAGACCTCACTACGGAATGGCTCTCGAGAAGCCCGGAGTCTATTGAACGTAGCCAGAGCCGCCTACGCCGCGCCTTATGTGCTTTTGACAAGGCCGCCATCTATACTATTGATAGCTTTTTTCATAAACTCACTCGCGAACATGCCCTCGATATTCGAGCCCTCTCTAGTGTACCCATAGAGCTCAATAGTGAATCATTTATTGAGGATGCACTCAAGGACTACTGGCGCCAGTACGTCTACCCCATGTCAGCAGAGCAATACGCTAGCTTCTCTCTCTCCTTCCAACAGGCGAACTCCTTTCTCCAAAGGAGATTTCAAACCCCAAACGCAGAGTTAGATCCTGCCTACTGTGCTAGTGAAGATGACTATCAAGCAGCTTGGACACGATTCACAACTACACTACTAGAGCAGCAATCAGCTCTATTTAACTTTCTAACAAATCCTCCCTCTTGTTTTTCTAAGCAAAAACGTCCATTTAATGTCTCAAAGAAAAAAATCCTCTCCTATCTCACAAAAATCATTGAGAACCCCGCTGTCATTCATCTCCAGATTGAGCTACTCCAATCACTGAGCACCCAGCACCTCTCTGATCCCTCTCTGCTCAAAAAAAACCAGCACTTCGCCCTTGAGAACCATCCTCTATCCCCTCTCTTCCGAGTCATTGATCCGCTTCTCACCATACCAGAGTCATGGAAAGAATGCATGCAGCTTGGCGAGATAGAGCGCTATGTGAAACAAAGGCTCCCACAGATCAAATTAGCGAGACATGTCCAATGCCACTCTGACATCACAGAGCGCCTCTACGCTCTTCTACAAACAGAACAAGGGGATTCACTTCGCTGCAATTGCCGCGCGAATTACAAAGCTGTTAGCATCGATGAGTTCCAAGACACCTCTCCCTATCAGTGCGATATTTTCTTACGCCTCTTTCACCACCCTGATGGCTCACTCCACATCATCGGAGACCCGAAGCAGTCCATTTACCGATTCCGCGGTGCTGATGTCTACGCCTATCTGAATGCCAGAAAACTCGCGAACCAGCGCTACGAACTCCTCACTAACTACCGATCTCCTAAGCCACTCGTAGAAGGCATTAACCTTCTCTTCCAGCAAGTCGAAGACCCCTTCTTCTCACAAGGCGCGATCGAGTTCCAGCAAGCACGATCTGCCCACACTCTCGATGCTGTGACTCCACCCGTAGAGGTCAGACATGTCGAGGGAAATGCCCCTCATGATGTCACTCATGATTTGGCGCAGCAAATTCACACTCTATTGCAGTCCCCCTGGAGTGAGCTCTACTCTGACCACACTCGCGCTATAGAACAGATAAGTGCTAGTGACATCTGTGTGTTAGTGCGCAGTGCGCGCCAGGCTAACATGGTCTTTGAGGCACTGTCTCAAGTCGGCATCCCATGTGCGATTCGCACCAATACGAATCTCTTCCAAACTCGTGAAGCCAAGGAATTCCGCATCCTACTCCAAGCTCTCTTAGACCCACAGAATCTCAGCGCCATCCAACTCGCATTCCTCACCCCTGCTCTGGGCTATGGCAGCCAGATGACTGAGGAGTCAGACACACACCTCGAGTGGATCGAGCAGTTCACAAAAGCCCGTGATATCTGGCAGCAAAAAGGCCTGCTCTCAGCCATTTACGAGCTCGATGGAGTATTTGATCTACGCAAGCACCTGCTTGAGCTGCACGCTGGTGAGCGTAAAGCGACGAACTACTTTCACCTCGCTGAGTTATTGGATCAAAAGGCACGCGCGGACTCTCTCACACCAGTCGCCATCACCTACTGGTTAGAGTCTGCACTACAGAATGATATCGATGATCTCGAAGCAGAGACAGACCAGCTCCGTATCGCCAGTGATAGAGAGGCTGTCCAGATACAAACGATCCATACAAGCAAGGGACTCGAATACCCCATTGTCTTTATCCCATTCACCTATGCGTCCCTAAAGAGCGATAATTTAACTTACCACCAAGACGGCAAGACTCACATCGCACCCTATAGAGACAAAGTAAAAACAAAAGCCCAGCGCCAGCTCGAGGAGCAAGCCGACGCTGCACGCCTACTCTACGTAGCACTCACCAGAGCTCAGCATCGCTGTGTCCTCTATGTCGACCTTCTTGCTGAAAAAAGTCGGAGAACCGTCACCTTCCATGAGATGCTCGGAAAACCAACCCTAGACACATGGTCAGACATTGAGAGCGATTCTAACAAATCTATTCAATTCACCTCTGTTCATCCAGATCAGATTCGATTTGATCTCTCCTACACGGCTCCTGAAGACAAGCTAACTAAACAGCCCCTCCAGTGTGCTCCAGCATTCGCCCATTCTAGAAGCAGCCGACATCGAACAACTTCCTTCAGTGGGCTCACTCGCCAGCTAGCAGACATCAGAGACCACGATCCCTATGAACTCACGCCAGTGCCCAGAGACTTAGAGCAAGAGCTCCCCTATCAAGAGCAGGGTTTCTGGTCTCATTTCCAGCCCGGTGCCGCTCTCGGTCTCGTCTTTCATGAGTTCTTTGAAGAAGCTGACTTCCAGAATAGAGAAAAGCATCTAGATCTCCTAAGTGCTAAGTTGAATAAGTACAAACCCTATCTACCGAGTCCAGCCCTATCACAGCCTCAGACTCTCCAGTTTCAAAAGGCTCTGGTGGCACAAGTCAATGACTGGATCCCCACCGTGCTCAATCATCAGCTCCACCCTGAGCTATCACTCAAACTCGCAGATATCTCCCACCCACAGAGGCTCAACGAAGCGCGTTTCTTATTCACTTCCAAGGATCTCTCTATTTCTCAGTTTGCCAGAATCCTTGAGCAGTCACCTCCACCTTGCTTACCTAACACCTACATTGAGAGGCTTAAAACGATTCCTCAAAAGCACTTTGAAGGATTCTTAGATGGTATTATTGACCTTATCTTTGAACATGACGGTAAGTATCACTTGTTAGACTGGAAGACCAATAAAATCAAAGGCCACCAGACTAGCGACCTCGCCGAAGCCATGGCGCACCACCATTATTTCTTCCAATACCACCTCTACGCACTCGCTCTTGATGCCCTACTCAACCAGCGCCTGAAAGACTACGATCCAGAGAAGCACTTAGGCCATGTCTTCTACGTGTTCTTCCGTGGTATTCGTGCTGACCAACCAGCTAGCGGAATCTACTCAGACAAGCTCACTGGCAGCAGGCTCAATAACTTAAAGAATCAATTCCGAAAGAACATATCTTAACAGTGAGATACTAGAAAACGTTCTCTATAAAATTCACGCTCTAATTTCAACCCACCTAAAATGTTAGCTCACTTCCTCAGCCAGCACCATATTCACAGAGACGACACGGATCGAGCAGAATTCGAGGCTATTGTCACAGCTCTCGAAGAGGCCGTTCGCCAAGGGGCATCTTGTATTGATCTTTCTCGCCCCATTGCCGAGTGCAGCCTAACACTCCCGATCGACTGGGCAGAATGGCTCCACTGTAATCATTCTGGAAGTGCTGTCTCTGATCCAAGTGGATTCTCGCCCCTCATACTAGAGGGTCAGAAGCTCTATCTCGCACGCTATTATGACTATGAGACCACAGTAGCTCGCGAGCTAACAAACCGCCTGGAGGTCACAGACACAGAAATACCTACTACAATCACCCCTCTCCTCGACACCTTATTTGATCACGCATCAGCCACAGATCAGAGACTTGCCGCTGAAATGGCGCTACAGAAACATGTCTGTGTGATTGCTGGTGGCCCAGGTACGGGGAAGACAACAACTGTCGTGAACATCCTCTTTCTGCTCACCGTCATCGGCCAAATTCGCAGTAGCGAGCACACTCTGCTTCTAGCACCCACAGGAAAGGCCGCTGATAGACTCAGCCAATCCATTCGCCAAGGTATCCAGAAGCTCATCGAAAAGGTTCCCAAAGACGCGATTCTCGCCAGCAGCCTCCCTCATGAAGCCTCCACCATTCACCGAGCTCTGGGCTACCGCCCCAATAGTACGGAATTTCGCCACCATAAAGACAACCGTATCTCCGCTAATCTCGTCATCATTGATGAAACCTCTATGGTAGACCTGCCCCTAATGGCGAAGCTGCTAGAAGCCCTCCCCCTCGGGTGCAAATTGATCTTTCTCGGAGACCAGAATCAGCTGTCCTCTGTCCAAGTCGGTTCTGTCTTGGCAGACCTCATGCAGGCAGCTAAGCAACAGTCCCTTCTCACACCCTGTGCGACTAGTTTACAAAAAACATTCCGTACAAGCGGCGACATCAAGACATGCTGTGACTTCATCCGCCAAGGTGATGCGGAGCAAGCCTGGCGCATCGCATCATCGAACTATTCTAGCACGGAGAAAGAAGCTGGTCGAATTCTCACACAGCCTATCCCTAACAATATCAATAACAACCTTATCCGTGCTCTCGAGCCTTTTGTCCTTGAGCATTGGTTACCAGTTCTCAAAGACGACTCTCTCTCTCCGCAGTCTAAGCTGGAGCAGATCGACCGCTTCCGAATTCTCACACCTACCCACCTCGGCCCCTATGGCGTGCGCGCTATCAATCACAGCGTGGATCGACTACTCGCCCACCATGGCATCATGACAGAGAATCCATGGTTCATCGGGAGAAGTATCATTGTTACCTCAAATCAGTACTCGATTCATGTCTTTAATGGTGACACTGGTATCGTCCTCCCAGACCCTCAAAAACCAGACAGCCCCGTGGTCTACTTTTCTGCTTCCCAGCAGCGCGCTCCCTATATCAGCCCCACTCGCCTACCAAGTAGTGATACGGCCTGGGCTCTGACCATTCACCGAACACAGGGCAGCGAATACGAGCATATCCTGCTCATTCTACCACCTGACATGGAGCGTAGCTCTCAGCTCATCAGTCGTGAACTACTCTACACAGGGCTCTCGCGCGCTAAGGTCAGCGCGACTATCTGGTGCGAAGAGGAGCATTTTAAAGAAGTGATCCACACACCTATTCTACGCCCCTCTGGGCTAGCGGATCGTTTTCAACCTTAGGAGTAAACTAGGGTCGGCTTTGCTCTAGAGCTTCACTCTGGGTCGCGGCTTTGCTATAGCAGCTTGTACCGAACGATTCCATCAGTGAAGAAAACTATCGGTTCTGGCCAAAGCCACCACCTAAGAAGCCTTCACCCTCGCCAGCTTGTGGGACATTCCATGGCATTTGGCTATGCTCACTGAGAGGTCCTACTTTCTTAGGCTTTTCAGGGAGAGTTCCACATGATGTCAGAAAGGCGAAGCTAGCTGTAATCAGAGCGAAAAGATATTTCATGCCCTGACGATATCGCGCACCGATGGAGGTGCAAGTGATTTTTAAACCATCCTAGTTGCCTTTGATTGTATGGCGGTCTATGTCGAGCACTTCTAGTCCAGTGATCTGAATCTCACCCTCATTAGCTCTCCACGACACATTGACGTTCTCGATCATACACCCATAGGTTCTCGCCGAGTCCTTTTGGTACGCAGGCCGCGGGTCATTGGCCAGAGTCATTTCAATGAGCCTGGCGAGTCGAGCTTCTGGCCGCTCCACCATCCACTTCACGGTGAGCTTCGGCGGAATACCTGTTACATATCCAGATTCTGCCTCTGGGTAGGCATCACTATAGGGGATGTAGGGCTTAATATCTAACACTGGTGTTCCATCCACTAAGTCGACCCCTTTCACATGAATCACAGAACCAGAATCGACCTCCTCAATTCGGTCTATCGCCACGACAGATAACCCTAGAGGATTTGGCCGAAACGGAGAGCGAGAACTAAATACTCCCACACGCTGATTTCCGCCTAATCTCGGTGGCCGCACTGTCGGCTTCCAGGTCGTCTCAGCTGCTTGGTGAAACCAGAAAATCAACCATAGGTGACTAAAGCCCTCTAGCCCTCGGAGAGCATCTTGCACGGCGTAGTCAGGTGTGAACTCGATACGTCCCCACGCCTCCTCCACTAAACCCGGCTGCCTAGGAATGCCGAATTTCTCCCCGTAACAAGTACGAATATGGGCAATAGGCTCAACTTGCATGCCTCCCTAAGTAGAGATTCCCTAGCCAAATGCCAGAGAGGAATCCACACAAATGCCCCTGCCATGACATCATGGTGCCAATTTGTGGGAAAAGGCCAAAAATCATGCCTCCATGACTCAATGCCACGAACACACCAACCACGATCCATAAAAATCGCCGCTCCCCCCAAGCTCTCGCCATCACATAACCGAAGTACCCATAAACCAGCCCACTCGCTCCGATATGAATCTCATCCACGCCTCCAATCAACCAAGTACCAAGACCACTAAGTAGCACAATCAATGCGGATGAGCTGACAAAACGCCGACCCTCAGCCGCGAGCACAATACTGCCCAAGATTAAAAAAGGCACGGTATTGGAAACAAGGTGCCCGATACCACCGTGCAACCACGGCATCAGCGGGATACCAATGAGGCCAAACAAATGTCTAGGTCTCACGCCAAAATGATTCAACGGCTGACCTAACAGACTGTCGACTATTTCCAAGCCCCACGCCAGTACCACCATGCTAAGAAGGAGTCCACAGCCCGGTCTGGGAGTCTTATTGCTCTGCTGGCTCCAACTTTGAGCTCGGTTTCTATGGGAACTCGACATCATACACCTTCAGTATCTCTTTCTCTCGGCATTTTGCCATTATGATTTGAGCCCATGATTCTACTGACTATTTTTCCTGTCTCTTTCTCCTCTGCATGCTTCAACCTAGAATTTCCACTCAAGCTGTGCCACAGGGGCGAAACTCCGACGGTGAATCTTAGTGGGCCCGTGCTCGCGTAGAGCTGCCAGATGCAGCTTCGTGCCATAGCCCTTGTGGCGCTCAAATCCATACTCTGGATAGACCTTAGCGTATTCTAACATCAAGTGATCACGCTTCACTTTCGCAATAATACTCGCAGCCGCAATGGAGAGACTAAGACTATCCCCCTTCACTATTCCCTCCGAATCATAGGGGAAATTCGGCACGGCGAGACCATCAATCAAGCAGTAGCAGCCCGTGCTGGCACCGAGATCATCGACCGCACGAGCCATCGCCGCGTGTGTGGCCTTGAGGATATTCTTCTCCTCGATCTCCTCTGCATCCGCAAAACTGTGCCCCCAGCGTAATTGCTCATTAGCAAGTAACTCCTCATAAATCAGCTCTCGTTTCTTCTCACTGAGTTTCTTCGAGTCATTGAGTATCGCGTGCTGAAAACCTTTGGGTAAAATCACCGCTGCCGCCGAAACGGGACCCGCGAGAGGGCCTCGCCCTGCCTCATCGATCCCCACCACCTCAGTGACCCCTCGCTTCCAGCAGCTCTCTTCGTATGTTAAATCTGGCATAATGATCTACAGGGCACCTCTGGCAACCCACAAAAAAGATCTACATTCTCCCTATTCTGACAAGATCAATTCACTGAGAGACAGAGCCACACGAAGAACATCATTCTCGAATCTCTCCATGATTTCCCGCTTGCATCCCTCAAGTATTCGGGGCAAACACACGATGTGCTGACGATCAAAAATTTCACAAAAACCGTAGGCGGCCGCACTCTCTTTGAAGAGGCTAACCTCACCATCAACTGGGGCGAGCGAGTGGCCTTAGTCGGACCAAATGGAGCGGGAAAATCCACTCTCATTCGCTGCCTCATGGGTGATGAAGAGGCCGATGCTGGAAATGTCGACCAAGATGAATACGCGATCATTGGCTACCTACCCCAGGAAGCTGGCGACCCAGGGGAGGAGAAAATTTTAGAAATCGCCATAGGCATCACTCCCGAAGTCACCCATGCCCTCAAGGTCATTCGTGAGGCTGAAGCAAATGGCACCACAGACAGTGCGGAATTCGCAGAGGCACAAGACACCTTTGACGCGGCCAATGGCTACGCTCTGGAGCCTAAGGCCACGAAGATCCTCAAAGGCCTCGGCTTTAAGGACGAAGATCTCAATAAGCCTGCCAAGGAATACTCTGGTGGCTGGATCATGCGCGCCCACCTCGCTAAATTACTCGTCCAGGAGCCAGACCTCCTGATCATGGATGAGCCCACAAACCACCTCGACCTGCTCACCCTTATTTGGCTCCAGCGCTACCTCATCCACTACTCAGGGGCGATTCTAATGATCTCTCACGACAGGGACTTCATGGATGAACTCATCGAGACTGTCTATGAGATCAGCGAGACGAAGCTCATTAACTACACGGGTAACTACTCCTCCTACGAGCAGCAGCGTGAGAAACGCTACGATCAGAGTGTGCAGGAGTACCGTAACCAGCAGAAGGAAATCGAGCGCGTGCAGGAATTCATCACCAAGTTCCGTGGTGTCGGCTCAAAGGCCTCACAGGTGCAAGATCGCATGAAGCTCGTCGAGAAACTCAAGGCCAAACTCAACAAACCCATCGCCCCTCGCAAGGTCTTTAAATTCAATTTCCCCCAGCCTCCTAAATCGAACCAAAAGGTCATCGAGCTAGAAAAGGTCTCTCAAGCTTATGGTGAAAAAGTGATTTATGAAAACATCGATCTTCGTATCGATAAAGGTGAGCGCATCGCTCTTGTCGGCCCGAATGGTGCGGGTAAATCCACACTGCTAAAGATCATGGCGGGGCTTGTGGAGATCCAAGGTGGTAAAGTGGACACAGGTTACGCCACCAAGCTCGGCTACTTCTCGCAGCACAGAGCGGCGACTCTCAATGAGAACAACACAGTTCTTGAGGAAGTGCTCTCAGCCAATGTGGATCTAAGAGAAGATGAAATTCGCTCGATCTTAGGCTCGTTCCTATTCCGCAGAAACGATGTCATGAAGCGAGTCGGCGTGCTCTCTGGTGGAGAGAAGTCTAGGCTCAACCTCGTCAAATTCCTCGTGAATCCTCCCAACTTACTCTTGATGGATGAGCCGACCACTCACCTAGACATCATCTCTATTGATGCTCTCGTCACAGCTCTGAAGCAGTACTCAGGCACGCTCGTGTTCATCTCTCACGATGTACACTTCATCCGCAGTCTCGGAGACACCACGATCCACGTCGCTGATGGAAATGTCACTCGCTACTCAGGCGGCTATGACTACTATCTTGAGAAGTCAGGTCTCAATGACGACCGCAGTGCTGTTACTTCCTAGCCATTCTAACAGAAATCCAATCTCCCAACTACCTTGCCTATAGAACTACCCTTATTCTAAACAATCTTATCCTTAGCTGAAACAACGACTAAGGGTAATAAGGTCGTAGCATAAGGTAGCAAATGGGGCCAGTCACGGCAACGTAGAGCCAGAGTGGAAACACCCATTTCGCGAGTTTCTTGTGCTTGCTAAAGCGGTTTGTGATCCCAGAGGCCCATGTCATCAGAATGAATGGCAAGCTCACAGCCGCGAGGATGATGTGAGTGATGAGAAAGAAAAAGTAGAGTCCCCTCCAGTCTGCGCACTCTGGATAGCGAGTCTCTTCTGTGGTGATGTGATAGGCCACATAACAGACTAGAAAGGCGACAGAAAGTCCCATCGCTGTATTTATAAATAGCTTATGCTGTGTGATATTTTTACGCTTGATGGCGAGGACTGCCAGCACCAGACACACAGCCACTAGGGTATTAAGCAGCGCATGCACTGGTGGCAGGAACATTAGATCCACTCCCTCTGGCAGAGAGATCTTCACTCTGCGCATGACACCGACTAGGAGTAGCACCACTGTGGTGAGCACCCATGTGAGAACCTTCAGACGCGCTGCGAGAGCATCTTTACTTGGGCGCTTTAAATAATCTTGGAAAGAGGACATAACCTTACAATGTGATAGGTACAAATTTACTTACTGAGTTGTGAAACAGAGGAATCCAATAACTCTAACTCCGCACCAACTTCATTCGTCTCACCAGCAGTGGCTTCATCTCCTGTGTTCTCAAGACACCAGTCAATGGCACGGTCAATGCTCGTGCGGCTTGCGTCATAGATCTCTGGGAATTTCTCCCGATCCACACTAAAGAGATCCACCATATTTCGCATTTCTAAGTTACGATCAAAGACACTGATACGCATGTCGTGCAGATATGGTCTAGCAGAAGCGTCGAGGCCTTCGTTCTTTTTGAAATCGGCGTACTTGAGCTGCTCTCTGTTGTAAGTCACGAGCTCACCGATCTGCGCGCGCAGCACCCACCACTTCTGCTTATCCACGCCGATATTCTCACAGAATGTTTTTACAACATCCGCGCTATCATCACTCGAAATGGTTATAATGGCGATATGAACATCCTCATTGTCCTTATACTTCTCCTGTATTTCGCGCAGTGGCTGCATATTGGCACTCATGCAGTCTGGGCAGTTGGCATAGAACTGAGCAAAAACGACGACCTTACCCTTTAGATCTAACAAACCTACTTCTGAGCCATCTTGCATCTCGCAGCGCAAGTCTGTCTCCAGGCGTGTGAGAACTCCCGGCTGATAGGCCTCATCAATAAAATGCTGGCTGACGAGCTGGCTCTCTGCTCGCTTCACTTTTTGCTGCTTACCCAGCCAGATGAAGACAGACATGAGGAGGACACAAACCAAGCCTACTCCTGTGTAAAACATGATGATTTGTTTCTTTGTCATAATCGTAAGATACTAGTTGTTTTGAGCCTTTACGGCTTTGCGGTATTTGATGCCAAGAATGAGAATGAATAGCCCAACTCCCAAAAATATGATGACAGCAAAGTTGTAGTCTGGTTCTTTCGCCACTTCAGGATTATCGAGCATGTAGCGGATGCTGTGCTGCATTTTCTCCATCTCTAGCTTAGAGGCATTGAGATTGAGCTGAGCTTGAGGGAGGTCTGCTAGCTTGGGGTCTTTGGTAATCTCCTCTTTCGCTTGCTCTTCGACCTTTAGGTACGCTTCAAAATCAAAGTCTTCGTATTGTCCTCGTAGCTGACGACCCTGATCGACAATCCGCAACTTCCCAGGGACTCCTAGTGGGCCATAAACCGCCGCTGTTTGCGCGTCGTTGACTCGTATCGCGCCAATTTCTAGGCGGTCTTTAATAAAGGCTCTCACAGCTCCCTCTTCAGCACTAAGAAACCACCATTTCTCAGGATCTGCATCGAGGGTCTGGGCGATTGTTGCGAGGTTTTCTCGAACCTCGTCATTCTCACCTTCTACAGAGAGGCCAATCAGCTGCACTCTGGGCTCATCAGCAAAATGGGTGGCGAGTTCTGACATCGCCGCGAGTACAACTTCATTCTCCTTTGGATGTGAGGGTGCTAGACAACCAAAGATAGACACCTTGCCATCTAGATCAGAGAGCTGACGCACTGTGCCATCATGCCCTAGGAACTGGAAATTCTTTGTTAGAGCTGAGATCTTAGGCAAGTAACCTTCTCCGACGAGTTCATTGCGGCGCTCTTGCTCAGCCACATAGCTACGCCATATGAAGATCCCTCCACCGATCATGAGGGCGACGAGTATGAGCACTGTCGTGCGAATGGCTGCGGGGTTACGTTCTGCTGGTTCCATGGTTGTCGGTTCCATACGTTCTGGACTAGACATGAGCTATTTCTATAGGTCGTAGATCCCAATCAAAAGTCAAGAGACCCAGTGCGATTAGGAGATAAAGAAGTGTGTACAAAAAAAGTGCCCGGCATGTCTGCCTGTCCCCTGCTTGAGAAAAACGATAGGCAAGATACGCCATGTAGAGCCCAGCGAGTGTGCCCCCGATGGCGTAGAATAATCCAGTGAGTTCCATCACCCACGCAATAGGGCCTAGACTTGCCAGCCCTATGGAAAACATCATTGCGAGCTTAGCGGTGAATTTACCACTAGTATCGCCATTGGACCACATCACATAGCCTGCTGATTCATACTCTTCTCTACAGAGCCAATTAATCGCGACAAAATGGGGAAGCTGCCAGAGAAAAAGCAGCGCAAATAAATACCAGGCCGCAGGATCCAGCCAGTAGCCACCCGCTGCCACCCAGCCAATCACTGGTGGAATCGCTCCAGGTATGGCACCGACGAGAGTATTCACTGAGCTCTTTCGCTTCAGTGGTGTGTAGACAAAGACATAGGTCGCAATCGTCACTGCTGCGAGATAAGCGCTCTCGACATTCACCTTAGCCGCCAAGTGGATCACTCCAAAGGCAGACATCACCCAGCCTAGACTAAATGCTGTCACCACGCTCATTCTGCGAGATGGCAGAGGCCTGTCTGCTGTCCGCTTCATCAGCCGATCCTGCTCGATTTCCATCAATTGGTTAAATGCCGCCGAGCCAAATGCCGCGAGAGCTGTGCCAAACAATGCGTGAAGGAGCTTCCAGATATCACCGATGTAGGTGCCTTGGAGAGCCAGTGAGCCGAGCACAAAGCCAAACAAGGTCGTTATGAGCACAAAGGTATTAAGGCGAATCTTTGTGAGTACCATAAGATCCTTCCTAAAGTTTACACCAGCACTACTGAGCTTCTCAGTAGACGCCTTCTTGGTAGACTCATCAGACATCGGCGGGGTTATACAGGTGTAGCGGGTATTGCCAAGTGACTTGTGAAGCTATTTTCACCCACAAAAACTCCCCCGCTTTGTCATTTAGTCAAGATAAGCTAGCTAGTTCACCCAAAAGGCCAAGATTTTCTAGTCTCACAGCAAACACTCCACACGGCTCTATTCTAAAAAAAGAACCTTTCCTCTAGCCACTGAAAGTCCGATTCTCTCAGAGTTTTTAAAAGTTATAATTTAGTTTTATGTACTATTCATGACGGTGAACTAATGCCAAAAAATAGCCTTCGACATAGGGAGCCCGCCGCGCCAAATCATAGCACAGCAAACGACTACAAAACCACATGCGTTGCATACAGTGCGGATCACTTCAAGATAAGGTCATAGACTCCAGAATGTCTAAAGATGGCACCTCCACGCGCCGGCGCAGGGAGTGTCTCGAGTGCCAGTCTCGCTACACCACCTATGAGCAAATCGAGCGCACAGAACTGCGCGTGATCAAACGAGACGGCACCAGAGAGATCCTCAGTCGTGAGAAGCTCTTTCGGGGTCTAGTTAAGGCCTGTGAGAAACGCCCAGTCTCCATGGACGGACTCGACCGCGCGGTCGAAGATATCATCACTGACCTTCACAAAGACCACTTGGCCGAAATCCCCTCTGGCATCATTGGAGCTAAGGTCATGGACAAGCTCCACTCCATCGACCCCGTCGCCTATGTTCGCTATGTCTCTGTCTATCGCCAGTTTGAAGACGTCGGTGAATTTATCCGCGAAATCCAAAGCCTCGAAAAACAAGCCCGCCGAGACCCTCTGCAGCCACCTTTATTTCTGAATGATTAGACCACGACTTCTCAAAAACCTCTTTCATCCATTCTCTTACCCGCTTTCTTACCCATTCTCTTACCTATTCTCTTACCTATTCTCATCGTATGATTTCCTTCGCCCGTAATCTTCCCGCTATCCAAGTCGGCCAGCACCATGTGACTGGCTACGACACAGCGTGGATCCATCAGGCACTCACTGAGGCCGCCCACAGAGCAGGCCAAAGCCAGCTCCCCTTTATCGAAGAAATCTACGAGGGAGTAGTCGACTACCTAGAGTGCAAGTGCCCGCTACGACTACTCAAACTAGAAGACCTCTACTTGCGAATCGAGCATATGCTGAAAAAAATCGGCTGCGAACCAGTCGCACAAGCCCTGCGGCCCCTCGCCCCACCAGTCACTATATCGCTCGAATATGCCGCCCTAAAGGCACACCACGGCTTCGAGCTCGCCTTCTATAATGAATTACTCAAGGAACTCAGAGTGCTCCAAAAAGCCGGTGTCCAAAATGTGTACTTCAGCCAAGTGCGTGAGTCTGTCTGCATTCTACTCCAGACCACCCACTGGGACACGCAGTGTCAACAGCTCGAAGACGAACTCCTCCACTTTCTGGCCAAAGTAGGGACAAAGCCAACCCGCCAAGGCAGCAGAATCCGCCTCGTCATTACGAAACACTCTCTCACTGAGTACTAATTTTATCACATGACTATTTTTGAAAAAATCATCGCCAAGGAAATCCCTGCCGACATTCTCTACGAGGACGACACTTGTCTTTGTTTCCAAGACATCGCCCCACAGGCTCCCACTCATCTACTGGTTATCCCAAAAGAGCCCATACCCCGTATTGCCAAAGCCACACCCGAGCACCAGAGTCTCCTAGGTCACTTACTCCTCACAGCACAGCAAGTCGCCCAGCAGCAAGACTTCGCTGAGAGTGGCTACCGCCTCGTGATTAATAATGGCAAGGATGGCGGCGAAGAAGTCCCGCATCTCCATATCCACATCCTTGCTGGTCGCCAGCTACTGTGGCCCCCAGGCTAGGATTCTGACCTATCTTTCTGTTAACTCATTCTCTGCTTTTCTATTTCTTTCTTACCGTGGTCGACTCTACTTCATCCACCATTCCCCAATCACTGGCTGGTCGCCTTCTCATCGCCACACCCCAGCTGCATTCGGGTCTGTTCTTTCGTACTGTCATTTACCTCCAAGAACATAGCCCGGAACTAGGAGCTCTCGGACTCATTATCAATCAACCTAGCAACCAGTCAGTGGGAGAGATCCTATATGACCACAAAGAATCTCACCTCTCTGAGCTCCCTATTCATATCGGCGGGCCAGTGGAGATGGATCACATCGTCTTTCATGCACTCCAGCGATCTGACGGTTCGATACGGCTAGAGAGCGAGCTCACAGAATCTCAAATAGAAGCCGCAGGCCTCACTCCAGAGAGCAGACTCATCGCCGCTGCTGGCTATGCAAGCTGGGAGCCACTTCAGCTAGAAGATGAAATCCAGCAAGAATCTTGGTTCCACTTCCCCATATCCCAAACTATTCTCACAGCTCCACTCAATCAGACTCTCTGGAAGAAACTACTCATGGAGCAGTCCGCCTTGCATCAAATGATCGCCCAACACCCCTCTCATCCAGAGTGGAACTAGTAGCCCTCTAATTTTGTTAGAAACTACAGTGGAGACAAACTCGTCCAGACGGGGTTCCACCTAATAAAATCTTATTTATCAATTGAGCGTACTCGACGGCCGAGTTCATAGAGTGCCTGTGAGGTCCCCTTACTCACATCTTTCATCGCTCCACTGAGAGGGACAATCACCCAGTGCTTCTGCGACTCTTGGTCAAAGGGATACGTTAATCTCAAGCGCTCTGAGCGCTGGAATGCTGCTTCAGACACTCCAATTTTCACCTCCCCCTCAAAGCGCCGAATAGCAGCAAACTTTCGTTTGATCTGGGAAGTATTCGATCTTAGGTCTTCAAGCTTAAGAGTGCTTCCTTCTCCGCCAAGTTCTTCAAAATAGTTTTTCTGGCGCTGCTGAGTTGCTAGAGAATCATCCACGATGTCTGTTGTAAAAGAAAGCACTTTCTCCTCCTCTTCCTCTTGCGCCAGAACTCGCTCACGATTTAAGACGGCCTCAAATTCCTTTTTGTAGTTTGAAGAATCTTCCCCTTTTAGATCTCGCTGCAGCTCAACTTCTCCCGGAGTTCGCAGCTGAAAATCACCAACCACTACTATCCCATTGTCTGCGAGCATCCGTATCTCACTGTACTTCGTCGTACCGTGCAGATGAGACACATGGAAACTCCCCTCACTAAACGATAAGTTTTCATAGTTAGCGGAAGCATCCACAACACTAAGGGCTGTAATAACAGAAATCTTATCCGTCAGTTCAAAGGAGTCCGTATCTGTTAGCTCGATATCTAGTTCATAGTTGAGACCTCGTAGAGCCACCAGACTTCCGCTGAACTTTCCACTACCCGAGACAGTGCCATTCATGTATGCCTTATACTTAGAATTCAGCGCTTGGTTCGCAGGAATGGTTTTAAATTGAATCGTACCTTCCACGCTAGGCTCTTCACCTAGCTGAATCTCAGCATCAAGATGAACAGCCCCCTCGCCCATCATGAAGGATGCATCTGTAATGGTGATTTTCTCTCGCGTGACACGCACATCTGCCTTCAGCAGCTTCGCATCTCTCAGCCATAAGTAGCGAAACATCCCATCCGCCAAGGTCAGATTCCATTCCTCACCTTCGGCTATACCAGTGAGGGAGCAGCCCATCAGAAAACCTAAGTTTTGAGGAGCATACCCCCAGCTTAAGTTCGTCTTTGCCACATACAGACGACGTAGTGGCGAGTTCTCAATCGAATCAAACATCCAAGCATGACTGCGGAGAGCGTCTTGCTCATTCTCCCCGCCTAGCTTAATTTTTGCAGAAAGAGAGTCTGCTGAAATTTCTTCAACACGCCATGGTGTCCAGATTCCATCCGTCACCCCCACTGGCGATAAAACGGCCGATGTTAGCTCAAGATCAAGTTGCTCGCGCCCACTAGCAGATTGATCCTCTCTTGGCTCAAATACAGTGAATGCTCCCGCATCCATTTTTATTTCACCAATTTCTATAATATTCGCAAAAGCCCCTTCACTTCCACGCGTCACCCCATTGAGCTCTGTATTCTCAGTCCCTAGCCTCTCCTCTATAACGGCGGCCAACTTATCACTATACGATGAACGAGTCGCTAAGCTATGCAGGTAAAACCATGTTCCCAAGCCTAACACGAGTAACAAAATAGCACCACGAATCAGCAGTGACAATATCGCTCGCCCAAGACCGCCCACAGCGCTTCCGTGAGTCAACTGAAAGAAAAGGCCTTGTTTGGCTACCCAATCAGATAGCCTAGTCACATAATTTGCCTCGCCGCTCAGATCACTCATTCAGAAGTTAAATCAAATAGAGTCTGTGGAAAAAGTCGAATTTATATTAGGCAGGAGAATCTCTACACTCATTAGCAGCCACAGCCACCACCTCCGCCGCCACCACAGCAACCTCCGCCGCCCTGTGCTGCTGCTGCGAAGTCTTCCTCCGTAGGAATGCGTCCAAGCTCGAGAGTCATGCCTACATATTTAGAAACAGACTGCTGAAGCACCTGTAACTCCTGCTGAGCCTGAAGAAACTCTGTCACAACGGCATTTTTAAATAACTCGGATTTACGGTCATCAAACTCTTTAATTTCTGCTTCTCCCAGCTGAACACCTGCTTGTTGCTTCTGGTTTAATCCATCTCCTAATTCTTGGAGAGATTGAAACTGAAGACAGGCTTCTTCATTCCCATAGAAATTCTCCATCTTATCCTTCATGGATGTGAATTCAGAATCAGAAAGAATGGTTTCACAAAGCTCTCTTGTCTTAACCATTACGGAAGAATCATCGGCAATAATACTCATGCCTACTCCTTAACCTCAGCGCATCCGCTTGGCAACCCTCACTGTGAAAAATTTACTAAAGTTCACAAAAAAACACCGCCGTAGCTACGATTCTGAGACTTTCTAATCCTTCCGGTCATCCAGCGAATATGATTCACCTATCGAGTCATCACGCCTTTTAGAACGCTTGAACAAGCCCCCTCTCAAAACACCATCAAAGAATCGGACTCAATATTCTGTAGAGAAGATAAAGAATGAAGAAAATCACAATTTGTAGCGGCTGGGGATTCACATGCATAGGCTAACTAACGCCAAAAGCCACCCATCCACTACAAGGGACGGTCTTCAACGAAGGGGTTAATGAAGGTTAGAATAACCATAAAACTAAACTACTTAGCGTGTAGTGGATTGGTGTACGCTGCCTTATTTTCTTAGTTAATTTTTGTGAGGGTCTGCACTGCTTCAGTTAAGTTTGAGTAGATCACATCTCGATCAGAAACTGGTCCTGTGATTCGGTATTTAACAAGTCGATTTCCATCTCGAAACACAGCTAAAAAAGAAGCCACTTCTTGAGGCGTTCTTGCAAACACACTATTGTAACGAAACTCACTAAACTTCCCGCTCGAATTATGCCCTTTCATCGACGCCTGCCTTATCTCCTTAGAGTTTTTATGTAGCGAAAAAACCTCATATCGAGATGCATTAAAATATTGCTGCTGCTCTTGAGAAGATGGCGATCTAGAATCCACCCTCGAAACAACAAAAACAGTCAAAGCTGTCTTTTGGGTTGGTGAATAATAATTATATCCAGCTCCAACATTGTAACCACGCCCATCGAAGGTGTTGATATACTCTCGTTTAAGAACTCCGATCTCTGGAGGCAACTTAAATTGATTTGGCGAAATTGTAGCCACTCCTGCACTATCTGTTGTGTAGAAGGTCTGACAACTGGTAAGCGAAAAGATACAGACTGCGAGAAGTAGTAGTGTACGCATAATTTTTAAGAGAACTTACCCTTAACCTAGCGCACGACAAGCAAAGACCTCACAGAGTATCACCTAGAGTAGTCTCACTTCTCCACTTGGATCACAAGGTCTTGAATTTGAACCTTAGCACCAATTCTTAATTTTCTGCGTTTACGAGTTTCTGTTTCACCGTCCACAAGCACTCCGCCTTCATTGACTAGGTGCTTAGCCTCACCTCCCGAATCGCAGACATTCAGGAGTTGGAGTAATGCTATAAGCTCAACGTATTCTTGTTTTCCGAGAGAATAAGTCTTCATTAGTTAATTTTTGGGAGAATAATCGTCTTACTGTACTGGCGACCATATTCCTTAAGAAACTCATGCTGCTCGACTGGTCTGGCTTTAATAATCCCCATCCCCTTATCAGTGAGAACAGTAATCCCTAACTCCACTCCAAAAATAGAACCATCACGAATCTCCTCATCCTCAGCCCCTGAAGTGTCTATTGCAATCAGGCCATCACCCGTGATAGATAAGCTACTGTAAGCTCCGGTATTCCATGATTCTATACTGTTTTGAGAGACTACAGAGACACGCCTACGGCTCGTCACTCCTGTTGTTGCATCTATCACATCCACTAGAAATGTGACACTGAGCTCGTAAATATTCTCAGCTAAGAAATTCTGTGCATCTACACTAGACTGAGCGTATGAGTTATCATAAGCAGCTTCTAAGTCCTCTTGTGCGAGTAAATTATCAAAGGTCTCATCAGGGTCAATACGCTGTCTGTAGAGCGAAAACACGGAATGAGGCGAAGCATTGCCACTCTCCCCTGTAATCGGATCCTTGTAAATGAGTCTGTAGCCCACACAAGAAACATCACCTCCCACATTTTTTGGATCATCCGCAGAAGCCCCATCATAGCGATCTGTCGCCGCTGTAAAAAAGACAAGTTCTGATGAATTCGCAATCTCTAGTGTCTCACCAGATGGATTTGGCCCAAAGCTAGACCCTTCGGGGTCTTGGCGAAAAAATCCCCACTCCGTGCCAGGGCTCGTACCTACCACAATTGACTCAAAATCAAGTGCCATTGTGTCAAGCACATCCTTGGCCTGACGAGTCACTCTGGTCTTCTCTCTCACAGAGCCCAGTGACTCCACTGACATTCTCACAATCACCATCAAACTACCAACTAAGAAAGTCGTCACAGTCATTGCAACCATGAGTTCTAGTAGTGTAAATCCTTTACGCTTCATTTTATTTTTACGTTTTAAATCACTCATTATCACCACTAGTTATCGACGTACCGCTAAATTCTTAGTCACAAAAGGCTTACCAAGATCCTCAATATCCCAGTTTCCATTCACTATATAATTAAACGCAGAACTCTTTAGTTTAAAAAACTCCGCCTGGAAGGCTATGTATGAGCCCGTATACTGGTCTGCAGATGTCACAGTCTGACCCGCCGCTGTATCATCAGGATCTAGTGAGGGTGGATTTATGATTTCCCCATAGTTCCCGAGAGTGAGTTCCCCACCCCCATTATCTACAAGCTGGCGCATTCTCACCAGATACACAGAACCTTCTCCGATAGAAGTCAAATTAAGCTCCTCAGCAATTTCTGTATCCTGCCCGTTGCCCACGATACGCACTGCCGTCTGCATCGTGAAATCACGTCCAGAAACTGATCGATCTCGATTTGAGCTATCTACCACAAATGGCACTAATGAACCATCCAAAGCAGGAGACAATGCTGCGTTTTCTTCTCTCGAACGAGGAGCAACAGAAAGAGACCCCTTGTACTCGTATAGGATAACACATTGAGCACCACCACCAAGATCTGTCGAATAATCGCGGATAATCTCAAAAGCCTTATCAAAAGCTGTCGAAAACTCCTCTTCCTCTCCACTTCTAAGCACAGAGAGCTCATACTCAAATCCGTCTGAGAGACGACTCAGATTCTTCTCATTGAGCGAGCGCGTGATATTGCGCTGGGCAGGGCCAAAGACTGCGACAAATGAAGTCAGCATGATTGCTACCACAGCCATTGCTATAGAGACCTCAACTAGTGAAAATCCGTTTCTAAAATGCCTTTTAGAGGCTAAT
Source organism: uncultured Verrucomicrobiales bacterium (assembly GCA_937928735.1). Lineage (GTDB taxonomy): Bacteria > Verrucomicrobiota > Verrucomicrobiia > Verrucomicrobiales > Akkermansiaceae > Rubritalea. Next base: position 9,221 of record CALFVF010000035.1, on the reverse strand, counting down.
TGTTTCCTATTCATCACTTCGTATTTCCCGTGTCTTAATTTAAACTGGTCTGACCTGATGCAGATCGATTTGGCATCTGAGAAATATCACGATAGAGAGAACGACGACCATTCTTACGAACCACAAATCCTCCTCTATCTTTTTCATTCACGTTGATCTTTCTCTCAGAACCAGCAACAGCTGTCCCGGCGCCAATAATACAAGAAATCACCTCCGTGCTATCCCCAGTGCTACCACCAAAGTTCACAATAAGCCCCTGGGAATTAAATTCATAAAAATGACATGAACTGGGACCTAATCCCGGGAAATCCATAGTATCTGTCCCGCTAGAAACACTCGCAACCTCATCATAGAAGGTCTTCCCTGGTAAGCTCAGACCGCGGCCCGTTGGCTCCCAGCGCTCATTCTCAATATTTCGCTGAAAAACAACAATGAGACGCAAATACTTCTCCTCATCTTTTCCTTTCACTGAGGAATCCGATAAAAATGCTACCCTAGTACTTAAACCATTACCAATCGCAGACGAACGAGCCTCACTAAAAATAGAATCTGCAATTGAAACACCTGATGAAACACCCTTCGCCTCCGTTAGCCCCTTCATACCAGAAGCCCCAACACCGATGATCACTCCAATAATAGCCATCACAACAATCATCTCCACTAGTGTGAATCCTTTTCTCAGGGCACCACGCAAACGACTTGCTGGGCGGTAGTCACACTGCTTGTGTGTATCCTGCCCAAGAAGTACGACCGCTCTTTTAGCCGTTTTTTCATGGTCAATATACTGTTGTAATGTCCTATTTCTCATAATCGTAGGGAAAAGCTATCTGACTATTGTTTCATCTGAAAACTCTAATTTCTATTATTTTCACCCTTTTTGCACACAATGCAAGCACTTTGTACATACAAGATAAACACAAAGGCTATTCTAACGCTATTTTATCGATCTCAAAGAACACAACAATCCACTTCACAATACCTCTAGAGCTCAAAAAAAACAAAAAGATACATCTTAGAAACACAATAATACACTCATGTTATCCAGAATACCATAGCCACTCCACTCTTACGTACCCTACTTTTCTCGACAACGACACCCAAAAGAACCCTCAGAACTCTCTATTTACAGAATTGTTGGAACTTTTACAAAAAAGATCTTGTACAATGAATCAACGCCGCATAACTTCCGCCGCAGCGCTGAGCAGCCTCTAGAGAGACTCGCAAAGCCAATAAAATCGCGGGATGGAGCAGTCAGGTAGCTCGTCAGGCTCATAACCTGAAGGTCGTAGGTTCAAATCCTACTCCCGTAACCAATGAAAGCCGTTAACTTACAATGAGTTAACGGCTTTCACCGTTTAAGGGGGCAGGTTCTCAAAATGCAAGGAATTGCACCCAAATGCAGGTTTTAACAAGATCTATTGCACGAACTGTTGCACGAAAATTTCTAAACAAATCTAAGGATCAGAACGACAAAGTTTCTAGCTAGACCTTAGGAGTTTATTTATGAATTGGATCATTCATACATTGTACGCCCCAAGGGGCGGAAAATAAAACCCTAATGAGATTCAGCCGCATCCTACATTTATTCAGAAAGTAACCGCGGCAAAGAAACATTTAGAGCTTTTGCGAGTTTCAACAAAGAATAGAGAGTTGGATTTGTCTCTAGACTTTCGATATGTCGTAACCCAGTTCGGCTAAGATCGGCCATTTCGGCCAGCTTTTGCTGCGATAATCCTTGGCGCAACCTTTCTTCAACAAGCTCTCTACACAATTCCCTTACTGTTACTTGAGCTGAATCAACTTTCATGGAAAGACCATAAATGGTCACTTCTTTATTGATGCATGACCATAAATGGTCATTACTTCTCCCAGTTGTTTAGTTCTTTCCTAATTAAGCTAACACATGATAAAGTTAAAAACTAACAATTACCAGAGACCACCAAAAAAACTTCAATTAAAATAACATCGAATTCTAGACATTATGAGTAAAACTACTAAGAAACAAGGACTATCAGGCAATATCCTTTTAATCGTCGGTCTTCTTCTAGGCTTGAGTGGAATCTTCTTTGCCTTAAAGCCTGAAGCTAGTTCAAAACTACTTCATCAGGCTAATTTCAAGTTAACAGTTTCAAGCAAAGTTAGAGAACATTTCAAAGATCCAGAATCTGCAAAATTTAGGGATATTAAATATGGATCTTCATGGATCGATGGAGATGTTTACTACGGGGAAGTAAGCGCGAAAAACTCATTTGGAGCCTATGTCGGTTATAAAAAGTTTATTTTCTCTGACAAAGGCCTTTTACTCGAGGGTACAGACATTGAATTTGATAAATCTTGGTTATCTATAAAAGATTAATGACATTGACCTGACCCCGCAGACTAGACAGGTCTAAGCTGTAGATTTAGTCAATGTGTTATTTCTAGTTAGGTTTGGGGTGATTGCGCGCAATGACGCAGTGCAGGGCGTAGCCCGTAACGTAATCTTTGCGCTGCGCGCTTACTCATTGGGGGTTTGATAGGCTAGTGAGCTGTGAATTCGCTCATCGTTGTATTCTTTTCGCCACCCTTCTAGCAAAATATCTGCTTCTGCGAAAGAGTAGCAAGATTAGTACTCACTGACCCCGAGATTGTCGAATTCCACAAGATCACTCCATGCGTCCGCCCGGGGGTATGCTTCAAATCGACAGAGCCAGAATCAGGGTTGAAACTATATCGAACGGCCCCGGTGAGGGCTTGAAAATAGCGTTGCTTGGTTGTCGCTTCCTCCCACGTTTCGGCATGGTAGTGAAATGGAAGAGCGCCGGGAATATTGCTTGCCACCTCTCATTCTTCCCCCGGTGAGTGGCTTCGTGAATGAAGAAAGAGCAGTCAATTTCCGATATATTGGAGATGAGGCTAACACAAACACCCGCACGTTCCGCTTCAATCAAAACTAGGGTTTTTGCCATTCCTTCAATGGCCGCTTGAGTGTCTTTGGTCTAAATCTCATTTCCCCGGTTGGTTGTAAATTTGGTCATGCGGTGAGTGAAAAGTTAAAAATTCACTACCATAAGACTAAACTTGACTAACTTAATCAAATTAGTAATGATTAAGTATAAATGCGAGACAGAGAAAGACTTTGGGGGCCATTACAAGTGGCCTGACTTTGAAAGAAGCAAACCGCCTGATCCAATCCCCCCCCTTTTATCGCCAAATCTGCCAAAATCACCTGCGCACGTATGAGAAAACTAAACGAACAACAAAAAATCGCGCTTCGTGGCGTGGCTTCCGGGAAGTCTATGACGGAAGCAGGACGACTGGCCAACTACTCCAAAAATTGCGCCTCCCAAGTAGTAAGAAAGCTTATGAAGCGACCAGACGCGCAAGCGTTCCTTGGTGATTTGCAGAACAAGGCCAATTCTGCCACCATCCTCGACGTAACGGCCCGCAAGGAACATTTAAGCAAGATAGTCACAAATCAGGTTTCGACTCCGACAGAGCAAATCGCAGCCATTCACGCCCTCAACAAGATGGACGGCGTTTATATCGAGAGAGTCGAAACAAATGTAAACCATGGCGGAGTGATGTTGGTTCCAATAGCTGCAACTGTCGATGAATGGCAATCCGTGGCGGAATCTACACAAGCAAAGCTCATGACGAACACCATCGAAGTGAATTGAGCTTTTCAGGCTTATAGCCTGCCGTTCATCAATCGCCTAAAAGGGTTGATCTTTTTTCGTGCAACACTTCGTGCAATAAACGAATTTTTGGACCACCAAAACTGCCCCCGGGGGCATAGTGTTTTCTACTGAGTTTTAGTCTCGAAAATCTTTGTCTCATAAATCTCACCCCTAAAGGGTTGTGAGACTTATGAGACTTTTCAGTGATTTGGGATCAATTTGAATCATTAGACTTTTGAGAATTATGAGACTTTATTTATTTTATAAGGTTTTCAGCGGGCTTGAATTATAAGACAATTTTGAGACAAAGGCCAAATCGAACGTTTTGAATTATGAGACCAACAAGTCGGAATCCCCCACGGGGGCGATCTCAATCCCGGCTCCATTTTTGATAAAATCGACTCCTTCAATAAGGGTTTTCTTGAGCCTGTTAAAAGTCGCTTTTGACATTCCAGCTTCACTCTCAGCAGCCTCTTGCCAAGCCCCCACGGATTCCACTGGAAGCAATTCCAAAAGCCTTGCAGAAGAGTATTTTGATTTCCTTCCCCGTTGCGATTTAACCGAGGCTTCCGATTGGTTGAGGTGTTCAACGTGGCATGAAGTCACTTCCTTCCCGCGCTCATTCATTCCCACGATTGAAGGGACTAAGCGAAAAGGGAAACGCTGGCCTTGTTCCAAGTCCTTTTGCTTGGTGACTTCTGCCGTGATGATCTTTGCCGCGTCATCCTTAGTGAGTTCGATTTCAGTATCAACCGCGCCTTTCAGTGAGCTGTGGCCCCTGGTTCCCCTTGTCGTGTCCTTTCCAGAGTGATGAACAAGGCAGACATGGGAACCAAAGGCCGTTTGCAACGCTCCTGCGCCGTCAATGGCCTTTCCCATATCTTCACCAGCATTTTCATTCCCGCCCGGCATACTGCGGGCAAGGGTGTCTATCACAATCAGCCGGGGCTTCACTTCGCCAAGCGTGGAGGCAATGGCTTCGATGAACCCGGCAATGTCTTCCTCTCTAAAAAAATCGAGTCCCGTGGAAACCAAATGGAATGGGGCATGATTTGGAAGCTTGCCGCTTCCCCTCAAAAGAAGAATGCGGTTCATGAAGCCTTTCACCCCTTCAAGGCAGAAATAGACGACTGGTCCGCCGTCAACCTCACGTTCCCGCCACGGCCTTTCACTGGCCACACAAGCGGCAAGATCCAGAACGAAAAAGGACTTCCCCGCGCCGGGGGCGGCATAGACCACCGATAATCCGCCAACTGTTAGAACGCCTTCCACAAAATCAAAAGCAACCGGGTCAAAGGTGATTTTTGAATGATGAGTCAGTGAATAACGTAAAGGTTTTTCATTCTTCCAACTTTCACCCTTTGCGGCTTCCGAGCGGAAAATCAAAACCTTGTGGGGGTTCCCCGTTTTGTCATGGGTTCCACCGGGAACCCTCACAAGTTGTTCTGTGCGCCATGTTGCCTTGTCTGCTCCCAGACTCACCGCTTCAGTCATGAACGCTTCATGAACGGCTTCGCTTTCACCGTCACACCTAAACCACGCATGCAGCGATTTATTGCCCGTATCTAACACCATCACAAGCGGGGCCAGTGTCGCAAGATGAGCGATGACTGCCGCTTGCTCATCGTGGTCTTGGTCATTTCGGTCAAAATCAATCACAAGATGCCCACGGGGGCCAGTATTGTCCAAAGAACGCCCGGAAGTCCTGCCGTCTTTGGTTAGCCCTTCGCGCTTTGACATGACAGAAGGAACGATGAAATTCATCTGAACCTCACCCGCATTCCATTCGCTCAATTTTTGGGTTTTGTAGCGTTCCTTTTTGCGAGTCGAAAGGCAGAGAAGAGGATTACCCGGAAAGAGGCTTTCGAGAATTTCCCAAGCGCCCGATTTTTCAGGCTCCCCAAATCTTTCTAACAAATCGTCAAGATTTTTCACCTCTACTTTTTCAAGAATGCCGTTCACTTTCTCACGGTCAAAGGCTTTCCATTTTGGAGCCTTCCGACCATTAGCCGGCTTTTCATCCCGACATTTTGCCAAGACTCTATTAATATCCCTCAATTCAACTACCCCGTCATAGGAAGCAGCAGAAGTTTCAAGCAAGTCTCTGATTTCTTCATCAGAGAACCCTGCATTTGCCATACTATTGGCAAGGGGCATGGAAGGACCGTGCCAATGTTCAGGCATGGTTGAAAGCTCAACAAGAGACTCGCTTGGCAATAAAGAAAGTCGGTCTCGAAAGGGCAATGTCAACGTCCAGTCAGGAAGGCCACCCGGGGCACAATCGGCAAAGGTGATTTCATCGGCTAGATTGGCGTAGCTCATTTCACCCCCCCTTCTAGCTCAGTCTCAAGCAAAGACTGACTAAATGATTGAAGAAATCCTAGTGCGAATTCGCGATTTTCTTTGGAACTCCAGCGAACTTCGGTAAAGCATTCATCAGTAAAGCAAGAACGAGTTGCGAAATTTTTGATAGATACGGAAAGGCCGTAGCTCCACCCTTCTTCATTAGTTTCGAGAATTAGATAGCGGGATTTTTTGTGCTTTTTTGCGCCTTCAATTATCTCAGCACGCATCAGGCATGGAGGCCCGATTTCAGGCGTATCGGCCTCGCCAAAATATGATGAATCGGCAATGAGTTGGCGTGTCGGATACTTCGACAGCCGTTTTAATAGAGCAGAGGGGTCTCCAAAGCGAAACGAAACCCCTTTCAGACCGGGCATGCTACCCCATTCTGTAACTGGGTCTATTTCCGTCGCCGTAAAGACTTCCTTCATCGTGCACCCGGCAACTTCTCTGATGATAGTCGTTATGTGAATAGTTTTTTTCATTGATCTAAGCCCCTGCCTAGATCCGTGAACCGGAATAGAATCTTCTTAATATTTGATTTAGACTCAAAACCTCGCCACGGGTAGTACTAGGGCGGGAATTTTTGTTAGTTGATAGGTTTGATCTCGAATTGCTTATCCAGCGCAGCGCGAACTTGCACCGGGTCCATAAAAACCCGGCGTCCTACTTTGTGGAACGGCAAATAGCCCTTGGCCTTCCAATCATTAAAGACACGAAAGCAAGGACGTGTGGACTCATCCGGGAAGACTAGCTCAAGGCAAGTTCGCATCCCGACTAACTGTTTTTCTGTATTTGATGCATTCATCACTACTGATAATGCACCCCCGCGCATAAAGTTCGACATGAGCGGCTGAATTTATTTTTCAGCTGCCGGGGCTTCTCTCGTCGGCCTGATTGGGGTCTCGCAGAGCAACTTCAAGACGTTCCAAAGGTTTATCCAAATAATGCTTTTTCCCACCTCTAGGAACCTGCCAATCATCTAACCTCTCATTCACCTCTTTCCTAGTGGGCAATTTGCCTTCTCTAAAAAACGATTCGATGACATCCGCCACACGAAATGTTTTATTATAAAACTTCCCGAAATCTCCGGTTGATAAAATCTTATTGATTTTATCCATAGACGCAAAAAATGCACTTCTTTCGTTCTTGGATTCAAGTCTCAACCCATTTACATACATGTTTGCAACGAGATTTGAAACTTCGCGCTCTAGCTGTTCAATATAGGGATTTGTGCTTGGTCTAGCATTTCTGAGTTGTTCCTTGTGCGCGAAGTATTCAATTAATTTCGATAATATCTCAGAAAACAAAGTTTTCATTCCATCAGACAATTTTTGGGATTCTTTCCCAAAAACTTCGGCTAGCAAGTTCCATCTTTTCCATCTAAGGTGTTGGATTCCCTTATCGAATAATCGCCTCATATTCTTCTCATAATCATTGAGACCATGAATCTCGTTCCAGATGATCCACCCCCGCCAGTCTTCCCCGTCCGGGAGTGCCCGTATCCGTTTGGCTTCGACTTCGGCTTTCATTTGAGAAATGATTTTTTCATTCATATTGCTTTCAGGTGTCCAGATTCTTCGTTAATTGATTCCTTAAAAACTGCATGACGTCCCCCGGGGGCGGTTCCAAAGAACGCGGCCCCGTCTTCGGCGGGATGGAGGTTCAAATAATGCTTTTTCACGATGCTTTCTGAGTTGCCAGCTTGTAACGCTACATCTCCAACTGATCTATTCAATGCGACATGGTAGGAAATGAAGCTATGCCGTGCCTCATCATGAGAAAGTTTGAAATGGCCGCGAACTTGCTTTGATAAGCGGTCCCAGTTCTTCGGGATAATCGGAAAACTTGAATATGCTTTGAGCCACTCCGCTAGGTTGTCAGTGATCTTTATTTGCCTCGCCTCCTTTGTTTTTGAGACATTTGCAGGAATTGTGATGAAGCCCGTTTTTAGGTTGATGAGTTCATCTCCCCCGAGGGCCAGCCGCTTCAGTTCGCCATCTGGTCTAATACCTGCAAAATAAGTAAGTGCGAACGGTTTCACCATTACCCCACCCCGCCACCTCATTAAGACAGTGAAAATCCTTAGAACTTCCCCCGGGGGCGTGGTAGCGATTTCGGCCCGTTGTTCGGCCACTTGCTTTGCGGAGAAAACGCGAATTGATTCAACTGGGTTATTGAAGGTCCACGGCCTTTGCGTTCCAAGGTCTGCAACTGCACACCATCCGAAGAAATGGCTTAGGTCGTTTCTGTAGTTGTTCCATGTTTTACGCTTGGCGGGCGATATGCCGTCTTTCGCTCTCAGACCCCGTAGGAAGCCTTCCACCTTTTGCGGGGTCACTTCATGAACGTCACAATCATTCACCGCAGAGAGGAACATTTTCAGCACGCTTTCGGCTTGTTTGATTGTCCGGTGCCTCACTCCGTCCCGCTCGCGGTCGTCCAGATAGACTTTTAGGCCATCGCTCAAAGAGATTTTGAATTCCGGGGGACGGTGGTTTTCGAGAAAAAATTGAACCGCCTCTTTCAGCGAATAGGTAGAACCCAAGGCATCGAAAGCGTCAACCGCTTGTTGAATCTGTTCATCAGTGAGCGGTGAAAGAACCATCCTTTGAGACCGCCCCTGATTTTCGAGTTCAACGGTTTTAAGGGCGACGAATCGCTCTGCATCCTTTCGATTCTTGAACTTTTTGCGCTTCCACTTTCCGCCCTCTTTCCACCCTTGAACAAGAAAAGAAGAGTAGCCTTTCCCAGCTTTGATTTCGTGATGCTCTCTGATTGTTAGGTTTACCCCGGCTGATTCTTTTGCGGTTGTTCGGGTCCGTTTCTTTGCCCTGCTCATGGGTACATTCAAATGCATTCTGTCTCACTATCAAGCACATATTGCACGAAGTGTTGCACGAAAAACTAAAAACAAAGGTTTTATAAGCATAAACGTCAGGCTCATAACCTGAAGGTCGTAGGTTCAAATCCTACTCCCGTAACCAATGAAAGCCGTTAACTTGCAATGAGTTAACGGCTTTCTCCGTTTAAGAGGGTAACTTCGCAAGTCACCAGTAGACAGAAAAGGTCTACTTCGGGCTTCCTGAAAAACAGCTCATCCTGCCTGAAATCTAGCCTTTTGTGAGATTATGGATGCATAAGGTGCACGGGTTTGGTAGAAACCCTCTCAATAGCCTTGCACCTACATGATCAGAAATCATCCTAATCAGACTGAAT
>CALFVF010000034.1 GCA_937928735.1 uncultured Verrucomicrobiales bacterium | reverse complement strand
TGGAAGCCTCCCACAGCGAGATACCCTAACACCTGTACCAAAGCGTTTACGCCAGATCACAGCCCCCAAAACCCCAAGTCAAAAAACATTTTCTTTCGAGAGCAAGGAAGAGCCTGCCAATGCAATGGTCGCCTGGAAGCTGAGTGACGCTATGCTCGAGGGTAATATCAGCGAGGTCAGACGCCTCAACGTTCTCTCAAGAATCCTCTCTGATCGCATGCGCATTAAGATTCGTGAGGAACTCGGAGATGCCTACTCCCCATTTTCTTATGTGAGCAGTAATCCTGCATTTATGGACTACAGCTACCTGATCGCAAGTAGTAAAGGCACTCCAGAAGCGATGGAGAAAATCAGCCAAGTTATCTTAGAGATCGCACACTCACTCTCCAAGGATGGTGCCGAGCAAGACGAACTCGATCGTGCTCTTAACCCCACACTGAGCTCACTCAAAGAAAGCCTCAGACAGAACTCATACTGGCTCAACACCGTGATGCTCCAGAGTCAAAAGCGCCCACAAGTCCTCGACTGGGCTCGCCAGCGGGATGCCGACTACAGCTCTATTTCTCTGGAGGAAATCAATGCCTTAGCGAAAAAATATTTAACCCCTTCCAATGCGCACCAGCTCACACTGATGCCCAACCATGAAGAGTAAGGTCAGGCCTAGGGAACTTAGATAGAGTACACCTGAGTGCGTTCTGGCTGAGTTCCTCAATTTTGCTCTTTTCAGAGCACTCAGACTACGTCTTATTCCTCTTAGATGAGCATTGCCCAAAAACAGCAACAACTACTCGATGAACTCAATTTGTTCCAAGATTGGACAGAGCGCTACGAGTACGTCATTAGTCTTGGAAAAACTCTGCCAGCTATGGCTGATGAAGCCAAACAAGAGGACAAACTCATCAAAGGGTGTCAGTCTCAAGTCTGGCTCGACTCGTCTTTCCAGGAAGGTAAAGTACACTACAGTGCCGACTCTGACTCTGTGATCGTCAAAGGTATGATTGCTCTCTTTGTCCGAGTCCTCAGTGGGGAAACACCAGAGGCGATTCTCAAATCTGACATGGAGTTTATAGAACAAACTGGCCTAAAGGAACATCTTGCTCCCACTCGTGCCAATGCCCTTAACCTCATGGTGACTCAGATGAAACAGCATGCTCTCACCTTTGCTGCCAGCTAGAACGCCTCTGACCTTCACTCTATGATTCTGATCACACTCAGGCTCACTTAAAAACCTATGATACTACCCATACTTTTTTCACCGATCTACAAAGAACGAATATGGGGTGGCAGACGGCTAGAAACAGACTACAATCGATCCTTACCCAGCCAAGAGACACCCTATGGCGAATCTTGGGAAATCTCAGACAGAGTTGATGACCAGTCTATCGTGCAACGAGGTCCATACAAAGGGAAAACCCTCCATGAACTCTGGACTCACCACCGCCAAGACATCTTTGGTAAGACAGCCGATAGCGAGCGCTTTCCCTTATTGATCAAAATTCTCGACGCCAGCGAGAAACTCTCTGTACAGGTGCATCCACCAGAAGCTCTCGCAAAAAGTCTTCATGGTGAACCAAAGACCGAAACCTGGTATATTGCAGACGCCACACCAAGCGCAAAGCTCTATGTCGGCGTAAAGTCAGGTACCACAGCAGAAACTCTACGAGCTTCACTCAAAGAAGGATGCTGCGAAGAACACATTCACACTCTTTCCCCTAAAGCTGGCGAATTCATTCATCTAGAATCTGGCCGCTTGCACGCTATTGGAGCAGGCATACTCATTTACGAGATCCAGCAAAACTCGGATACCACATTTCGCGTCTTTGACTGGAATCGAGTCGGCCTCAGCGGAGTCCCCAGAGACCTTCATATTGAAGAATCACTCCAGTGCATTAACTTCGATGATATCGAGCCAACAATGGGCACTCTAGAAGGTGACACCATCGTCTCCTGTGAACACTACCACATGAAAGAAGCTACATTTAGCGAAGATCAGAGTTTCACCCCCTCAACGAGCGAGAGTTTTTCCATCATCACAATTGTCCAAGGACAACTCACAGACTCAGCGTCTCAAGTCTATAAAACAGGTGATTTCATCCTCATACCACGCGGAGCAGATGACCTACTCGCTAGTGCAGAAACGAAGCTCCTTATCACTACGGTCTAAGAATCACCGGGCTCTTGGAGTTCGTAGACTGGATAAACCAAGGTTTGCTGAAATATCTGTCTGCTCTTTGCTGGTAAAAACACTCAAGGGTACCTCTGGCAACCTGCTTTCAGTAAAACATGGCTTCACAAGAATCGTAAATAACGCTGAGTTGGAAAATCTGACGGTATGTTTAGAAATGAAGTTAGCGGAGAGGCTCTTTAGGGTACCTCCGATAACCTGCTTTCGATAAAAAATGCCTTCAGATTTTTTCAGACCAAGGCAAACACAATTTCTTTTGAATGAATTCATAAGAATTGTGGGCAACACAGAGATGGAGAAATCTGATGGTATTTTCAGAAATGAGGTTATCGGTGGTGCCCTTTACATAAAATTAACAATTAAACTCCATACACTCATTCTAACTTAACAATTCTTCCTTAGGTTAGAGGCACTTCCCCAACCCTTAACAATGATCCCCCAATGATCCCCAAATAAGGAAACAACAACGACATAAATCAACACCCACCCCCAAACGAAACCGTCCCCCAATGACGACAGAGCCCCCTGAACAGAGCCCCCTGATAAGGGAGTTTAAGAACCAGAATTTGAAACCCTACTGACCCTTAACCCAGGTCTGCTCAAAATTCTAATTCTTGGACAATACCATAATTAGCCGCCTGAGAATAGCTATACACCGTGTCGCTATGTCACACTCTCAGGCGGCTAGTCATTTTTCCACCAGTGGAGTACAAGCACCTAGCGCCTAGTTCCATGGAAATGACACCCTGGATTAGAAACCTAAGAGAGCATCCTCTTCAGAAGAAGCTCCAGCCTACTCTGGGAAAAAATGCTCTAAAGCTTCTAGTACCCCCAGACTAGCACGCTCTTTTGCAATGTAGCCCCCTTGATCTTTCACAGCTTGTTGCACATCCACATGAGCATTACTTGGGCAGATAATCCAGTTTGCATAGCAACACTGCAACATATCTAAATCATTATGCCCGTCCCCGGCCACTAGCACCTCTGCTGCAGTGATACCAGTGCGCTTGGTCACCTCCGCGAGAGCACTCCCCTTATGATAGTCCTTGTGGCTAAATCGCAGGTAAATCGTATTTCTTAAATACCCCAGTAAAGGCGAGTGCAGAGCCTCAGCATCAATCCTTTCACAAATTTTGGCCATCTCCGCCTCAGTACTCGCCACCACCCCCGCTGGGTCACCCTCCTGCTCCACCCACTCGGCCTGTGTCTCAGAAACAACATACTCCCGAATTCGCTGAAGGGGCTTTTTCACCTTACGAAAAAATCGCTTATGATCCCTCTCCACCTGCCGATTCCAGTCTTCCACCGGATACCAATTTCCGAACTCACTGGGCGTATAGAGCTCTCGCTCGCGCGCCACCAAAAAGTCAGGAAGAAAGGGAAACCTCACTTCCATAAAACCCTGCTTCATCTGTAGCTGAGAGCGCCCAGTATTGATCCCCCATATCCAACCAAGCTCTCTCAGCTTCATAATTTTCTCAAAAAACACCGCACCTACGGCTGGATCCGCCTCAGGGTCATGGAGAGTGCCATCAAAATCAAAGCTCAAAATTCCAACAGGAGCCTCTGGATAAGGAAGTGGTTTCACAAAAGCAAACAAAGCAGGAGAACCAAGAGCTCTGCAACTCCAAAACAAAATCTATAAGAAACTAAATACGCAAGTCTATTCCCCACACTTCCAAAGAAAATGTAGAGAATAACATTTTATCATTTTTTTCGTGCCTTCTCAATTTTCCATGATTTTCTAGACGGCATCTTTTAGAACGTTTGATTTTTATTTATGTCGACTATTCCTTTTTACGATCACGTAGACACATATCTCAAGGTGGGACTTGAGTATGATTGCTCTGATATTCATTTGGCCACGGGCTTTAAGCCAGCATGGAGACGCCACGGCAAGCTCCAACCTATCTGGGAGGACTCTGAGCCCCTCACCGCCGAGCAGGTCGAGATACTCTGCAAGTCATTCCTCGGTGAGCGCGAGTGGAAGCAACTCGAGAAAACTGGTGACACGGACTTCGGTCACGAGAGTGAGCTCGGCCGTTTCCGAGCCTCCGTGGTGAAGCAGCGCCTGGGACTCGATATCGTCTTTCGTATCATCAATACAGAGATTCGCTCCATGGAGGATCTCAAGCTCCCTGTGAAGCACCTCAGCCCACTGGCCAAATACCACAATGGCCTTATTCTTGTCACAGGAGCTGTGGGATCAGGTAAGTCCACGACCATGGCCTCGATCCTTGATTATATCAATAAGGAGCGTGAGGACCACATTCTCACTCTCGAGGATCCTATCGAATATATTTTCCCATCCATTAACTGTCACATCACACAGCGGGAGGTTCATCTCCACACTGAGTCTTTCCCACGAGCACTGCGCGCCGCACTTCGTGAAGATCCAGACATTATTATGGTCGGTGAGATGCGAAACCTCGAGACCATTCAGCTCGCCATCACAGCAGCGGAGACAGGCCACTTAGTGATCGGCACACTGCACACAGGGAATGCGCCTCGAACACTAGACCGTATTCTGGATGTCTTCCCCGTTGATCAGCGCGAGCAGATTCGCGTGATGGTCTCTGAGTCTCTCCGAGGAGTCGTCTCCCAGCAGCTCATCCCAACAGCAGATGGGAAAGGCCGCTGCCTAGCCATGGAACTACTGGTGAATACACCTGCGGTCGCGGCCACCATTCGTGATGGCAAGACATTCATGCTACCCGGTGTCATGCAGACAGGTAAAAATGTCGGCATGATCACCATGGATGAGTCCCTCCAGAACCTCTACACTGGGGGGAAAATCACCAAAGACGAATGCTTCTTCCGAGCCTCCGATAAAGCAACCATGAAGCAGTTTCTCGAATCATAGCTCCTCGAATCATCATTGCCTCATCATTCCATTTTTTAACGTCAACGAAGAACCATCATGAACCGAATCGACGGATACTTTAAATACCTCATTGAGCAAGGCGGCTCAGATCTCCACCTCGCTGAAAATTCACCACCAAAGCTGCGCGTTAACGGCAGTGTCACCCCCATACCTGACGAACCGATCCTCACCCATGAGGACATGGTGCAGCTACTCTCAGAAATCTGTGATAAACAAGCATGGGAATCCTATATCGAAGAAGGCGATCTCGACTTCGCCTACGAGATGGACGAGACCTCACGCTTCCGCTGTAATTTCCTCAAACAAAAATTTGGCCTCGGAGCTGTCTTTCGTCTCATCCCTGTAGATATCATGACACTGGAGCAGTTAGGAATTCCAGACACAGTAAAGAAATTCGCCGACATGCGCTCAGGACTCGTCCTAGTCACAGGCCCCACAGGTTCTGGTAAATCCACCACACTGGCGGCGATCATTGACTACATCAATGAGAACTACAATCGACACCTCATCACAGTTGAAGAGCCCATCGAATTTGTCCACAGAAACAAACAGTGCCTGATTACCCAGAGAGAAGTCCCCCATAACTCTGCCTCATTCGCAGACGGACTCAGAGCCTCACTTCGACAAGATGCGGAAATCGTCCTAGTCGGGGAAATGCGTGATAAGGAAACTATCCAACTCGCTCTAACAGCCGCAGAAACTGGTATGCTTGTCTTTGGAACACTGCACACCAATAGTGCTCGAAAGACTGTTGATCGTATTATTGACGTCTTCCCATCTGACCAGCAAGCACAAGTCAGAGCTATGCTCTCCTCCTCACTGCGCGGAGTCGTCGCCCAGCTACTGATGAAAACAAGTGATAAGCCAGGGCGAGTGGCCGTCAATGAAATCCTCATCGCTAACCCGGCGGTCGCTGCGATTATTCGTGAGGGTAAAACACAGAAGCTCACCGACGTTATTGTCCAAGGCAAGCAAGAAGGCATGCAGTTCATGGATGACGCCATTTGGGAAAAACTCTGCATGGGCCGCGTCAGCCCACAAGAAGCCTTCATGAAGTCAAACGACAAGCAGCGCTTCAAAGAATTCCTCCCAGAAGAAGAGAAAGACATCGCAGCCGCTGCAGGAGGTGGCTCAGACGCATAGAACGCTCTCACAAAGATTTCGATAGAAAACAGCAAAACGAGGCTTCTTACCAAGCCTCGTTTTTTTTGAGCTCTAGCAGAGGTATTTTAGTTCAAATCACCTTCTAGAGCGTACTTCCAGTAGTCTAGAGCACAGAGAGCTTTTTGCCCAATCGCTCTCTTGGAGAAGTGCTAGAATGAGGCTGCCACCGTGAAGTGCTATTGGCTTTCTTTCGTAATAAGCCTCATCATTGAAGGTCACTTTACTCTGTGTTTCCAAAGTATTCCTTAGAGATCTCATCCATTGCTGCTGTTTTCTCGGCAAATTCTAATAACCCTTTTTGAATAATCTCAGCGACCTCTGGGTTTTGCATAATCGTCGTCATTGTGGCCATCATTTCCTGGTTCATCTCACTTTCCACTTTCTGCATCTTATCATTCACCAGTTTAACCTGCTCCTCATTGGGCTTTCCTAATGCCTTGAGCCGCTCAGCGTAGCCATTCGCCTCATTGGCGAGAGCATCTAGCTTAGTCATAGCACTATTGGCAGACTCTGCATCTTTTGCCATGCTCAATGTCTGAGTCATTGTCTCTACCATTTTGACAATATCATCACTCACAGCTTCAAAACTATCCTCACCTTCAGACAGAGATGTTTCATCCCCACTTTCAGACATAGATTGTTTCTGCTCACCCTGAGCCGGTACATTCTCTTCGGAATTTGCGCCATCTGCTTCTTTTTTATTACAAGATATTGTAAGCTGGCTAAGAGCAAGGGTGCCTAGTAAGGTTAGTGTTTTGTATTTCATGACACCTAGATTTAGTATTGGCAAAGCCAAAGCACCAGCACTAAATCTAATGCCAATGACCAAAATAATTTGGGAAAAACAATTTGAGAAAAACTCTAAAAACCTAACTCTAATCTATGGCAGACTTTATCGAACCATACCAGTATCTACTCGTGAATGACTGTGATCATATGGCTCCCTTCTAATACCAGTTAATTTTTGAGTTGGTATAGACCAAATGAAATGACCTGATCGTTTTTGAAGTAGTACATCGCACGCAAAGGCAGCTATACAGCGCTCTAGAACTAGACCGATCTATCACTAAGACAAATAGGCCTCGGCAACAGCTTGAGCGACTTTCTCAGGTACACTTCTATCCAGAGGACTCGGGATCACTTGATTTGGCTGTGGCTCACTTACTGCATCTGCGAGTGCGTAGGCGGCGGCGATTTTCATCTGATCATTAATCACACTGGCTCCTGCGTCCAGGGCTCCACGGAAAATCCCTGGGAAGGCGAGCACGTTATTCACTTGATTGGGGAAATCACTACGCCCCGTACCCATAATAGCAGCACCCGCCTCTAGGGCAAGCTCTGGCATAATTTCGGGTACAGGATTTGCCATCGCAAAGATCACTGGGTCTTTCGCCATAGAGCGCACCATATCTTGAGTCAGTATATTTCCCTGACTCACCCCAATAAACACATCTGCTCCTTGGAGGACATCTGCGAGTGTTCCTGATTGGTCTTGTCGATTTGTGAATGACAAGAACTCTTGTTTTACAGCACTGAGTCCTTCTCTTTGAGAATGAATCGCGCCTTTCGAGTCACAGATGATGATATCCTTCACTGCATCACAGCTGGCAGACTCTTGGTTCACGCAACGTAATAATTTTGCTATGGCTGTTCCCGCAGCACCTGCTCCATTGATGACCACTCTCAGTGACTTCATGTCACGTCCAAGAATCTTACAAGAGTTAATGAGTGCCGCTAGCAGCACGATCGCTGTCCCGTGCTGATCATCATGGAAAACAGGTATTCCCAAGTCCTGGAGGCGCGCTTCTACTTCAAAACACCGTGGAGCGGCAATGTCTTCTAAATTCACTCCCCCAAAGACTGGTGCGATATGGCGAACTGTTTGGATAATCTCCTCAACATCTTGCGTGTCCACACAGATTGGCCATGCATCTATGTCGGCAAATTCTTTAAACAACATGGCTTTGCCTTCCATGACAGGAATGGCGGCTTGAGGCCCTATATTGCCAAGCCCAAGTACGGCGGAACCATCACTGACTACGGCAACAGCATTCTTCTTGATAGTGAGTTCTCTCACCTTTGAGGCATCCTTCGCTATTGCTAAACAGGGCGCCGCTACCCCCGGAGAATAGGCGAGAGATAAATCATCACTCGTGGCAAGGGGCATTTTATTAGATATAGCGATCTTACCGACAAGTCGCTCATGCAGCTCTAAGCTACGCTGTTCTATGGATTCACTCATACAAGGTTCTCGGGGAAATATAAACTAAGGTGCTAAAAGACTGGGCACTCTATTAGGCTCCAAATCTCAATTCATTCTACAATCACGCTTAGTTTTTCTTTTTTGCTTTTCGACTCACTCCAATACTACCGCCTTGGTTGAGTAGATAGGCGAGTAGATTATCTGAAAAATTGAGGTCCTGGGTCATGTGTATGTGATCCTTATAGATATAGTTAATATCATCCCAGTACACCATCGGGTCAATTCTACCTTGTTTTGCATGAGGGCCTCTATTATCGGCTGCCGCACTATACCTAGGGACTGTTTCATCTCCAGAACTGTACGCTAGGCCTTTTCCTCCACCTTCGCGAGCTTCATAGCTTATGAGTGTTTCACCACTATCACCAGCCCAACCTACCACACTAATACTATCAGGGTGTTTAGCCTTTCGATCAAGCGCTTGATGGAAACGTTTTGCATTGTCTAGACATTTCCCTAGGTGCTCTAGTGCAATTTCTCTTCTCTCTTGGGCAGATTCTACTTCTGGGAGGAGCCACTTTAGGTGCTTATCATTCTTTGAACTCGCAAGTCCCCATTCGTATTTTTTCCACACGTTGATGTCAAAGACATCAAGGGCATTCCCTTCCTTATCTTGCACTAGTCCGTGACGAGCTCTTGGTAATAATTCATAGACGGCTGGCATTGTTCCTACCAGAGCACTGTGGTAGTGTGGTAGTACAACTGGCACTGTTGTTAGCCCTCTATTGAGTGTGGTTAGTGCATTGAGTGATCCTAAGTGTGGGCTTCCCACAAGTACGACTTTATCTAGGTCCTTGACTCCTTCCCATGTGAGCTTTGGCAGGCCTTTGGCAGGCAAGGGCTGATCACCGTACTGCATGTAGTAGCGGCAGAGAAGACCGCCCATGGAGTGGGCTACGATATCAAATTTGACATCTCCTTTTTTACCAAACTTTTTGAGTCTTGATGCTTCAACTTGTTTCTTTTTATCCTGAATAAATTGCTTCAACCTCGCAGCATTTTCCACATTGCTTCGTCTCCAATCATAATCAAACTGAAAACAAGAAAAGTGCGAGTCTCCATAATCAACTTGGCTGCTAGGTTTTTTCTTTTTCTTTTCTTTTTCTTTGTCTCTCTTCTGCTGCGCAAGCACTAGCTCTTCATCGACGTAGCCACCAGCTCCTAAGACACCGAGGAGTTCGATGTAGGGTTTTGAGTACAGTGCCAAGCCTGGAAATATATTCACCTCATAGGTATCTAAGACTCCGTTAGAGATCACTCCATCTTTCACTTCATGCAGATCTCTTCCCGCCGCCATTGGCAAAGCAAAGTAGCGAGCTCCCTCTGGTGTTTTCGGGGAAACTGAACTTCTTTTATACACGCCCCATACGGACTCTCTGGTAGCAGAATCTATCAGTTTGGATCCCATGATTCCTGGTATCACTATGACGGGATTTCGTTCTAAAAGTTCCTCTGATGCCACAGTGTTGTAGCTTTCTGCGAGGTTCTTTTTGGGAGCCGTCCCCGCACAGCCCACAAGAACTGCACTGAACAAGACTAGGTGAGATTTTAATATAGATCTGATCACGGTCGTTGAATTAGAAAGTTGACTTCATAAATACTACGTTTCTGTAGCGACTCAACTTAATTAGCGAAAATCTTTCCGCTAGGAGTTCTCAATTCTTTCCAATAATCATCTCTCCCATGGCCTTCACATTCGCTATATCTGCTTGAATCTGAACTTCGAGATCACTCAGAGAATCAAACACTTTCTCCCCTCTCACAAAATTTCCAAACACGACCTCCAGAGACTCTCCATAGAGATCACCTTGATAATCAAAGACATGAACTTCTAATAGTCGCTGAGCTCCAGAATTCTCCACGGTGGGTCGAACACCTAAATTACTCACCCCATGGCGCCAAACACCATCAATGAGCACCATCACTTGCCACACTCCATCTGGGGGTAATAATTCATTGTCTACTTGAATATTGGCTGTTGGTGCACCCATTTGGCGAGCTAGTTCTCGACCTTTGAGCACTCTCCCCTGCACTCGGTAATAGCGCCCTAGCATGACTTCTGCTCCTCTGAGCTCCCCCAGAGCAAGCTCTTGGCGAATTCTTGTACTACTCACACGCTCTCCATTCACTCTCACAGCTGCTGCGGTCCTTACTCCAAAACCAAGGGACTCTCCCCATTCTCTCAGTGTCTCTACATTCCCTTGGCGTGCCTTTCCAAAATGCCAGTCTTCTCCTACAGAAATACTCTCTAATCTCTGTGCTTTCGTCGCTAGTTCTTTGATAAAGTCCTGCGCTTGGGTAGCGGCAAATGCTTTGGTGAAATTCTGCACGCAAGTCACCTCCACTCCTAGTGACTCGATAACTTCGAGCTTCTTTTCGAGGGACGCAAAGATTCTCAAGGGTCTACGCTCTGGCACTAGTACCCCCATGGGATGAGGCTCAAATGTCAACACGCCAGCGACACCTCCTGAGCGCTTAGCGGACTCTACAGCGAGCTTTATCACCGCTTGATGGCCGATATGAAGGCCATCAAATACTCCCAAAGCGAGATGTATGGGTGAAGAAATCGAACCTAATTCTTGGAGACTGTGGGCGACAATCACTAATTTAATCTACAGTTCTGAACCTGTATCAGGGAATAACTCACGGTACTTGATAGCTTCTGCCCCTATTAGCAATGCTGTTCCTAACAGAGTCTCCTGGGTGGTGGTGAGTGGCACCTGGGCAACAGGTCTTGTTAGTCCGAGAATCAGCTGCCCATAGTGCTGTGCTCCACCTACGTGCTGAAGTAATTTAAAGGAGATGTGGGCAGCATCTAGGTTAGGAAAAATCAACACATCTGCGGGGTGCTCTGCTCTCGCGTCTGAGAGCTTCGTTTCTGCAGCCGCCATATCGAGAGCGACATCAGCCTGAAGTTCCCCATCTATATCGATATCTAGGAGTTCACGCTCACAGTAGGCCTTCGCGAGGCTCGTTGCTGCGGCCACTTTACTTGCTGATTGACTGCGGTTACTCGAGTGAGTCGAGTGACTAAGTAGTGCTACACGCGGCGCTCGCCCTAAGAAATGATGGGCTAAACGGCCGGTCTCAACAGCGATGTGCGCTAGCTCTTCGACTGATGGCTCAGGGATGAGTCCGCAGTCTGCTAGAAATAAAATCCCATCTCTTCCCATGTGTTCTAGATGGGGCGCTACCATTATGACCGCACCCGAGAGGCTATCGACTCCTTTTTGAGGTTTGATGAAATTCTTCATCGCGCGAAAAATCGTCCAAGGTAGGCTATTATTACCAGCGATAATGCCATCCACTTGGTTGTACTGCACCATCATAGCTGCGAAATTATGTGGCTGACTCACCATCTCCTCAGGATTCACCACAGTGCGACCACGGTAGCGCTCCACCTTTTCTAACCTCTTGCAGAAGAGCTCTAGGTCTGAAGATTGATCAGGCTGGATGACATTGATAAATTGAAGGCTAATGTCTAACTCTTTGGCGAGCTGCTGAATCTCTTGCTTATCCCCTAACAAAATCGGAGCAATCGCCTCCATATCAACGAGCTGGCGAGCCACTCGAAGAACTCTCTCATCCTCTCCATCTGTGAACGCTATCCGCTTGGGGTGACGTTGTAGCTTTTCGGTGATTTGACGGGTGTGCTCATTAGCTGTGGCGAAAGTAACAGGGTCAGACATAGTTTAAGACGAGTTTTATCAATATTTTTCACACTACCACAACTCTATTTTTCTCCAGAAGATTGGATTTCTTCTATCGTTTTTTTCAGACTGCGAAACTCTTTCATCATTTTTGGCAATCGTGCGATACTTGCTCTCTTTTTTTGCTCATCCTGAACAGGGCGAACCGGGTTACCCATATACACTTGATTTCCATCGATACTCTTTGTCACACCAGCCCTAGCTAAGAGAGTTGCCTTGTCTCCTATCTTAAGGTGGCCAGTAATTCCAACTTGAGCAGCTACCGTCACATAATCACCGAGATGCGTACTACCTGCAATTCCTGTCTGCGAGACCACTAGGCAGTGTTTACCAGTCGTCACATTATGAGCAATCTGCACTAGATTATCAATTTTTGTGCCTTTCCCGATCACAGTCTTGCCGAAGCGCGCACGGTCTATAGTCGTATTTGCTCCTATCTCGACATCGTCCTCGAGGATGACGATCCCCACCTGGTCGACTTTCTTATGCTCTCCATCCACAAATTCATACCCATAGCCATCTGAGCCGATCACACACCCTGGCTGCAAAATCACCCTATCACCCAGTTGGCAGTATTCACGAATAGTCGCATTCGCCTGAATATAGCAATCCCCCCCCACTTTC
>CALFVF010000033.1 GCA_937928735.1 uncultured Verrucomicrobiales bacterium | reverse complement strand
GCGCGCCGCCTGCATGATAATAGGGTTCACGTACTGGTCTTTTTGTAGGGGGATTTCCTTGCCGTCTTTGACATAAGTAGGGGGGTAGTAGGTGTGGGCGATAAGTTGGCTCTTCCAGCCACAGAAGGTATCAAAACCATGGGTTGTAGGCAGCTCTAGGCGGCTGCCATTAGTCACTCCTAGCCCCCATTTTCCAAAAGCTCCCGTAGCGTAACCGGCTTGCTTGAAGACCTCTGGGAGAACAGTCATTTCTTCTGGTAGAGCGGCGAGGGTCTCATCCCCCAGGTTACCGCGCACATAGCAGTGGCCGGAGTGCATGCCAGTCATCAGTACCGCGCGACTGGGCGTGCAGACAGTATTGCCTGAGTAGTGATTGGTGAACAGCATGCCCTCTTCTGCGAGGCGGTCGATATTGGGGGTCTGGAATTTCGTCTGACCGTAGCAGGAGAGGTCACCGATGCCGAGATCATCAGCGAGAATGTAGATGACGTTGGGTTTGTCTTGGGCGAGGCATTGGGGGGAGAATGTATAGGAAAGGATAAGAGAGGAGACTAGTAGTAGGAACAGGCGTGATTGGCGCATAGGTTTTATACGGTTTTAGAATAGATTAATTATCTTTTTTATCTAATACCACTTCAAAAACCATCTGGTCTTAATCAATAAAAAAGCGCGGCTAGGAGTAGCCACGCTTTTGATTGTTGAATCTCCTGTGGAGAAATAGAATTTTAGAACTAGTCGTTGCTGGTCAGTGACATAATGATCTGGAGTAGATACCAGAAGAGTAGGGCAACACTGGCAAAGAGACCGAGTGACGCTGCCACGTACTGATGTGATCCGTAGTGGTGGATGATATTGCTGGTGTCGCGCAGAATCGCGAGTGAGGCAAAGACGATCATCGCGGCGGAGAACCAGAGTCCGAGGCTCAGTGGGGTGAATAAGCTAAGAGCAATCATCCCGAGGGCAACAAAACTTGCAATTTTTAAAAAGCCATTGAGGAAGCTAAAGTCCTTTTTGGTAGTGAAGGCGATCACGGAGAGGCCAAAGGTCATGGCCACGGTAAGTACTCCTGCCTGCATGATGACACCATTGTAGTACTGGCTAGCGATGAGTAGAATCGGTAGGAAAATAAGAGCTTCAAGCACGATGTAGACACCGAGACCGAAGTACTGCTTGCCGACTGAACCACCAGAATGTGCCCATTTCTGTGCGAAATAGCTACCACCCATGAAGAGGGCGAGAACAAGGAACCAGCTACCCATCATCATGCCCGCGACCTTGTGCATAATCGGTAGCTGTAGGAAGATGGCTTCTAGGAAGGCAAATGCGAGAATGGAGCCCGCTAGGTGCGAGTAGGTCTTTTTGATGAACTCAGAGCGAGCTTCTTGTGGCTGAGAGGCCACAGAGTAGGGTGCAGCATATGGATTATTTTGCATAGATCAGTAATGTTGATTCGAGCCATAATTTACTGAAGAGCGAGTAAATGACAAGTTACTATTTTGGCATAAAATTGTAATCACACAGCAGGGGAAAGCACAGCAGGGGAAAGCCATGAAAAGCTATAATAGGGAAAGAAAAGGGGCTGCATGATTCATGCAGCCCTTCCCCAAGCCATACCCCAGGCCGGAATCGAACCGGCACGTCCAGAAGGACAACAGATTTTAAGTCTGCAGCGTCTACCAATTCCGCCACTGGGGCATGTGCTTGTTGGAAGCTGCGCGCGCAGACTACTGGCGAGATTCTAATTCGTCAATAGTTGCTTTCATTGCTTTTTGAGAATTTTCGTCTCCCGACTCTAGACTGGTTTTTAGAAGAGCGGCGTCTTCTTTTATGCCGAGTTCCTGCATGATTCTTGCGGCACTGTTCATTTGGGCAGAATTGAGCTCTGGGAGTTGGAGGAGAACGGCCTGTTTTCCAAGTTCCCCAGTGGCGACAAGAGCGGCTTGCCACTGCACGGGATTGGCCGCCCAGATTTTTGAGAGAATAGGGGCTCTTCCAGGGACATCTTGCTCCATCAGATAGGCCATGGTCTCTGTGCTAATATTGCCTGAAGAATCGAGTAATGAGAGAATGGCGCTATAGACCTCTTCTTGAATGCGATCTTCGGGTGTACTCCAGTGGTTGAGCGCTTGGATGATGAGGCTGGTTTCTTTCTCCGAGTAGCCTTCCTCAAGCATGGTGACGAGCTTACGGACAAAATCGACTCTCTTCTGGAGTGAAGTCGTGCTTGTGAGGCGAGTGAGGGCGTTGATCCTTCTCTCACTATCAACGTGGCTGAGCTCGCGCAAGTTCGCTTCAAAGAACTCTGCGCTTGTCTCAGACATGTAGTGAGACTCGGGGTCGCCCTGGATTTTTTCTTGGTCGATTCTGACCTCGATCACCCTCAGATCACGATGGATTTTCTTGATATCACCGAAGGGTCTGGCGAGGTTTGCCGCATCTGTGAGCGAGTCCAGGGAGACTTTACGTATGACCACGAGAGTGACTTCTTCTTCGCCGATGTAGCGTTCTTTATAAAAAGAGGGGTAGTCGCGCTTGCCGTAGGCATCGTAGAGATAGCGAGTGAAGAGGTCTTGGTTAGAATCTGTGTAGCCATAGAAGGCGTAAGCGATGACAGACTCTTCACTGGCGCCTTCTTCGCTCATCGCCTCGCGTACCTTATCGTAGCCAAGGTTCTCGAGATTGAGGGCGGCAGGGACTAGTGAGGTCTCTGGAGCTGGACTGGGCTCAGAGTCAAGGGGGGGGGCTGTATTGCGTGCTGGAGGGGGTTGGTATTGAAACAACAAGGGGGCACTACAGAGTGCGGCTGTGAGGACAAGCGCGGGCAGGAGGGTGAGGAATTTCTTTCTTGCTCCATAGAGAATGAGAAATAAAGAAATGACAGAAATCACTGAGGCGAGCAGGTAGCGACTTGGGGTGGGCACATCACTGATCGTTGAGTTCCCCAAGGTGAAAATAAGGGTGAAAATCAGCAATAGAGCAAAGCCAATTCCTATGGCCATTTTGCGGACTGGCCTCAGAGGGAAGACGTCCTCGGCTCGAGCATTGGGGTCATAGTGTGCTTTTTGGAAAGAAATGGGCTGTTCTGTGATATTTCCAGCGGCACGGAAATTTCGGTGGCCTACTTTTTTTTTCTCACCTGGGTAAATGCGGGTTTTTTCGGGGTGAGAGTTTTCCTCAGAGACGCGGAACTGGGAAGCACAGGAACCGCATTCTACTTTTTTGCCCATAAAACTGGACTGGGAGCTAAAGAGTTGCTGGCATTCTGGGCATTGGATTTGAATAGAGTCCATAAGTGGCGAAGTAGGAAAAGAGGCTGCTAATCACGATTTCTAGAGAGCGAAAGGCCGGATGGCTAGCTTCAATTCGACTACACGGAGAGATCATAAATTTATACCTGAGCTCTTGCTTCTGGAAAATGGAGTGCTATGACAAATAGCATGCTTCCAATATTAGAGTCTTTGCTCGTTGTTCAGAATAGAGATCAAGCCCTCGAAAAGCTAACGAAGGTGCTAGAGAGTATACCTCAGGAGGCTAAGCGCGCTAAGGAACGCCTCTATAAAGACAAAGATGCTATGGAGTCAACCAAGTCTGAACTCCAACAAAAAGAACTCGAAATCAAAGCCCTAGAGTTAGAGATCGCAACTCGTAAGGACACTATTCTAAAGCTTAAAAATCAGCAGTTCGAGACAAAGAAAAACGATGAGTACAATGCTTTGGGAAACGAGGTCGTTCGCTACACCAATGATGTCGACCAGCTAGAGACCCGAGAGCTCGAAGAGTTGGAGGAAGTGGAGATTCTCAAAAAGAAGCTAAGCCTGGCGACAGAGAAGTACGAGAACCACCGAGCTCTTGTGCAAGATGAACTCAATGCCATGAAGGCGAAAAAACTCGAGAGTGAGGCTCGTCAGGCAGAGCTAGTGCAGGAGCGCGATAAGCTAACTGCTGATGTTGAGCCCAGCGCCCTCGCGCTCTATGAGCGATTGCTTAAAAATAAAGGCTCTAATGTCATCGTGGCTGCCAATAACGGTCACTGTACAGGCTGTCATATGAAGCTAGTCGCCAGCACGATAGTGTCGGTCACCAAGGAGCAGGAGATCGCCCACTGTGAGAACTGCGGGCGCATGCTCTATGCAGGTTAGACACAGAGTGGGTGAGACACCCTGCGAGTTTTACTTGTGAATTGACTTCCATAGGGCTAGTGATGGCTATGCTTCCTTGGTTTTCAGACGGCAAGTTTCCACTCTTTCTCGCCCCTATGGCAGGGGTGACTGATGTCGTGTTTCGGACAATATGTAAGGAACTCGGTGCTGATGTCATGGTCACGGAATTTGTCTCTGCTGAGGGGATTGTTCGGCGTGATGATCGCACGCGCAAGTACACAGAATTTCACGAAGGGCAGAGACCTGTGGGTGTGCAGATCTTTGGCGCGGATGGAGAGCGCATGGGTGAGGCCGCAAAGAAAATCATTGATTGGAAACAGCCTGATTTCATCGACATTAACTTCGGCTGCCCGGTGAATAAAGTCGTGTCAAAAAACGGAGGCTCCTCTCTGCTTAAAGACTGTCCACTACTAGCCTCTGTGGCGAGTGGGGTGCAGAAGGCGGTGGGAGATCAAGTGCCGGTGACTGCGAAGATCCGCATCGGCTGGGATGAGAAATCTGTCAATGCTCCCGAGGTCTGCCGTACCCTTGAGGACTGTGGAATGCAGGCGATTTCCATTCATGGACGAACACGCTCACAGGGCTATCGAGGTGATGCGAACTGGGAGGTGATTGACTCCTGCACCTCAGCCGTATCCGTCCCCATTGTGGGAAATGGAGACATTACCACTGGAGCAGATGTGAAGCGCCGGCGTGAGCAGACACGGGTCAATGGCGTGATGATCGGGCGTGCCGCCATGCAGAATCCATGGGTCTTTCGCGAAGCCAAACATTATTTAGAAACAGGTCAGCAGCCTGAGACTGCTCCTATGGAGGAGCGCTGGGAGCTGATTGTACGGCACTGCCGACTTGCGGTGGAGAGCACGCGCTATGGAGGAGTGGAGCGCCAGACCATGATGGCTATGCGCTCACGCCTCATGGCCTACTGTAAGGGCTTCCCAGGTGCGAAGCCCCTGCGCCAGAAGCTATGTACCGTGAGCTCACTTATGGAGTTAGAAGATCTCGCTGCCGCCTACCTCTCTGGTTCTGAGATCTTTATGAGTGAAGAGCTCAGTGATTAGATAGAGTTTTACTTCAGCTCAAGAGTCCCCTCCACCACACCGAGGCGGTCGAGTGCTCCGAGATCACTCCAGAGAGCCTCACCCTTCGTCTGTCCGCGCACGAGCTGCTGATAGGACTGTAGAGTAAGTAGGGTTTCTGTATTGGACTCATTGGTGAAATCGATACGGAATTTCTCCAGTCCTTGAGTGGCGAGTTGCTCGTAGAATCTAGCTCCTGTTTGTGCGCGGCCATTAAAGAGAGTGTTACGGCAGCCGACATCCGCCATCAGCGTGTGCAGCTGACCCACTCGATCCCGCAGCTGGACGCTGTGTGTCTCACAAGGTCGCCCGCAGTTCGTGTAGTCTGTCCCCTCAGAGAGGAAGGTGCAGAAGACGCAGTGCTCCATGTGAAACATTGGCATATGCTGGTGCAGAGTGATTTCAAACCACTCGGGCGGAGCTTGAGAGAGCAGGCTGAGTACTTGGTGGATATTGAGATCGTAGGAGATCGTGAGGTGGTCGAGCTGGCCTTGTTCTTTGAGAATGGACGCGGTGATCGGATTGGCGCAGTTCAGCGAGAAATCTCCAGTTTTGTAGAGACCATCATGGTTCTTAAAGTAATCAATAGCACCGAGATTGCGAATCAGAATGCCATCTGGGCTCGCGCGCTCGATGAGCTTAAAGAATCCCGTTTCCTGTGGCTTCTGAATACGAGGTGTGGAGAGGTGGATCGAGGCCGAATCACCATGGTGGCGGACAATCTCGACAGCTTCCTTGTAGCGCTTGATTTCCTCAAAATCGGCGTAAATTCTAGAAACACCAGCCTCCAGCGCCGCCTCGATCTGGTGGGGGTGGCGACAGAGAGCAGAGAGTCTCGGACTGTGAACTTGTGGCCTACTGGGTGGCGTGGGTAGTAGGTCTGTGAGGCTTCGGGTTACTTTTGAATCTGCTGAGTTTGTCGAGTCCGCCGATGTATGTTGTGTGCCACCACCTTGTTGGGCTTGTTGGTCTTGCTGGGTTTCTTGGGCTTGTTCTATGGCCTCGATTAAAGAGCGGCGTAGGCGATTAAGGGTAGAAAGTGGAACAATGAGACCTTCTGGCAGCTCATTATTGAGGG
The DNA here is from genome assembly GCA_937928735.1 of uncultured Verrucomicrobiales bacterium. Taxonomy (GTDB): domain Bacteria; phylum Verrucomicrobiota; class Verrucomicrobiia; order Verrucomicrobiales; family Akkermansiaceae; genus Rubritalea. The sequence continues at coordinate 6,234 of CALFVF010000033.1, read as the reverse complement.
TTTCAAGAGTGTAGTCAGTCTGGCCGAGGCGGCTGAGTTGATGGTGGAGAGTCTCCGTGGTGAGAGGGCGGTTATTGGCTTTCTGGAGTGCTTGGGCAGACTCGACGTGCACACCTTGGCAGCTGAGAGTGAGAGGAGTATGGAGTGCTCCAGAGACTGTGATGCTGAGGGCTTTTTTTACGGGCTCTAATTTCGCGCTCTTCCAGAGTGCTCGCACCTCGGCATTGAGTTTGGGATCATCCGTTTTCCAGACTTTGATAGTAGGGTGGACGCGGTTCCAGTCGATCTGGCTGTGCTTGCGGTGAAAGAGGATACGGCTGCCTTCTCGTTTCCAGACTCTACCGCCTTGTTCCTCATTGCGGTCTTCCCCAGCATCAAAGACGACACCATCGCCAGCGGCGAGGGGGATCGAGGAGACTTCTGCGAGTTCGATCCAGCCGTTTCCACACATGGTGATCTCTCCGCAGTAGTGGCCGCGTTTTTTGCCGAACTTACCGTGAGTGAGTTTCGGGTGATTGGTGCCTTCTAACCAGCCGTTTGTCAGCCCGCGAGAGAAGGTCATTTCCATCGCGTAGCGCTCACGAGTGGTCACAGTGGACTCTCTCTTAGCCACAGCGTCATCGATCGCCTTACGGTACACGCGAGTGACTGCCGCCACATATTCTGGGGACTTTAGCCTGCCCTCGATCTTGTAGGAGACGACTCCTTGCTCGACGAGTTCAGGGATGAGATCCACCGCTGCGAGATCCTGTGGACTAAGTAAGTAGCGCACTTCTCCCATGTCTTTGGTTTCACCATCCACGACGAGCTCATAGGGCATGCGGCAGGCCTGAGCGCACTCGCCACGGTTCGCGGAGCGCTGACCCAGTGACTCAGAGGTCAGACATTGGCCCGAGTAGGCCACACAGAGAGCACCGTGGACAAAGACCTCAAGAGGCACGCAGTCCTTCGGGGAGAATTTCTTAATTTCTCTCAGAGAGAGCTCGCGCGAGAGCACGGCACGCTCAAGGGTGAAGAGAGAGTCGATGAACTCTAGCCCCTCAGGTGAGGTGATCGTCATCTGGGTGGAGGCGTGAATTTCGAGTTCAGGGGCTACGTGGCGCGCGAGCTTGGCGAGGCCGAGATCTTGGACAATAATCGCGTCCACACCACTACTCTCTAGGTGGCGTAGCTGAGCCTCAGCTGCTTCTAATTCCCCTGTGAAAATCAGCGTGTTCATGGTGACAAAGCCACGCACGCCATGAGCATGGAGAAACGCCATGAGCTCTGGTAGATCCTCATGGGTGAAGTTATCGGCTCTGAGTCGCGCGTTAAACTTCGGCAGACCAAAGAAAATCGCATCCGCCCCATTGGCCACAGCTGCGCGAGCGCAGTCCCAGTTACCAGCAGGGGAGAGGAGTTCGGGGTCTCTTTGGGTCGAATGGCTTGGAATCGGGCACATAGTAGAAAGTAGTGGAGAAAAGTAAGTGGAGTTAATGCGCCTAGGTGAATTGAGATAGTCCGTAGCGCATCAGCCAGAGCAGGGTGATGGAGCCTGCAATCATGCTGACAAATTTCCAGAATGACTGCATAGAGCCGAGCACTGCATCGAGATCTTTCTCACTGTGAGAGGCTTCTAGTTGGGAAATAGCTCGGCAGATACCAAAGAGCCTGAGAACAGGAAACAGGCTGACCCCAGCTGCGGCAATACTCATGAAAACAGATGCAACACTACTAAATGGAAAACCAAGTGTTCCAAAGCCTAAGAGAGACATGAGAATGACGAGGGTCAGAACAATACTGAGGAGAACCGCTAAGAAGTAGATCCAGCCTTTCATGCCGCGCAGACGTTGGACAAAGAGAGAGCTCACGAGCTCAGAGCTCTCTGCGACGCTATGCTCGATGGGAGCCGCATAGGGAGAAGAGAGAGGAGGGTGTGCTGGAGAAGAGCTGGATTTTTTTGTCATTTACAGCAGAGAGATAGAGGAAAACCATCGAGAAAGAAAACACAAAACCTGGCTTGAGAAGCCAGGTTTGTTACAAAGTCATAAAATGGTGCAGGGAGAGGGACTCGAACCCCCGACCAACTGGGTGTAAACCAGTTGCTCTACCAACTGAGCTATCCCTGCACTGAATGTGTTTGGTGAAGTGCCCCGAAAGGCGTGGCGACTATCTTTTATTTTTGGCGAAGCGCAAGATTTTTTTTGTACTTTTTAGACCAATGCAGGAAGTAAAGAACTAACGGAGTGCCAAACTCTCCTTGTGCCAGTAGGAATGGCTGCGTATGTTCGTAAAGACAACCTTTGTCACACAATCTATGAAACCGACCATTAAATTAGCCGAGTCACAGACTCCCGAAGGCCAGCCCCTAGAGCTACATGAGCATGATGGGCACTTCTTTATTAGTTCACGAGGTGAGCGGCTAATGACGAGTTTCTCACACGGCTCAGAGGAAGATCTCGCGAGACTTGGCTGTCAGCCATTTCGCACAGCACGCCAGCCCCGTGTTCTGATCGGTGGTCTAGGGATGGGATTTACCTTAAAAGCGGCCGTTGAGACACTTCCGAATAAAGGAGCCCTCTTTGTGGTTGCCGAGCTCACTCAAGCTGTTGTGGACTGGAATCAAACGTATTTGAAAGACCTCCACCCTGGTTTGCTAGATGATGAGCGCGTTGTGATTAAACACAGCCCTGTGCAGAAACTCATAGGCCAAGCTCAGGGAGAGTATAGTGCGATTTTGTTAGACACGGATAATGGGCCCTGTGCCTTCCATGGTGATGCGAACGATAATCTCTATACAGTGGAAGGGCTCAGGCTCGCGAAGGCAGCTCTTAAAGAAGGTGGAGTACTTGCTGTCTGGTCAGCATTTGCCGACAAACAGTTCACGAAAAGAATGAGAAAAGCAGGCTTTGATGTCTCAGAGGTGCAAGTGCCCGCTGTGCACAAAGGCCGAAAAGCTCGCATGCACCATATTTGGCTGGGGAGAAATGGTGCTTACGCTTCACAAAATCGCAAACACTCCTAAGTACTCGCAAACACTCGTGAGAACAAAAAACCATTGATATGAAGTTAAGATACCTTCTACTTACTCTGCTCACAGTCGTCCACTGGAGCCATGCTGATGAGCATACTGTTCGTCTGGAGACCTTTCAGCAAGAAGTGAGCTTAGAGGCATATACTGTGCCGATACAGACCCACGAAGTGACCCTCTCACCAAAACAATGGGATAGATTCCGCTTACAGTGGATCGTGGCGCATGGAGAAAGTGTGAAAAAAGGCGACCAGATCGCCGTTTTTGATAAGCGCGCCTACCAGCAAGCACTCCAAGAGGCAGAGGCTCGGCATCAGCTCAGTGAGGTAGAGCTCAGGGCACAAAGGGCTGAGAAGAAGTATGAAGAAAAAAGAGCCAAGCTCCAGAAGCTGGAGATTGCCCAGCGCCAGCGCCGCGCTCAGGAAGATCACGACTATTTCTTTCAAGTGACTCAGAAGGAGAAAACAGAGGCCGCACAATTTGATCTGAAAAAAGCCCAGCAGTACTTACTCTATCAGAAGGAAGAATATGAGCAGCTCCTCCAGATGTATCGAGAAGATGATCTAACAGAACAGACTGAGGAAATCATCCTCGTGCGCGCAAAGAACCGCATGGAAGAGTATGAACGCGCCGTAAAGACAGCAAAGACACAGAGAGACTATGTGATAGAGACCGAGCTTAAGCGCGAGGCCAAAGATCACCGTGATAGACTAGTGACTCAGCAGCTAGAGCTGACCTATGAGCTAGAGGAGCTAGAGCTTAATTTGCAGAAAAAGAAAACCCAACTTGTGCAAGCAGAAGAGCAGCACGCGCAGAGTGCAAAGAAGTTAGAAGAGCTCAAAGAAGACGGAGCCTGGCTCTCGTATCACGCGCCGGTGGATGGAATCGTCTACTACGGACTTTTTGAAAACGGTCGCTGGAGTGAAGCAGGTACGGAGCGCTTTCTTAAGCAGGGTCATAGCCTTCCCTTGCACCAAGTCGTTCTCACGATAGTGCCTGAGAATGCAGTGTACGAACTTGTCGGCCACACGAGTGAGGAAGTGGTAAGGCAGCTAGAGCAGGTAGAAGGGGCAACATGCTGGTGGGCAGAGGATTCGTGGCGACCTCAGAGTGTGGCGAAGAAAAGTGTGGCGTTCCAAAAAGATAAAGAAGGAAAGCTACGAGTTCACTTCACGTGGGATAAGGCCACTGATGCCACGCTGAAACCTATGAACCCACGTCAAAAAGCCGAAGTGCGAGCTCTCTGCTACCAAGCAGAAGAAGTTGTCGCTATACCCGTGACACATCTCATAAAAACAGCAGAAGGGCACGTGCAAGTGAAGCTGAAGATGGCAGAAGGAGACTTCCAAATGCGTGCAGTTGAGGTGGGGCGAGTGAGTGAGACTCAAGCAGAAATCTTATCAGGGCTAGAGCCCGGGCAAGTGATCCAGAAATAGAGGGTATGCAACTTCTCTCTTTCAGAGCTAAGGGTAGGCTATTTCTAGCAGGTATGAGTTTCTGCCTGTGCATGGGACATCTTAGTGCTCAGGAACAGAGGGATTTGGAGGCAGAGAATTCAGAGGCCGAGAGTGCGTTAAGTGTTCATCTTAGACACACCAAAGAGAGTCAAGATCCACAGCGAGATATCGATGAGTCGATTCGCCGAGGCGTTGATTTTTTAGTAAACACTCAGAATGCCAACGGCTCGTGGGGAGGCCCCACAAAAACCAAAGGACTCAATATCTACGCCCCTATTCCGGGGGCTCACCATGCCTTTCGGATGGGTTCTAGTGCCCTCGCTCTGCATGGACTCATCGAAAGTGGTGACCAACGAGAGAAAGTGCTTGGAGCAATTTCGCGAGGGGAAAACTGGTTGCTCGAAGCCTTGCCAAAGCTACGCCGAGCGGACCAGACAACGATCTATAATTGCTGGGGGCACGCCTACGCACTCAGAGCTCTCGCCTCACTAGCACGCCGGGAAGGAGTCTCTGCTCAAAAGCGCGAAATCTACAAAGAACTAGCACGGCAGCAAATAGAGCGCCTCGTGCTCTATCAAGATGTGGATGGCGGCTGGGGCTACTACAGTGATGAGTTTCACTCCCGCCGCCCCAGTGGAGGCTCAATGACATTCACTACTGCCACAGTTCTACTCGCGATTGCAGATATCAAAAGTGAGTTCCCTCTCGAATTCCCGAAAGCTCGGGAGAAACAAGCACTAGCTTCTATCCAGCGAAATCGAGTTGCGGATGGTTCCTACATCTACTCGACAGGGCATTGGTCACGCCCACGCTACTCGATTAATCGACCAGGTGGCTCACTGGCGAGGAGTCAGGTCTGCCATGCTGCTCTGAGAGAGTATGGAGATGAAACAATCACGAATGCAGTGATCGAGAAGTGGCTCACGCGTCTTATTGTGCGCAATGGCTGGTTAGACATTGCCCGCAAGCGACCAGTTCCCCATGAGACACATTTCGCTGTATCAGGCTATTTTTACTATTATGGTCACTACTACGCCACAGAACTCATGCAGATGCTGCCAGTGACTCAGTGGAAAACATGGCAAGAGCAAATTGCCACCATCATCGTGTCGAAACAAGAAACAGACGGCTCATGGTGGGACTACCCACTGTATGATTACCATCAAGCCTATGGCACAGGGTATAGTCTAGTGGTGCTGTCTCGCTGCCGTGACAAAACTATCTCTAATACCAATGAGGAAAAATAATCTGGCACAAAAATGGCTTCTCTGAACTCAATCAAAGAAGCCAAATGGGTAAAAGAATAAGAACACTGAGATCTAGGAACGTATAATCCCTATATCTGGTTCGGTAGAAAAGTTCCCAAGATTAGGCAGTACGGCAGGCATATCGGAATTACGAACGCCAAACCACGAGGCCATTTCTGCAAAGAACTTATCAGTGGATGTTGTCGGCACCATACGGCCACCCAGACCGATATCGTCAGAGCTATTTAGTGTGAGATCAGGGAATTGACCAAGAACACGACCCGCGCGAATCGGAGCACCCCAGACCATCTGATTACCCCCCCATGCATGATCAGTACCACGTCCATTGGATCTCAGGGTACGGCCAAAGTCAGAGGCGGAGTAGGTCACAACTTCTTCAGAAAGTCCCATGATTTCAAGGACCTGCTGATAAGCACTGATTGCACTCGAGAATTCTGAGAGTAATTCCGCGTGCGGCCCAAGTAAGTCACCGTGGTGATCCCAGCCGCCACGGCGAATA
>CALFVF010000032.1 GCA_937928735.1 uncultured Verrucomicrobiales bacterium | reverse complement strand
CCATGGAGTGACTATCATCTAAAAAAACTCACTACATTGCTGTAATATTTTTCTTAGCTCGCTAGTTGCAGAGTTTATGCTGTTTATGATCGCTTCCTAAGTACTGCTGGCTTGGTGTTATTCAGTGAGCTTTTGACTCTGGCTGAACTCCCTCGCTAGGTTGCTTAGTGCCCTTCTTGGGCGGGGCGGCAATCTACATTCATACGCCTTCAGGTCAATACTTTTCTACACCTTTTTTAAAAAAATGTTTTTACCCAACATTTAAAAAAATTCTTCCTACTCTGGATTTGTTCTGAATACTCGCGATATGCGATCTTTGCTTGCTTTCGCCTCAATTGGCATGTGCGCCGCGCTATTTGCTCAGGAGCAACTTCCTCTTGTGCAAGTCCCCGAGGTTGAACCTTCTGGGGATAGCTTAGGTCTCAACGATTTAAGTGGTGGTTTTAACTTTCAGCTCACCCCTGAGCTTCCTCCTAATGTTAGCATCGAAAATAGTGGTGGTATTGAGTACTCTGCCGATTCTGGCCTGATTCGCTACAATGGCTCTGTTACGGTGACCGCTGAGAAGGGCTTGGCCCTGTTCGCGGATAAGGCGGTGGTACACACTAAGGAGGAATTTATTATTCTCACTGGCAATGTCCGTATTCTTCAGAACGGTTCTCTGACTCGCGCTGCTCGTGCTCTTTACCATTATAAGTCTGAAAAACTCGAGACATCTTCTCTACGTGCGGGCTTTAATCCTGTGTTTCTTCAGTCTGATACCTTAAAGAGTCGTCGTGATAAGAGGGGCGATCTCTACTATTTCGGCGAGAATGCAGGTGTAACGACCCATGATTTTGCGAATCCTAACTACTGGCTGCGCGCCAATGAAATCAGGGTCTATCCTGATGATCGCGTGACGTTTAAGAATCTAAAGGTCTATGCTGGAGATACGCCTCTGTTTTGGCTCCCTTATTTATCCCAACCTCTCGATTCCAATTTGGGCTATCATTTTTTGCCGGGGGCGAGGTCTCAGTGGGGCGTTTTCTTACTCAATAGCTATGGTATTCTACTGGGTGGTGATGAGGAGAGTGGGACAGAACCTTGGCTTTTTTCCCGGTGGCGGTTTGACCTGCGCAGTATTCGAGGTGTGGGCGTTGGGCTAGATCTCGCGGATACAAGAAAGGGGAATGCTGAGAATATTAGTGGTTTTAAAAGCTACTTCACCCATGATCTTGACCCCCAAAGAAGCCGTACGGGACTCTCGAGGGAGGACATTAGCCCGAATCGCTACAAACTGGAGCTTAAGCACCGCGAATGGCTCAATCAAAGTGACGATGAGTCTCTAAGGTTTGATGTCAATCTGACATTTCTAAGTGATCAGCACTTTTTGGAGGATTTTGAATCCAGTACGTTTAGAATTAATCCTGAGCCTGACAATGTACTCTCTCTGCTAAAACAAACCGACCACTACCTCGCTGGTATTCAGACACGAATCCCTCTCAATGATTTCTACCAATCTGATACTCGCCTGCCTGAGGTCTTTCTTGAGGTGCCCCGCCAGCCTCTTTTTAAGACTCCCCTACTCTATGAGAGTTTCAGTTCCGTCGGATTATTTGAGGAGAGGCTTGGTGACTTGGAGAGAGATGATTTGCGTGATGAATTAGATTCTCTGGGTGCCTTGGCTCCAAGAAGAGGGGAAATCGAGGGCTTACTGGATCAAACTCAGTTCGCTAGATTTCACACCTATCACGAAATTTCTCGACCTCTTGATACCTTTAAGGGGCTCTCGCTGACTCCTAGAGTGGGCATAGGGCACACACAATACTGGATCACCGATGGTGGTGACTCCGATAATTTTGATCGAACCCATCTCTCGGCCAGTCTGGATGCGTCTTTGAAGTTTTCTAAACACTACTCAGACTGGAATAATGAAAGCTGGGGGCTCAATGAGGCTCTCCACGTGATCAAGCCCTATGCGAATCTTAGCATTGTCAGTACTGATCCTATTGATCCTTCCTTTGATGCCGTCGATAGGCTTACACCCACCACGAGACCTCGTGCTATCAATCTCGGGAGGTTCTCAGCAATTGATGAGATTCAAGACTGGAGGATCTTGAGGCTCGGTGTCGAGAATTCGATTCTCACGAAGAGAAATGGCGGCTCTCACCCATGGTTAACTCTCGATACTTACGTCGATGTGTTCATCGAGGATCCCGAGTTCGATAGAGATATTTCTAATCTCTACAATACCTTGACCTGGGATCCCCTACCATGGGTGCGACTCCAAGGTGAGGCTCAGATTCCTATTTCATCTGATAGCGCGAGTTTCACGGAGATCAATGCTCACCTTAATTTCATGTTCCATGAGGATTGGGAAATCACCACGAGCTATCGCCAACTCTCCAATCACCCTATTCTTGAGGATGAGGTAGACGCTGCACTCAGAGCCTATGGTCGCCTCTCTGAGACTTGGGGCTTAGGTTTCTACCAGCAATGGAGCCTTGATGATGGCACACTGGAACTGCAAGAATATAGCCTTTTTCGTGATTTAGGGAGCTGGAATGTTTCCGTTGGCGCTTTTATCCGAGACAACAGAATCCGAAATGAATACGGCCTCATTCTTAATTTCAGCTTATCGGAATTACCTTCAATTGGCGTTCCTCTTAGCTTCAATTAATATCATAGCTTTATGACACATTCCACAGACTCTATTCTCGAAGACCTCACCTATCGCTACGCAACAAAAGAATTCCAACGTGATCAGCGAATTGCCCCTGAGTTGCTGAATTGCATTGAGCAATCTCTCATTCTCACGCCTTCGTCATTCGGTCTACAACCATGGAAGTTTTTCATCATTTCAGACCAGACGCTCAAGGATAAGCTCGTCGAGCACTCTTGGAATCAGCAACAAGTCTCACAGTGCTCAGAACTTGTGGTGCTCACGGCTCAAGCGCCTATTTCAGAACGCCATATTGATGAGTTCCTCGAGTCTCAGATCGCTATCCGAGGTGGTTCGATGGAGGAGCTTAGCGGTTACAAGAGCTTGATGATTGGCTTTATCAACAATATGTCTGAGGAGCAGAAGCTGCAATGGGCAAAACAACAGGTCTATATTGCACTTGGTCAATTACTCACGATTTGTGCTACTTTAAAAATCGATGCCTGCCCCATGGAGGGAATCCAGCCCGCTCAATATGACAAGGTCTTGGGCCTCAGCGGGACAGAATACTCGACGACTCTCGCCTGTCCTATTGGCTACCGGTCTGAAAATGATGCTTACGCTCAAATGAGCAAAGTAAGATTCCCAGTGGAGAAAATCGTCGAGCACATCCAATAATTATCTTCATCAATGTCTCTCTGTGATTGATGCAGAACTCTAAAAGACTCTGTCTAACCATTGTTGCTAATCCCTATTTAGAGCTTCCTGAAAAACTATCCCATCATGCTGCTTGGCCAATAATCTGATGAGTGAAATGGTTATAATTGGCTGGTTTGAGTACATTTCGGTAATTTCTGTAAGCTTGCAGTAGGCAACAAAGTACCTCGCGGAGGTA
>CALFVF010000031.1 GCA_937928735.1 uncultured Verrucomicrobiales bacterium | reverse complement strand
GGCTATACACTTACTCATTAATTTAATGAGTCTTTGATTCTGCCTAGTTCCAAGCAGAATTTAGGACTTCCAGCGGTCTTGATCGCGCTTCGCGAGCTGGAGCATTTGATAATTCTGGTAGCCCATAAAGAGGAGCATGATGAGTGCAAATGTCGCTACATAGCCTGTTACTAGCATGGCGACAATGATTAGTCCCACAGTGATGAGTGCTATGATATGTGTCCAAGTTCTTCGGGTTGGCCCACAGATCTCCTTTACCATCTGACCTCCATCCATGGGGAAAATGGGTAAGCAGTTAAAGATCGCCCAAAGGAAGCTAATCCAAACAAAGGTATCGAAAAAACTTAAGAAATAGACCTTTTCGGCAGGGATGGAGAGGTTGTTTATCAGCAGAAAGATCAAGAGTCCAGCCGTAGCTTGAGCTACTGGGCCAGCGGCGGAAATGATAAATCGCGCGCTTCGAGTGCGTGCCGGTGGGTGAATCGCCACTCCTCCCAGTGTGACCATACGGATTTCTACAGGCAGGCGAAATTTACGAATCGCAGCCGCATGTCCTAATTCGTGAATGAGAATGGAGAGGAAGCCAGCAAGAACAAAGACAAGTATGCCTAATGAGCCAAGTTCGCCATTACCTACTGATAAATAACCAATAATGCCCAGCGAGACCCAGTGCATGGGCTCCACTGTAATGGGGATGCCGAAGAGTGAAAATTGCCACATAGTGATTATTGGGTTTGGATAAGATTAAAGGCGCTGACAAAGGCTCGGATACCTGCCATTTCGATGGAGGGGTCAACACCCGCTCCCCAGGCAATGGCATCGTTCTGAGTGCCTTGGAGCTGCACATAGGCTGCACTGTCAGCATCAGAGCCACCTCTCACGGCGTGTGATCGATAGTCGGTGAGGGTGAAGTTCTTGAGGCCGATTTTCTCTAGAGCATGCACGAGGGCATTGATCGGGCCATTGCCCGTGCCCTGTACTTTCTGCTGCTGACCTTGATAGGAAATCTCAGCGTCACAGCGCACTTCATTGCGAGTGCCTGGCTCAGAATGGAGTGAGTAATCGAGGATCTCAAGTGGGGTAGCGAGATTCACAAAGTGCTCGTAGAAGGCTTCTTTGATTTCTTCGGCTTCCAGTTCACGTCCTAGGGTGTCTGCGAGCCCATAGATCTTTGTGCCGACCTGTGGGTGCATGGTTTTTGGGAGTTCAAAGCCGTGTTCCTTATCGAGAATGTAGGCGATACCTCCTTTTCCACTCTGTGAGTTGATTCGGATAATCGCCTCGTAGGAGCGGCCGATGTCTTTCGGGTCAATGGTGAGATAGGGGATCGCGAAGGGAGTCTGCGGATCGCTATGGAGATCTTGAGCGCGCCGCTCAATTCCTTTCTTGATCGCATCTTGGTGGGAGCCAGAGAATGCCGTAAAGACGAGTTCACCGGCATAGGGCTGGCGCTCAGGAACGGTGAGTTTTGTGACTTTCTCGTAGGTGGTTCGGATGTCAAAGAGATTGGAAAAATCCAGCCCTGTCTCGATCCCGTGAGAGTTCATGTTGAGTGCCACAATGACGATATCGAGATTCCCCGTGCGCTCGCCATTGCCAAAGAGTGTGCCCTCCACGCGATCAGCCCCAGCAAGTAGGCCGAGCTCTGTGGCGGCGACTCCCGTGCCTCGGTCATTGTGGGTGTGCAGCGAGATAATGGCTTTCTCCCTCTCTTTCATATTGCGGCAGAACCACTCGATCTGGTCAGCGTGTTGGTTTGGAGTGAACCACTCAACAGTGGCTGGAAGATTAAGAATGATCTTATTGTCCACTGTGGGTTGCCAGATATCCATCACAGCCTCACAGACCTCAAGGGCGTACTCGGTCTCTGTGTCTGAGAAGCTCTCAGGAGAGTACTGAAGGGTGAGTTCTGTGCCCACGAGTTCTGGCGCGAGCTGTTTAATAAGCTTGGCTCCCTCCACTGCAATGGACTTGATTTTCTCCTGACTGGCATCCCCGAAGGTGACGCGGCGCTGGAGCGGTGACGTCGAGTTATAGAGGTGGATGATAGCACTCTTGGCTCCTTTGAGTGCCTCGAAGGTCTTGCGAATCAGGTGCTCACGAGCCTGCACGAGCACTTGCACGGTGACATCATTAGGAATTCGATCTTCCTCAATCAGGCGACGTAGGAAGAGAAACTCAGTTTCTGAGGCAGAGGGGAAGCCGACCTCAATCTGCTGGAAGCCGATAGAAACAAGCAGGTCAAAGAGCTCGAGCTTCTCCTCAATATTCATGGGGATAGGGAGCGCTTGATTTCCATCTCGTAGATCGACACTCGCCCACTGAGGGGTACTTGTGATGTGACGATCTGGCCACTGCCGGTCTGGTAACTCGACAGTGCGAAATGGCTGATATTTCTTAGTGGCCTCTGGCTTCATTGCCCCGGCAGTGTGGCGAGGGATCCTCTCTTAGAAAAGGGAAAAGTCATGCTTGATTCGGCGCGAAATAAACCGCTTCGATAGGGCAAGAATTCTACACCATTTTCTCTGCTTAGAGTGTGCTCTCAACCTGCTCTTTAGAGGGAAACATTCGCCAGAGGTTACTGGAAGTACCCTCTGGCGAAGCATTTCGTTTTTTTAGAGAGTATAAAGAACTCCCTCTCTGAGAGTTGTTGACTCAAGGAGTGTCATGGTTGAATCGACTTGTTGGTGAGATAATACCAACTCAAAAAAGTAATTGGTCGAATTCGCTAGATCTTTGAGGAGATGCCATCGTTGTCACTCATCGGAGATGCTTGCATCACCGATGGGTTCCGCCTTGATCTCCCACCAAATCTCTTCGCGCTTTCTGCCAGGTAGTTTTCCTCATTGGTATAAGCTTGAGTTTTTTCTTAAGCAAGGGAGACTTAGCGCCATGTTGCGACGCCTGTTTCTACTATGCACATTCTCTTTTTTTGCTACGGCAGTGCAGGGACAAAAGCCTGTATTGACAACAACTGCACCCCTTAAGGCGGCTCCCTCCGTGGTGGCGAAGCGCGCGATTGTGGTCGATCATCTCACCGGGCAGGTTCTCTATGCGAAGAATGCGGATACAAAATGCGCTGTCGCCAGCACCCAGAAAATGCTCACAGCCCTCTGCGTGCTCGAGGCAGGCAGCCTGAGTGACAAGGTCTACGTGCAAAAGACAGACACCTATGTGGAGCCCACCAAGGTCTACATCAGTCCCGGAGAAGTTTACACCAGAGGTGATTTAGTGAAGGCACTTGTTGTGAAATCTGGAAATGATGTCGCTCGCGCTCTCGCGCGCGATATCGCGGGGAGTGAAACGACCTTTGCGAACTTAATGAATCGTAAGGCACACCAACTTGGTATGCGAAATTCCTATTTCCTTAATCCCCATGGCCTAACAGCTGGAGGTCAGTATTCCACGGCGAGGGACGTGGCCACACTAGCCCGAGCATCCTATGCAGAGCCCATACTGCGTGAGCACATGAAGAATAAGGGCTATTATTTCATGTACCCGAACGGTAAGCGAAAGTGGCTCACGAACACAAATCGTCTACTCAAGAGTGTCCCATACTGCGTGGGCATGAAGACAGGAACAACTCGCGCCTCAGGGCGCTGTCTGATCTCGGTAGGGGTGCATAATGGGCGCACCATCATTGTCGTCTGTCTGGGCTCAGACTCGGCCAACATCTGGAAAGACTCAGAAAAGCTCCTGCGCTGGTCACTCGAGCGCCCTGCAGCACGTTAGTGTAGTATGAATAAATGATAGTAGTTAGGTAAGTAGAATGGACTAGTCATGCGAACGCCCAGAGAAGAGCTCCAGCAGCTAGAGGAGGCGGCACTGCGTCGCCAGCTCCGTACCATAGAGGCTATAGAAGGGACAGAGATTTGTGAGAATGGATCGTGGTACACGAATTTTGGCTCTAATGACTACCTAGGACTCTCCCAGCATCCACTGGTGAAAGAAGCCTTTGAGCGCGGTGTGCAAGAATGGGGAGTGGGTGCGGGAGCATCTCGCCTAGTGACTGGGTCATTAGGTGCGCACGATCAGTTAGAAACATGGCTGGCGGAAGCAAAGGGCAGTGAGGCTGCACTGAGCTTCGCCAATGGCTATTCGACAGCTCTCGGTGTGGTTAGTGGTCTCGTGGGGAAAGAAGATGTGGTGATACTCGATAAGCTCTGCCACGCCTCATTGATTGATGGCGCGCGCCTGAGTGGGGCGAAGATACGTGTCTTTGGGCACAATCGAATCGATCAGTTAGAGACCATTCTGACTCAAGTAGCCGCAAAGCGCTGTGCCGCGCAGAGGGTGCTTGTTCTCACCGAATCTGTCTTTTCTATGGACGGCGATTATGCTCGTCTAGAAGATATAGTGGCTCTTAAGGAGCGCTACGAATTTGTCCTCATGGTGGATGAGGCGCACGGCGTAGGAGTACTAGGCCATAAGGGCTTGGGACTTGTGGAGCAGCTAGGACTCAGTGAGTCTGTCGACATACAGATGGGGACACTAGGAAAGGCCGCGGGAGTGGCTGGCGGCTATATCTGCGCGTCGAGAGACTATATCGACTTATTTACGAATCGGGCGCGCTCCCTTATCTACTCGAGCGCACCACCACCAGCACAGGCGCTCGCAGCCCTTGCCGCTCTGAGGCTGATGAGCTCAGATGCTGGCGCAGAAAGAAGAGAAGCATTGTGGGAGAATATCGCCTGCTTTAAAGATCACGCGCAGCTTAATAAGGTGCCGAGTTCCGCCATTATCCCGTGGCATGTTGGCGAGAGTACCCAAGCGCTTGAGTTACAAGATAAACTCAAGACCTCAGGGTTTTTCTGCCCCGCTATTCGCTATCCCACAGTACCTAGGAACACAGCGAGATTAAGAATCACCATCACCTCGCAGCACAGCGGTGAGGCGATCCAGGCATTCGCTCAAAAGCTACTCACACTGAGAGCGGAAGAGAGAGATGAGGACTGAGTGCGCACTTTACGCTTTTCTCCCGAAGAGACTCATTTAGCTTTTAGGCATGAGCGAAGACCACCCTGTATTAGGAATTGACTACGGCGATGCTCGAATTGGCGTGGCAGCGACAGATGCTCTTGGTCTCATGGCACACCCAGTGGAGACGATAGCGACGAAACAAGTCGACCCCCTCTGCCGCATCAAGGAACTCATCGAGCAGAGAGAGGTGAAGCAAATTGTGCTTGGCCTACCACTTAAGCTTGATGGCGCAGAAAGTGCCTCTTCCATAAAAGTGCGAAAATTCGCAAAAGAGCTACAAAAAATGTTAGATTATGCCTTGCCACTACACCTTGTTGACGAGCGCTACACGACAGTGAGTGCCGCCCAGAAGCTTCATGCCGCAGGAAAGAATGCTCGCAAACAAAAAAACCTCATTGATCAGGCAGCGGCTGTAGAAATCCTCAGCACATGGTTAGGGGAGCAAACACAAGAATTCGGAGACATCCACTAACACCACCCTATGCGTCTAAAACTCACCATAGCCTACGACGGGCAGCCCTACTCAGGCTGGCAGATCCAGCCCAATAGTCGAACGATTCAGGCCTGTATAGAAGAAGCCCTCGCAGAAGTGGCGAAGACACCAGTCCAGCTGTATGGCTCTGGGAGAACAGACACAGGAGTGCATGCGAATGCGCAGGTAGCGCACTTCGATGCTCCAGCTAGTGTGGACATGAATCCCTTTAACTGGGTGCCAGCATTAAACACAAAGCTACCGCCCTCGATACGCATTATGTCCTGTGAGGAAGTGAGTGATGATTTCCACGCGCGCTTCTCCGCACAGAAAAAGACCTATAGCTATGAGCTCTCGCTCGCACCCGTGCTCCACCCTCACAAGGCAGCGCGGTGCTGGCACCTACCACGCCAGCTAGATCCAGCGTCGCTGGAGCAGGCAATGGAGCACTATCTAGGCGAGCATGATTTTCGTGCCTTTGCCGCATTTCGAGGGAATGAAACAGAGCAGACAGAGTATCGCCGCAGTATCTACACAAGTCGTGTGGAAATCCTCCCAGAGGGCTACCGCTTAGTGTTTACCGGGAATGGATTTCTCTATAAAATGGTGCGCCTCATGGTGGGGGCTGCTGTCCAGTGTGCACAAGGGCGCCTGCGGTTAGATGATCATCTGTATTTATTAGAGCGTGGGCAGGATCAAAAAGGGCGAAAGTCTCCACTCTGTGCGCCAGCGGATGGGCTGACGCTCGAAGAGGTCATCTATGAATCAAGAAATAAGAGTCATAATTCAGAGATTATATTTTAAACTTGTGTATAGATTGGAATTGTTCGTGACAATATAGTTTTGTTAGTCTAACTCATGATCTCATGAGTATGGGGCAAACGCGGATTTCCAAAGGTTTTTATTTAGTTGGTCTATCATTCTTACAGGTCGTTTCTGAGCTAGCGCTAGCTGTGGCTATAGTGACAGCATGGCTATTTAGCTCGGCGGCCTTAATGGCGCAGGTCACGAATAATGAATTAGTCATCAATGAGGTGCTCGCTAGTAATGGTGGAGCTTTTGTACCTAATGGGTCAAGTGAGACCCCCGATGCCATCGAACTAAAGAATCTCACCAATACAGACATCGATGTTAGTGGGTTTGGTATTGCCGATGATGATTCTACTCTGCCTTGGATCCTGCCGGCAGGCACATTGGTTCCAGCCAATGGTTTTCTCGTCATAATAGCGGACGGCCAGGCGAGTGAATTACAGACAGATTTTAGACTCTCGGCTGGTGGAGAGCTTGTGCATTTACGAGATGCCTCAGGTGACACCGTGGATCGATTAGAATTCCCTTCGCAGAGGGCAGATATTTCCTATGGGCGCCTGCAAGATGGAAGTATAGCGTTTTTCTCAACACCTTCCATTGGGGCTGAGAATGATGAAGCGAGTTCTTTTGTATCCTTTGTAAGGCGCCCCTCTGTGAGTGAAGAATCTGGCGTGTATTCTGGATCTTTGAGCGTTACACTAGAAGCAAATCCAGGTACAGAGATACGCTACACACTCGATGGGACAAATCCGACGACTAGTTCGCCACTCTATACAGGAGCACTAAGTATCTCAGCACCCCCTCTACCCACTGACCCTGATGCGGAGATGGTGCGCGGCGTGGCTTTAAAGGCCGTCGCAATAGAAGGAGATAATGTGAGTGAAACCGCCTCACGAACGTTCCTCTTTGATGTAGTGCATGATTTACCAATCATCATGTTGACCGCTGATAATGTCGTGGATACGGGTGAGTTTCCCATAACACGACTGACCGATGATCAATACTACGGGTGGTATGATATCTCAGGGCGAGTTCGGGTTGATTTTTTAGAAACAGATGGGTCATTAGCCGTTAGCCAGTACACAGAGTATGAACGCTCTGGGAATAACAGCGCCAGCCTTCCTCCACTCAATGGGAAATTGAGAGCTAGAGCAAGATTTGGAAAAGACTCTCTGGATCACGCGTTCTTTCGGGAAAAACCCAGAGAAAAGAATTTCGAGCGAATTCTTCTGCGAAATACTTCTCAAGACTTCGCCTCAACTCGTATGCGAGATGCCTTGGTTTCCCGATTTTATAGTACTGGAGATATTGTGGATGTTGACTATGAAGGCTATCGTCCTTGTGTTCTCTATTTAAATGGAGAGTATCTTGGGCATATCAATCTACGTGAAGATGATGACAATGAATTTGTAAGTCAATATTTTGACATTTCTGGATCTGCTAGTAGGGGGCGAACAGTAGGACGGGGGGCTTATTTTTTTGGAGTGAAGCAAGGTTTGTCTGATCTAACAAACTCTAATATTATTGAACGAGTTAATAATATTCAACGATTGGATGAAGCTCTTCTGGATGATGCTGTTAGGGAGTCCATGAGTAATGTGGTTGACCGGACTATACCAATTTGGACACCTGAAGACCCTACTCAACCAAGACGTATTAGTCTCCATGACTATGATGATGCTTTTAATCTATTTCAGCAGGTATTTAGAGCTAACTTGTCTCTCCCATCAAGCTGGTCAGAGATTAGCTGGACTAGCTCACTAGATCCGGCTGGCGAAGATATTCGTTTTTGGGAAGAACAGGTGCAATTTATCGCAGCTTATCAAAATCTTTTTGGCTATGCAGAGAGATTGGAGCTGATTGTTGATCGTGTTGCCAATGAGCTTAGAGGTGAAATGCCAGATACCATCGAGTACTATCGGAGACGAAGAGCGCGAGTCAACCGCCCCTTGCTGCCTAATGTCAGAGAGGAAAGAGATTTGTCCCCGGAAAGCCTCACAGAGTGGGAGAATAGTGTGCAGTTTATTCGCGACTTACCAGCAGCGCGTCTCACGGGATCACTGGAGGATATGAGAGTAACTCACGGGTTACCTGACATTGTGGGTGTGAATATTTCTAGTACAGACCGATCAATGGGAGAAGTTCGTGTGCATGGTTTTAGAGTGACTGAGGGGCGTGAATTAGGACGTTATTTTTCGCAGTTTCCTATTCGCCTGACTGCGGAGCCAAAGCCAGGGCATGTATTTGTACGCTGGGAGGGAGATGTGAGTGATCGCGCTGCGAGAATCACACCATCTTTTCGTAGTGACGCCACAGTGCAGGCGGTATTTGCACCAAGTGGCGTGACTATTGCTGCTGCAGGCCGACTAGCTATTTCTGAGATCCTCTATAATCCACTGGGCACGGCAGAGGATGATGAATTCCTCGAGTTATTTAACCTAACTGATGCGCCACTCGACCTCAGTGGTGTGAGTTTTGTGGAAGGTATAGAATACACCTTTCCTGCGGGCACGATTTTGGGAGCGAATGCATTCCTTGTTCTTAGACCATCTGACTACAGAGGAAGGCTTAGTAACGACGGAGAAGAACTAGTCTATTTAGACGCCAATGGGGTGGAGGTAGAAAGATTTCGCTACAATGATGGAGCACAGTGGCCACAGGGAGCGGATGGTCTGGGGCATAGTCTTGTGCGTGTCGCACCAGAAGAGGCCCGTGATCCACTAAGTCTAGAGTCTTCTCTTTGGCGCATTAGTGCATCCATCGGTGGTAATCCTGGCACCACAGATCAATTAAGCCTCTCTGACACCTCTAATGAAGGGCTTCTTGACTATGCATTTGGCTCCACTGGAGCAGGTCTGCGAGGAGAGCTCACAGGGGATACACTACAGCTGTCCTTCCAGCGAGTGCCTAATGCCGATGATGTCGTAATTTCACTCTTTGAGTCGACAGATTTGACACTCAATAGCTGGACACAAATCCCTTCAGAACAGTTTCGCTCCAGAGAAATCATTGGCAATGGAGTGGAAACCATCACCATAGAACCCTTCACACTTACAGAGCGGAGAGCCTTCTATCGACTACAAGTTCAGCAGAGAAACTAAAGGGCGTGTTTACTCACTTTTTGAAGCGTCTGTTTCGAGCTTGTCGTCAAGACCATCGAGCTTCTTCTTTGAAAGCTCCACTTGTATGGTCTCTGTAATGAGCTTTTGAACTTCGGGAGTTATAGCAGATTCGGAATGACGGTCTCTGTAGCTGGATTGCCTGCGGGAATAGGCGTAGCGAGCGAGACGCTGGTCTAGTTCGACAAAGGTAGTCGCCTTCTCTAATTCGGAAGCGGCATTGTATTCTTCTGGATATGTTTCGCGTAGGTTCTGTAGTCCTTCAAAGCAAATTTGAAAAATAAGTGGGTCATCTGTTTTAGAGATAGCAGTGCGGTAGTTTTTAATGCCGAGCCCAACTTCACCAGTGACACTTGCTGCTTCTGCTTTAGCCAAGCTTGTGAGAGCACTAGCTTTATTACGATAGGAAGTTTCGGAAGGGGAGCGTAAAAAGTCAGCGTAGGTTTCTAGATCCTTGGTCACTGAAATCGAGCGCTGCCAGTTTTTCTCTTTGCGAACGAGATCAAATAAGTGGTTTAAAAGAGACTCTGGGGAATGAAACTGCTCATTAGTATCTGTAAGAACATCAGCATATTTTTCGAGTAGAATGGGCATAATGATTTTATTTCTCGCCTTAGCGAATGTATCCAACCTGATATCGCTGGATGAGCGATGGCTTCTCCTCAAGTAGTCCATGGCCTCATTGAAACTTGAGGTGTTTGATTTTGTATCAAAGCCCTTCAGCACCATGAGAGCACCATTGAAGTTGGTGACTTCTCTGCTGTCAAATTGGGCTTGAGGTAGTTGTTGGATGAGGTCACTGACGACTTGGATGTCCTCTCCGTCTGTTAGTCTCTGAACAATGTCGGGGAAAGGTGTAAAGTTTGTTGCTGGGATCGGGGTGTCTTCGGTATTTTGGTCACCATCTGAACTTGTATGGGCTCCTTGCGTGGCTGAAGCTTGTTCTACAGGTACTGGATTTAATAGTCTGAGGACATATGATCTAGGAATGATAGGATTCTCCGTGAGTGAACGAGATAGATTTTCCAGTGATCGGCGGCATTCTTGACTATTGTTAGCAATTTCTGCGATAAGATAATTCTGCCACTCAGAGACGATTCGGCCACTACTCTGGAGGGATTGTTTTAATGCTTTGAGTTCTTTGTTTTGAGTGCTGGAAAACGAGTGTGAATGCGAAGAAAAAAGTTTGCTCTTAGAGGAAACGAGAGCTAATAGATCATCAAGGTCTTCAGGTTTTTTGGATTTGTAGATTGTTGTTTTTATTTGCTCTAAAATGGATTTTATTTCAGAAATCTCCTTACCTTCGCTTTCTTCGATGAGTCGTTTTAGTTCAGCATTTAATGATAATAAAATAGACTTGTATTCTTCTGATAGATGGGGGTAGGACTTAAGGTTGTTTTGGATCCAGTGGTAGAGTTCACTATAGCGCTCTTGCTGGATGAATTCTGTGATTTGGGATGTGACTGTTGTCGAAGAATGAAGTTGATAGTTGTCTGTGTCTTTATCTGAGTTGACTTTTATTTGTTCTGAAACTTCTTTTAACTTTGTTAGATGATTTTGAAGATCGCTGTCAGCAGATAGAGAATGAATAAGAAGGAGAGAGCTGATGGTGAGGGTGTAGATTATTTTCATAAACTATATGTTATAAAAATACTTTGATTGTTACAATAATTTAATGAATTTGACGGTGAGGGTCTTATGTCGATTGCCACGCATCGTTTCCATCATTCAGCATCATTACGAAAAAAAGCCCACGTAGAGTAACGTGGGCTTTTGAGAAGAGAATATTTATTCTGCTTGTGCTTACTGAGGAAGGGCGTTGATTCTGCTTACAGCTACGTTCCTGAAAGGTGTGCGCTCTGTGCCAAAGCGAACCACTCCACGAGGGAAATTATTGTAGCGCAGGCGGCCATCAATGGTTATGCCGTCCTCTGTGCCGTCTTGAAGAATGATTCCCATGAGTGAGGGGCCGGCTAAGTTTTCGCCATCGGCACCTCGGCTCTCTAGCTGTCGTCGTGTTCTTCCTAGATTTCTAGGGAGATTGAGTAATCTTTGCCATTCTGAGTTGGTGTGGATCTGGGCTCTGCGAAAGAGTCCTTCGCGGGCTTGGTCAGCGCTATATGTGGCTGTCACATTGGTGACTGTGGTGTCAGAAAAGGCTCCGATACGGCTGCCAAAGCCATTGACAGCTAAGACGCCATAAGCACAGCCGTTTGAAGTAACGTTTTCTATGGTGACATCAGAACTGTCGGCGCCATGAGGACTGAGTGAGAGTGCGGCACGGCCATTGGTTCCACGGACATTGTTCGCTGTGACGTTACGAATACCAGTGTTTGTTCTAGCAGTTTGGGTTTCTAGACGTAGGGCAATCCCTCCAGTTGAGGCAACATTGTCAAATACGGCATTGGAAACACGACCGCATTGGTAGAGGCCAAAGCCTCCTTCAGCAGCGAAGAGGCTGACGTTTTTTACAGTGAGGCGTCGAGTGAAGCGGTTCTTGCGTGGTTCTATAGAAGTGACACCGTTGAAGAATGTTTGGCGGTCTATAATGTTGATATTGCGTAGAAGGACATTATCTGCCCAACGGGTGACGATAGGGCGAATTCGGTCTTGGGGTGCGCGATTGGTCAAGCTGATGGTGAAGCGTCCGCCTCGACCAATGATACTCACATTTTCAACTTCTTCGGTCTCGGAGCCGATATCAAAAAGAACACCAGAGGAGGTGGTTGACTCAATGGTCACACTGGATGGAATCTGGAGGTGGATGTTGCTTCTCAGTAGAATAGTGTCAAAGGTGTATGTTCGGTTTCCAGCAAAACGAATTCGTGCTCCTCGCCTCTGATTTTCATCAATGACCTCTTGGAGTGTTTTTTGGCCGTCGGGGAAATTCCTTAAGGGCCGGGTGAACGCATCCGCAGCACTTGAGCTGTAACCCATGGCTTGGAGCTGGGTTATGGAGCAGGTCATGAGCAAGAGCAGCGCTGCTAGTTGTTTTATTTTGTGGTATGTCATAGTTTCAATGAATTCGTTGTTGTTCTATTGTCTTACTGTTCTAGGAGATTCTTTGTTTGTGGTGATAGATTCTCGCCGTTTTGTTCTATCCATTCTTGGTGGGTTATTTTGTCTTGTTGGTTAAGGCGACTGATTAAAAGGTATTGCTGCTGGTCTCTGAGGTTGCGCTCTGTGAGTCTTTGGGACCACGCGAAGAGGTCTTTGAAGGATTGTTTGTTAGTTGCGGCTGTAAGGTAGGCTGAGATGACTTGATCTGTGGCGGAGTTGTAACTGTCTTGTTGATTTAGCCAATTTGTGACACTTGCAGGACTTTTTGAGCTTAGTGAATGGGTGGCTTCATAGAGTCCTCGACCATAGGCTTCATCGCCAGATTCTTGGAGTTGTGTGGCGAGTTCTCCCAATAAGTTTTCATTAGTTCTCTCACTATTGCCCCATAGAGATGCCATGGTGACTACCGCGCTTTCCTTGATGTTAGGTTCTTGGATTTGGCTGATCCACGCTGTGATTTCGCCTATGTCGGCTTGATTAAAAAAATTCTGGCTGATGTTGCTAGCCGTTTGTTCGAGGTGAATGAGGTCTTTGGTTTCTATGTTTTTAAGTAACCATTGAGCCGATTGACTCGGATCAGTCCTTGACCATTCGGAGAGAGCGGCTTGGTAGATGAGGTTGCGCTCTTCTGAATTCGTGTTCTCATCAGTACTTGTTCTTAGTGCTGCAATGGGGTCTTTTTGTGCCCAATGCTCAATGACAGTTGTGAGGGCAACTCCTTGTGTGTAGTCATGGGGTAGTTGCTGTAGCCACTGGTAGGCTTGGTCTGGTTGGTCGTGTGCCCACTCACCGACTGCTGAAACAAGTATGTAAGCAGAATGAAATTCACTACTTTGGCTAAGAGTTTGCACATAACGATAGATTTCGTTAGATGCTTCTAGTGGGTTTTGGCTGGCCCAAATGGCGGCGACGACTTCTGTGTCATTGACGAAGGCTAAGTCGTCTCCCTCCCACCACTCACTGACACAGGCGAAGCATTCTGCGGGGGCGGATTCGGCCCATACTTTGAAAAAAACCGAGGCAAATACGCGGCGCTCATTCCCTTCTAACTTTTCTAGAATGCGAATTCCTTCTTTTGGGTCATTTTCTGCAAGTTGTTTTGCATGTCTGCGTAGTTCATCGATGTGGGGAGAACGTGTGCTGTGTTTTTTGGGATTCGTTGAGTGGGATGGGGCACTACTTCTTTGAGCTTTGCGGAGATTGTTACTGGGGTTTTCTGTAGTGGATTGTTGGTTGTTCTTCTCGGGAAGGAAGAAGTATATCATTGCGCTGAGTGCGAGAGTACAGCTGATTGTTGTTTTTAAAGATAACATATTTCTACATAAATCGCCGAGATTTCCTGTTGATTTTTAGATAAATTTAGAACAGGGCAGTAGATGAACATAGTGGTGTTGGGTTTCGAGGGGGAAGATTATATGGCTTAATATTCAGTTTTTGACGTTTTTAATCAATTTAGATTAGTTTTGGAAATGGATTTTTTACGGTTAATTTTGATTTTGTTAGTTGATTATTAGTGATTTACTACTATTTGTTTGAGGTCTTTGGAGTTGTTGTGTCTAAAGTGACTTTTTTGTTTCCATTAAGTGTTGCATCTTTCCAAAAGACGTCTCATTTGATTCATTCTTGTAATGAATAAAACTAATATATTTATTTATATAAAATATAATATTATTTTAAAATTATGTATTATTAGACGGGTGATGAATGGTGATTGAAGTGTCTATGAAGACCTGAGTTACTGAGGCGAAACTTGGTTCAGGTGCGATTCGAGGGTGAGATGGGATGCTTCTTAACAAAAAATCACAGAACCGTTAGATGTAGAGCGCGTCTATGCGTTGCATGCGAATACCAACTCAAAAAACTAACTGGTATTAGAGTTCTCCGTTACATCAAATGTACTTGATGATTTCTGTCTCTAGCTAGGGTTTCTCTAGGCTTTGAGAAGCATTCTCGCCCCAAAGAGGATCAATGTGATACCAAATATACGAGTTAGGGTCGTGGACTGGAGTTGCTGCATTAGCTCCGTGCCCCACCATGCAGCGATTCCTGCACCGAGGGCTGTGAGTGCGACTATACGCCAATCCACAAGATCTGCGCGAGCATTTTGAATCGTCGAGACACTTGCTGTGATGATGATGACAGCGAGAGAGGTGGCTATGGCGACTTTATGAGGGAGCCCAAGAACTAGGGTGAAAGCTGGCACCATGACAATGCCTCCACCGACTCCGCAGAGTGCGCCGAGTAAACCAGCGGCAACGCCGACAAGTAGTGTCATTGTGAGTCGAAGAGTCATGGTGTGCCTGGGTGGGTGGGGGAGTGCTCAGAAATGTTAGTGCTTGCCGATAAGTTGAATCACTAGGCGTTGGAGCACCATGCGGTGGTCAAGGGCTGAGGTGACGAGTGCCTTGTCTGCGGCGAGGCAGGCTTCCATGCATTGTTTGAGATGCTGGAGTGAGAAGGCTTTGGCATCTCTAGCAGCTAAGAAGAGTGGGTAGGCATTTACGCCACCTGCTTTTTTCTGCGGTAGCCAAGCGAGCTCGCTTGAGGGGAGCTGGTTGAGGGCTGTATTATAGGAATTATAGTTGTGTGTGGGGAGTTTGCGGCCTTGTGCAGCGGTGGCTGCCATAAAGAGGTTTCTTGTTGTGGGGATGATGGAGGCACGCAGGATACCCACGGCGGCTTCTCCTCGGTGGAGCTGCTGCTCAATGAGTTCGAGCGCGCGTGTGCCGTCTCGCCGCTGAATGGCGCGCCCGATTTCAAAGACTACGGCGGCTCGACTCAGTGGGACGATATCGCGGATGTCCTGGAGGGTGATTTCTCTGCGTTCTTTTCCTAGGTAGAGGTCGAGTTTTTCGAGCTCGTTATTGATCTGGCGGGTTTCTTCTCCCGCCATCATGACAAAGAGCTCGAGGGCGTCGGCTTGGAACTGGAGTTCTCTCTCAGCAGCTTTGCGCTCTACAAGTATGGCGACTTGCTCTTGCCAACCATCTCGGCTGGTGTCGAGCTTGTTGTGCTCGATGATGCTGGCATTGGCTTTTAGAAACTTGTAGAAGGCTCGGCGCTTGTCGATGGCTGTGGCACTGAGAATAAAGGTGATGTCATCACCGATGCCGGCTTCTAGTACGTCTTTGAGGTGCTCGACTCCTGTTTTTGCGCGCTCTGCCTCTGAGGTGCGATCTGAGCCCATGAAGGTGGCGCGCTTGAGCCAGACGATCTTCGCTCCGCCAAAAAACGGCAGGGTCTGTAGAGCCTGTATGGTGGACTGGCAGATGCCATGCGCGTGTTCTGCATTGTCTGCATTACCATCAATAATGTCATTGGCGAAGTCGTCGTTCCCCGGGGGTTTAAGCTGGGTGAAGAGCTTGTGGGCTGCTTCTGCGACAGCGCCTTCATCGCTTCCGGTTATGACATGTAGATTGCTGCCCGCTGACATTCCTATGATTTATGAAAATCCGCAGAGCTAGGGAAGGGTAAAGTATGTGATGGGGTGCGCGCAGTGACTCTGTTTGGAGTTTTTTTTACTGAGGGATTTTTCCCCATTGGATCTCGGCGAGGTCATTGCCATTAAACCAGAAGTCGAGGCTGATTTCTGGGTAGGAGAGGCCTCCGGCGACTTCATCGAGTGCTTGACCTGCGGCTTTATCAGCCATGAATTGTTTCACCATGTCTCTGGGCATGCCTATGAGGGGTGTGTCAAAGAGGAGAACCTCGGGGGAGGCGATTTCCATGCTGCTGAGTGTGTAGTTGTCGCTCTCATCAAAGTTTAGAGAGAGGCCTAACTTCCAGTAATGCCAAGCTTCGGAAATTTCGTCGCCGAGATCGATTTCGTCTTTTTCTTCGGGTTCGCCAAGCATGGCGTGAACTTCCTCTTTGGTGGCACCAAAGGGGAGATCATCAAGACCTCGTCCGATTCGAATATTCTGAGCCTTTTCCATACTGAGGCCATAAGAATTCGCTACAGTGCTGTCAAGGGTGAGTGCTAGCACTTATGTTATACGGTCTTATGGGTACCTTTGGTGACCTCATTTCTGAAACTATTTGGTAGAAGGCATTGGGTTTAGCAGAGCAAGTGCTCTGTGGTGTCATTATCCAGGCATGTTGTGAGCTTGCGCCAGATCATGATCCACTCTTTCCCTTCTCTTCCTGGGTAACATTGCTGGGGTGGCCCTTCCCATTCTAGGCTAAAGAGTTCGCGAAATAGGTCTCTGAGTTCCGTGCGGTCTGTGCAGAATGGTGGGCCTTCTCCGGGTGGGTTTCCTGTATCAAGGAAGAAGACTCCGACGATTTTCCCGTCATTTTCTAATAAATCCCAGAGAGCTTGGACATATCGAGCTCTGTACTCGGGTGAGATGGCACAGAAGCAGGTGTGCTCCCAGATTGTACTGTAGCGCGTCCGCGCACGCAGCTGTGTGATGAACTCAGTGTCAAATAAGTCTCCGAGCAGCCATGTGATGTTAGGGTTATCATGAAGCTTACGCGCTTGCTGGAGTGCTAGAGGCGCGATGTCTAGTCCTGTGACAGAAATATCATGCTGGGCGAGAGCTTGGACATCATGGCCGGTGCCACAGCCGGGTACGAGCACTTCCTTTTTGGTCGGAAATAAGGTGCTTCGATAAGTGAGTAGGTCGAGAAGGGGAGGTGAGGGGGCTCCTTTATCCCAGGGGGTGTCGCCCTCTAGGTATCGTTTGTTCCAGTCCATTGTGAGAGTGGGGTGTTGTGGGTGTTTTTTTAAATCTAGTGAGTCGATTCGACGCTTAGTGGGAGACGATACAACAGTTCAGAATGGATTCGTAGAGTTTGATGTACTCAGCGGCACAGGTCTCGTGGTTGAATTGTTCGAGGGATTCGGTCATGATGCGGCGCAAGATTTTCTCTCGTTCTTGCGCGGGGCGCTGATAGAATCTAACAGCTTCGTCAATCACCCATTCTAGGCCATTGGTGTTGTAGTGCTGGAAGCGGAAGCCGAGGCCGAGGTTTCCATCATGGTGGAGGTGATGTACTGTGTCGTGAATCCCCCCGGTATCATGCACGAGGGGTAGGGAGCCGTACTTGGGGCTGACCATCTGGGGGAGACCACAAGGCTCAAACTTCGAGGGCATAAGCATGAAGTCTGATGCCGCGTAACCGAGGCGAGACATGTTCTCAGAAAAGTCCAAAACACTCACGCGGTCATGGATCCCATGGTGCTCAACAATGTCCTTGAAATGCTTCTGAAATTCACCATTAGCCACAATGGCGACTTGGAGGCCGATGTCTTTATACTTCTCAATGATGTGATAGAGTAGGTCTGCTAGAAGTTGGCAACCTTTCTGAACAGGGTCTAGGCGAGATGGCCAAAAGAGTAGTGGTGCATTTGGATCCATTGTGAGCCCTGCGAGTTCTTGGAACTGGAGCTTATTTTTACGCTTTCCTTCTTGGTGAGTGTCCGCGTTAAAGTTGTGCTCTAGATAGTGATCTGTAGCTGGGTCGTAGCTAGGATCAGGGGCATTGAGAATTCCTGAGGCGTAGCCTGAGTGCAGCTTGGCGGCGAGCTCATTGCGAATACAATCGGGCACAAAGTCGTGGCGCCCCTCGACTACTTCGTGCAGAAAGGTCGGGCTCACGGAGTTCACATGGTCAGAGGCGAAGATACCACTTACGAGTAAATTGACGTGGTTATTCTCACGCGCATGGTGGTAGTGATGGGGTTGTTCTTTAAAATATAAGTTGTGCCAGAAGTCTGCGGCATCGATCCCTCTATCCTCAATCATGGAGAGAGGGAGGCGCTCGGTGTGGATATTGTGCACCGTGAAGAGACTCTTAATATTATTCCTGCGAGCGACCGCGGGAATAAGGCCCGTCATCCAGTCATTGCAGTGGATCAAGTCAGGCTTAACCCGTGGGATGACATTATTGATGACCTCCCTCTGGAATGCGAGGCTAAGTAGGTGGTTCTCGGCATTATCGTAGACTCGATTTTTATGATAAAAAATACGATCCTGAGCAAGGTGGATACGCTGGTTAGGTAGTGAGGAGGTGAAGGCACAGTACTCGCTGTCGTGTCTTCGCTCAGAGGAGAGATTAAAGAGTTTGCGGTAGTTAGGTAGCGTGACGTGGACATCAGCACCCTTATCATACAGAGACTTAACGAGTGAGGCGGAGACATCAGCCATTCCCCCGGCCTTGGCACAGAGTCTCTGCGCCATATTGCCCATTCCTCTGGGTAAGTATGTGATTTCTGGAGTCACCATCAAAATGCGTGGTTTGCGCCGTTTTCCCGTTTCGGGATCGATGATGGTTTTTGGTAATTTTCTCATGTGAAATCATAGTTATGAGGGCTTCATCACTAAACAATGCACATTAAAAGCAGAATAAAATAGAAGTCCAGCACCGAGAAGAAAAACTGTGTCCTACACTTTCTCAAAAAACGATCTGGTAGAGTTCATGAGGTTTTTTCCAGATTACTTCTTTTACGAATATTAGAGCTGGTGGCGCAGTATCCAGGCGAGGGATTGGCGCGGCAACTGATGCCAGATCCAGCCTGTTTCCTCCCTGTTGATAGAACGTGCATTGGCTAGATCTTGTTGGAAGGTTTCTCGCAATGCTTGGACTAAGCTTGGACTGATGACGTGGAGATTTGCCTCTAAATTGATAAAAAAAGAGCGGGAATCAAAATTACCAGACCCCAAGATAGCGAGATGATTGTCCACTAACATAATCTTTGCGTGCATCATACTGGGCTGGTACTCATAGAGTTCGATATTGTCGCGAATAAGGCGTTTGCTCAGAATCTGGGAAGCTGTGCGGCAGAGTGGAAAATCAATGTTAGATGAAGGGGTGAGAATGCGAATGCGCACTCCGCGAGCAGCAGCGTTATTGAGAGCGGTGATGATTTCATTCGTCGGGATGAAGTAGGACTGCTGGAGGTCAATGCGTGATGTTGCCGCGCGGATGGCGTAGAGAGCTGAGCGCCCTGTGGGGGAGGGCTTATGAGTGGATGAGTCGAGTGCGATCTGGACAGTGTCTGTACCTCTGCGGGAGAGTTTTGGGAAATAGCGCGGGCCTGTTAGGTGTTCTTTGGTGAGCTCTTTCCAGTGTGCTGAGAAGGCATGTTGCCAAGCAGCGACACCAGGTCCTTGGAGGCGAAATTGTGAATCTCGCCACTCACCAGGGCCTCGGCTATTACCCTGCCATGATTCCGCAAAGCCAGCCCCGCCTGTGTAGAGGGTGTGACCGTCAATAATGAGGATTTTACGGTGATCTCGAGCATTGAACTTCCAGAGAGGTGTTTGGCTCAGGGGGCGGTAGCGCACCACACGGGCGGCGGAGTTCTCCAGTACCTTTAGCGAGTCTCTGGCCTGTTTTGAACCGATATCATCGAGGATGATCCGCACGGGGATCCCTGCATTGGCTTTTTGGGCGAGCGCCTTAGCGAAGGCGTAGCTGGTAGGGCCATTAACAAAGGCGAAAGTCTCAAAGGTAATGGAGTGTTTCGCAGACTGGATAGACGCCAGCATAGCGGGATAAAACTGCTCGCCATTATGAAGGGCGGTGACCTGATTCCCTGGGCTCCATGGAGCTTGAGTGATCTCTGTGAGATGGGTTTTAAGTTCCGCAATCTTGGGCGTTGAGTATGTGGGGGAGGAGCTAGTGAGCTTAGGACTCGGCTGAGGGGTGTGGAGTGCATGCGAGCAGCTCAAGGAGAGTGTGCAGAGGGCGAGGAGGAGGGTAGCTCGCAAGTGGGTGGATAGATTCACCATGAGCTAGTGTGGAGTGGTGAGCATTGTGAAAACAGGGAGCGAGGGAGGCTGGGTGAGAGTGTTTAGGAAAGAAGGTGATCGCTCACAGGCTTAGTTCTTCTCCATAAGTTGCTGAAGCATCGCAAAATTCATCCTATGTGGGCGCATTTGGCGCTCCAGTCTGATCGCCTCGTTCTGACTCATGGGTAGACTCGACCATTCGAGCTGCCATGGGCGAAATGGTTTGGTCGGGCCCACGCGCCCCGCATTGTGAGTCTCTAATTCCTTATCGACATCTGTCGCGAGGCCGATGAAGCGGCGATTCATCTTGCTGAGGAGAATGTAGACGAAATATTGACGTTTTTGCATAGATTTGAGTGTGGCTAGTGAAAATTCAGTCTAGGGGTGCGTAGTGAACGAGTCGACCCTCAGGAGTGTGTTCGATAGAAAGACAGTGAGTGCCCGCAGGCATGCACTCTGGGAGACGATCCGCCCATTCGACAACTAAAACTTGTGGTTGATCCAGATAGTCTTCCCAGCCGATTTCAAGCAGATTCTGCGCAGAACTCAGGCGATAGAGGTCAAAGTGGACGACATCGAGTGTGCCTCCTCTGTATTCTTGGACAATGGTAAATGTCGGACTAGTGACAGGTTCCGTGTAGTCTAGCCCTTGGAGAATGCCCTTTGTGAGCTGAGTCTTACCGGCCCCTAAGTCACCAATCAGTGCGAGAACATCCCCTGGCTTTAGCTGGGTCGCAATACGCTCACCGAGCGCACTCATGGCCTCGGCAGAGTCTATAGACTGTGGAAAATCATCCTGCATGGATCTCTAAATTGTAAATTTTACAGAGAAGATCAAAAAAATTCTTGTTAATTATAAAATAGTGTGATGAATTCCGCGTCCCGTCCGTTGGAATCTAGTCCAGCGAACTTATATTTTCACACTCTACCTGTCACTACCATGGCATACGCAGTTTTCAAAACAGGCGGTAAGCAGTACCGCGTTCAACAAGGCGACGTCATCGACGTCGAAAAGCTCGACCTCGAAGCAGGCGCAGAAGCGTCTTTTCAAGAGGTATTACTTGTCAATGACGGTAGCACAACAAAGGTGGGTGCTCCAGTTGTCGAAGGTGCCACAGTTACCGCTAAGGTTGTTGAGCAGTTTCGCGGCAAGAAAGTCATTGCTTTTAAATTCAAGCGCCGTCAAGGCTACCATAAGACAAAGGGTTCTCGCCGTCACATGACGAAGCTAGAAATCACAAGCGTCGGATAATTACGCATCATTTAACCAAGACAGAACAATGGCTCATAAGAAAGGACAAGGATCCGTCAAGAACGGTCGCGATTCCCGCAGCAAGCGCCTCGGTGTGAAGAAATTCGGCGGAGAAGTCGTCATTCCTGGGAACATCATCATTCGTCAGCGTGGCACTAAGTGGCACCCAGGTAAGAATGTTGGCATTGGTAAAGACCACACAATCTTCTCTCTCGTAGAAGGTAACGTCTACTTCGATAAGAGTGGTCGCCGAGTGAATGTCGCTCTCGAAGCGTAATGTTCGAGATTTAACGCTCGAAGCGTAATTTACGAAACTACCACATCGATATCTTTACAGGCTCACTAGCAATCTAGTGAGCTTTTTTGTGCACTATTATAAAGTGATCTCAGAAAAAGAGAGGGGGTTGGATATAGGGTCGAGCTGACGAGTTTTCAATTAGAATGATGTGGGTGCTGCGTCTTTGTCTCCTTCTTTCCTGATTGCACTCAAGTCATGAGCAAAGGCGCACTGATTCCGACCGTTCTGTCAGAGTAAGCCACGCTCATAGAGTCTACTGTTCTGAAAGATCCCAGAATTTTAAGTGATCGATTTCCATTTCAGTCGAAATGATCGATAGAGTCTGTTTGGTGGGGTGGGCAACACCTTTAGAGCTATAAGAGCTTATTTCCTCTCCACCAAGATAGACTGTCATTTTGCGCTGATTCAGGATAAATATCACCTCAGTGGTCACACCCTCAGAAAGATTGGCAGGCACACTTTGCATAAACTGGGCCGTATGTTCATTTAGTTTTTCGAGTTGGTTTCTAGAGCGCTTCATGGCTGTAGCCTCTGGACTGAAGTAACCAAACTTATGATCTTCGAGAATAAGTAATTCAGGAGCGAGAGTGATCCCGCAAATACGACCAAACTCGGAAATATCATAATTCGGATCACTATAGGCGATATAGGTGTGCTCTGGACTGAGGAGCTTCACGCGCATCCACAAGACACCATCTTGGATTGGCTGCTCAAAGGT
The DNA here is from genome assembly GCA_937928735.1 of uncultured Verrucomicrobiales bacterium. Classification (GTDB taxonomy): domain Bacteria; phylum Verrucomicrobiota; class Verrucomicrobiia; order Verrucomicrobiales; family Akkermansiaceae; genus Rubritalea. The sequence goes on along the minus strand of CALFVF010000031.1, from coordinate 32,333 downwards.
GTGCTGGATCATAACGGCGGCGTCTGATGTATCCGCAGCCTTCATGTGCACGCTGCCCTCTCTCAAATCGCATTGTTTTTTACCAGGTGCCTCCCAGGGGCTATTGGTCAACCAAAGAGGGCCTAACTGCTCGATCTCAGGCGGATCATCACGGTTAAAATCATCTTCTAAGATGAGACGCCCTTGGTTTTTCTCAATCAGGGAGGTAATGTTAGCTGGAAGAGAGTGAGAATGATCGGTATTGTTAGATTTTAGAGATCCCGACTTAGATGTTGAGCTAGTTTTTAAATGAGTCTGTTTGATCCATTGCTGGTCGGCATCAGAGAGTGTGGAGAGAGGTATTGTGAATTCCTTGAAATCACTAAGGCGGCGAATCACCACAGTATCTTCACTGTGAGAAATGTATTTCGCCTGAATACTAGTACCACTCCTCGAAGTCCATGTGCGAGCAGATGTCCATGAGCATAGGAGCAGGGAGGCTAGGAGAAAGCCACACAGGCTATATCGTGTCCTTTGGGAGAATCTGTGGTGATGGTTCATGGCTGGTCGTGGGAATCGAGCGTTTTAGTGAGAAGGCTTGTCTATTACAGTTCAGCTTTGCTATCAGTGTTAGCGTACTTATCACAAGCTACGGCATAACATCAATGAGAGAAGATGACAGCTCTTAAGATGCGAAAAATACGAATTCTTAGGGTAAGAGTGAGTCTGGCTACGAGCTGTATTTCTGTTAGAGTGGGTTCGTAGGTCTCAGAGTGTGAAGAAAAAGATCAACTCGCTAAACGATTGTTCTGGCAAAGGAGTTTCCTGTGGGGTTATATTGTAAGTAGATTTAATCTTTTAAAAACTCATCATGGAATCAGGAACTGCAAATTTAATGGACATGCTGCAAGATCGAGTGCGGCAGCTGACAGAAGAAAAAAAATGGGATGAGGCATTGAGAGCTTCTGAGGCAGCCATTGAAAAAGCACGCATTTCTCTCGAAGAAGATGAGGAGAGCATCATAGCATTGGCCTCTTCTCTGGAAGTAAAAGGTGATTTACTCAGAGAACTCGGTTATCTTGAAGATGCGCGCATCGTCTATCTAGAGTCACTAGAGCTGCTGAATGGAAGAGAGGGAAGTACCGCACAACTTGCAGGCCTAAGTGCAAGTGTTGGCGTGCTCTATGACACAGTGGAAAATGATGAAGAAGCGATTCGCTTCTATGAGCGCGCAATTGAGCTCTACGAAAGACTGGATCCGCCGGCTTTGTTAGAAATTGCGGATGTTTGTAATAACTTAGGATTTATTTATCGGAGTCTGGGTGACTTTAAAAACTCGGAGAAGCTCTTTCTGCGAGGTTTAGAAATCTGCCATAAAGAACTGGGGGATGATGATGAAAAAACCGCCACGATTTGTAATAACATAGGGGCTCTTTACCTCAAGTCTGGCTACGACAGCCAAGCGCTAGAGATGCACACCATGGCGCTAGAGCACAGAGTGAAAATCCACGGAAACAATCACCCAGATACAGCGCAGTCCCGTGCGAACCTTGCCCTATCGATGGCCCAAACCGGTGATCTAGCGGGCTCAAGAGACCATTTTGATGAAGCCATAGCCGTGTACGAGCGCTACATTCAAACAGCCTCCCATGAATACGCCGCTGTTGTGGAGAACTACATAGAGGTTCTCAAGGCACTAGGTGATGAGAAAGAAGCCTCCCATTTGCTCAAAAAAGCGACCAAGAAGCTAAAGAAAGTCGCTCACCATTAGTGTGGATGTGCTTCATTAGGTCACTCATTAACCAATGTTCTCACGTCAAATCGCGCCGCAAGTCGAAATGCGGTTATCTCTACCCCAGTATGCCGATGAGGTTTTTAAGCTAATAGACGCGAATCGAGAGTTCTTAAGTCAATGGTTGCCATGGCTCGATGGGACAACAAGTGCTGATGATGTTAGGAGTTTTATTAGGGAACAACTGCATCGGTTTGCAAGGGGTGAGGCGCTTCATGTCACCATATTTGTAGATAATTTGGTTGCAGGAGTGGCGGGGTTTAACCAGATCGACACTGCCAATGAGACTGGGCACATCGGTTATTGGTTGGCAGACGCATACAATGGTCGAGGTATTATGACTCAAGTTGTTTCGGATCTGATTGTTATCGCTCGTTGTGAGCTTGACTTGCAAAACGTGGAGATTCGCTGTGCCACAGATAATAAAAAGAGCAGAGCGATTCCAGAACGCTTAGGCTTTACCCATGAAGGGACTTTGCGAAGAGCGGAGAAGGTCTGTGGGCAGTGGTTGGATCATGAGATGTATGTTCTTTCCCTAACCGATAGGAAGCAGGATATGATAGTCGATCTGTAGCCAACTTATAGCCTGCCTTTCCTCGGGTTGATTCGGTATGATTTGGCATGACTTTGGTTGTGCGTATTGGATTCTCATTTACTACTATAAGTGGTGTAGATTCGCTGGTGACTTGGTTGGAAAGAAATGCCATGAGGTGGTGAAAACAGGGAGAAAAGCCCACTATTTCACTTGAGCTCAGGGGGAAGCTGCCGCATGGTGGCACCAAGTCCTTGATTCACCACTATGGAAACAGAAACACCTGAGCAAATCTTGCAAAACTTCGCCTACGACTCGAAGGTCGAAGGCAATGTCATCGTCACCCAGCTAGATGCTGCTGTGAACTGGATGCGTAAAAATTCGCTCTGGCCGATGCCTATGGGGCTCGCATGCTGTGCCATTGAACTCATGGCGACAGCCTCTTCTCGATTTGATATCTCCAGGTTTGGTGCCGAGGTGATGCGTTTTTCTCCACGTCAGAGTGACGTGATGATTGTCGCGGGTACTGTGACTTACAAGATGGCGCTTGCGGTGAAAAGAATCTGGGATCAGATGCCTGAGCCAAAATGGTGCATCGCTATGGGTGCTTGTGCCTCGAGTGGTGGAATGTTCCGCAGCTATGCGACTTTACAGGGGATAGATCGCTTGATTCCTGTGGATGTCTACATTTCTGGCTGCCCTCCACGCCCAGAAGCCTTGATTGAAGGGCTACTGAAGCTACAGGAGAAGATCGAACAAGAAGAGTCGATTAAAGAGCTGAAGGCAGAGCCTGTTGAGGCATAGGCTTTGAACTTATTGAAAAGAATAAGACAATGAGTGAACAAATTTCTAAGATTCAGACTAAATTCACCAATAAGGTGCTCGATACAATAGAGTTCCGCGGAGAGCAGACCATCATTGTGGCGCGAGAAGCCATTCATGAGGTACTAGCGTTTTGTCGCGATGAGCTTGATTTCCAGTTTTTAGTGGATATCTGTAGCGTGGATCACGAGCAGCACCCGCGATTTGAGGTGGTCTATGAGTTAGCGACGATTGATGACTCAGTGCATCTACGTGTGAAAGCGCCAGTAGCCGAGGAAGAAGAGGTGCAGACTGTGTCTGATCTCTGGAAGACAGCAGACTGGCACGAGCGCGAAATTTACGATATGATGGGGATTCGCTTTAGCGATCATCCGAACTTAAAGCGTATTTTGATGTGGGAGGGTTATCCATTCCACCCATTGCGTAAGGAGTTCCCACTCGCAGGTAAGCCTACCGATATGCCAGATGTCGCCTTCACAGGTGTAGCGCCCATGGAGGGCGGGCCTTTTGTGACAAGTTCCTCTGCCTGTGACACTGTGTCAGCAGAGCCGAGAGCGAAGGGTGAGAGCTAGTTGCTGGCTCATCGGGGGATGAGAAAATGACTCGAGGGTTCGTGACCCAGCGAGTTGTCGGTGCCTTAGGTCATAGTGACTCAGGCCTTAGCCTTAGCCATGCTGTCGCCCATTTTGGCGTAAAGTTCGGTTTGAGAGCTCGAGTGGTGGACTAAGTCCTCAGCGAGGCGCACTGTGTCTGGCTCAAAAATAGTGATGGTGGATGATCCTCCAAAGGCGAAGTAGCCTTTTTCGTCACCTTTGTTGATCGTCTGTCCAGCCTGATAGGTCTGCTGGATGGAACCCACGCAGGTGGCGCCGATTTCGAGTAGGAGGACTGTTCCTAGATCTGGGGTTTTGAGCTTCGTTAGTGTGCGTTTATTCTGCCAGAGATAGCTGAGCTGCTGGCGCAGGGCAATAGGGCTGACGGAGTAGAGAGGGCCGTTAAGAACCTCAGTTTGCTCAGCGATACCACTACAGGGGAAATGAAAGCGATGATAGTCGACAGGGCAGAGGCGAGAGAGAACGAGCGCGCCTGCTTGGTAGCGCTCAGCGAGGTCTTTATCTCCGAGTAGGGTAGCGAGATCCCACTTTTGCCCTTTAAGAAAGACTCCTGAGATGTCAGAGGCATTTTGGAAGCCTAGGTGACGCCCATCCGCTGGGAAAACAATGTCAGAGGAGTGAATCGGGCGCGCACTTGGTTTGAGCTTACGGTAAAAGAAAGCATTGAAGTGCTCGTAGCTTTCTGGGGACTGGGCGAATTCGCTGCTATCCAGGCCGTATGTTTGAATGAATGGGTTGATTTTTTGCTGGGTGGATGGCTGATTCATGCGCCACCCATACCAGTGAGAAAAGAAGGGGCGCTTCACAAAACCATGCAGGGCAATCGCTCCGAGTGGATTTCCATAGGCCCATTTGAGGAATCCTTCACCATAGACTTGTTCTGTCTGGGTTTCGTCGAGCTCGCGGTGATGGTAGGTGATTGGTTTCATAGAGGTGAAGGGCGCTGTGTGGCTCTATGTTCTGACTATTTGGAGCAGAGTCGACATTTAAAATGCGGTGAATGCTTTGAGAGTGGGTTCACTCTGGTTGAGAGGAGAGAAAAAGAGGGATAAAAAAACGCTCACAAGTGAATGTGAGCGTTTTTTATGATCTGTACTGAAACTCTGCATTTAACAGTGATTAAAAGTACAAAGTGGCATCCCGTAGGGGATTCGAACCCCTATTGCCGCCGTGAAAGGGCGGAGTCCTAACCATTAGACGAACGGGACGCAGTCTTTTGTTTCGGTTAGTCGCTTTGCAGCGCGGCGGGAGTAAAGTCGCTGAGAGGGGGTTTTGGCAAGACAAAACTGAAATTTTTTCAAAAATAATATCTAGGGGCTTTTTTTTACGAGTATTTGGAGGTGTCTTAGCTGGCTATAGGGAGACTTCCTAAGAGCGTGGTACACTGTCTGTATTTTACCCAAAAGAGGGCTGACTTTTATCGCTAAACTGCCTTGGATTGACCTTGACGAATAGTGGTGTACACGCTGAGATTCACCGACTTCAGATATATTCTTACTATCTAGGTCGGATTTAAATTTTGATCGAATGAACAAATTATCATTTTTTCGCAATATTCAGCATTCATTGAGCGCGAACTCATTGAGTTCAGCATTTTTGTCTCTGTGCTGCTGTCTTCTAGCGGTGGGGCCCGTGGGGCAAGTGCGAGCGCAGGATCTTTCTGAGGCGATTATCCGTGATGTGGATATTCGCTATATTGGGCCTCGCACAGTCGATCCCGCTGTGATCAAGGGCTTTATGTCGGTGAAATCTGGCCAGCGCTATAGTGCGGAGAAAATTGACGATGATATTCGTGCTCTTTTTGAGAGTGGGCTGATTGATGATGTCCGCTACTTAGCAGAACCTAGGGGCAATGGTTTATTGCTCATCGCTGAGGTGACGGCCCGGCCGATTTTATCAGGCGTGGCTTTTACAGGAAATACGGTGTTTAGTGATAAAAAATTAGCTAATGAAACAAAACTGACTGCTGGTAAGACACTCAGTGATGCTTTGATTCTTGAGGGGCGCCGTAATGTTGAGAAGCAGTACCAAGACTTCGGCTACTCTGACATGGTGGTGACTCACAGTATCCAGCCAACATCACGCGCGGGCTATGCTGATCTCGTATTCCAGGTTGACGAGGGGCAGCGTAACATTGTTCGCAAAATTCGTTTCCAAGGGAATCAAAACTTCGATGCGCCAACGCTGCGCAAAGAGATGGAGACGAAGGAAAAAGGTATTTTCTCGTTTCTCACAAAATCAGGAAAGATCGACCGAATAGAGCTGGATCAAGACCTGGAGCGCATTAAAGAATTTTACCAAAACAAGGGCTACATCCGTGTCGATATTGGGGAAGTGCAGAAAGTGCCGGTGAAAAACGGACGAGTTGATATAGTGATTCCGATTCGCGAGGGTAATCGCTACACAGTGAATCGTGTCGCCTTTGGGCCGATGAAGGTATTTCAACCAGAAGAGCTCGCACCAGCACTGAGCTTGGTCAGTGGCGATAGTTACTCTGCGGAAGAGCTCAGAGAAGATGTGAATGTGATTCGCAGGTACTATGGCTCGAAGGGCTATGCAGATGTGAGAGTGAATCCAGATGTTCGCAATGCCTCTGCGAATTCTGTGAATGTGACCTATCGTATCACAGAAGGTAGCCCTTATAAAGTGGGCCGTGTGACAATCGAGGGCAATGATAAGTCTCAAGATCGAGTCATTCGCCGAGAGTTGCCGCTCAAGCCAGGTGATCAGCTGAACTCTGTGGATCTAGATACGACGCGCAGTCGTCTGCGAAATATGAATTACTTTAGCAATATCCAGGTGGATACAGAGGCGAGTAATCAAACTGGCTATAGAGATATCAATGTGCTCGTGAAGGAAAAGCAGACAGGCTCTGTGAACTTCGGTTTAGGATTTAGTAGTATTGATAGTATTGTCGGATTTGCGACTCTAGAGCAGACGAACTTTGATATTAAGAACTGGAAAACATTCACAGGAGCTGGGCAGAGATTTACCCTGAGTCTCAGAGCTGGTGCAGAGAGACAGGATTTCTTAGTGTCTCTGGTAGAGCCGTGGTTCCTTGGTCGTCGTCTGTCACTTGGAGGTGAGCTCTTTTTCCGCCAGTCACAGTTTATCTCAGAAGCTTACGATCAAGAGAATGCCGGTGGGGCGATCTTTTTAAGAAAACCAGTGGGGCGCTTTAGTTCGATACGAGCTGAGTATCGTCTAGAGAATATTGAAATTGATCTAGAGAGCGATGCTGAAGGTGGTCTGTTTAGTGATGATGAAGGTGACTTTGTGCGCAGTGCGGTTTCCTTAATCTACAGTCATGATAGTCGAGATGCGAATATCACGCCACGTAGTGGTCATCGCTATGAAGTGGGATTAACCTACGCCGGCCTCGGTGGAGATGTAGATACGTTCACTGTGGCTCTTTCGGGGTCAAAGCACTGGAATTTATGGTGGGACTCGATTGTGACATTAAGAGGGGCTGCGAATGTCGTTGATGGAAGTGGGGATGTTCCTGTCTTTGAGCGCCAGTTTCTTGGTGGAGCGCGTAACTTACGGGGTTTTGAGTTCCGCGATATTGGCGGAGAGCGTGACCCTGCCTCCAATGAGGTGATTGGTGGCAATACCTCTGTCTTTAGTACAGCTGAGGTGACATTCCCTCTTATTTCCAATGTCCGTGGAGCAATCTTTGTGGATGCGGGCTTTGTGAATGAAGATTCATGGGATTTTGACCCGAGTGACATTTACACGAACTACGGTATAGGTCTCCGCTTAAACTTACCCTTTGGCCCTGTGGCTTTGGATTATGCGGTGCCAGGATCCAGCCCTGATGATGAGGCAGATGAAGGTGGCCAGTTTAACTTCTACTTGGATTACGCATTTTAGGGCTTAATGAAGCTTTGATTGGATTCTGATACAGTCAATTCAATCTGATTATTCTGCCTAGTGATGAGGAGTCGCTAGGCAGATTTTTTTTGTCTTTTATCGATGTGATGGTGGAGTCGCGGCTGTGAGGGGAAGCAGGTTCATGGGTGATTTGGGCTAGTCGTTTTTTAGGTTATGCCACTTTAAAAGCCAACCTAGTGGCACTCACTCTTCTATTGGAAGAGAGGGCATTGAGTTAGTGATACCAACTCAAAAAACTAACTGGTATTAGCCAGCCGCAGATATAGGCGTAATCGAGTAGGGTCGCTTGGTCAGCAGTCAAGTTTCTTTGCTCGATTTACTTGGATAAGATTTTTTTTACAAATAATAGTAGAATGTTCTTGCCCAAAAACGAAAAAGTGTTAATCTCAGCGCAAGCAAGTCGAGAGGCTCTCTAAGAGATTAGATGAAGCGCTCTGCAAGCAACAAATTTAACAGTTCTTATTGGGGGATAAGATGGCTCCAGTGCTAAGAAATTCGTTTCAAGGCGCTGGAGCTTTTTGTTTTTGGTTGAAATGAGTAAGTGATGCTCTCTGCCCCTCTGTTTTTCGCGAGACTCCTGATTTACACTGTGATTTGGCTGCGTCTAGGTTTGCGCTGTCGTAAAGATCTATCCATTAGGTCTCGATGGGTATGAGAAAGAGGGTTTTATCATGATCTTGATGATGGATAACTCAGGTGCTCTCTAAGGCTTTGAATTTTCACTGGTGATCGAGCGAGCATGGCGATAGTTTTTTGCATGCTATTGGATCCTGAGACTTGGTACGAATGTGATCGCTGCACGGCTTGTTGTCGCTGGCCAGGGGATGTGAAAATTACAGATCAGGAGATCAATGTGATTGCAGAGCACCTCGGTCTAGAAGAGCAGGAGTTTATTGAGGACTATACGAGACTGCGAACAGGGAGAAATGGCTTATCCCTCATTGAAAAAGAAAACCACGAGTGCATCATGTTAGAAAAAGGGGGGTGTCGGATTCACCCCGTAAAGCCTCTTCAGTGCAGGGGCTTTCCGAATTATTGGAATTTTGAGGGGTGGCAAAAGCAGTGCCAAGCAAAGCCAATTGCGATCGAGAAGGCGAGGGAGCTAGGCATAGTGGTGACACCTCAAAATCCCGCAGTGAAGCCTCTGAGAGAAGACTCGTGAAATGACTGTCTTAGGATACTGAGGAGATACATAGGGTGAAAGTGTGATGTCATGAAGAAGGAGAAAGATCAGAGAGAGAGTCAGCGCGGGCTATTACTTGGTATTGTGATTTTTATCATGGGTGGTTGTGGCCTGGCCTATGAGTACACGTTTTCGAAATTTGCTTCTGACTTACTGGGTAATTCTGTCCAGCAGTGGGCGATTGTGATCGGAGTCATGCTGTTCTGTATGGGGATGGGGGCGGAAATTCAGCGCCTCGTAAGACCTCAGCAGGTGCTTCGCGTCTTGGTGCTCTCCCAGATTGCGCTTGCTCTTTTGGGAGGTTTTGGCCCGCTATGCATGCTCTTTAGTTTTGCTTATGAGCCTTATTTTTTCGGCTTGGTGTATTACGGCGTGGTGAGTCTGATTGGGGTGCTTATCGGCTTTGAGATTCCGCTGATTTCTCGATTAAATGAAAACTATAGCGCTGATATTCGCAGTAATTTGGCGAGAGTTTTAAAGATGGACTATATTGGTGCATTAGCGGGAGCTATCATGTGGATCTTTGTCTTGCCGAAGTTTTTTACCATTCACCAGATTGCCTATGTGTTAGGCTTTGTGAGTTTGTTGGCAGTGCTATTGTGTTTGCTGTGCTTTCGGCGTCAGCAAGACACCACGAAGGGGATGTATGTGGGGATAGTGATCGCAGGTGTCGTGCTTGCTGCGGGTGTCTCACAGACGCAGGGGTGGTCAGCGAAGGCGGAGCAGAGGCTTTTTAGCGATCGCGTGATCCTTGCGGAGACGACTCCTTATCAGCATATTGTGGTGACAGAGAGTCTGAGTGGTCATGTGCGCTGCTATATTAATGGTCATATCCAGTTCTCCTCTTATGATGAGGCGCTTTACCATGAAAATTTGGTGCATCCAGCGATGAGTCTCGTACCCAGTGCTCAGCGTGTTCTGATTCTTGGTGGTGGAGATGGACTTGCTCTGCGTGAGGTGCTGAAGTACCCAGAGGTGGAAGAGGTGATTCTAGTTGATCTCGATCCAGCGATGACGAAGCTGGCCTCCGAGCATCCCTTATTTGTCGAGTTAAATGGGGGCAGTCTAAGTCACGCGAATGTGAATGTGAAGAAGTCGGCAGCGATACGAACCAATGGCACGCAGAGACTCATAGAGCCGCATCAACGCAGGATTCAGCGCCGCCAAGTCTTTGAGCAGGGGCCTGAGGTCTCGGTGCGTAATATTGATGCTGCAGCGTTTGCGCGTGAGCCGAGCGGCTTATTTGATGTCATTATTCTGGATTTTCCAGATCCATCCGCCCCTGAGCTGGCGAAGCTCTATAGCCAGCATTTTTATGGAGCACTAAAAAGTAAACTATCCACAGAGGGGTGTATGGTGCAGCAGGCCACTTCCCCAGATAGAGCGAAAGAAGCGTTCTTGTGTATCGGGAGAACTCTGGATGCAGCTGGTTTTTCAACACTTCCCTATCATGATCATGTGCCATCTTTTGGTGAATGGGGCTGGTGGATCGCTCGTCATGAGGAGCGAGTGGGGGTGAAGCCTATAGAACAAGAGATCTTAGAGCTCGACTCCTTGATTTCAGACACACGGTATTTGAGCTTAGAGAGGCTCAAGGCTAACTTGGTATTTGGAAAAGCTGGGCTGGACAGCACCTACACAGATATTACAACTATAGCTCATCCTGCTGTACTGAATCATTACCTTTCGGGGTGGAGAGAATAAGAATGAGATATAAAATCAAAGAAGCGAAACAGAGAATATGGGTCTACACTCTGATGGGCATTTGCTTGTACAGCTGGCTGCTGACAAGCTGTGAGCGCTCTCGCACAGAGTATGTGACGACCATTGTCCAAACAGCAGCAGATGGTCTCGACTTGCAGGCTGTGACAGATCTAGCGACGCGCTCAAAAAGTGCCGAGGATTTTGAAAAGAAACTCAATAGCCCAGGTAATTCAGTGAACAACTTAGATCTTAATGAAGACGATGTGGTTGATTTTATTAAGGTGACGGAGGTGCATGATAAGGCCGCGCGCGGATTCTCACTAACCACAGAGGTCGCAGAAGGCGATGAGCAAGAGCTCTGTACGATCCAGTTTGAAGAAGAGAATGGGCAGGCCAGTGTGAATACACAGGGAAATCAGAGTCTCTATGGAAATAATCACCACTACCACTACACATCTAGTCTGAGTAATATTATCCTCTGGAGTTATTTGTGGAATTCTCATTCACCCTACTCATCTCGCTGGGGCTGGAATAATTATCCTGGGGAGTATCAGCGTGCGAAGCCGAGATCCTATCAGCAGTACAATGCCGCTCATAAAGGAAAACCTTACCGCACGGCCGTAAAAAAGACTTCTGTTAGTCGTGCGAAACAGCCAATGAAGTCTCCCAATTTGAATAAAACGGCGACAAAAATTAAAGCACCTCTGAAGAATCCGACGCGTACACAGCGCGCCTTTCAGAGTAGAAACCCCTCAAAGACACTCTCAAGAGGTGGCTTTGGTGGTGCAAAATCAAATAAAGTGGGAAGCTCGCGTGGGTTTGGTACACAGGGCTCACAGGGTTCGAGAAGTTCGTCTTCTCGATTTGGAGGCTGGGGATCATCCCGTTCAGGTAGTGCATTTGGAGGTGGTAAGTGATGGAAGATTTTGTTTCTCTCAGAAGCTTGATGGATCTGCTTGACTGGCGCGCCCTTTTGTATCTGCTCGTGGCGATGCTGATGCTCTTTATCGCGAAGCTGTGTAATCAGCGCTTTACTGACTATGCACTAGATCGGCAGCTTACAGAGGTGGATAATAAAGCGGTGGCTGTATCCTTCACAGGTTACTTGGTGGCTCTGTGTTTGGTCTTTCACGGTATATTAGTGTCACCTTCTGGCTTAAATATTTATGAGACCGGCTGGCTGGGCTGGGCCAATGATTTATTCAATACCTTTGTCTGGTGTGGCGTGGGTATGGTGATGCTACTCATTTCGCGTGTTGTGAATGATCGCTTGATTCTGCCTAAGTTTTCTAACCAAAAAGAATTAGTAAAAGATCGCAATGTGGGGCTAGGTGCCGCTCAAGCAGGGTCTTACATAGCGACGGCACTCATTATTCGCGCCTCACTCAGCGGGGATGAAGTCGGCGTGTTTTATGAAGAGTTTTTCCTCTCAGGTGTCTTCTTTCTTATCGGGCAGGCTTTGCTGATTCTCTTTAGCTATCTCTATCAATGGGGGACAAAGTTCGATATGCACGCGGAGCTCGAAGCGGATAATCCAGCGGTGGGAGTTGCCTTTGCAGGGAATTTAGTGGGCTTTGGGATACTATTGGCGTTTTATGTTAGATCAGATGATAGCTTAGTTGGCTTGTTGCTATGGGGCGTGGTGTCTGCGGTTGTCTTGATTTTGACGAGAAAATTAGTGGATTGGATGATCTTGCCATACGCTCAAGTCGATAAGGAAATCTCTGAGGACAGAAACTGGGGAGCAGGTCTCATAGAGGCTGGAGTCGTCATCGGGGTTTCCCTCGTTTTGGTGGGAGCATTTTGGTAGAACAGAGCCTGTTTTTGGGTCATGGTACGTGCAATGAAATATGAAGTGTCTGAGCAGAGTCGCCGGGAGGCCGCAGCGTCTTTCCTATTGTTTTCTATGTGGAAGAATCAGCGGGACTACGATGTTCTGCTAGAGAATAATGATCAATGTCTAGAGCCCAGTTTGCTACTGCTTCAGAGTAAAGGTTATGTGGAGCTCTCAGCACAACATCACTACACGGTGAGTGAGTCAGGGGTGGTGAAGGCTCAGCAATTTGAGGCACGCTATCAAGCACTACTCACTTACTTGGATCTCTTCGGCTACGTGGATCTTGAGGCTGGGGAATTCGCTTGGGCGTATTACTCTGAGTGCGGCTCTAAAGCGGAGTGGCAGAGTCTTCTCGCGGAGGAGAGATGGGAGGATCTGCGCGTTGCAGTGATTGGGCACTTAGGCGGATCAGCTCCCGAGTTAGTTTTCTTCCATTTTGTTAGTGAGGAGAGATTTGATCAGCAGACAGCAGGCTGGCAGACAGAGCTGGCACATGGTGTGTTCTGGGATCAAGTGGTGGAGATTTGTGACTCAGCGATTCAGCCTGATGAGTTAGCATTTGAGGGGGAGAATGGTGTTGTCACGGCTCAAGCTGTACTGGATGATATTGTGGAGCAAGGTTTTGAGTGTTTGCGTATGCTACATCCTGAGGATCAGGAAATACACGCGAACTTACAGGCGTGGTATCCCGCCCACGGTCGGCATGACTCCCGATTACCGCCACCTCTTCCAGGATGGGAAATACCAATTTGGCAAGCTGTGTGGAGTCTCTAATTCGATAAATATGGAGACAGAGAGTCAGCATGCTCCCGGGGTTCATTATCTCATTGAGCTCTCAGAAGTGCCCAGAGAATTCCTCGTGGATGCGCATTTGCTAGAACGCACTCTAGAAGGCTGTGCACGGCGCGGAGGAGCTCAGGTGATTCAGACGCTGCTTCATCAATATAGTCCTCAGGGGCTGAGTGGCGTGGTGATTATTGCGGAGAGTCATTTGGCCGTGCATACTTGGCCGGAGCTTGATTATGCGGCAGTGGATATATTCACTTGCGGAAAAGAAGAGATCGCGGAGGCGATTTATCAACAAATTCTAAAAGCATTCACCCCGAGGAAATACGCGCTCAAGAAACTAAGTCGCGGGCCCCAGGCTCTGAGAAATCGCGAAGCAGAGCCTTAAGGGTGCCTACGACAATCTAGGTGAAACAGCAGGGGAGAGTAAGCTGTGAGAAACTGGTGGAAATTGTGTGGTTTCATGTATTTTATATTTGCTGACATTCTTGATTTCTCACATACTTAGTGAGCTTTTCTAAGAGGCTAAGAATCAGTGGTCTGAATGAGGTGAGTGATGGCGAAGCTAGAATGGATCCTTCAGGAGGGTAGAGCATACAGCAGGGCGCGATACGCGAAATAGGAAGCAATCAGCGAGAAAGAGAGAAGACAGAAAATAGATTAAGATGGAAAATAAGAGCAAACATGTCGTGATAGCTTGTGGAGGGACCGGAGGGCACCTCTTTCCGGGGATCGCTGTCGCTCAAGAGCTCAAAGCACGAGGTCACTCCGCGAGACTATTGATCTCTGAGAAGAAAGTAGACGCTCAAGCTTCTGAGAAATACAAAGACTTCGATTTTGATACCGTGCCCGCTGTGGCGAAACCCAGTACACTGTCTCTTAAGATGCTGCCTTTCCTCTGGAATGTCTGGAAGACATCTCAGCAGTGCAGGATTCTCTTGAAGCGCAGTCAGACAGATGTGGTGATCGGTATGGGTGGTTTCACCTCTTTACCACCAGTGCTGGCAGGTAAGCGCCTTGGTCTCCAGACCTATGTGCATGACTCCAATGCCCTGCCCGGTAAAGCAAACCGATTGACCGCGAAGTTTTGTACAAAAGTCATGCTAGGGCTAGAGGCTGCAGTGTCATTCTTTCCCAAATCAGAGTGCGTGGTGACAGGCACTCCTGTGCGTGAGGAGCTCACGCAGCATGTGAGTAGAGAGGAAGTCGCTGAGCGCTATGGCTTATCTGCGCAGCAGCCGACAGTCCTTGTGATGGGTGGCAGTCAGGGAGCCAAGCAGCTCAATACCTTTGTGGTGGAAGCCTCGAGAGCTCTACCTGAAGTGCAGTTTCTCCATATTACAGGGAACTTTGATTATGATCGTGTGAGTGGTCAAGTAGGGGATATGGCTGGGCATAAAGTCATCGCATTCTGTGATGATATGGCAGCAGCCTATGCACTCAGTGATCTAGTACTCTGTCGCAGCGGGGCGTCGAGTATGACAGAGCTAGCGTATCTAGGTCTACCATCTATACTTGTGCCTTATCCCTACGCGGCAGATGACCATCAGACAAAAAATGCGGAAGTCTTTGAGAAAAAAGGCGCGGCCTTGCTGCGGCAAGAGGCAGATATGGATGCAGGTTCATTGGTGGTTGATATAAGTCGCCTGTTAGGAAATGAAGAAACGCTGGAGTTGATGTCTAGAGCGGCGAGTGAATTAGCAGTGAAGGATGCAGCCCAACAAATTTGTAAAGTCATAGAGCAGGCATGATAGAAGAATTAAGTCAGAAACTCCTGAACTCTCAGGCGCCATTAAGAATCCACCTGATCGGGGTGGCTGGATCAGGTATGAGTGGGCTGGCCTCGCTCTTGTTAGGGATGGGGCACCGTGTGAGCGGCTCAGATCGGGTCACGAGTGGCGAGACTCAGCGCATGCAGAATATGGGACTGCATTTTACGAGTCCACACCTAGCTGAGTGTGTACACGGGGCAGATGTCGTGGTGTACTCTTCCGCAATTCGCTCGACCAATCCCGCCCGCATGGAGGCGGAGCGCTTGAATATTCCAGCCATACGGCGTGCGGAATGTTTGGCCGCTATTTTAAAAGGGAAAGAAGGTATCGTGATCTCCGGGACACATGGGAAAACGACGACCTCTGCAATGTGTGCTCACATCATGCGCCGTGGAGGGATCCACCCCAGTCATTATGTGGGAGCAGAAATTCCCGTCTTAGGAGTGAATGCGCACTGGGATGATAAGGGGCAGGCGATGGTGGCAGAAGGTGATGAGAGTGATGGAACACTCGCGCTCTACACACCAAAGCATGCTGTGGTGCTCAATATCGAAGAAGAGCATCTGGATCACTACAAGGATCTTGAGCATATCAAAACAGTCTTTCAAACATTACTCAAACAGACCTCAGGCAGCTGGGTGTATTGCCAAGAGTGCCCAGTCGCTCGCGAGCTGTGTGCGACATCACCTCAGGGGGTTTCCTATGGATGGGAAGAGGCTGATTACACCGCGTCTAATGTACTTGAGCGCAGTGGCATTGTCGCCTTTGATGTGCATAAGAAGGGGGATTTGTTAGGTCGTGTGGAGCTTGGTGTTCCTGGGCGCCATAATGCGCTCAATGCTCTAGCGGCTATAGCAATAGCAGATATTCACGGAGTGAGCTTTGAGCATACAATGCTCGCACTCTCGACCTTTGCGGGCGCGCGCCGTCGTTTTGAGACGAAGTACTTGAGTGAACATTTACGCGTGATTGATGATTATGGCCATCATCCCACAGAGATAGCGGCGACGATCCAGACTGCTAGATCGCTAGATCCGAAGCGCCTAGTGGTGGTGTTTCAGCCACATCGCTACAGCCGCACGCAAAAACTCGCAGATGATTTTGGCGCAGTATTGCAGCAGGCTGATCGGGTGTTTATCACCGACATTTATCCAGCCAGTGAGCAGCCCATTGAGGGGGTGAGTGCAGAAACGATTGCCGAGGCGATGGCACGGCATGGCTCAATAAAGGTCGAATGTGTCGGAGCAGTTGCTGAGGCGCACCATCAGGTGGGGAATGCACTGCGCCAAGGTGATATGTTGATCACTCTAGGGGCTGGCAATGTTCATGAAATAGGCACTAAGATCACTCGCGATATCAAAGTGTTAGATGATATGGAGCGAGTGGCCGATGATATCGCCTGGAAGCTCTATGAGCCGATGAGTAAGCACACGACAATCTTGGTGGGAGGGCCAGCTCAATTCTGGATCGAGCCTTCGACATTTCAGGCCTTTGGCGACGTGGTGAAATTCTGCCGTGAGCGCGGTATTCCGATTCGAGTTGTCGGTAGAGGATCGAATCTTCTCGTGCGACAGGGAGGTATTCGCGGTGGTGTGGTTCATCCAAAACGTGGAGAATTCTCCGAGATCTCGGTTTCTGGAAATACAATTCGAGCGGGAGCAGGCGTGCGCTTTAAGAAAGTGGCGAGTGTCGCCCAAGTTGCAGGACTCACGGGATTTGAGTGGATGGAGGGGATTCCCGGTAATGTCGGCGGGGGACTGCGAATGAACGCGGGTGCGATGGGCTGGGAGACCTTTGACCAAGTAGTGGATGTCACATTTTTAGATGAAGACGGGGAGATTCACACGCGCAGCAGAGAGGAGATCGAGGCATTTTATCGAAATGTCCCTGAGCTGCGGCGCCATTTTGCCCTTGCTGCAACCTTTGAGGGCAAGCCCGCGCAGAAGGTAGAGATCGAGAGTGCAATGCGTGCTTCCAAAAACAAACGCCAGACCAGCCAGCCAGTGGCTGCTAGTGCGGGATGTATTTTTAAAAACCCAGAGGCTATGCCAGCGGGTAAGCTCGTGGATGACCTCGGCATGAAAGGCAAAGCCTATGGTAAGGCGAGAGTATCACCGGTGCACGGGAATTTTATCGTGAACGAAGGCAAAGCGAGTGCGCAGGATGTGTTAGGTCTGATCGAGCAGATTCAATCTCAGGCGGTAGCCGAATACGGAATCGAGCTGGATACAGAGGTGCAAATCATAGGAGAGGATGTGGCGCAGTTTTAAAACGGCCAGAAATGTTAAGAAATAGAGAAGTAGATAGGATAATGGATAAGACAAAATTAGTAGCGGTGCTCATGGGTGGACCAGGTTCGGAGCGAGAGGTCTCACTTGCGTCTGGCCGTGCTGTGTTAGAAGCTCTTCTTGGAGAAGGTGTGAATGCTGTGGGAGTAGACGTGACGAGTGCGGAGCTTGAGCTCCCCGCAGAGGTGAGCCTCGCGGTGAATGTCATTCACGGCACCTTCGGAGAAGATGGGACTCTACAAGATATCTTGGAGCAGAGAGGAATTCTCTACACAGGGGCGGGGGCTGTGAGTAGCCGCCTGGCCTTTGATAAAGTCGCGAGTAAGCAATGCTTTGTGGAAGCAGGCGTGCCGACTCCAGCGAGTGAGACTCTGAATTGCGCAGAGGGTGTGAAACTCCCGAAGATGGCGCTGCCCTATGTGGTGAAGCCACCGCGTGAGGGATCTAGTGTGGGCGTGAGTATTGTGCAGAATGAGGCGGAAGCTCAGGCGGCGATTGAGCAAGCGGCTCAGTATGGAGATGAGGTGCTTATTGAGCAATTCATAGAGGGAAAGGAACTCACAGTGGGTGTTCTTGGTGATGAGGTCTTTCCCATTGTACACATAGTGCCCCGTGATGGATTTTATGATATAGAAAATAAGTACCCGTGGATGACAGGAGATGGTGGTACCGACTACTACTGTCCAGCCGATCTATCAGAGGAAGCCACAGAGAGGGTGCAAGAGGCGGCTCTGAGTGCGCACCGAGCATTAGGGGTTGAAGTGTACAGCCGAGTTGATGTATTATTAAGAGACGATGGAATACCTTATGTCTTAGAGGCTAACACGATTCCAGGGATGACAGAATCTAGCCTGCTGCCGAAGGCCGCGAAGGAGGCAGGATACAGTTTTGGGGCACTATGCCTTAAGGTTGCTCAGTTATCTCTAGAGACCCAGAGATAAAAAGCATAGAAGCAAGATCGTAGAAACGCAGAAACGCAGAAAGCGCGCAAATGATTAGAAACCATTATGTTTCGGAGGAAAACAACGCGGCGCCCCCGCCGTAAAAAGAATGACAGGATGCTTCACCTCAAGGTAAGCAGCCCGCGCATTCTGTTATTCCATTCCCTCCATGCGACGAAGGGGTTTCTGCAAGCGGCACTTATCCTTGCTCTGGTGTGCGGTCTAGGCTGGATGGGCGTGCGAGCGATTCAGACTCATTTTATTGATAATAAAGACTATTTGATTCAGAAAATCGAATTAGAGACCAATGGCTTCATGACGCATGAGCGCCTGATGGCGCAGACGGGGATCGATATGGAGACAACCATTTTCTCCGTGGATCTACAGCGAGCCCAAGAAACATTAGAGCTACTACCAGAAATTGTCGAGGTAGAGCTCAGGCGCCAGATGCCCTCCACTCTCAAAGTGAGACTAAAGGAGAGAATTCCCGTGGCCTGGATCGCCTCTCCATCACTCAATATTGCAGGGCGTAATCCCCATGGAGGACTACTGGTGGATCAAGAAGGGGTGATTTTCCCCTGTGATGGTCGACTCTGGGATGTTTCAGAAGAATTGCCAGTGATCGAGGTGTTTGATGTTTCTCTCTCAGAGTTTTCACCAGGGAAGCCCCTCAGGCACGCCGATGCACTACGGGCTCTCAGTTTTATTTATACCTTGAGAGAAGAAGATGCCGAGATAGATCTGGATCGTCTCATAGTTGAGAATTTCTTTAGCCTGCGACTAAGAATGAAAGACAGTATGGAGGCAAGAATTGGCATGTATGAGCACGACCAAGCGCTCAAAAAACTCTGCCGAGTGATGGCCCACGCCAAGGCCTCTGGGCGCGAGCTACAGTGGATTGACCTCCTGCCTCGGCATAATGTGCCGGGATATTATAAAGACAGTGGACTCCTCCCCCCGCCCCTAGAGCGAATGAATCATGAAGTGAGTCTAAGATAGTGCCTTGGGTCGTAGAGAAGCTATCGAGTGGGAAAGGTGATTTCCTCTTGAGTTTGCGTTGACGGATGCGGAGAACACCGTAGTTTACCTGCCGAGATCTTGTTGAGAACATTGGCAAAGAAGGCATGACAAAGTCGAATATTTACGTGGGATTAGAGATAGGCACCAGCAAGACATGCATGGTGGTGGGAGAGGTAAAACCTGATGGCTCTGTGAAGATTCTCGGTGTTGGAGAGACCAAGTCTGTAGGAGTGCGGAAGGGTGAAATCTCAGATTACGCCCAAGTCAGAACCTGTGTGAAAGAGGCTCTCCTAGAAGCTGAAGACATCTCAGATGTGAATATCCGTAGTGTGTTCTTATCGGTGACGGGTAATCATATCCAAGGGGTGAATAACCGCGGGACATTTCGCCTGCCAGATGGAGAGCAGGAAATTGTCCCTGAGCACATTGAGGAGGTGAAGGAAATTGCACGGGATATCGCCATTCCCAGTGATAATGTCTATTTGCACAATGTTGTGCGGCGCTATTGGCTAGATGGCCAGGAAAACACGACCACACCGATCGGCCTACTTGGTAAAACCCTAGAAGCTGACTACCACATCATTCACGGCGTGCGGAATCGGATTCAGAATAGTATTAAATGTGTGAGAGAAATCCCAATTGATGTGGATGACGTGGTGTTTGCCCCGATTGCCTCCGCTCAGGTCGCTCTGGATAAAAGTGCTAAGGAATCTGGCGCCCTTGTGATTGATATTGGCGGAGGGACGACAGACTTTGTGCTCTACCTCTCAGGAGCCATTGCCGCCTCAGGCTCGATACCTGTGGGGGGAGATCATGTGACTAACGATATTCACCTAGTCACCCATATTGCCTACTCGAAGGCAGAGACCTTAAAGAAAACTGAGGGAGATGCCTCAGGAGATCCAGCCCGATCTGTCGGCAAGGTCACAGTCCCTGATGAGAATGGATTTCAAGAAATTGAAATTGAGCGTCAACTGCTCAATGATGTGATTCGGGGGCGCTTAGAGGAGACACTCTTACTGGTGAAAAAACGTCTACCAGAGGGGGCTTCAGAGAGAATCGGGACGGGTGTTTTTCTTGCAGGTGGGACAAGCTTGATGCGTGGCTTTGGTGAGCTCACTTCTGATGTGTTTGGCTTGCCGATATACCGGCCGGAACAGCCAGAGGTGAGTGGCGTGCACGCTTATTTTCGTGATCCGCAGTACTCGACAGCTGTCGGGTTGATTCGCTATGCACAAATTGTCCACGAAGCTCGTGGCAAGAAAGCCCAATCAGGGGTGGTGGGTAAAATCATGCGCTCACTGTGGCCATTTAGCAGTTAGAGAAAACGGGGAAAGAGAACAGCGAAAGAGAAAGGTGACAAGAATCAAGCTCACTGGAGAGCTTAGGTTATCGAGCGGGAGCTTTTAAACTCACAATACTATTGTGCCCGCCCATACCAACGGCGAACTTTAGAACATATTGATGTTCTTGAATAGACAGGCAGCTTGTGGGCAGGCTAAAGGGCGCCGCCACTGAGCTTAGGCCAGGCAAGTTAGGAGGGAGAGAGTGGTTTCTGAGATAATGGGCAAGAATGGTCGTGTCGAGAGCGCCACTAGCACCCACAGTGTGCCCGGTGAAAGGTTTGAGTAAATGCAGGCTAATTGCCTCATCAAGTGCGTGGGACTTTAGCGTATCTAGGAGAGCTGTCTGTTCAGCTTGTGCGTGGAGAGCAGTACCACTAGCGTGGGGACAAACAGCACGAATTTGGGCGTTCGTAGGTAAGGTTGCTAGAGTGGCCTCGATACAGCGGCGCAGTCCTGCCCCGTCTTTGGGCATGCCAATAGGGGAGCGCGCGTCTGAGGTGCAGTGATAGCTCTCTATAGTCGGGCAGCCAGTGATTGGTTCTTTGCTGGCTTGTAGGACAATGGCACTTGCAGCTTCTCCGGGGAAGAATCCTGAGGTCTCAGGGTGATAGGGATCATTGATGCCATTAGATGAGAGCACTCCTGTGTCAATGTAGTCTTGGAGGACTTCAGGGGTAAGGGGAAGCTCCACGCCAATGACTATGGCGTGAGACACAATACCTGCGCGCAGCATCATGAAGGCAGTACCCAGTGCATCGAGTGAGGCCGCACAGCCACTGGCAATGAGCTGCCAAGGCCCCTGTGTACCTAGTTCGATACTCACGGCAGAGGCGATTTCTCCGTGCATCGAGTTCGATGCCGCCATGAGCTTGAGTGGGCGCCTTCCCGGCCAGTGCTTCAGCCAAGCATTGCCGCGACTACTACCTGCGATCACTGCACAATTCTTTAGTTCTGCTGAGCTGAGCTGTGCGTCTTCTACAGCGAGTTTAGCGACTTCAATAGCGAGCTTGGAGCATGGAGCCCACTTGCGTGAGAGCGTGAGGGATCTCGGCTGGATCCACGCAGCTTGCTGTTCTACTTGAGGCTTAGTGCCGTTCGTGGATTTGTGCTTTGATGAGTTTCTAAACTTCGCGACGCTTTCATCAAGCTCACGCAGTGGTCTGAGAGCTGTTTTTCCCAGCTCTAGGCTCTGCGCGTGACCTTCCATCGTGCAACCAAGACCACTAAAGCTGGCAAGACCTGTGATGGAGACTATCGGAGTCATAGCTGTCTGGCTGCTGAGCTCACTGACAGAGAGCTTAATTTAGCTACAGCAGGGAGAAAGAGGCTTCTCGCAGCTCGTCTCAGGAGCATTGAGATTGGGATTTGGCTGCTTGGCGGAGAGGCCGAGTTGTTTGATGAGATCGAGATCTTTCTGGATACTTGGGTTCTTAGCTGTGAGGAGCTTGTCACCATAGAAGATCGAGTTTGCCCCCGCGAAGAAACACATCGCTTGGGCTTCTTCACTGAGTTGAGTGCGACCAGCGGAGAGGCGAACCTTCGCCTTTGGGACAGCGATACGAGCGATCGCAATCATACGGACAAGCTCAAAGACCGTGACAGGGTCTTTCCCTTCCTCAAGTGGTGTGCCCGGCATAGGCATAAGGGAATTAATCGGCACGCTCTCTGGCTGTGGGTTAAATTCAGAAATGACTTCGAGCATTTTTAGGCGGTCTTCTGGGGTTTCTCCAAGACCGAGAATTCCACCACAGCAGACACTCATGCCTGCATCCTGTGCATTGCGAATGGTGCGTAGTCTATCGTCGTAGGTGTGGGTGGTGACAATGTTAGGGTAGTGCTCGCGAGAGGTGTCGAGGTTGTGATTGTAGGCAGTGACTCCGGCTTCCTTGAGCTGGAGAGCTTCCTCGGGGCCGAGCTCTCCGAGTGTTGTGCAGACTTCCATGCCGAGAGCGGAGACATCGCGCACGATATCAAGCACTTGCTCGAAGCGCTTTGTGCCGCTTCTCACACCGCGCCAGGCTGCTCCCATGCAGAAGCGTGTCGAGCCAGAGTCTCTGGCGAGCTTGGCGCGCTCCATCACAGCGTCCTTATCCATCAGGCGCTCGATCTGGAGCCCAGAGCTATGCCTTGCGGACTGAGCGCAGTAGGAGCAGTCCTCAGAGCATCCGCCAGTTTTGATAGAAAGGAGAGTGCAGAGCTGGATTTCATTATCATTCCAGTGCGCGTCATGTACGTCACGGGAGCGTTTGAGCAGGTCAAAGAGGGGTAAGTCGTAGAGAGCTTGGAGTTCTTGGTAGAGCATAAGTTGATAAGGTCAAAAATTGGAAAATCTATCGAAGAATAGGAGCGAAAATGTTGAGAGAGTCTCTAGCAGGCCTGCATGGAATATTGGGCGAGCCATGAAAGGGAATTCTTAGCGAATCCAGGTGCCATTGAGCTTGGGCATGACACTTTGACCCACCACAGAGTAGTCGGTCTTACCCCTTGCTCCGACAAGAGGTACGCGGAAATGATTGCGCCAGTAGCCACTCATGCTTTCTCCAGTATGGCAGCCCCAACTCTGGCAGGTGGCGTTTTTAGCTAGAGTGGAGCGTTTGATTTTTCTTAGGTCATGTTCATGGAGCCAACATTTCGCCGCACCCATGATGTGGTTGGAGTAATCAATGAGGAAGCAGTGTTTATTGGAGTGTCCAAAGTAATCAAACGTAGTGATAGAGCGCGAGGGACGATTATTAAAGGCTGCGATAAGTTCTCTATTTGAGCTCACCCAGATGAGTTTGCATTTCCGCTTAGTGGCTTGTTCTTGGATCCAGCTTGTGTAGGGTTTACCGTCTTCACTGGCTCGGGTGACATAGCCAGGTTTATAGACAACCCACGTGACTTGGCTGTTTTCTCCGTAGGCCTTTCTGAGATTATCAATTCGCAGAGTGGAGGCGCGGATGAAGTTCGCCCACCAGCGGTCATGCTGCTCAGACTTCACTCTGAGGTCTTCCCACTGGCGCAGTGCTGGACCACCTGTCAGAATAAAATGCTCTTTCGCAGCCACCCCGGATGCGAGAAAGAGTGAAAATAGCAGTGAGAAAATGAAGAAGCGCTTCATATGGGGAGCTTGCATGATGTTCATAGGTACTGAAAAGAAAATATCTTTATTTCTCCTGAAGGAAGGACTGGCGCGAGAGTGTCGCATATTTACCATTGAGTGCTAAAAGTTCCTGGTGGGTGCCTTTCTCGATGATATTTCCTTTTTCTAGGACGTAAATGCAGTCTGCATTTTGGATCGTGGAGAGTCTGTGTGCGATGACAAAGGCGGTGCGCTTATCCATGAGGCGCTCGAGAGCTTCTTGAATGAGCTTTTCCGTACGACTGTCGACACTCGCTGTAGCTTCATCAAGGATGAGGATCGGCTGATTCTTTAGAAGAGCACGAGCAATAGAGATCCTTTGTTTCTCACCACCAGAGAGCTTTACGCCACGTTCTCCGACATTGGTGTCGAGCTGCTGATCTAGAGCGGCTACGAAATCTTTCGCATTGGCCGCAGCAAGTGCGCGCCACATCTCCTTGTCACTGGCATCACGTTTTGCGAGAGCTAAGTTCTCCCTGACAGTCCCATTAAAGAGGAAGGCATCTTGGGTGACATAGGCGATACTGGAGCGCAGGGAGGACTTATTGACGGTATTGAGTTCGATATCATCAATGGTGATGGAACCAGAGTCGTACTCATAGAATCGCGCTAGTAAATTAACAAGAGTAGACTTACCCGCACCCGTGGTGCCCACCAGAGCGATGGTTTGGCCAGGTTGGGCGGTGATAGAAACATCATGAATCGTGGGGGAGTTCTCATAGGAAAAGCTGACGTTGTGAAAGTCCACCTTACCATGCACTGGGCTTGGTAAATCGACTCCTCCTTGCATGTGAGTTTCATCATCCGTGTCTAGGATGTCAAAGACACGCTCGGCGGCAGCTTTTGAGGACAGAGCCATTTGATTGAGCTGGTGAAGGCGACTAATAGGATCATAGAGAGCCCAGAGAATCGTGAAAAATGAGAGATAAATGCTCACATCAATAGACTCTTGAGTGATAATGCGGTAGCCACCGACCCCGAGAACCAGCGTGTAGCCCAGGGAGTTAATAAACGACATAGAGGGATTATAGAACGCCCATGCGCGCATGACCTTAAGAGTCGCTGTGCGGACTTTATTGGAGAGCTCATCGAAGCGCTGATGCTCTGCCCGCTCGGCGGCATAGGACTTGATTTGTACAATTCCTGAGATGTTGTCGTTGAGAGTCGCATTCATATCACCCGTGAAGCGCTTCACATCACGGTAGCGGTCACGCGCATTGTGCGTGTAAATAGTTGCACCAATCGCCAATAAGGGCAGAGGGGCTAAGGCGGTCAGTCCAAGGACAAGATCTTGGCTCATTAGAAAGATCGAAACAGAAATGATCTGAAGTACCGCAATGAGACCTTGTTCCACACCGTCGATGAGAAGGCGCTCCATAGCTGGGACATCCTCGGCGACTCGAGTCATAATGTCACCAGTGCGCCGTGTATCAAACCACTTAAGAGGGAGATTCTGGAGTTTCGCATAAAGTTCAGAGCGGAGATCAAAGATCGCTTTCTGCTCAAAGACATTATTCAGGAGAATACGCAGACAGTTAAAGAGATCTCTAAGGAAGAATGCGGCGAGAGCAATTAGGGTATAGTAGATCAGATTGCGGAAGCGCTCACCCTCGATCTCAGGCTCCTCGGGAGTGAGGAGAATAGACTCTATTTTATCCTGTGTTTCTTGATCGAGAGCAGACTCCTGCGCCTTTGAGCGGATGGTTTCTACGATCTCTAGGTTTTGCTCCCGCTGTTCATACCCCTGAATGACATCTTGGAAGACTTTACCCGTCATCGTCGGGAAGACTAAAAGCATCAATGTCATAAGAATGGCACAAATAAGCTGAGCCGAAGCTAAGAATGGATAACGACCGTAGTAGGAAAAGATGCGAAAAATAATCTTCATGGAGAATGGCTCTTCTGCTGATCCATGATCTCCTGTAGAAAAACAAGTGCGAAATACTGAATTTTAGGGTTGTGGTCAGGGCGAAACTAGCAATAAGGTAATCTTTATAACGAAAAGATTCACCTCTTTTTAACGCACTTACGTATATTATGGATAAACTATTTGGATGGTTAGCACTAGCAGTTCTCTTGTTCTCGGGTTGGGTAGCTCACAAGAACAAGCAAGCTTACGAGGAGCAAGCGGAATCGCGTAAGAAAGCTCAGAGCACTTTCACGAATAAGTTAGCAGCTAAGGAGCGCGCTGAAAAGTCCCTGGCCACACTAGAGTCTAACATCGAAGATGCGACGACACAAGTCGCCTCAGCCAATGAGAAATTAGCAGCTGCCCAAGAGAGCCTAGCTGCACTACAGGAATCCGTAGGGGCTAAGCAAAAAGAAAGAGACCCACTAGCGAAGAAACTCAAAGAGGTGAAAGACTATCTCGCGACTCTTCCTGAGCCCGATGAAGTTGTTCCGCAGATCAAAAAGTTAAAACTTCAGATCATAGGATTAGAGGAAGAAGTGGAGATCGCTGAAAGTAAACTAGCAAATGTGCTCCAGCAAGGTGCGGACTCAGAAGAAGGGATTGCTAAATTCGAAATGGTGGCAAAGAATCAATCCGCCTTGCGTTCTCAGCCCTTTTTAGAGACAGGCTTAGCCGCTGTCTACCAAGAGTGGGGATTTGTCACCTTAGGTGCTGGAGACTTGCAGGGTGTTGTGCCTGGCTCAACTCTCGATGTCATACGTGGCGGAGAAATAATCGCTAAGCTCACAGTGACTGCCGTGGAGTCTAATTCAGCAGCAGCTGATATCATCAGAAGCTCCATTGACCAAGGAGTCGTGCTGCGAGCTGGTGATCAAGTTCGCGCGGAGAGTATCGATGACACTGCAGGTGCAGGGCTTAACTAAAGGAAGTTTAATTAACACTTTAATACGAATTTACAGATGAAATCATTATTTTATGTTTTAGCCCTAGTTGCAGGTTTGGCTGCGAGTTATTTTTCTTACAATAACTCTCAAAAGCACACCAAGCTCACTGAGGATACCAAAGAGATCGAGAAGAAGAACGTTTTCCTAGACGGCGAGATTCGCGATTTTGATAGTAAAATCAAAACGAACACCGCGGACTTAGCTTCATTGGAAAAAGAGCTCAACCTCATAGGGGCTAATGTTGACGAAATTGATGGCGAACTCGCCATTGAAGAGCGTGACTTTAAGCAACTTGAAGCAGATTTACTCAAAGTCAGCGCGGAGATTGAGGAAACAAATCTTATTGTCAAAAAAACCGAAGATGCCTTCTCTGCGGAGGGCGTGCAGTTTGATGAGGCTGGTAAATATATCGAAGATCTCGAAAGTAAGAAGAATGGCTTGAGTCAGACCTTCAGCGAACTAGAGGCAAATATCGAGACAGCCGAAGAAAAACTCGTAGCGAACAGTAGCCGTATGTCAGACCTCGAAGAAAAGCAAGTACAGCGCCAGCAGCGCCTGCGTAGTAATGGAGCAGAGGCGACAGTGACTGCAGTGAATCACGACTGGGGCTTTGTGATTGTTGACTTGGGGAAAGACTTTGTCGTGACATCAGAGTCAGAGTTATTGGTGAAGCGCCATTCTAATTTGATTGGTAAACTTAAGCTGAACTCGATTGAGACGGGCCGCATCGTCTGTGATATCGACTATGATACCATTATGCCAGGTGTCGCCGTGCAGGTAGGGGATAAAATTTTCCATGGTAAGCCAGCCACACGTTAATTGCGTGAGACTCTTCTAACGTAGACAAGAAACAAATTGTCTAAGCCTGCCATGATTTGGTAGGCTTTTTTTATTCTCAACAACTATGGATACGCGCCACGAATCTCATCCAGAAGTGATCAAAAAACAGGGTGATCCTGTGATTCAGTTTACCGTTATGTTGCAGAACCGTGTTGGAGAATTTGCGGCTTTACTCTCTCTGCTGCGTCGGCGGGGTATAGAGGTTGTGGGTATGAGTGCTCAGGATTCTTGTGATGTCACAGTGATTCGGCTCGTTGTGTCTGATCCAGAAAGCACCCAGCACATTTTTTATGAAAAGGGAATCGCGCACACTCTCAGTGAGTTGCTTGTAGTTGCTCTCCAGGAGGCAGGGGAAGGCCTCTCGCAGTGTTTGGAAGTGCTGGCCTCTTCAGAGACGAATGTGGACTTCGGCTATGCACTGATGGCTCACCCTCAGAGACAGTGTCTCATGGCGCTTCATCTGGACGATCATGACTTTGGGCGATCGATTCTGACACAGGCTGGCTATAAGGTTCTCTATCAGCAGGATTTGAGTCGATAGCCAAATATTTTTGTTCTAGAAGCATGCTGCAGCCGTTTTCGTTGACAAGGCTTCTTAAGAATGAACATGATTCAGTTATGCGAGCACGCATTACAAAAGAGTTCCGTTTTGAGGCGGCTCACACACTGCCAAGTTTACCGGACTCTCACAAGTGCCGTCAAATGCATGGACATAGTTTTAAAGTGGAAATTCACATCGAAGGTGAGGTTGACTCTAAAATTGGCTGGATCTATGACCATAAGGTGATCTCCCAAGCCATGGAGCCACTGATCGACCAGCTAGATCATAGTTACCTTAATGATATTGAGGGGCTAGAGAGTCCAACCATTGAGATCATGTGTGCCTGGTTTTGGCGTAAACTAGAAGGTGACTTACCTGGGCTATGTGAGATCACAATTTATGAGACTCCCACAGCGAGGTGTTCTTTTTATGGCGAATTTTAGCAGTCGATCCTATGGCGGGTAGTAAGGTAAAAGTATTTGGAGCGAGATTGCTCAGCACCCTATTATTATGGGTTGTGGTGATGGCAGTATTCTGGAGTGCGAATCCCTGGGCTTTTGTGAGTTTGATTGGATTTCTTGGTCTCGCCGGTAGCTGGGAGTTTTTCTCTATGACCGCGAAGAGCGGCTTCCCCAGTCAGAGGCGCTACGGACTCTTTGTGTCTTGGGTCTATTTACTCCTAGTTGCCATTCTACTAGCATCTCGTGGAGGTGAGTCGCTGAATATTATTTCCACACTGGATTCCGCAGTTATCTGCTTTGTGATTCTGAGTTCATTCACTTGGGAATTATGGAGGAAGAAAGAAGGGAGAGAGCCTCTGATTCGCGTGGCCTGTACAGTACTTAGTTTTGTCTACATTCCGTTTCTCTTTAGCTTTATGCTGAGGTTACTGTTTGTGCCAGAAGCTGATTCGCCAGTACCTGGAGCTTGGCTGGCTCTCTGGGTAGTCGCTGTGACGAAATTCACAGATATGGGAGCTTACATTACCGGTACAGTGGTGGGGAATTTCCTCACAACGCATAAAATGATCCCACACGTAAGCCCTGGTAAAACCTGGGAGGGCTTTTCTGGAGCGATTGTCTTTGCACTATTAGCGGCCTGTGGGCTCTACGCTCTCTTACCTGAGCAGCTCGCAGTACTTGGCTCGTGGAAGCACGTGGTGATTCTCTCGGTCGTCATGTCTCTCTTCGCCGTCGTGGGTGATCTAGCGGAGTCCATTGTGAAGCGCAGTCTACAAATTAAAGATTCGGGGAATGCCCTACCCGGTATTGGGGGAGCCCTTGATTTGATCGATAGCCTTTGTTTTACAGCTCCTGTGGTTTATTTTTATCTCGTTTGGATTATTTTAGGATCATGAAAAATGTCGTTATTTTAGGTTCAACGGGCTCGATAGGGACAAGTGCACTGAAGGTGGCGACTCGACATCCTGATCAAATGAATATCTTAGCGCTCGCCGCAGGCAGTCAGGTCGAGTTGCTCGCACAGCAGGTGAAACAAACAGGTGCGAAATACGCCTCGATCTACGATCAGGAGAAAGAAGCAGAGCTGAGGGCACTCGTGGGAGAGGATGTGGAAGTCTATTCTGGAGCTGAGGGTTTACTTGAGCTCTGCAGAATAGCGGAAGTAGATATGGTGCTGGTTTCTATCATAGGCACAGCGGGGCTGCAGCCGACTCTAGAAGCCATTGAGGCGGGTAAAGATATCGCTGTGGCGAGTAAGGAAATTCTTGTCATGGCCGGAGAGATTGTCATGTCAGCGGCAAGGCGTAAAAAGGTGAAACTCTTACCTGTAGACAGTGAGCATAATGCTATTTTCCAGTGTCTGGAAGGGCACAGAGGAGGTGTAAAAGAGCTCTCACGCCTTATCTTAACGGCGTCAGGAGGGCCGTTTCGGACGTGGCCTGAGGAGAAGCTCAAGGAAGTCACTTTGCAGCAGGCTCTAAAGCATCCCACATGGGAGATGGGCCGTAAAATCACCATTGACTCGGCAACTTTATTTAACAAAGGCCTAGAGATGATAGAGGCGAAATATCTCTTTGATGTGCCGATGTCTAAAGTGGATGTTATAGTGCATCCCCAGAGTATCGTTCACTCGATGGTGGAGTTCCTCGATGGCAGTGTGCTGGCGCAGCTTAGTCAGACAGACATGTGCTTTCCCATACAGTATGCCGTTACATGGCCACGCCGCTACCCCAGTGGACTAGAGGCTCTGGATTTTAAGCAACTCGCGAAATTAGAGTTTGAGGAGGTCAGAGGTGATGTGTTTCCGGCGATTGATCTCGCCCAGCAAGCAGGGACAGAGGGGGGGACATTACCAGCGGTATTAAATGCTGCCAATGAAGTCGCTGTGGATGCGTTCATTGAGCAGGAAATAGGGTTTTGTGATATCTGGAGGGTAGTGGATCAGACGATGCAGCAAGTGCCAGTAGGAAAAGGAAGCTCACTCGAAGAGCTCATCACGATCGATAAAGAAGCTCGCAGAGTGGCCAGAACTCATCTGAAATAAGGAATCATGAGTGAGGAGGGAAACAATCAGAGAACAGTAAAGTGGTGGGTGTTTCTGATTTTGAGAGTGCTCCTAGGCTTTGTATTTCTCTATGCGGGACTTGTGAAAGTCTTTGACCCTGCGAGTCAGGCTGAAACGGTCGCTAACTATAAAATTACACCCTTTGACCAGCAGCCCTACGACATGTGGCTAGGGTACTTCCTGCCGCTACTAGAAGTGATTGTCGGTCTTGGCCTCGTGCTTCATATCATGCCACGAGGTAGCTCTAGTATGGCTGCCCTTCTCTCACTGAGTTTTCTCTGTGCGACGATATCTGTCTGGGTGCGAGGCCTTGATATTGATTGTGGATGTTTTGGGGATCAAGTGGTGTTTGAGGGCTACCTTGTGCACGTGATTTTGCTGACCTTGATGTTAGCGAGTTCTTTGATGCTAGTTGTCAGTAGTCATGAGTGCTCAGCAAGATAAGAGGCTGAGGGGTAAGGCTTAAACTCTTTTAGATTCCACGCTTTTCAGACACGCTCCACTAGTCTAGATTGCTCCTAGATGATTGAGTTGATAGAGCAAGGTGGCGCATTTGTATGGGTGCTAATGGTGATTGCTGCCTGGGGAATGATAATAGTCCTTGAACGTATTATTTTCTTTCAGCAAACCAGAGTGAATGCAGGAGACCTACTATTAGGTCTCGCGAGTCATGTGAAAAAAGGGAACTACTCAGAAGCCATTCACGAAGCCGCACGAGCACCAGGACCCGTCGCCAGGGTCTGTCATGCCGTCCTATTGCGCTATGATTTACCCAGAGCAGATCTTCGCGACATAGCACAAGAAGCGGGGCAACTCGAAGTACCAAGAATGGAGAGAAACCTCAGAGGGCTGCACGCGCTAGCCTTGATATCCCCACTCGTCGGAATGCTAGGTACCGTCTCAGGACTCATTCGGCTATTTATTGATCTCAGTAAAGAATCTGTGGGGCAATTAGGGGGAGCCATGAGTGAGGGCGTCTATCAGAGCCTCGTAACCACAGCACTTGGGCTAGCGATCGCCATATCGAGCTACTTGTTTTACCTCTACTTTGTAGGGCGAACAAAGCGCCTTGTTCATAGAATTGAGCGGGCAGGAATAGAAATTGTGAATCTAGTGCATGATAGTCAGTCTCGCGCTCGAGACATAAAGCCCGCCAAGAAAGACCAAGAGTCAGAGGGAGAGACAAAGAAGAGAGCAAAGGCTAAGTAACATGAAGCTCGCCCTGACATTACCGCAGACACCAGCATTGATGCACGCCCTGCCAGTGTTGGATCTCTTAGTGCTTGTTCTGGCGATCCCACTGCTTAGTTCAACATTTTCTCCTCAAGAAGGCATGGCTGTCGATTTGCCAGAAACGAACTTTCGGATGCAGCGAATAGAATTGCCACTGATTATCACCATCTCCATGAGTGAGAAGACCCCACAAGTCTGGATAGAGAGAACGAGGATAGAGGAAGAAGAAATAGAATCTCTCTTAGAGCAAAGACAAGCAAGCTGGGAAGGTGAGGGGCCAATGCCAATACTTTTGCGTGTAGATAAAAAAGTAAGCTCAGGGTATCAGCTTGAATTTATCGACAGAATAAAGCGCTCAGGTTTCCCCAAAGTCTACCTCGCGACCCAGAGTCCGAGTCAATAACCCCCAGTGGAGGTTTAAAAGAGATAGAGCAGGATATTTTGTAGAGCACAGCTAGAGAATAATCTGCAACAAAGTGCTGTAGCCTAAAGTCGCTTAGAAAGAAAGAGTCAGAAGCCAAAGAGTAGGTGTATTCTAACACATCTAGAAACACCACGAATGCATCCCATGAAAAAAGTTCACAAAAAGGTGTAGAAAAGTATTGACCTGAAGGCGTATGAATGTAGATTGCCGCCCCGCCCAAGAAGGGCACTAAGCAACCTAGCGAGGCAGTTCAGACTGAGTCACGGATTCACTGAACAACAC
>CALFVF010000030.1 GCA_937928735.1 uncultured Verrucomicrobiales bacterium | reverse complement strand
GGCAATCTGGGCTCTCACTGTGGCGAATGGAGGCACAAACCATGGATAGGCACCTGTGATGTCTGTGATCACGGCCACTTCACCATCACAGCTCTGCTGGCCACAGCCGATCCCTATGGTGGGGAGTTCGAGGCGCTCTGTGAGTTGAATCGCAGTACTGGCAACGACACTTTCCAGAACAATGGCAAAGGCACCTGCTTGCTGGAGGGCGAGGGCTCCCTCTAGCAGATGTTTGACCTCATCGTCTGATTTGCCTTTCTTTTTATAGCCGCCTTCTTCTTTCACTCTCTGGGGTAGCATGCCGAGGTGGCCGAGCACTGGGATGCCTTCGGCAATAATCGCCTCAACTTTCTCCACTTGGCGCACGCCTCCTTCTAGCTTCACAGCATCTGCTCCAGCGGCGACGAGGCGCTTGGCATTCTCGAGGGCTCTCTCTGGGGTGTCGTAGCTGTGAATGGGTAAATCACTGACGACGAGCGCACGCTTCACGCCGCGTGCGACTGCCGCTGTGTGGTGGAGCATATGCTGCATCGTCACGTGGGTGGTGTCCTCAAATCCAAGGACGACCATGCCGAGTGAATCCCCCACAAGAATCATATCGACACCAGCCTCATCAAGCAGGCGCCCTGTCGGGTAGTCGTAGCCGGTGAGGCAGGTGATGGCGGCTTTCGAGTCTATCGCCTTCTTTGTCTTACGAGAGTGGATGTCTTGTGCTTTTTGCTGTGAGGCAGTCATGCTTACAGGTAGCATAAACGAGAATAGATCCTTGGCAAGAATAGGTGAAGGTTCCGCTCTTGCATCTGGAGGGGTAGGGGATTAGAAGCAGCTATGAGTCTGCGTACTGATGACTTTGATTACCATTTGCCAGAGGAATTGATTGCTAGTCGGCCGCTAGAGGCACGCGCTGGCTCGCGCATGCTCGTGCTTCACCGTGAGAGTGGGCGTATCGAGCATAAGATGTTCGAGGATATTACGGAGTATCTAAAGGCAGATGATTTATTGATGCTTAATAACACCAAGGTGATTCCTGCGAGGTTATTCTCCAATGATGGCGGTATAGAGCTAGTTGTGGTGGATCGGCGCTCGCCCCTTGAGTGGGTGGCGATGGTGCGACCGGGTAAGAAGATGAAGGTGGGTCGGACACTGCAAGTGGGTGAGTCCATGGGGACTGTGACAGAAATCTTAGAAGATGGGAATCGAGTGGTGAGCTGGGATCGGCCAGTGGATCTAGATACACATGGTAAGCTAGCACTGCCGCATTACATGGGAAGAGAGAGTGATGTGGAGGACAGAGAGCGCTATCAGACTGTGTTTGCCCGTGAAGAAGGGGCGATAGCGGCACCGACAGCGGGACTGCACTTCACCCCAGAGCTACTCGAGGAGCTGGAGCATGATTTTTTGACCCTGCATGTGGGTATTGGGACGTTTCGCCCAGTGAAGGCTGTGGAGGTGAAAGACCATGAGATGCATGCAGAGCGCTATGAGCTGACCCAGCCTGTGGCTGAGCGTATTAATGCGGCGAAGCGTGTGATTGCTGTGGGTACCACGGTGACTAGAGTTCTGGAGAGTCTGGGTAGGGAGTCAGAGGGACTCAATGGGGAACTAAGCGCGGCTAAGGGGGAGACAGATATCTTTATCTACCCACCGCATGACTTCCAAGTTGTGGGCGGGTTATTAACAAACTTCCATTTACCCAAGAGCACTCTGATCATGCTGGTATCCGCCTTTGCTGGTAAGGAGCTCACCCTACAAGCCTATGAAGAGGCAGTGGCTGAGAAGTACCGATTCTTCTCCTATGGAGACTGCATGTTGATTCTCTAAAGTGACTTTCGTAGGAGAGCTGGCAGAGTTCTTAGAATGTGATCATAAAAAAGCCATCCAGTGGGGATCTGGATGGCTATTTTTTTGGGGAAGAAGCGAAGAGAAGTCTTGAGTTGCTGTCGCGGCACTTAGAGTTGTTGGTTTCCTAATTGGGGAATATGGGGAATAAGTGGGGAACTTAAACTCTAGGTGATTGGGCCTCAGAGGGTCTGAGTATGTCGCTATGGCATGAAGTAGGATGTGGTTGGATCGTGTCTTACTTTATCTCATTTCTTTTCTTGTTCTCTCTATTGTCCAAACTCGGTTTAGACAATCTCATTTGGGGCATCTCTCATTTGGGGTGTCCGATGAATTTCGTAGCGAGGGAGCTACGGAACTCTGGGGAATAAAAAGGGAGTGAGGGTGCGTTGTTGTTTCTTATTGGTTGGTAATTGGGGAGGGTGTTTGTGGATCGTGCGAGTCGCACTCTCTACACTTACTAATGTGATGACTCACTAAAACGTTGCAATTTTGTGACACTTTTTTTAGAAATAACACATAGTTTGTGCGTAAGTTGTTCATTTTTAACTGTTTGTAAAATTAAATTTTTTCGCATAAAAAATGCCTCGAATCTAAAAATGGGGAGGAATACTGCGAAATAGAGGAATTTTGCTGACAGCTTCTGGAGGAATTCTAGGTTTTTGGCATGAAACATGTTCTTTCGGCAGATCAATTCACGCGCTCAGAGCTAGATGGTTTGATGTCTCGTGCATCAGAAATGGAGCAAATGATCCAAGCGGGCGGCTCTGATCTGTGCCGTGGCCGTATTCTTGGCGCTTTATTTTATGAGCCCTCGACAAGAACTCGGTTATCCTTTGAGGCGGCGATGATGCGCCTGGGGGGATCGGTGATTTCAGAGACAGATGTGACCTTTTCTTCCCAGACGAAGGGTGAGGTCATGGAGGATACCATTCGTATCGTCGGTAGCTATGCCGATGTGATTGCTCTGCGAACGAAGGAAAAAGGAGAGGCAAAACTCGCCGCGCATTATTCCCCGGTTCCAGTTCTTAATGGGGGAGATGGTAGTGGCGAGCACCCGACTCAGAGTCTACTGGATCTCTACACAATCACGAAATACCATGGTGTTGGCCAAAGACCTCTCAAAGTCGCCTTTGTGGGAGATCTTAAATATGGCCGAACTGTGCATTCTCTCGCGAAAATCCTGCGACTCTATGATGGTGTCGAGCTGACATTTGTCGCTCCAGATGTGATCCAGATGCCAGAGGAGTATGTGGCATCTGATGACCGAATCCTACACACACTCGAGGACTCAGTACTGCGAGAGTCTGATGTGATCTATGACACACGGATGCAGAAAGAGCGCTTTGATGACATGGAGCAGTATCAGCAGCTACGCCATGCCTTTGTCTTTACTCCTGAGGTCGTGAGTAAAATGCAGGAGGAGGCGATACTCATGCACCCTCTGCCTCGTGTGGATGAGATCCGCCAGAGTGTGGATGCACTCCCGCAGGCGAAGTATTTTGAGCAGGCCTCACACGGTATTCCTGTGCGAATGGCACTAATCGCAGAAGTACTTGGTCTTTAAAGACAGACTTCTTAGCGAGAATGCTTAGCGAGGATTTTCTACAGCTTCCAGTATCTGGTTACTGGGGGAGAAAAGGAAGCCAGCATAGCGTGTCTTTCTCTTTGCAAGTGCCGAGAAGATACGGCAGCATCTGGGCAGGCATTCTACTAGAATAGGCATCCTATGAGTGCAGACACCCCCTAAGAACTTCAATATGGCAAAACAACTTTTCGGCACAGATGGTATTCGCGGAAGAGCGAATCAATACCCTATGATTCCAGAGCTGGCAATGCGCCTTGGGCGCGCCCTGCCGCGAGTCATGGGACAATTGGAGAAAGAACAAGTAGACACAGAACAAGCATCGAGATTTCAGAGAGTTCTTATCGGCAGAGACACCAGAGCATCTGGCGAAATGCTAGAATTCGCCCTCTCCGCAGGGCTCATTTCCGAGGGTGTGGATGTCTACCTAGTCGGGGAAGTCCCCACACCTGCCGTCGCCTATTTGACCCGAACTCTGGGCTGTGATGCAGGCATCATGCTGACAGCCTCTCATAATCCTCACACTGATAATGGTATCAAGGTCTTTGGAGCGGATGGCTACAAACTCGATGATGCGACTGAGCAGCAGCTCGAAGATATTCTCCTATCCACGGATGCGCTAGAGAGTGAAAGCATCTTAGAACTCGGCAAGGTGATGTCCGTGGAGGATGCAGGCGCGCGCTATATTGAATTCGCGAAGAAAGCCGTAGGTTCTCTTCGACTAGAAGGGCTCAAAATCATTCTCGACTGTGCGCATGGGGCGGCCTACCGGGTGGGGGCGAATTTATTAGAAGAGCTAGGAGCGGAAGTCATTCCACTCGGAGTAGAGCCCAATGGCGTGAATATTAATGATGGCCTCGGAGCGATGCATCCAGAGCACGCAGCACAGCTCTTGAAGGCTGAGGGTGCGGACTTAGGCGTGTGCCTTGATGGTGATGCGGATCGATTGATTCTGATTGATGATGGAGGTGAAGTCATCTCAGGAGACAGAGTCCTCTGTCTGAGTGCGCTGGCACTTAGTGAGAAAGGTCAACTGAAAGGTCAGACACTTGTCGCCACAGTGATGAGTAACCTAGGGCTCAAAGTAGCGCTTGAGAAGCGAGGTATCCAAGTTGTCAGTACCGCGGTGGGGGATAGACATGTGATCGAGTGCATGCGTGAGCATGGATATAGTCTGGGTGGGGAGAACTCAGGACATGTGATCTTCTCAGACTATGCCACCACAGGAGATGGCCTGATGAGCGCACTCATGGTGATGGCGATGATGCAGGAAAGTGGGAAGACGCTCCATGAACTCGCAGACTGCATGGAAGAATTTCCTCAAGAACTCACGGCACTTGATGTTAGAGAAAAGCCACCACTAGAGCAGGTTCCTGAGATCACCCAAGCCATAGCCACCGCAGAGCAGGCACTCGGAGATCGAGGTCGAGTGCTCGTGCGCTACTCAGGCACAGAGGCTAAAATCAGAGTGCTTGTCGAAGCCAAAGAGAGTCAAATGGCCAAACAACAGGCCGATCTCATCTGTCGTGCAGTCACAGCAACGATCGGAAGTGAGACAGTAGGAGTCTAAGTACCACAAGGCAGAGAGAAACGAGCATTAAGTTCTATGAGTTATCACGTAGCACAGCACCCCGGGAATTGGTGGCCACTAGCAGAGGGGAGAGTCACAGCTGAGCAGCAGCTCGCAGGGGCGACTCTGAGGGACTGGCAAACAAAACACCAGCCTCAGCAAGGGCAACAGTATGAGAATGCCTGGGTGAGTGCAGAAGACTGGCAGCGCCTTCAGCAGTCAGAAGCGGGAAGCGTTCTGGTGGACGGGGGAGGCCGCGAGCTAGCGTGGCTAGGAGATAAGTTAGAGAATTACACTCGTCAGGTAGTGGCTAGTGAGCATTCTTACCTGCTCCTCTATCCTTGGCAGTTGCTTGATGTCAACGAGGCACTCATTTCTGAACTTCACGAGAATGTGATTCAGGGAGAAGTCAGCCCAGCCGCTCACGTCGAGGGCGTGATCGAGGTCGGAGAGGGAACGCGTATATTACCCGGAGTCTATATCGAGGGCAATGTGATCATTGGAGAGAACTGCAAGATCGGACCAAATTGCTACATCCGTGGAAACACAACCATTGGCAATGGTGTGCACATTGGCCAGTCCGTAGAGATTAAAAATAGCGTGATCGGTCATGGCAGCTCAGTGGGGCACCTCAGTTATGTCGGGGATAGTATTCTGGGTCACAAGGTCAACTTTGGCGCAGGAACCACGACTTCCAACTTGCGGCATGATGGCTCAAATCACCATTCCGCAGTAGATGGTGAACTCATTGGCACTGGACGCAGAAAGCTAGGAACAATTGTGGGTGACAATGTCCACACAGGGATCCACACTGCGATTTACCCAGGCCGCAAACTAGGCTCAGGTAGCTCTACCTTGCCCAATGCCACTGTCCAAAAAGATATCAGTTAGTCATTTCGTCCGTTTTCAATAGATACCCAAAGAGAAAATAAAAATATGTGTGGAATTGTCGCTTATACAGGAAATCGCTCAGCAACTCCGATCCTCGTTCATGGACTGCGCAAGCTCGAATACCGTGGCTACGACTCCGCAGGTATCGCTGTGCAGCGTGAGGGATCACTCGCGATTTATAAAAAAGAAGGCAAAGTGGCGAACCTCGCAGAACTGTTAGGAGACTATCGCCAAGATCCAGAGCACACAGAAGCTCACGTGGGCATTGCCCACACACGCTGGGCGACACATGGGCCACCGACCACTGGAAATGCGCACCCACACTGCGGCGGGGAGAACCGAATCGCACTCGTGCACAATGGAATTATAGAAAACTACCGCCCCCTCAAGGCCAAGCTAGAGGCACAGGGTCGCGTCTTTCTCTCTGACACAGATAGTGAAGTGCTTGCCCAGCTCATCGACTCTCTCTATGAGGAAGATCTCGTCACTGCTGTACTCGCCGCTCTCAAGGAAGTGGAAGGAACCTTTGGTATCGCCTGCATTAGCCGTGAGGAACCAGGGCGCTTAGTGACAGCGCGCCGAGGCTCTCCTATAGTGATCGGCCTCGGTGAAGACGAGACTATTGTTGCCTCTGACGCCTCAGCGATTATTAGTCACACGCGCCAAGCCATTTATCTGGATGATAATGACATCGCCATTATTGATGGCGGAAAAGTCGATATCCGCACACTCGACGCCATCCCCGTACAGCGTGACGCCTCAGACATAGACTGGTCACCGGATGCCGCGGAAAAGGGCGGGTATGAGCACTACATGCTGAAGGAAATCTTTGAGCAGCCAGAAGCTGTGCGAAATACGATTCGAGGCCGCGTTGATCTAGAGAGAGGTAGTGCCTTGCTCTCAGGGTTAAATCTAACGCCTCGCGAACTCGTTGAATTCCGCCGCCTACTGATCGTGGGTTGTGGCACATCACTGAATGCAGGGCTTGTGGGAGAATATGCGGTAGAAGACTTCGCAGGGATGCTCGCAGAGGTCGAGCAAGCTGCTGAGTTTCGCTATCGTAATCCCATTGTAGGTGCCAAAGACATCGTCATTGCCATCAGTCAATCAGGAGAAACCGCAGACACACTAGCTGCCGTGCGCGAGGCCGCCGATAAGGGAGCTCTGGTTGCTGGTCTTGTCAATGTCGTAGGTTCCACGATTGCTCGCGAGGCTGGCAGAGGCATCTACTTACACGCAGGGCCAGAGATCAGTGTCGCCTCGACTAAGGCCTTCACCTGCCAAGTCTCTGTTCTCCTACTAATCGCTCTGAAATTAGCGCGCAGTAATCGCCTCTCCAGAGAGAGTGGCGTAAAAATCGCCAATGAAATCGGAAGAATCCCCGAGCTCATTCAAGAAGTGTTAGAGCAGAATGAAGCGATAGCAGAAGTCGCCAAAGACTTTGTTGGCTACGAGCACATGTTCTACATCGGCAGGGGCTACATGTTCCCCGTCGCACTAGAGGGAGCCCTCAAGCTTAAAGAAATCTCCTACATCCATGCAGAAGCCTACAATGCCGCTGAGCTCAAGCACGGCCCCATTGCCCTGTTAGATGAAAACATGCCAGTAGTCGCTCTTCTTAACCAAGGGCCAGGACAAGAGAAAACAGTCGGGAATGTCGAAGAATGCCGCGCGCGCAAAGCCCCAGTGCTTGGTGTGATCACCCAAGGGGATGAGGAAGCGAAAGCCGCCTGCGACTGGGTCATTGAAGTCCCCGCCTCACCGCACTA
This sequence comes from uncultured Verrucomicrobiales bacterium, assembly GCA_937928735.1. Classification (GTDB taxonomy): domain Bacteria; phylum Verrucomicrobiota; class Verrucomicrobiia; order Verrucomicrobiales; family Akkermansiaceae; genus Rubritalea. The sequence goes on along the minus strand of CALFVF010000030.1, from coordinate 5,959 downwards.
CACCACCACTATTACTGCCACTGTAGCGCTACAGCTCTTCTCCTATCATGTGGCACGCTTGCGCGGCTGCGCGATTGATCAGCCGCGTAATCTCGCGAAAAGCGTGACTGTCGAATAGCTGATTGAGGTGACTTTATGTTAGACTGTGGGAGCTAAATGCAGAGAGATGTTAGAATGTTATAGCGCTCTGTATTACCTTCTCCCAATGCTCCCTCATCTTGGGAGTCTAGAACTGTGAGCGAATATGTTCAGGTAGAGAATCGCCATTTTGCTCGATCCATTCATTGAGCTTTACACGATCCACGGAGATCCAAGAGCTCAACAAAAGCTCTTGGGCGAACCACCGCTCATCGGTATTTTGGATTTGTTGGCTCCATTCGGCAGCTAGTTCGTAGTCTCCATGAGTTTGGCTCAGCACCAGCACAGTTGAGCTAATCACAGCATCTGTGGCGGCGTTTAGGTGTTCTTGAGCGTTCAGCCACTCCGTGAGAGCCTCTGGTTGTGAAATAGCGAGTTGCTGAGCGGCAGCTCCCAAGTGGGTGACGTACTCTTCGGGGTTAATGGCCGCCTGAGCCTTAAAAGTCTCGAGGATATCTAGACCTTCTGAACTCGCTGTCCAAGCAAAGGTGAGCGAGCCAAGGGAGTCTTGCTTACTCTCCTCGTGGCTTAGAGAGTCGATCCAGCGGAGAGCATCTTCTCCCGAAAGTTGGCTGAAGAGGTTTTGGCCAATCTGCTCAGCGGCTTTGGTGAGCCCGTCCTTGGGCTTTGAGGCCAAGTTCTCGTCATACCAATTTGCGGCGGAAAGTGCATCTTGGTTCGACCAGACAGTGAGTGCTGTGTTGTAGAGACTATTTTGATCAGCTTGGAACCCCTCAAATAAACTAGCCCTAGAGAGTACCTCTAGAGGATCCAGTATCGCCCACTCTTCGACAATTGACTCGATGAGTTTAGCGCGGTTTTGTAAATCTTGTGGATTCTGAGTAATGAGCCACTCAAAGGCGAGAGCTGGTTCTTTTTGAGACCATTGAACTATGGCTGTATCGAGAAATAAACCGAGTTTGTAGCTGAGGTCTGCACTCTCAGAGAGCTCGACTTGCTGCATGAGCATTCCAAGAGCTGCTAGAGGATCTGTTTTTGACCAGATTTCGACAACGCTATAAAAAATAGACTCGTAGGGCAGCTCTCTATTTTCATCGAAGCCTATCTCCCAGCTTGCTGTGATGAAGCCAGAAGCTGCAGCTGGGTCATGGCTCGCCCAGGCCTCAAATAAGGCTGCAAGAAAAGCTTCTTTTTCAGCAGCACTCAGAGAGTCTGCATAAGTGATACCGGCGAGAGGGTCTTTAATGCCGTAATTTCGAGCGACATTAAGTAAGTCTTTCGCGCTGCCAGTTGATTCTCGACTAGAGCCTAAGGGCTTGCGGTTACTACCTTGGTTGTTCTGAGCGTCTTTGTTAGAGTGGGGGGCAGCCTTTTTTGTGAATTGGCTTAGGGAGAATATAGCGAGAGAAACAACAAGAGTGCTGGCGACAAGAATAAGAATAAATATCTTCTTGGAGAGCAGAGTAATAAGGCGTCTTACCATAGGATACAGTCCGTATTGTACTACCAGTGAAGAAAACTATCTGGTACAAAGCACGAAGAGATTTGGCTAGAGACCAAGAGGGGCCTTATTAGGAGATGCCAGTATCAGTGGATGTTACCAGATCGTTTTATTGAGGTGGTATTAATTGAGGGGGTATTAGGGTGAAATCAAATATTGGGGGATAAGATAGGACGTGTTAGGTCAATGTTAGTGTTCTAAATTATTTCTTGTGCTCATCGATGTGAGTGGATTCAGGTAGTCTATTGATACGACTATTTCTGATGCTGCGTGGGCGAGCTCTTCCGTCATCAAGCACTCTGCCACTGAAGGCTGTGTCTGGATAGTTGAAGCGTGTCACATCTGAGATCTTCACCCCTCTGTTCGCGTTTCTAAGATCTCCTTCAAAGCTATAGACTGGTGTAGAAGTTGGTGCCACAATATACTCTTGGTAGAGTCTGTCATTTTGAGTGAGTGCGCGCCCTGTGTCCTCTCGCTGGATTCTGGAGCGTGATTTCCGCCACTCGAATCCTGTGAGTAGTTCTGCTGCCACTTTGTAGATTTCCTCTGTTCCATTCGTTCCGTAGGTGGAGCGAATATGAGCAACACTTGAGTCGCTGAAGCGGCCTATTCTCTCAATAGCGGAGCGATCCGTAAAAAAGCCCTCCGCGATACGCACGGAATTAAAGTTGCTGGTACCGTGCACATTGGTGACATCACAGCCACGTGAATCTGCCCAGTGAGGGGAGAACACAACGGTGCTCTGGCCTTCTTCACCGCGGATATTGTCACCATCACAGTTGATTAAAGCATTTCTGCCAGGAAACTGATCTGTTTCGAAGCGCAGCTGGACTCCACCAAAGCCTGTGAGGTTTTTGAAGAAGCAGTTATCCGCTCTATAAATCTGGGTGATTCCGTAGCCGCGGTGGGCATTGGCTTGGAAAATATCCCTTACTGTTCCTTCACTGGGTGTGTTTGTGTTAGGAATTCTATTTTGAATGAGCCAGATAGAGGCTCTTCTTGTGAGGACAGAATCGAGAATGTTGATATTGCGGATAAGAAAGTTCTCCACATTAGAGAGGCGAATAAACTCTGCTGGCTGATCAAATCCCTTTCGGTTATTTGGAGCGAGATTCACCGTGAATTTATTATTAGCGGCCGGGCCGAAGACACCAAAATTTTTGACGCGTTCCTCTCCTGTGCCGACTTTAAACATGATTCTTTCCTCTTCTCTGAGCTTCAATATAGCTCTGGAATCGACTTCAAAAAATATGTTGCTCTTGTTGATGTGAATACCACCTAAGTCGTATGAGCCAGGAGTTAGTCTAAGTCTTAGTCCTTCTGCACCAGCTTCTTCTAGCGCTGTTATGATTCTTTCCTGAGCGCCGTCACCAGGTGCTATTGAAGTGGTCGGTATAGAGGGGTAGTGACTGGGTCTTACGTAGTCTGCGTAGGCGGCTTTTGAGAGCAGAATACTTGTTAGGGCGATGAGTGTTCTTTTCATGAAAATTACAGTTAGATGATTTTCTGGTTTATTTTATAACTAAATATTTTTTAGTGCCACTAAGAGATATCATATTGTACTAACAGATGGCAAATTTATTCAAAAAAAATTGAGAAGATATTTATTCCAAATAAATTAAAAATAAATATTAGAGGAAGGGTCTAAAAGAAACGGCGCTATCCACTTTTTCTCAAGTATAATACCAGCTCAAAAAACTAACTGGTATTAGTTTACATGAATTTTAGTGACGTAGATAAATGTTAGAATGCAGAAGGTGTCCTGCATCCTATCTACGCACAAAATCTCAAAGAGAGGGTTATTTCACTAGCGAGTTGTGGCCTCGACTCTGTAGAAGCGTGAGCGTTCTGAACTTTGTCTTGGTGGAATAGCAAGTGTGAGACGCCCCCCGGTGCCCTGTGTAGTGCCTCCGAAGTCGGTCCAACTAGAGGGCTGATTAAGATTTGTAGTGGACTGAACACGGTAGTCGAGTGTTGGGTTAGAGAGGAATTCAACACGGTTTTGAGAGGGCTGGAAAGTGATGCTTGGTGGCACGGGCGCAAGTTTACTTGGTGTGAAGACAAGAGCAGCGAGTTGAGGGCGGTCAATAGGATTGCCACTATTTAAGTTAAGTGGCTCAAGAGTAGAAAAATACTCTCCCCACCATGGACCTGCCGCCCAGTAACTCCAGCCGATCCACTGGTCTGGATTGTCATTCATGAAGGTGGTCATATTGCGAAGTGCGTTGAGGCAGGTCTGGCCACGGCCGCCACCGAATTCTCCGAGGAAGCCTTTATGGTTGTGCCTCTTGAGCCAGGCGGTGACTTCTTGTAATGTCTCAACACCGATTGTCTCGCTGACACAAAAATCAACGACTCCTGCAAAGTCACTATCCAAGTACTGGTGGATATCGAACATGAAGTTATTTAAGGGGTCGACGATATTGAGCATTTCCTCAGCATTAGACCCTACTCTGTAGCCATTGGGGCCAATTTGGCCGCTATTAGGGCTCTCATCAGCGTAGAAGTTCTTCAGCCAGCTGTGGCCTCCAGTCCAGCCATTGCCAGGGACAAGTATGAGGTTTGTGGCATTATTATCACGAATCGCCTCGATACCTGTATTAGCGGCGATTCGCCAGTGATCTGTACGCATTCTGCTAGGCTCATTCATGAGCCCGAAGATAACGAGAGGGTTTGATTGAAAGCGGCGCGATAGGCGATCCCAGAAGTCGTAGAACATCTCGTAAGGGAGTGCGCTAGAGCCAATGATGTTGCCTCTATAGCGCGCGTAGTTGTGAGGATCTAGAATGACGTGGACGCCTTTGGCAGTTGTTGCATTGACGAATTCTGTCAAGCGGCGTAGCTCATCTGGGTCAAATTCTGCATTGAGAGTCGGCTGGAGTCTCTCCCAGCGGAAGGGAAGGCGGATCACATTCATGTCCTTACTCATGAAGTAGTCTACCTCTGTCTGATTGGGGTAAATGTAGGCAGAACCGTGTCCTGAGAAGTTCGTGATATTGTCTTGGCTAGCGCCGAAGTCGGCTCCTGCGAGGTTTACCCCAAATAGGCGCTCTTGCGCCGCTGAGAACGATGAGAGGGTGAGCCATAATACTGCGAGTAGATAGGGAGTCGTGTTCTGCATGATGTTGTTTCAGTCTTTTCGTCTTATTTACAGACTATTTGGTTCCGTATTAGGGGATAATACGAATACAACATACATGGGATGATTGTAATCTAGGGCGCTGTCTTATCGCTATCTTATGGAGGAATAAGGGCGGGGTCGTCTAGTTATAAAGAAAGAGCAATGTTAATGTGATTTCTCTATCAGTTCTATGGAAGTACATGTCTCAGAAATGTTTTAAAAGTCAATCCTCTTTCTCTTCATTTCACATAATTTTCTGTGATTGGGGAAAGTCATTTTCTCCACTGGTAGAAGGATGAACCGTTTTCGGTCAATGGCAGGCTTAGTTTTTGCGGCTAGATCTTACAGTGCGCGTAATTGGCTTACTAGCCTCTTTGAGGTAAGATTTAGCTTTTACTAGAATAGGTTCGTTTTCTGGTTGTTGGGCGAGGTCTCTGGATTCTGTAGGGTCTTCTTTGAGGTTGTAGAGCTCTAGTTCTGTGTTGTATTTCTTGTAGAGTTTCCAGTGTTTAAAGCGCAGTGCTTGAGAATGGGTGCCGAAGGTGCGCTGTTTTTTCCCGTTTGGTAGTTTTTTAACAATTCCTTGGTGGAACTCAAAGTAGAGGTAATCGTGTTCTTCTTGTTCGCCATTTTTGGTGAGTGTAGGCAGCATAGAGATGCCTGTGTTTTGGGTAGGGGTTGGCTGCTTAAGTAGCTCTGCCATAGTTGGTAATATATCGTGAAACCCACTGAGGTGATCACTAGTCTGGGCGGCTGGGATACTTGCTGGCCAACGAGCGAGCATAGGGGCTTTAATGCCCCCTTCATGCATATCGCGCTTGTGTCCGCGCAGACCTGCTGTGGAATTCCAGAATTCTGGTTCATGACCGCCCTCAACATGAGCGCCATTGTCACTGGTAAAGATAATGAGAGTGTTATCATCCACGCCAAGCTCCTTGAGTTGGTCCAATATCAGGCCGATTTCGTTATCGAGGTGCTCCATCATTGCGGCAAATCCTGCAATCGGGTTTTGCACATCAGGGCAGTGGATAGTTTTTGGTTCATTGTGTTTATTGGCGGTGTACTCGCCGACTTTGTGGTCGTGCTCGGGGAATTTTTTGCGCCATTTTTCGTGCAGCTCCTTTGGGGCGTGCATCGCAGCATGGGGAATGGCCGTGGGAATGTAGGCAAAGAAAGGTGTGTTTTCACTCACGCTTTTGGCGATGAAATCGCGCGCCGCCTGCATGATAATAGGGTTC
>CALFVF010000029.1 GCA_937928735.1 uncultured Verrucomicrobiales bacterium | reverse complement strand
ACCTCCGCGAGGTACTTTGTTGCCTACTGCAAGCTTACAGAAATTACCGAAATGTACTCAAACCAGCCAATTATAACCATTTCACTCATCAGATTATTGGCCAAGCAGCATGATGGGATAGTTTTTCAGGAAGCTCTACTTCTCTATGAAAAGTAGACCTTCCTTGGTACTATGCTAACGACAAAAGAACGGTGAAAAAACTTAAGGTAACGTTGTCAAATCCACCTCAAAGACTGTGGTTGACCCACTCACTTCATAAGCAACAACCAGTAGTGGCTTACCATTTGGACTCTGTGAGCGTGGAATAAAGGTCATGCCTTCAGGCCCTAGGTCGCCTGCTGTGTCTTCTTCGGGGTCTCCTGAGAAATCGCGCTGTGTCTGGTAAGAGACAAAGAAAGGTGAAAATGGATTGGTAATATCATAGATCATAATACCTCCTACACGCTCTAGTCCAATAAACGCATAATTGCGCCCCTCCACTTCCCCTACTGCCAGAGCTTCTGGTTCGGGGCCGCGATCATCACTGCGATTATCAAAACTATCATTATCATCATTATTGGCATTAAATGCCTCGGGGAGTTCTTCGGCGAGAACTTGCTCAAACTCATCGCCACTATCGTAAATACGCTGCCCCCGCGCATTATGAATCGAGAAGGAGCGCCCACCAAAGCTAAAGATCCGATCAAAGGTCTCATTGCCATCAATTTGACCATTGGCTGTGGTCGTGCGTAGCCGTCCGAGGTTCTCATCTAACTGGAGAAATTCTCTATCAGGAAATGCCACTGGATCGAGCTCCAAGTCTCTTACCCGAGCCTCCTCGAAGTCTCTCGCGTCACCTTCATTGGCAGTGACAACAAAGGTTTCTCCCTGCGCCTGATATGTGGCTATAGTATCTGGCTGATAGAGACCTAGTACTGGCCAAGGCTGTATATTAATCTCTTCGTCTTCATTGCTGGCATCCAGGCCATTGCCATTTTGGGAATGATTCTTAAACCCCAGCCCCACTAGGGACTCGACGGTGTTCTTTCGTAGATTGAGAATCGCTAAGGCATTATTCTCCTGCAGACTCACCCACGCTGTCTGGCTATCTGCCGAAACTGCGATAAACTCTGGCTCTAGATCCTGTGAGACTCGCGAACCTGGAGTGATCGAAGCTCTGATAGAGGGGTCAAGTCTTGCACGGCGCCGAGGAGTATCGAATTTGCGAAAGAAGATCTCTGTCACCGCTCTCTGCGCACGATAAGCACTCCAGAAGTAATACCCTCTTTTTCTAACTGGAACACGTAGATCTATCACCGAAATAGAGCCCTCTGGATCAAATGAACTAGGATCACCCGAGTCAGCGATTTCCCCCTCATTAGCCACGAGAAGTTTCTGCCCATCTGGCGTAAATGTCACCATATCTGGCTGAAAACCCACGCGATACTCGCGGACAAATTCACCCTCTGTGGTGAAGGTTCTCACGACACCACGCTCATAGGCACTCTCGCCCTCAATCGCTGCGGCGACTAGTCCATTCTTCACAGCTAGGCTGTTGATACTACCTGAGCCAGTAATGAGAATCGAGTCGAGAACGATGACATCCTCTGGATCTGAAATGTCGGCAATATCAATGGTGTTACTCGCACCATTGACAATAAACAGACGATTACTGTCTCGATCAAAGGCCACAATTTCAGCCGCAGATTCATCAAAAATCCCCGTTCGGATACTAGTGAGAGGGTTCAGTGTCAGAGTGGTTTCTACTGCTTCTTGGGCAGACAGTGAAGGAAGAGCAAGCAGAGTGGAGAGAAGTGCTGTTTTGGTGTATGTCTTCATGATCAAATCGCAAATAGGTTTGCTGCAATGACATGAAGAAAGCACTCTGCTGGACGATTCGCAATCTAGCTACCGTGACAGTTTAGTAACTCGTATGAAGGCTCAGCTATAGGTGCATAAACCCTACTTAATATAATATGATGAATAAAATAAAAAACGCCTTGTGCTAATTCTAACACAAGGCGGAGATCTGCTTCACTGAATTCAATGAGCACGCTTAGCGATTACTCTTAGCGGTTACGCTTCCTGCGCGTACAGAGTACAAGACCAGAAAGACCTAGGAGCAGTGCTGAGGAAGGCTCAGGTACGGGAGCAGTAGGCACAGCAAATGTGACGAAAACATTATCAAACACGTTAGAAGTTGCAGCAGCTCCAGGTAGAGGCTGTACATCTTGCAGGGTAAAAGAAGTCACCTCTGTGTTGAACTGGACAATTCCAATACCTTGCTGGTTATTCCCACCAGAACCAGTAAAGCGAGTTGGACCCGCCGTACCCTCAGAGCCTGCTATCGTATCCCCTACAGCGCCAGAGCCGACAATACTTAGCTCTGAAGGCGCTGGAGAGCTCAAAATAGAAAAGGTGACAGGAGTCGCTCCGTCTGCGGCTGTCGCTGCGGTAAGCACTAAATTAGACTGTAGTCCAAAAATAATGAATTGATTAATGGAAGTGACGGCAGAACCAGAGTCGACAGTAAAAGTAATATCTTCTACACCTTGTGCCGTAACGTTCTGGAATCGAATCGTTGGATCCGCTAACTCTGGAAAATCATTGATCACATCAGCTATGGCTCCTGAGTTTAGTATCTCTCCGGGATCACTCCCAGTTGTTGTTACAGTTAAATCAGGGCTGACAGCTAATGAGGCGGCTGTCGCGAGGGGCATTGTCAGCGCAGTGAGCGCAAGGGTAGCGAGGGGAACTAGGGGTTTTTTCATAACGCAATGAATATAGTACTTTTACGCAAATAAACAATTTTAAAATACAGCTGCCTAAATTTTTTCTCAAATTAGGCTTTCTTTTCCAATTTCATTCCCTTTGTAAACACCCCTCTTTGGATCATTTCTAAATTCATGAAGAAAGGTAACGGCACGACAAGTTCGTACTTGCACCCCAGATGGAGCCCCTCTACTCTGCGCCGGCTTCGGCAGCCTGATTATGAAAGCAGCAATACTTGCACTAGAAGACGGACGCACCTTTCAAGGTGAAGCATTTGGCCACGATGGTACAACCACTGGCGAAATCTGCTTTAATACCTCCATGACTGGTTATCAGGAAATTATCACTGATCCATCCTACCGTGGACAGATTGTCACTATGACATATCCCCTGATTGGTAACTATGGTGTGAATCCAGAGGATGCAGAGTCTTCACAGCCTCATATTCGAGGTCTTGTGATTGAGGAACTCTCACCAATTGCCTCTAATTTCCGCTCACGCCAGACTCTGGCAGACTACTTTAGCGAGCATAAGATTCTAGGAATCCAGAGTATTGATACCAGAGCGCTCACGAAGCACCTACGTACAGCAGGTGCGATGCGCTGCTGTATTAGCACAGAACTAAGTGCTGAAGACGCCATCCAGGCGGCGAAAGACTCAGCCCCTATGGAGGGTTCTGACTTTGTCAAAGAAGTCTCCACGGAAAAAACACAGCACTGGGACGGTGAGTCTAGACTCTGGAATATCCCTTCCCCTTCACAAGGGCGCGAGGGCTACTATGAACCTCTCCCTGAGGTCAAATACAAGATCGTCGCCTTTGATTTTGGCATTAAATACAACATCCTGCGCTCGATGCGCCAGGCGGGCTTCGACATCACTCTTGTCAACTCCAGAACATCTGCTCAGGAGGTGCTCGATCTCAATCCAGACGCTATTTTCCTCTCCAATGGCCCAGGAGACCCTGCGGCTCTAGGATATATCCATGAGGAAGTGAAAAAGCTCCTCGGAAAGAAACCTATGTTTGGTATCTGCCTAGGTCATCAGATCCTCACTCACGCCTTTGGTGGAAAAACTTTTAAACTCAAGTTCGGCCACCGTGGAGGCAACCAGCCTGTGAAAGACCTCAGAAACGACAAGGTCTCTATTACTGCGCAGAACCACGGCTTTGCGACAGATCCAGACTCTCTGCCCGATGATGTCGAAATCACCCACGTGAACCTCAACGACGGTACAGTGGAGGGCTTCCGCCACAAGGTCTACCCTGCCTTCTCTGTGCAGTACCATCCAGAGGCAGCCCCCGGCCCCAATGACGCGAAGTACTTCTTTGAAGAATTCGCCGCCCTTATCGAAGAAAATAAGGCCTAGCCCTCATCTAAGACTCTCTGAGCTTTCTCCTCCTTTTTATGAGTTGGAGATCTCATTCTTAGAAGTATTTTTATCTCAGAAGCATTTTATCACTACATGAACACAACTATTTGCGGCCTCCAGTGGGGAGACGAAGGAAAGGGAAAAATCGTCGATTATCTCACAGAATCTGCCGACATCGTCGCACGCGGCCAAGGCGGTAACAATGCGGGTCACACCGTGATCGCGAATGGCACCAAATACGTTCTCCATCTCGTGCCCTCAGGCATTCTCTGGGAGAATAAGACCTGTGTGATTGGCAATGGTGTGGTTATGGATCCTGTTGGCCTTTGCCAAGAGATTCAGACCCTTGAGGAACAAGGAATCTCTGTGAGCCCTCAAAAGCTCCTTATTTCAGACCGTGCTCATGTCGTCCTTCCTTATCACCGTGAACTCGATGCTGCTCGCGAAGCGGCTCTTGGTAAGAATAAAATTGGCACGACAAAGCGCGGTATCGGCCCGACTTACGCTGATAAGGCGAACCGTATTGGCCTGCGTCTCGCAGACTTCCGTGATGAAGAAGAAGCTCGCGAGCTCATCGACATCCGACTTGCCGAAGCAAACGAGCTCCTCGAGCGCCATGGTCTACCTACCTTCACTACTGATGAAGTGCTCGATGCTGTGCGCCCTGCCATTACTCGCCTACTGCCTCATGTGACCAATGTTATCCCGACTCTCCATGCAGCATGGAAAGAAGGACAAACCATTCTCTTTGAGGGCGCCCAGGGCTCTCTCCTAGATATTGACTTCGGCACCTATCCCTTTGTGACCTCTTCTAACACCACCGCTGGTGGTGCCTCTACAGGATCAGGTCTACCACCTAATGCCATTGAGCGTGTGATTGGTGTTTGCAAGGCCTACACCACACGTGTGGGATCTGGCCCTATGCCCACAGAGAACGAAGATATTTCTGCCTACTTCCATGCACGTGGCATGGAATTCGGGGCAACCACTGGGCGCGCGCGCCGCTGTGGCTGGCTCGACACTGTCCTTCTACGTCTCGCAGTGATGGTGAATGGGGTTACCGATCTCGCGGTCACAATTCTGGACGGTCTGGATGAGCGCGATGTTCTTAAAATCTGTGTCGCCTATGACATTGGTGGCGAACGCCATGAATTCCCTCCCTCTAGCCGCAAGGACTGGGAAAAGGCCACCCCTATTTATGAGGAAATGCCTGGGTGGTTAGAAGATACCACAAAAGCACGTAGCTGGAGTGAACTCCCGCAAAATGCACAAAACTATCTCAATCGCCTCACAGAACTCGTTGGCGCCCCGGTCAGCTTCGTAGGGAATGGCCCTGAGAGAGAGCAGACTATCATTGTGGAGAAATAGTGCTCTCCTTACAGTGGTGAGCGACACAAGAGTCTCACATCTTAGCTCCCATAGAACAAATTGGCCTCTACTTTGTAGGGCGTGTACTCTGGCAGCTATAGCATAGCTCGAAGTTCCCGGGATTCTCCTCCTCACAGCTCTCACACTGCCAGTCAGGGGTGTTTACTTTTGCTGGCGCTACAAGACTGAGTATGATCTCTCGTGCTCGCTCATAGTCCTTATTATTAGCTACGCACACTGCTGGATGGAATGCAGGGATGGGCACTTCCAGAGACGATAAATTCTCATTTCTCATCACTATGGGAATTCCAGCCTCGATCAGTGCTGACTTACAGAGTCCCACTAAGGTGTAGTCTCTGTCTCTAAAAACCTCCTTCATAAGGCTCATTCTATACCATTGAGAGTCTTCAAAAAGATCAATCTTAAGCCCAGATTATACATTTAGATTTCGAGAAATGCCGCCATCTCTCTAAACACAAGTCCGTTGGCTGATTATTCCATCCACCAATGGGGTGACTTCACTTTTATCGAAAAATAAACGTTGAGGTCTTGTGTTTTTGACCTGACAGTATTTCTTCCAAAATCCAATGCATAGTCAGGGTTCAAACTTAGACTTTCAGATAATGAGTTTTATACCAGATAGTTTTCTTTATCAACACTATCTAACAAACCTGTGATTTGTTAGTATATTCACTCTGATATATCACTGCGTTATAAAAACTACCCCTAACCATCAGAATGCAAAAACTGCGCCAGATACGGGTCAGATACCCGTCGAGGGCCCCGTTATTGCGCTTCTAGTAACCAGTAGTTTAGCGGCGACGCCGGGAAGAAAAAAGGAGACCTCCCAATGCGAAAAGAACAACCGACGAGGGCTCCGGCACTGCTGTTGCACTAAACTGATTTGTAAAACTCGCAACACTACTGTTTGATTGCGAGTTAGATGCGCTCCCTGGCCTTGTTAATTCAAACTCACTCACTGGCTCTGTCACGCCAAATTCAGAGAGAGCAAACATACGATTCGGATTTGTACTCGTGTTAACAGCACTCGGTGCAGCAATCATTGTGTCAGAAAGAGAGAGGTCAGCAAAGGTACTACCAGGAAAGCTCAATAAGGCGGTTTCTCCAGAATTCTGAAAATTTCCAAATTGAATGCCTGAAATACCATCAAAGTTAATCAACCCATTAAATCCCATAATATTGCTTACAGTCCCTATCGACACAGAAAGTAATTCATTAAACGTGATCTGCAATGTGTCTGGCATCACGCTCATACCCACGCCAATATTACCGCCAGCTGTAATCCCCACGGGGGCTGCTACAGGCATGCTCGGATCAGAAATTGTAAATCCACTTAATGCAACATCAAACTGAAAACTAGCGGCATTCGCTCCAGCTTCTACCGATGAAAGATCGACATTAGAAACTGTGTACAAAATCGTAATGGTTGAATCAACCTCTGAGACCCCTGTTAAGACTCCATTATCTATAGTGGCTCCATTGCTCACTGTCGCCGCAACTCCACCATCTACTGTGGCACTTAGTGTCACTGCGTCTGCATTTAAACCACTAAGGATAGCTATTATAACTGCATTAAAATTAATTCGTAATAACCACTTCATAAGAAATACAATGTTGTATCTCTATATGTCAAAGTCAATGAATTTATTGTCCACTGATAATTAACACCTTAACCGCTGCTATTGCCTAGACAGATTTCAACGATCCATTCTACCTCTTCTGATACCAGATCGATTTCTGATGTGGCATCAAATCTATGCCACCTAGGAACTCACAGCGGGCAAATAATCGCGTACCATCTAGCCTACTGACACCATTCCATTCCTTTTTGCTTTCCTAGAAGATAAATACACTTAAGTTTTTCCTATGATTTTCCGACTCACTGGCCTCCTTCTCGCTGGTACTCTCATGTGCTCTGGGCAGGATACTGCCTCCGACCACTCTGCTCAGGCTCTTGTCTCAGCCAATAGCCAGCAAAGCCAATCACCTCTAGCTTCTCTCAATGAGGAGAAGAATGCGACACATTATAAATCTATCTTCCGTATTGAAGTCGCCTCTCAAAACCCTGACTACAAGACACCGTGGAACTCAGGGCGCTTTAGTGGCGGCAGTGGTACAGGATTTCTGATTGGTAAGAACCGTTTTCTGACAAATGCCCACGTTGTCTCTAACCAAAAACGTGTCATCATCACTATGCGCGGCTCTTCCCGTAAGCACACAGCGCGTGTTGTCCATGTGGCCCATGACTGTGACCTCGCACTCCTAGAGGTGGAGGATTACACTCCATTTGAAGACCTCAGCTACTTACCGATAGGTGAGGTGCCGCAGCTAGAGAGTGAAGTGCGCGTGATTGGCTACCCAGTGGGTGGTGACCGCATCTCTGTGACTCGCGGGGTGGTCTCACGCATCGACTTCCGTCCATACTCTCATAGTCGTATTGACTCCCACCTCGTGATTCAGATCGATGCTGCCATTAACCCCGGTAATTCTGGTGGCCCCGTCCTCCAGGATGGCAAGGTCATCGGCGTGGCATTCCAGGGTCTGCGCTCAGCAGACAATACTGGCTACATGATACCCACACCCGTGGTAAGGCGGTTTCTTCAGGACATTGAAGATGGGCGCTATGATCACTACGTGGATCTCGGTGTGGCAGAATTCCCACTGCATAATCCAGCGATGCGCGCTATACACAACCTCGCCCCAGACGCTCCCGGAGTGCTGGTCGGTGCTGTCACTGCTGGAGATGCCTGTGATGGGGTTCTCGAATCTGGTGACATCCTCACCTCCATTGACGGTCACCAGATTGACAGTGAAGGGAATGTCGTCATCGCTGGCGAGCGTGTGAAAATGCACGAGATTGTGGAGCGCAAGTTCGCAGGAGACACTGTAGAGCTGAACTTTCTGCGCCAAGGATCCCCCAGAGAGGCTACGATCACGCTACGAGCTTTCCCACCAGCCAGGGTCTATGCTGTCAAATATGACCAGAAGCCTCGCTATAGTATACAGGGGGGCTTCGTCTTTCAGCCACTTGACCGTAATCTCTACGCCAGCCACCGCCTCAATAACCCGAGAGTTCGTAGGATTTTTAATAACTATCTGGAGGAAAACCTCCACGAGACCAGAAAAGACATCGTTATTCTCACCCGTGTGCTCGACGATCCTATCAATGCCCAGTTAAATGCCTTCGCAGGGAATGCTGTGGCATCGGTCAATGGAGTTGATGTGATTGATCTCAACCACCTCCACGAGATGCTCCACCCTGAGACATTGCCTGAGTTCTTCGAAATTCGCTTTGATGGCATTCAGCGCCCACTGATTCTACAGACCACAGAGTTGGAGAGCGCGAATAAACGTATCGCTGAAAACTACAGTGTTCCTTCTCCATTTTACCTAGAGAAATAATCTAACTTTTTTCCATTTTCCGTTTTGAAACTACTTCTCTCATTCTTACTGAGCTCCTTCATTGGCTCACTCTCCGTTCTCGCTGATGCCCCACAGTCTTTTATTCGTATCAATTCGACCAAACAGAACTACAATGTCACCCAGCCTTGGGAAAAGACAGCCCCCTACAAACGCCGAGCTCTCGGTGCGGTACTGGAGGGACAGCGGGTTCTTACTACAGCGGAAGTTGTCGCCAATGCCACTTATATTGAATTTGAAACACTCGATAGAGAACAGCGAGCTATTGCACGCGTTCTCTACACGGATAATGAGACTAATCTAGCCCTGCTTGAGCCCGTAGACCAAGCTAGTATTTTAAAAGGTCTCGTACCACTGAGTCTGAGCCAACCAGTCCCGCTAGGCTCTGAGGTCGATATCTGGCAGGTCGAAGACACAGGCCTCCCCCTTCTCACCAAAGGCACATTACAGAGCACAGATATTATTTCTAGCTTCCTCGATGGTCATTATTTCCTCACCTATGAGATCAAGGCCTCGATGCAAAGTGCCTCTAGTAGCTATAGCATCCCTGTCCTCAATGAAGGGAAACTACTAGGTCTACTCACATCCTATGACTCTGATGATCAGATTCTTGATGTCATCTCCCCTGAAATCATTGATAACTTCCTCAGAGATACAGAAGATGGGAATTATATCGGCTTTCCCTCTCTCGGTGTAGGAGCCGCTAATACCTCAGATCCTCATCTCCGCGCATGGCTGAAGCTCAACAATGATGAAGGAGGTGTCTACATCACAAAACTCGCCCCTGATGGTGCTGCTGCCAAAGCAGGCCTCCAGCTCGGTGATGTGATTTTATCCATCAATGGAAACGCACTCTCTCGCCGTGGCTATTACACCTCTGAGCTCTATCGCCAAGTCTACTGGAGCCACCTCGTTCGTGGAGAGGGGGCAGTCAATAAAGCTATCGACGTCTCTCTGAGACGTGGTGAAGAAACCCTCTCCTACGAGATCAAACTCCAGCGCCCTATTGATGGACTTGTGCCTACAGATACCATAGGCTCTGCACCTCGCTACCTGATTAAAGGAGGTCTAGTTTTCCAAGAGCTCACCAAAAGCTATCTCCAGGCCTATGGGGAAGACTGGGAGAGTAAAGTCCCGCTGAATCTCCTAGACGCCTTCGCTCACCCAGAGGACTACGAACAAGACACAGACCGTATCGTCTTCCTAAGTTCCGTCATCCCTACACCAGCGACAGTTGGCTACGAATTCCTCAACAGCGCTATTATCGAGAAGGTCAATGGACAGCCCATCCGTGATATCCCCTCACTCATCAAAGCCTTCCAGAAAGCCGAACTCGACACCATCCATAGTATCGAATTAGACAGTGCTCCGCATAAAATCTATCTCGACGCGAAACTCTCAGACACAGTCGATACACAGCTACGCCAGCGCGGCCTACCAGCACTCAGTAGAGAGTAAGTCCCCATGATGCACTCTAAGTTTCAAGCTTGGCTATCCACTGGCCGTGTATCTAACATACCGACAGTTTGGTGTAACTGCCTGGTCATACTCTATCTGTTTCTCTCCGATCATATTACATTCTCCGAAGCCTACCTTGGAAATGGCACGATAGGCATACTCCTGCTAGCGGCGACTTATATCTACATCGGAGGCTGCTTCCAAGGAGATGCCTTCGATGTCAAATTTGATCGAAAGCACAACCCGCAGCGCCCGATCCCAAGTGGTATCCTAGCTCATAAAAGTGTTCTCTTGGCCTCCATGGTCTTGTTAGTCGCTGGTATCGGGCTCACATTTCTAACAAATTTCTCTATTAACTCTACCGACTATGCTCGAGTTTTCCCCCCGACGACCTCGACTTATGCAGCGACTACCCTCGTTTTCATCATCACGCTCTACTCGTGGCTCCACAAGCGCTCAGCGTGGTTCTCACTCAGTCTGATTGCGCTGTGTCGCTTCGCTCTTATTCTCTTCTCGAGCACATTTCTGGTCACGATTTCTAAAAACGCCTTATCTGGAGACTGGTTGTATTTCTTACGTGAGGGCAGTGTCTTGTGGATTGCTTCCACAGTAGCGCTCTACACAGTGTGTTTCGCCTCTGTGGCGCGCCTTGAGCACACCTCCCAAGGTATCTCGTGGGCAACATTACTTGAAATCGGCATGCTCATTCTCCCCTTACCCTATCTAGTCAGATTTTACCTACAAGCTCCACCGACTCAGGACACACCATGGCTGAGCTTGATTTGTTTCTTTCTTTATGCCAGCTGGATCTACCAAGCCTTTCGTGCGCTCCCACACTCGAAAGGTCAGTTTGTCTCCCAGTGCTTAGCTGGATTTTGCCTGCTCGACGCCTGCTTTCTCTCCACAGAAGGACTCGGTGCCGTGCTCATAGCCATTACACTCTTCCTCGCCGCAAATGGCTTGCAGAAAATCGCCTCAGCGACTTAGGGCTTTATTGTAATAAAAAAAGGCACACTCAGTTATGAGCACGCCTTTTTATCATAATCTTTAAAAAACAACTATCGGCGGCGGCGCATGAAACCAATCGCACCTAATCCGAGAAGGACAAAAGAAGAAGGCTCCGGAATAGCTGTAGCTACATTGGCAAAACCAACAACTTGAAAATCATTATTATTCGCAGCATTATCTCCGAACTGGACTCCTTGTATCGTTGTTAAATCAGTTACCCCAAAAGCAGAAACATCAATTGCTAAACCAGCTAACAGGCGATCAGACAAAGGTCCATTCGTCTGCCGCGATAAATCAATTCGGCCAAAAGCATTATTCGTATCACCATCAAAAGTTGTACCTGCAGCGTTTAACAAGGCTACTTGATTACCAATTAAAGTACCTGTTGTATCCACTAATTGCACAAAATCAGGTGCTCCGAAATTTGCACCTACAGCAGCATTATAAATCACAAATACAGCGTCATCCGCTGTGATCGCCGCTCCTCGCCAAAAATAAGTATCTCCATCTCCAACATTAAGCGCCCCTGTATCCACTCGGTTATCCGTTTGACTATCTACAACAGTAGTCGTCAAATCTTCTGAGCCATTCCCAAAAGTAATGTTACTATTTGTGCCAGTCGGGGTTCCTCCGAACTCTGAGGCAAAAGTAATTGAAGTCGAAGTCGCAGCAGCTGTGGAAACAGATGTCAGTATGTGGCCACCATCATTATCATTGGCAGCTGCTGTACCATTTGTGAATGCGCTCGGATCAGCACCTCCAGGTGCGGTCCCTGCTACTGGAGTCGTCGTAATTCCTGTGATGAGACTTATTGTCGCTTGGGCAGTACTAACACTAGTTGCTAGAAGGCTGAGTAAGTAGATTTTTTTCAATTTCATTATTTATTAACAGTCATTGAGTTACAAGATTAACTCGACGACTAAACTTAGAAAAGATAAAAGCGACTACTTAATACAATGGACACCAATAAGCGTTAAAAACTTAGCAATAAGCTTCATTTTTACCTTATTGTTACAATTTAACTCAAACTTATACCAGTAAGAAAGACTAACTGGTTGAAAGCACGAAGAGATTTAGTGGGAGATCAAGGCTGGTTTTCAGACACTCTACCTCTAATGCTTATTCTAGATTGTTTTGAGGGAGTATTGAATAGACCCATTGAGAAAAAACACATGATCATGACGTATAAACCATGACAGAGCCGACACCTCCACTACCCTGGACTTTACGTAGTTTTTTGACAGCCTTAATGAGCTGCTGGGCTCCTTTTAGGGCTTCTTGCTTTGTGTTTAAAATCGAGAAGGAAATACGCAGACTACTTCTTGCATAGCGATCACTAAAGCCCATGGCCTTCTGGACATGGGATGGTCGCTGTTTGCCGGTCATGCAGGCAGAACCTGCTGAACAGGCCACTCCATATTCATCGAGTAGCACAAGTAGTCCTGCTGCCTCACAGTCATCAAAAGAGAGATGCGAGGTATTACCAGCTCGATGCTCGGGATCTCCATTCACATGCACTCCCTCTAGGCCATTGAGTACGGTGTTTTCAAAGAGATCTCTGAGAGATTGGATGTTCTTAAGTTTCTCACCACACTGCTCCATCACAAGTTCTGCGGCTTTTCCCATGCCGATGATGGAGGCCACATTTTCTGTGCCACTCCTCCTTCCTCCTTCTTGGCCACCACCTAGCAGTAGTGGTTCAAAGGGTAAGCCTTTCTTAATGTAGAGCGCTCCGACTCCCTTCGGGGCATGGAATTTGTGTCCAGAAATAGAGAGATAATCGACATCACTCTCTCTGGCATCTACCACCGTTTTTCCGATCGCTTGTATCGCGTCTGTGTGAAATGGCACGTTGTACTTATGAGCTAGAGCACAAGCTTCTTTGAGAGGCTGAATCACTCCTGTTTCATTATTCGCCCACATCAGAGTCGCAAAGGCGACTCCCTCAGATGAAACCGCACGCTCCCAGGCTTCTAGATCCAGTCGCCCACCTTCATCCACTCCCACCAAGTGCACTTGGAAGCCCTCGAGATGTTCGCACACTCTCAGTACTGCACTGTGCTCAATGGCACTAGTCACAATCACTCTCTTCTCTGGTGACACAGAGTGCGCTAATGATAGAATAGCGGCATTGTTAGATTCTGTACCACACCCAGTAAAGACGATTTCCTCTGGCTGTGCTGAGATCAGTGCGGCGACTTGCTCTCTGGCTTGACTGAGTGCCTCTTTCACTCCCTTAGCCGCTCGGTAGCCACTGGAGGGATTATAACACTGATCCTGCAAGTATGGCAGCATCGCCTCTAGAACTGCTGGTTGAACCTGTGTTGTGGCATTCGAGTCAAGATAGATCACAGCTGAAGCTTAGTGCTGGGTGAAATGACGGTCAAAGAGTTTTCTCTCGCTCTTTCTCCCACTCTTGCTCGCACCTTTTCACATCAGCAGCTTGCGATCTAGTGTACGATATTGGATCGCTTCGAGCACATGCTCACTCTGGATCCATTCTTGATCCACTAAGTCAGCTAGGGTGCGAGCGACCTTGAGAATACGATCATGGGCGCGTGCTGAGAAATTCAGTGTATTCATCGCCTGCTCGAGTATTTGTGATGATGCTGTATCCACTCGGCAGTAGTCATCCATCAGCCCACTGGGAATGGCTGAATTCGAGTAGACATCACTGTGTCCCGCAAAGCGCTCTTTCTGGCGAGCTCTCGCTGCGAGCACACGTTCTCTCACGATCTGGGAGCTCTCGCCTTTTTGTTTCGACTTCAGGTCTTTATACTCAATGAGTGGGACTTCGACGTGGAGATCAATTCGATCTAGAAGTGGCCCGCTAATTCTTCGGCGGTAATTTTCAATCTGGTGGGGAGAGCAGCGGCACTCCCGCTTAGCATCGCCATAATACCCACACGGACATGGATTCATCGCCGCAATCAGCATAAAATGACTCGGAAATGACAGGCTCCCCGCAGCACGTGAAATCGTCACAGATTTATCCTCAATTGGCTGGCGAAGCACTTCGAGTGTCTGGCGTCGAAATTCGGGTAATTCATCTAAAAATAGCACCCCATTGTGCGACAAGGAGACCTCACCAGGGCCTGGGTGAGACCCCCCACCTAGTAAACCAGCATCTGAGATCGTGTGATGCGGTGCTCGAAATGGCCGCGTCACCAGTAGGGACTCTTTATCCTCTAGGCGCCCTGCGACAGAATGGATCTTAGTCGTCTCGATCGCCTCATTTTCACTCAGCGGGGGTAAAATGGTGGGCAAGCGCTTCGCCATCATCGACTTCCCAGTACCTGGAGGCCCTACAAAGAGCATGTTATGATTCCCAGCTGCAGCAACTTCTAGCGCGCGCTTCACCTGACCTTGACCCTTCACATCGGCAAGATCGATGCTGTAGCTGCGCTGTTTCTCAAATAAAGCCTTTCTATCATACTGAAACGGTAAAAACGCCTCCTGTCCTGTGATCAGACGCCATGCCGCGTGCAGATGACTCATCCCATACACAGTCACCCCCTCCACCATTGCCGCCTCCTTGGCATTCTGCTCAGGCACAATCAACTCTCTACGTCCTTGATTGCGCGCTTCTAGAGCAATGGCGAGAACCCCCTTCACTGGGCGAATCGTTCCATCCAGTGCGAGTTCTCCGACAATCATGAATTGATCCGCTTCTGGTATATCCTCCTCCATTCCAGCGGCGGCAAGTGCTATGGCAATGGGCAAGTCAAAGCTCGGCCCTTCCTTGCGGATATCGGCAGGCGCTAGGTTGACTGTGTGGATTCCATTTCCAATCTTCAGAGCGCTGTTAGAAATAGCCGCTAGAACTCGCTGTGAGCTCTCTCGCACTGCGGCATCTGGTAGCCCGACAATATTGATACCGAATTTCTCACTGTTGTGGCTATTGACTTCCACCTCAACTTCTTTCGCATCTACACCCTGCAGAGCCGCCGAATATACCTTTGTGACCATACAGTTAGAGAATCTAACCTGCTAGCGTGTTCATGCAAACACGAAATAAAAAGAATCGACCCGTGCTCATTAAAAATGAAATCAGTGCTAAAATTCGCAGTTTTCACGCAAATACTCCTTAAAAAAACGCGGAACGAATCTCGCAGTAGCTCGCCTCACTAAGTCTATTTATTTTTCCTTTCTTGAGCTGGCTGACTTCTGGGTGTATCCCGCTCTTAGCTAGCTTTACTCTTCACGAGTTTTCTATAAAAACGGGAATAACCTAGCTCAAATAACTCCCTTAATAGAACAACCAAGTTGCCCAATGAATCCTAAAATTGCGAAATTCTTTTACCTGCTTCTCTTTCTGGCGGCCTCCTCAGTCTCGACTCCACTCAGTGCTGCGGATCCCCTCAAGAGCGAGCCCGCGAAGGTAGATCCTTTTGCACCTGATGCATTCAACAAGCCAGCTGCCTTCACAACGAAAAAGAAGACAGAGGTAGACGTCGCACTTATCTCCTCTGTCTCCACCATACAGGCGGGCCAACCATTTGAGATCGCGGTGGAAATTCGCCATCCTGAGCATTACCACTCTTACTATAAAGTGGATGCCTACAATCTCCCACTCGAGTTCAAGCTCCAGCTTCCAGAGGGATTCACCCACAGTGAGATTCTCTGGCCCTCCCCCAAGTCAGGCCATAATTACAATGCACTAACCCTCTACTATGAGAACACTCAGTACTTCCTAACAACAATCACCCCACCGAGCACACTCTCTAGCAGTAACGTTGAACTCAGCGTCAATGTCGCGGTTCAGCTCTGTAAAGAAAGCGCCTGCTTGCCACAGACCAAACACAGTGCAACTCTCTCTCTAGCAGTAGGTTCTAGTGCCGTAGAAAATACTACCAATGCCTCACTAATTACCAAAGCTAAAGACACACTGCCACACACATCAGACGAGTGGAGCACAAAGGCCTCTGTTAAGAATAACCAGCTCATACTCGACATAGAGGCACCACTTGACCTGACGAACATAGATGGTCTTATCTTCGCTCCCGACACCAAGATCATTAACTTCGAGAGTGAGCACACGATCGAAAAAACAACGAACGGCTACCAGCTCAGTGTAGATCTAGAGTTGGATGAAGGAGAAGCCTTACCAGACCCTCTGCGCGGTATTCTCACTTCCACAAATGCTCCTATCAGCTCAAACTTCAAAGCTGTCTTGATCAGTACAGCTCTCCAAGCAGACGCCTCAGAGATCAAAGTCCAGAAGGCGGATGCCATAGTGGCTGATAGTGGCCATAATGTACGCCTAGACACACCTGCAGAAGTCGCAGCTATGGCCGAGCTCTATGACCCTAGCAAAAAAATCAAATTCATCACTGTCGATAAGATTCCCGATGACCTCAGTGACCTCTCCTCACTAGAGTCGGCAGCAACTGACTCCGCTAATAAAACAAAAAACAGAGGAATTCTAAGCGTTCTCGCATTCGTCTTTCTCGGCGGTATGATTCTTAATCTCATGCCCTGTGTCTTCCCTGTACTAGGGGTGAAAGTCTTAGGCTTCGTCCAACTCTCAGGAAATGACCCGAAGAAAATTAAAAAACACGGCCTAGTCTTCACACTAGGACTCGTTGTTGCCATGTGGATTCTTGCGGGAATCATTCTCGCCATACAGGCCTCCACGGGCTCAACAGCCACTTGGGGTGAGCAAATGGGCAACCCCATCTTTGTTGCCATCATTATCATCTTCCTAGTTCTCTTTGGCCTTAATTTATACGGCCTCTTTGAAATCGGCACCTCCCTCACAGGTGCTGGTGGTAATTTGCAGAATAAAAAGGGATACTCAGGCTCCTTCTTCAGCGGTGCCCTCACCACACTGATTGCAACTCCATGCAGTGGCCCATTCTTAGGAGCGACCTTGGGAATAGCACTCTCTCAGCCACCCGTCATGGCGATGCTCATCTTCACCGTCTTCGCTCTGGGTATTGCCTTCCCCTATGCCATTCTCTCCTTCTTCCCTGACTTGATTAATAAGTTACCCCGCCCCGGAGCCTGGATGGTGACCTTTAAGAAAATCATGGCCTTCCCCATGATCTTTACAGCAGCGTTCTTTATGAGAACACTTGGCCAGCAGACCGGCACAGATGGTCTCTGGTGGTTCTGCATGGCGCTTGTCGCCTTCGCTTTCGCCGCCTTTACCTATGGTCACTGGGGTACACCCTTCATTAAGCTGAAGCAGCGCCTCATCCTCGGCTACGGCCTCAGTGCCCTCTTAGTGGTAGGTGCTGTTCTTATGGTAAAAACTTCTGTGAATTCCGAGCCCCCCACTAGTGACACACTGAGCATCGGAAAAGGTGGGCTCAAATGGAAGCCATGGAAACCAGGGAAAGTCGAACACGCCAAGCAGAAAAACCAGCCTCTCTGGCTCGACTACACAGCCGCATGGTGCAGCACCTGCCAGACCAATAAACTCATCATCTTCTCCAACCAAGAAGTCATCGACTTCGTCAAAGAGCATGATATCGAACTCATCAAAGTCGACATGACTCTCAATGACCCAGTGAAAAAGGAAGATCTCGCCCGCGCAAACCGCCAGACTATCCCCGTCAACCTCATCTACCCAGCGAACCCTGATCGACCAGCTGTCTTGCTCGAAGAAGCCATCACACCGAGCCAAGCTCTCAAAGCCCTAAAGTACGCACTCGCTCCCTAGTATCACTAGCCACTCATCCAGCTCGCAGTACTAGGAAATCACTCCTCCCTTAACAGTTGCATTTCCCAGCTAGCTATGATTCAACCGCACTCGTGGGATTTGAGCTCTTACAAACTGACAGCGAGACCAAAGCGCGGCTTGGTCGCTTACACACAGCACACGGTGAGGTAGAGACACCTATCTTTATGCCTGTGGGCACTCAGGGCACTGTAAAGACCCTCCACCCAGAGGACCTTGATAACCTAGGTGCCCAGATAATTCTTGGCAATACCTACCACCTAAACCTGCGGCCTGGGCCAGAGGTCATCGAGCATTTTGGAGGCCTTCATACCTTTGCAAACTGGCATAAGCCTATTCTCACTGACTCGGGAGGTTTCCAGGTCTGGTCACTCTCCAAGATGAACACCATCAGTGAAAAAGGTGTGGAATTTCGCAGCCACCTCGATGGCTCAAAAATGATGCTCAGCCCAGAAATCAGCATGGAAATTCAGTGCCGACTCGGCTCAGACATTGCCATGCTCTTTGATGAGTGCCCCCCCTACCCATGTGAGAAAGACTATGCTGCTAATTCCCTCGCCCTCACCACGCGCTGGGCAAAGCGCTGTAAAGAATGGCACCTCGAAAATGCGCAGAACACTGTCCCTTGGTGTAAGAATCCAGACCTTTTAAAAAACGAAGTCACAGCCTCTGAGCTCAAGCAGAATTTGTTCGGGATTGTCCAAGGCTCCACTTATGCAGAGCTGCGAGAGCAATCTGCCAGAGAGCTTGTTGAGATCGGCTTTGATGGCTACGCTGTTGGTGGTATTTCTGTCGGAGAGCCAGAAGAAGAAATGATCCGCGCTATCGAACATAGCGTCCCATTTCTCCCCGAGGATAAACCACGCTACGCCATGGGACTGGGAACTCCCCCGCAGATGCTCGAGATGGTCGCTCGTGGTGTAGATATGTTTGACTGTGTGATGCCCACACGTGTCGCACGGCACGGAGTCGCCTACACCCCAGATGGGCCCATTCACATCAAAAACAAACAATACGAATTCGACACAAACCCACTCACAGAAGACACCCACCCCCACGTCGCCCAGTTCACACGCGGCTATATACGCCACTTATGGCGTGCGAAAGAAGTCCTAGCCCTGCGACTACTCTCTTTCCACAACTTGCACTTTTATCTCCAACTTATGGCACGCTCACGCCAGGCCATACAAGAAGGGCGATTTAAAGAATTTAAAGAACAATTTATCACGAGATACAACCACTCCTAAATCACTCCTCAGCCATTCTAACAACTAATAGCTATGATGACACTACAGACAACACTCCTCGCTGCCCAGGCGTTTAACCCTTCTCAAATCGTACTTCCAATCGTCATGGTAGTCGTCTTTTGGGTCGTTCTTATCCGCCCCCAACAAAAACGCCAAAAAGAAGTCGCGAATAAAATCAAGGCACTCAAGAAAAACGATCAGGTCATCACCATTGGCGGCATTCACGGCACAGTCACTCACGTCGGAGAAAAAACATTCTCCATGCGCATTGCAGAGAATGTCACTATGAAATTCGATAAGACAGCAGTCGCCTCAGTCAACGCTGAGAAAAAAGAAAAGAAGAGCTAAGCTCAGTCTCTCTTAGCTCAACTCATCTTAATTGATCATTGACTTGATCCTTTTTTTCTCAAGCCAGCTTTTTACCAAAAGGCTGGCTCTTTTCTTTCACCCAATGAGAAGGACGGATAAAATAACACACTCCAAAAACTAAAGCACTCACTGACACCAGCAGCCCCAGAGCGCTATAGTAACTCGTCACACTATGTGGTAACCTAGCCGGTAAATCTATAAGGGCGTGAAGAGCAATCAAGCTCCATAGAGGGACTCCTCTCGACCGTGCTATTGCAAACACCAATCCACAAATACATGTAATGATCACACCAACTACCCCTTGTGGATAATGTAAGATACCAAATAGTATAGATGTGATGAGAACAGCTGCAGCTGGACTCCAGCGCCTACAAAGCTGAAATAAGTACCCACGAAACATCAGTTCTTCACTGATACCAATCAACACACAAACTGACACAACTGCTAGTAACTCCATGAACTCCGGAACAGAGGAAGTAGGCTTACCAATGAAATTCACAGCAAAGTAGCACAGTAAGATCAAAATCGCACAAATACGAAACCCCCGCCCCTTCTTTTCCACCTTTTGCCACATCTGTGACTTCACTGCGTAGAGGCACAGTACAGCTCCAGGAACAGACATCAGCAGCTTACGGATCAAAACTGTATCCGTAAGCAAAGAACTAGCTGCTGCAACGAGAAAAAACAGCCCATATGCAGCGATAATCTGCACCACTACATTTCGACAAAAAGCACTAGCTGTAGGCATCAGAGAACTAGACTCCATGTAGAACCAAAAACACGACGTTCTCTATCTTTTCTGATTTGGTTTAGGTGGCACGTAGCGCACCCGTGTTCTACGCTTTACTTTATCTCTTGTAAACTCATCCAGAGCTCTCCGAAGAATCGGGAGCTTATCTTTGCAGTGCTCAGGAACGGTTTCGAGCTGGGCTGAGTTCATCACAGCACCATCAAAGACGAGTTCACCACCGAGACTCTCGACTCTGAGCCAGACTTCTTCACCCTGCTTCATCATTGTGTAGATACCTTTATCGTCAGATATCGTCGCTGTTCTCTCTTGGCGATCAATCGTATGCAGTGGCAAGCCCGGTATAGGAGGAAGGCCGATTTGATCAGGTAGAGATGGTCTTAGCACTTCTTCTCTTGATTCGAGTGTGAGATCCGTCTCTTGTTCCTCTCCACCACGGAAATAGCGAATTGTCACTGTTTCTCCATCATGCCTGAGGCCTAGCAGTGTCATTAATTGCCCTTCATTAATAAGGAGTTGATCCTCTAACATATAGATGACATCGTGTACCTCAAGCCCTGCTCTCTCTGCGGGCCCGCTGAGTTTCACGGATTCGAGGACAAAGCCCGCCCCTTTTGGCAGCTCTGGCAATTGTGCGCGAATGATTTCGGAGGGCTTCGCGACTCCTACTCCCATAAATACAGGTGAATTCACCTTATCGGCATAGGTAGCCCCTGTCACTAACAGGTAAAAAAAGAGAACAGATGTGAATACTTTCATAACTAAAAGAATGTTACCGGAGCTCTTCGCTCCTCATTACTTGTCTGCTGGAGTGTAACCGTATGACCAGAAGTGGGGTCTTTATAAATATCAGAATCGAGTACAGAATAGCGCTCTACGCGAAAAAAAGCATTTCTATCTTCTGAAAACCCTTCTTCCACGGCGAGCATCTCCACTACCGTATCTGATCTGACAAACTCCATCGACATCGTAGAGGCATTCACACTGGCAGAGTCCTCTCTATTTATCTGCACCACATCCTCAGGTGCAGACACACTGCTTATCAGTTTATCGTCAGCTTGCATGCGTAATTCACTGGCCTTAGCCACCTCTGTCCCTGCATTTGTACGCTGTGCGGCTTGATCAAATCCATAAAACCCTGCTCCCATGCAGGCAAGAAAGCAGGCTGCTACAGAGTAGAAGAGTAGTCTAGGCTGTCGCTGGAGCTTGTTGAACCATTCTCCTGAACGATGCTCTCCAGTTTGAGGAGACTGCTCAGCAACCACTCCATCGCTGGCTAGCTCATCCACTAGATCTTCTAGCCGCCATAGAGCTGTGTCAGATGCTTCTGGCATCTTTAGCTTCTTGAGGCTTTTTTCGATATCGAGTAAGGAATTATCCATTTCTCTGTAATTTTTTTGCTTTCATGGCCTGACTGAGAGCCTCAAGGCCGTATCGGTAGCGTGATGCTGCCGTGTTTTGTGAAATATTGAGCGCCTTGCCGATTTCGGCAAATGTCAGCTCACCCCATATCTTCAAAGTGACAACTTCTCTTAACTTTTCACTCAGTCCAGAGAGCTCTTTTCTCAAGGCAGCTGCATCTTCATCATCTTCTAGGGCAGGGTCTGTCCAAACATCGTCTTGGGCTGTGAAATTGATGATTTTTTGATTATTCTTATGCCGACGGCCGACTTTTCTCCCGTAATCGAGTATAATATGGCGCATCGTCGCAAAGGCCAAAGGCACATCCGGTGGCACATGAGCGCGCTCTTCCTGATAACGCCAAAGGCGCGCTATGGACTCCTGCATGATATCTTCTGCGTCTTCCATAGACTCACAGCGCGAACGGGCATAAAGCAGCAGCTTTTTACCGTGTTCGCTCAACCAGACCTTCCAAGAGTCTGATAACATTCGCGCACTATGATTCATACCAACATAATGCCTGCTTATCACTATTCTGTCTGTAAAATTCCACAAAAGCGAATGATCAGGGAAATGGACCTAATACCAACTCAAAAAACTACCTTGTCGAATTCCTCATTGGTATAAGTAGTCGTGGATAAAACCCTATTTTCCACCAAACCAATTAGTCCCTTACTACAGGCATGCGTAGTAAGGGACTAGGAGAGAGCATTTCTGCCCTCTTTTTGGGAGGTTGGATATGGTTTGGCCAGAACTCTATGCCAGGACGTCTTTAATCACATGGCCGTGGACATTCGTGAGCCTGCGCTCAATGCCATTGTGATAGTAGGAGAGGCGCTCGTGGTCTAAGCCCATTAAGTGTAGCAGCGTGGCATTAAAGTCGTAGACAGTCGCTATGTCCTTGGCCCCTTTAAAGCCAAAGTTATCACTCTCTCCATAGGAGAAACCTTTCTTCACACCAGCACCTGCTAAGAAGCAAGTAAAGGCCTCAGGGTTATGATCGCGGCCACTGCCATTTGCCTGAAGGAAAGGCATACGCCCGAACTCTGTACACCAGACAACAAGGGTGTGCTCTAGCATACCACGCCTCTTTAGGTCATGAATCAGAGCCGCTGTGGGCTGATCCATGATCTCTGCTTGCATGGCGTGGGTGTTCTTAATATTCGAATGGGAATCCCAATTGGTAATTCCATTTCCACCCGAAGGGTCTGAGCCATTAAAGAGCTGCACCACACGCACACCTTTCTCAAGGAGTCGGCGCGCTAGGATACAGTTCTTTGCGTACTCGCGCTTTAAGTCGGAGCCTTGGTCTGTCCCGTATTCTTTATGAATTGACTCAGGTTCTCCATCAATGCTCATGATATCTGGCACAGATGTTTGCATCTTCCCTGCTAGCTCGTAGCTGGCGATTCTTGCCGCTAGGTCAGCGTCATCCGGGAACTGCTGTAAATGCTTCGCATTAAAACGCGCTAGCAACTCGACTGTGGACTTATCATCTCCTGCGGTGAGGTGGCCTGGGCGCACTAGGTTCGCTGGAGGGTTTTTTGCATTGAAGTCGGTTCCTTGGAATGCTGCTGGCAAGAAGCCGTTGCCAAAATTGTTCTTTCCTGAGCGTGCCGTGCCTCGTGGGTCATTAATTGCCACAAAGGAGGGTAGCTCCTGATTATCTGTACCAAGTGCATAGGTCACCCAAGCTCCAAATGAAGGGAAACCTTCCATTGTAAAGCCTGTGTTCATGAAGTTCTCACCCTGTGGATGCGCACTGGTCTGGGTGGTCAGCGAGTGCATGAAGCAGAAATCATCTGCATGCTCTGCGAGATGCGGCACGAGTTCTGAGATCATCTTACCGGATTCACCGCGTGGTTTAAATTCCCAGAACGGCTGCGCAATATTCCCTGTCGGCCCTTCAAAAGTCACCGCAGGCAGCCCCGGGGG
Source organism: uncultured Verrucomicrobiales bacterium (assembly GCA_937928735.1). Taxonomy (GTDB): domain Bacteria; phylum Verrucomicrobiota; class Verrucomicrobiia; order Verrucomicrobiales; family Akkermansiaceae; genus Rubritalea. The sequence goes on along the minus strand of CALFVF010000029.1, from coordinate 74,572 downwards.
TTTTTGCCCATGGTATTTAAAGAGATCTGGCTTGTAGTCAAAGGTGTCTACGTGGCTCACGGCTCCTGGACAGTACACGATGAGCACTTGTTTTGCCGGTGTCTCGAAGTGTGTTCCCCTCGGAGCATAAGGTTCTTTTGAGAGAATGTCTGGGCGTATTGGCGCTTTTCCTGAGAAGGCACTGGGGTCACCGTCTTTCGCTAGTAGCTGAGCGAGTGATAATCCACCCATGGTGAGACCCGCACGGCCCAGAAAGCCACGGCGACTCATGAGTTGACTCCCAAAGAGCGATACTTTTTCTTCCTGATTGATCATGGTAAAAATACAAATTCGTTTGAGTTAATAAGTGAGCGACTAACCAGAGAGAGACCTTTCTCTCTATCAAGCTCGAGACATGCCTCTAGCTCATCGGTGTCTGGTAAACGGCCTAGGATGACTTCAAATATACGCTGGATGGACTTCTTGTAATCTCCACCACTCTCAGCGAGTGCTCGCTCCGCGATGAGTGCGGACTGACTCATGGCGAAGGGGCTATTCATTAAGTTAAGTGCCTGTAGTGGCGTTGTGGAAACAGGTCGTTTCGCTCTCACTTGCCCACAGTCTGGGAAGTCAAACGCTGTGAAGATCTTATCATCCACGCGGCGCATACGCTCTTGATAGAGCATTCGTCTCCACGTTTTTTCGTCATAGTTCTTATCCACCTCCCACTGTGCGTAGGTCTTTTTCACATTGTGAATTCTATAGCTCTCTCCGCCAAGGGCGAGATCGAGCTTACCGGAAGCACTAAGAATGGAATCTCGAATCACCTCAGCCTCCATACGGCGTGGAGGATAGCGCCAGAGTAGTGCTGCTGCCGCGTCTTTCTCAAGTCCAGCTGCCTGCGGAGCACTGGACTGGCGGAATGCTTTTGAGAGCACCATGCTGCGAATCATCGCCTTAACTGACCAAGCTTTGGCCTCTGGCTGAGAAGGTGACACAAATTCTGAGGCTAAGTAGTCCAGTAGAGCTTGATTTGTTGGTTTTGCTCCAGCGACTCCGAAGTCAGCGGTGGTTGGTACAATGCCCTGTCCAAAAATATGATACCATAGACGATTGACCATCACTCGGGCGGTCAGTGGGTGTTTGGGGTCTATGACCCACTCCGCAAACTTCATGCGGCGCTCCTTGTCACTTGTTTCAGAAGTTAACTCCAGATCGCCTTCTAGGAGTTCAAATCCAGCTGGTGCGACTTCCTCGCGCTTGTTCTCAGGACTTCCTCTGTGGAAGATGAAGGCTGGTTCGGGCTTTGAGAATCGGCCAATAAAACTTACCTGTGAGCCTTCCTTCATGATTCTCTCAATAAGCTGATCTCGGCGCCGAGCTAGTGTCTTTAGATGAGACTCGCCATTCACCCTTGCCTTTGCCTTTTTATAATTGGCAATAGACACCCAGACACCATCTTCTCCTAGGGCTTCGACATCGAAGTTAGGCAGACTAGAACCGCGGTCTAGATAGTCTGTCTCAAAGAAAAATTCGCGATTCGTGCTAACCTTTAGGCGATTGATGGCGACTGGTTCTTTAAAGTGCATTTCAAAGCTGGGTGAAGCACCTTTCTTGGCTTTCCCTCGGAAGCTCATTGTTCCAAATTCCCCATTATTTACAAATTCAGGATTTTTGAGTAGTGCGAAGTCTTTCTCTTCTACCTTGATTTCTACGGATTCTCTCTTGTGAGCGAGATTTCTCTCCGCTTCATCAGGACCAAACACTTCTAGCTCGTCCACCACAAAGTTAGGCTTCACTGATGTGAATCGAAGAGCTTTTGTCTCCACGACCGGTAAGTGTACTTCATTGTAGCCTTTCCAGTCTTCCCAGAGAGGGATTTGGCCAAATCCTAATTGGTGACGCACGCTATCTAGCTCTGTACGAAGTGCTGTTTCTAACTCCTCAATGGGGTGGCCTTCTTCATACTTTGGGTATCTTCCACCGAATTCGACACCTTGGAAAAAGGCGGCCAGTGAGTAATAATCTTTAATGGAAATGGGATCAAATTTATGGTTGTGACAGCGCGCACAACTCACGGTCATTCCCAGTACAGAAGCTCCTACTGTCTGCACGATCTCATCCACTCTATCCGCGCGGGCCTGGCGAATTGCAATGGCCTCACGGCCAACAGAGGCTGCTGGCACATGGGGGCCTGAGACTAGGAATCCTGTGGCTGCTTCCGCCCCTGTTTGGTCGCCTGCAACCTGATCTTTCAGAAACTGAGCATAGGACAAGTCTTCATTGAAGGCATTCACCACATAGTCACGATAGATCCATGCGTTTTTTCTGTAGAGATTCGACTCTGATCCATTGGTTTCTGCCCAGCGAATCACGTCTAGCCAATGCTGAGCCCAGCGCTCTCCAAAATGTTTTGATGCCAATAGACGATCCACGAGCTCTGTGTAGGCTTGCTCTGGTTGGGCGGCATACGCTGCCGAAAAGCTCTGTAGCTGCTCTGGTGTCGGCGGTAGACCCGTTAAGATGACAGAAACACGGCGCATAAGCACCTCAGCGGAGGCTGGCGAATTAAAGCTCAAGCCTTTCTCATCAAGAGCTTCTAGCAAGTAGGCATCTATCGCGCTTTTATGATCCGCCCCTGCTGGTAGCTCTGGGCGCTCGACTGCTTGGAAAGACCATAGATCTGTTGTTTTCTCCACTTTGAGATCCATCTGCCCGGGGATATTCACTCCTTCTTTTATCCACTGAGAGATGAGTGCGATATTCTCATCACTGAGTTTATCTTCCTTAGGCGGCATTTCTAGATCGGGCTCCTTGTGCTGTATGAGCTCCATCAGGTAGCTTTTTTCAGGATGCCCGGGCACGGCTGCTTTGATACCAGAATCACCACCCAGCAGTAGTGAAGGTCTGTAGTCTAGGCGCAAATTCGCCTCTCGATCTGAGCCACTATGGCAATCAATACAGTACTCTTCAAAAATAGGTTTAATTTGAGTTTCGTAGTCGATTTCTGCTACTAGGCTTTGGGAAAAGCCTCCAATGAGTAGCGGAATGATTGAAAATGTAGAACCAAACTTCATTACTTAAATACTTCTATTTTTAAAAAAACCTAACGTGCTTTTCACACATTTTTTTATTCTTACGCTTTTTCGCTAGCTCCTGCAAACTATTTGAGACACTTACCTGAGTGATAAGCTGTAAGCCTAGCACGGGAAAATTAGCACGGAACATTCTAGAACTGCACTTTTGTGCGCAGATAGTGCTCCTTGACTTCGTCTTTTCCCAGTGCCGCGCCGTAGATACCTAATTCATCAATACGGCCGTTGAGATTGCGAATCGCAAAGGTGGGTACACGCCGAAATGGCTGACCCCAGTTGCCAATTTCACCAGCTCCTATACGCAGTGTATCCGTGTAGTACTTATCTATAATCGTGTCTTCATGCACGCATTCTCCGTTGACAAAATGACGCACCTCTCTCTGCTCAGGGTCATACGTTGAGGCGAGATGCAGCCATTCACCACTCTTTGAGAAATCCCAGATGACGGGTGAGAAGTACACTCGGTGAATCCCCCCTGAGAGTGGATTGCCCGGTGGCTGGCGACTGTCATCAATCATCACTGAAAACATGAGTCTCCCGTCTTCCTTAATCTGCCAGTGAGGTTCTCCATTCTCGTAGCCATCCCCCATAAATAAGGCACTGTAGGAGCGATCTAGGGAGTCAATTCTCACCCAAGCCATCAGAGTTAACGCCTCAAATTCCCCGGGAATATTCACTCTGGCGCGCGCCCCTGCGCGGCGGAAATCAAGCGCTGTCTTATAGCCCGGCCAGCGGCCATCCTCCTTTGTTGCCATCACAATGGATGCATCCGAGAACTCATCTCCCTGATTCGCTATGTTGGGCACGACATGATCTATGTCTTGGAAATTATAGTAGGCTAGCAGGCGCTCATCACGCGCTAGACTCTCGCTTTCACGCAGCCACACGCCAAAGGATTCTTTGCGCTTTGATTCCACTTCCAGGAAATTCTTTGTGGGTGAAATCGAGCTGTAGGCTCTCGCTTCCGAATCTCCGATCTTGGGCAAGTATCTCGCCTCACCTGTCCTTAAGCGTGTCTCTAGCTCCGAGCGGTGCAGCACCGCCACCTCACCATCAATCACCTCCACTGTGGCATCACCATCAGAGATTTCTAAGGCAAACTCTGTGCCTAAATCAATAATCTCTGAGGACTCTGTCACTAGCTTAAATCCACGCGCAGCGGGCGGCACCTCTGCACGCAGCCTGCCTTCTATGCACTTCGCCTCCCAGGCTGAGATGATTCGTATCTCAGCGGGAGCTTCTAGCACCACGCGCGCGCCACAAAAGAAATGCAGCTCAGCAGCCCCTTCTTCAATCTTGAAGGCTCCCGCCCCTAGGGTCTTGCCCACTTGATATTTCTCGTGGTTCCCATTGAGTTCATGAAGAACAGCGAAACCTTCGGCAAATCCCTCAGCAAATCCTTTCGATGAATCTTCTTCAGGAGGCTCACCATCCAGCTGCTGTTGAGCCACATCACTCTCGGTGCCTTTCTTCGCATACTCCTTAGCATACTCAGTGGTAGAAAAAAAACTCAATCCATAGACAAGACATCCTATTGCTAGCGTCGCGGCAACGGCCATTGGCCACCAAGCTACTTTTTTCTCTGCTACCAGCTTAGTTTGATGCTCACCTTCTGCTAGATCATTCCCTTTTAACGCATCCCCCCAAGTGGCTGTGACTTCACATTGGGACGCAAAATCCTCCCGCAGATACTCATCAATGGCAATCGCCTGGCGCAGCCTCGCTCTCAGCTCGGGGTCTTCTTTTAGCTGCTGCTCGAAGACCTCAAACTCAGCCTCAGATATCACTCCATTGATATAGTCATCAATCAAGCTCTCTTGCTGCTCACTCTGACTAGTCCTATTCATCATACACCTTGTTGGGATTGCACTGATCGCTGAACACAGCTCTGAAGTTTCTTCCTGAGTCGATTTAATCTCATGTAAAATGCCTCAGGTTTCACTCCTGCCTTTAGGGCTAGTTCTTTCACTTTTACTCCTGGAGTGTAGGCTAGGCGGATAAACTCATTCTGCGCGGAACTAAGCTGCTTGAGGCAGTGCTCGAGAGCCTTGCGCTCTGATTGTCTATCATCCACCTCCTCGATTGCTTCTAGCGCCATGAGTTCAAAGACTTCCTCCCGAAAGACTAGCTTATCTCGAGCCAATTTCTTACGATACGCTAGGGCCTCAAATCGAGAGACTACACACGCCCAGCGTATGAAGTCCACCTCCTCGTCCTCACCCTTGGACTCAAATTGATCAAATTTCTTCCAGAGTACAAGTGCGGCTAATTGGAGCACTTCATCAGCATCATGCCAGCTCGGGAGTAATGAGCGGATAAATTGGCGCAAGTCTCTTTCTACTTTTGTGTAGAGACGAACAAAGCGCGTGTACTCGTTTTCATTCATAAATTTTACGATTATCTACCCAATAACTGCCTCTAAGCGGAAAACCTCACGTTTTAAATGTAACTTTTTAGCGACACTCTATTTTATTCTTCAGATAGTGGTTGAATCCAAATGTTTCGGAATTCGACAGGATCGTTATGCCACTGTAGGCGCAGTGGTGCTGTTTTTGGATGAGTTTCGGGGTATGTTGCGACTTTCTTGTGTAATGTCGGCCCATAGACGAGCTGGCGGCTATGAACAACTACACCATTGTGAACCACTGTCATGTAAGCTTTTTTAATGAGTCCCTTCTCTCCGTATTCTGGCGCTTCAAATAGAATATCGTAGCTATTCCACTCACCTTGCGGCAAGGAGGCATTCACCTGTGGTGGAGTCTGCCCATAAATCGCCGCAGCCTGCCCATCCGCATATGTCACATTCGTGTGGCTCTCCTGAATCTGCAGCTCGTAGCGACCCATCAAAAACACACCACTATTCCCGCCCTTCTGGCCATTCACTTCATGTGGCGAGGGCACACGCCACTCTATGTGCAAATGACAAGAACCAAAGGCCTCCTTCGTGCGTACACCTCCACTTGCATTAGCTCTCACCACGCCATCCTTGACCTCCCACCCTCCTTTGAAGGCTGAAAAATCCTGCCCATCAAATAACACGACAGCTCCTTCGGGAGCCTTGGTTCTCACACACCCTGGAGCACTCACCTTCGGTGGGTGTGGTCGATTCACATCATGCACCTTGTAGGCACTCCACGGCTGCTTCACTCCGGTGTGATCCTTCTTTTCTTCTTGGGCATAGACTGGGCTAGCTCCGATACATAAAACACCGATGAGTAATGATTGAGTCAGTTTCATAGAATACCCATGTGCTATAGGATTCGTCTTTTTTTGACAAAGCAATAATTCTTTACTCTGACCACCTCCACTCGCTCATCATAAACACTTGGTGGTGTTTCATCTGCTCACTCGCCTTGTTTTTAGATAAAAACTCTGCAACTTCCCCATTGCTACTTAGTTGAATCTATCACAGCTTGAAATACTCCGCTCTGTCTTCAAACCAGCCCACTATGATCCGCCCCTCAGACGCTCCTGATCTTTCTCATTCACCCTCTGAGGATGAGAAAGACATCGCTCTCATGCTACAGGTGAAAGTGGGTAATCACGAGGCCTTTCAGCAGCTACTAGAAAGACATCAAAACGCGGTCATTGGCACTGTCACAAAGATGTTAGGAAATCACTCAGAATCAGAAGACATCGCACAACAAGTCTTTATTCGACTCTGGAAGGCAGCTCCTAATTACCAAGTCAAAGCGAAATTCACGACATTTCTCTACACCATCACTCGGCACCTTGTATTTAATGAAAGTCGGCGTAGAGCCAAACACAGAGCCCAGTCTGTCGAACAACAAGAAGAAGATAACCACCTCTCACTCGCTGTTGACCCATCACTCACTCCAAACAAAGAAGCGCTCTATCAAGAGCTCAAGGACTCCATTGAACACGCCATTGAAAGTCTACCTGAAACACAACGCCTCGCAGTCATTCTTAGAAGGTACGAAAACCTCTCTTATGAAGAAATCGCCTCCATCTTGGATCTTTCCATTTCTGCGGTCAAAAGCCATTTATTTCGTGCGCGAACCAATCTCAGAGAACAACTATCCAACTATCTCTCAGAGCAATGAGATCACATCCACTTATCACGATACTCCACTACAGACACCCTAGAGTGCTACTATTAATAAAGTAGCAACAGCGAGGAGCAGTACACTAAAGCATAGAACTGGCCATTTGCTTTCTTGACTAGGAATCACCATCGAGCGGCTCGTATTTTGAGGTGTCTTAATCAAGGGTTCTCCACTAACTTTAGGAGGATGATCCTCCGTTCTCAATGAAGAATGAGAGCCTAGCGCTGGAGCTGGGTTCACCACATTGGTGATCGGAAGAAGGTGCGAATGAACAAACTGTGCTCCAGCAATTCCGACTTGAGGAGCCTCAGGCGCGCCAAAACCAGCGTTCTCCACATTTCGCTCATGACCACCATTATGGTAATACTCATCAAGCTCTGCGCGATATTCTAAAAACGCCTCTAAATCTTGTTTTAACTCAGCACAAGACCCATAGCGCATAGAGACATCTGGGTGCATCGCCCTGTCAATAATGTGATCGAGCTCTCTAGCAGACTGTGTATAATGCGACGCTGGCACACGCTGCGGCTGGGGATCAGCCGATGTTAGAAGAAAATACAAAACTGCCCCTAGTGAGTATATATCACTGCGCTCATCTGGTAGTGCGAGAGACCTTAAGACCTCTGGAGCTTTATAGCTTTTGATTTTACCCATTCCCTCTGCATTCTTTAAAAATGGTGCGTGATAACCATTTTCTAGGCTGAAGTTCGTTAACTTCGGAATACATTCCATAGTCAACAGCACATGAGCAGGCTCGATGTCTCTGTGTAAAACACCTGATTTGTGCGCGTACTCTAGACCTTCACAGAGTGCACTCATGATCTCTACAGCCTGTGTGTCCTCTAGGGCACTTCCTGCCACAGCATCATAGAGTGAGCAACCATTCACAAACTCCATGATCATGAAGTAATACTCACCTTGTAGACCGAAGTCGTAGACTGAAACTAGATTACGGTGACTGAGCTGCCCCATCGCGAGAGCCTCTTCATAAAACCCACGTCGTTTACTGGGATCAGACTGATGATCTGCTGGTAAAATCTTTATCGCGACATCGCGATCTAGTGAGAGCTGGACAGCATGATAGAGCGCCCCGACATCATACTGCGCTATCAACTCTTTAAAGCTATAGCCAGGCAGACTGGTTGAGAGCTCCTCAAGTGTCGATATTTTTGATGATATAGGTAAGTCCTGTGCCAGCATTGTTAGGAACATCAAGACTAACATCAATGATCCACTTCAACAAGACCATTCTTTAAACCCCTGATTAAAACACTCTACACATCACGCTCTTTAGCACCTCTCTCAATGCATCTTTCACTCATTACACAGTTTGTGAATCTTCTCCAAAGAACTCTCAGGGCGCAAATCTAGGAGGCTAGAGGCGATTCAACTCGGTTTTCTCTACTGAGATTGATTTCATAGATTCAAAACTTTCTAAAAATCTCAGCGAATAAAAAATATTACTTTTCGTACTCGCAATCGACTCAATTTACACAAAACTGTTAGAAATCAAACTACCCACCAAGTCTTCCATCACGAGACTCTTTGATCAAAACCTTCAGCCATCCCCCATCTACCCCCCTCTACTGATCCACCAAACACAAGAACCACTCGTAGGGCTCTCTTCTCGATGATCTCTCGAGAAGAGAGCCTCGGTATTGAGAAGGAATGAAGATTTGAGAGTATTTCACATCTTTTCCAATTGGTTCTTGAAACAAACCGTGACTTCTACCTACTTTAAAGCCCCGAAGTGGATCCCATTAACAGTACATTCACCTTGGGCGTTATTCCAGCGCGCTGGGCCTCAACTAGATTTCCAGGAAAACCCCTGCACATGATTGCAGGAGTCTCTCTGATTGAGCGAGTTTGGCAGCGTGTCCAGGCCTGCCAGTCTCTTGATGCTTGTGTTGTCGCCACGGATGACCAGAGGATCTATGATGCCGTATTAGCCTTTGGCGGTGAGGCAGTCATGACATCTCCGTCACACCACACGGGTACAGATAGAATCGCTGAAGCACTCCAGTCCTACCCCCAGGCCACTCAGATTCTCAATATTCAGGGAGACGAGCCTCTTATTGAGCCCTCCCTCATTGACAAGCTCGCAGAAACCCTCATCACTGAGCCCGAGATTTCTCTAGCCACAGCTGCCAATCCCTTTTCCCAACCAGCTTTACTTGATGACCCCAACGTCGTCAAAGTTGTCCTCCGTGCCGATGGCAATGCACTCTATTTTTCGCGCAGTCCCCTGCCATACCAGCGACAAGCCTCCCTCGAGCACACCTACTATAGGCACAAGGGAATCTATGCCTATCAACGGGGTTTTCTTGAGCAATTCGTCACTTGGCCACCCTCCTCTCTCGAAGTCGCAGAGAGTCTAGAGCAGCTTCGTGCTCTCGAACACGGAGCACAAATCCGCGTCCTCATCACCGATGACACCTCAGGTGGAATCGACACCTTAGAACAAGCTCTCGAACTCGAAGCCCTTCTCAACCAATCATCACATTCACCACAATAACATGTCTCATCCTACTAAATATATTTTCGTCACCGGCGGTGTTGTTTCCTCACTGGGGAAAGGCCTCGCAGCGGCCTCTCTGGGCACACTCCTAGAGCATAGGGGTCTGGATGTTGTCATTCAGAAATTCGACCCCTATCTGAATGTCGACCCAGGTACTATGTCGCCCTACCAGCACGGAGAGGTCTACGTGCTCGCTGATGGCGCTGAGACAGACCTAGATCTCGGTCACTATGAACGCTTCACCCAGTGTGAATGCTCTAAACTTAATAACCTCACATCTGGTCAAGTCTTTGAATCTGTCATTAAGAAAGAACGCCGTGGCGACTACCTTGGTAAAACCGTACAATTTATCCCGCATTGTACCGACGAGATTAAAGAGCGCATCAAAGAAGTCACAGAGCGCACCAAGGGAGATGTCATCATCACAGAAATAGGTGGCACCACAGGAGACATTGAGGGACATCTCTTTCTCGAAGCTCTGCGCCAATTTTCTCTGGAAGTCGGCAGAGACAATGTCTGCTTTATCCATGTGACTTTATTGCCCTATATTGCTGCTGCTGGTGAAATCAAGACGAAGCCAACTCAGCAATCTGTCGCTAAACTGCGCGAAATCGGAGTACAGCCAGATATCATTGTTTGTCGTACAGAACATGACCTCGATGAGGATAACCGCGCCAAGATCGCGATGTTCTGCAATGTTGAGGCGAAGAATGTCGTCGCATTTCGAGACGTCGCGCACACAATCTATGAGTGTCCACTTGACCTTCGCCGTGACAAGCTAGACCGCCTAGTGAGTGACCGCCTCGGCCTTGAATCCGAAACCCCCGACCTCGAACAATGGCGCCACTTTGTCGATCGAGTCATTAACCCTACCTTTGAGCTCACCATTGCCGTGGTCGGCAAGTACACTGAGCTCCAAGACGCCTACAAGTCGATCTACGAATCCCTCGTCCACGCAGGAGCAGCGCACGACGCTCGCATCAACGTGAAGCGCATTGACGCCTCCCAACTCGCCGAAGAAGGCCCTGCCACTCTGCTCAGAGACATTGATGGCATCCTCATCCCCGGTGGCTTTGGTGACCGTGGTATTGAGGGGAAAATCACCGCGGCCAAATTCGCTCGTGAAAACAATATTCCTTACTTCGGCATTTGTCTAGGCATGCAGATTGCAACGATCGAATTTGCACGCCACGTCTGCGAACTCAAAAAAGCGAATTCCACAGAGTTTGACCAAGCCACACAGCACCCCGTCATCTCTCTTCAGGCGGAGCAAGAAGGTCTCGAGGACATGGGAGCGACCATGCGCCTAGGAGCCAGTGACTCTACAGTACTTCCAGGCACCAAGGCCCATGAGCTCTACGGCTCTGAAGTAATCACTGAGCGCCACCGCCACCGCTACGAATTTAATCCCAATTACCGTGAGCAGATGGAAGCGGCAGGACTCACGATCAGCTCCGTATCTGCCACCACTGGTCTCGTGGAAATTGTCGAAATATCAGATCACCCATTCTATATCGGTGCCCAGTTCCACCCGGAGTTCCAGTCCCGCCCAAATCATCCCCACCCACTCTTCTCAGGCTTTGTGAAAGCGTCTTTAAAACAAGGCTAATTCACACTACCCTATAAGCACTCTCTGACCTTCATCCTATTTTCTTATGTCTATCGAATCTAAAATCAAAGAACTCGGCTACACACTACCAGAAGCTCCCGCTCCAGCTGGCTCCTACGTCAACTACACTCGTTCTGGAAACTTACTCTTCCTCGCTGGCGGCATCCCACCTCTAGAAGACAACTACCAAGGAAAAGTCCCCACACACACTAGTATCGAAACAGCGCAAGAAGCGGCTCGCCTCGTCACACTGAATCGCTTAGCCGTCATAAAAGAAGCTGTCGGAAGCCTTGAGAAAGTCGTCCAAATCGTGACTGTAAACGGCTTTGTGAACTCAGAACCTGACTTTTATGGCCATCCCTCAGTGATCAATGGCTGTTCTGATCTACTAGTCGAAATCTTTGGCGATAAAGGAATCCACTCACGCACCGCCATGGGGGCGGCAGCTCTCCCTCTCAATGTCTCTGTCGAGATTAATATGGTTGTTGAGGTGAGTGATTAACTCAGCTCTAACACATGGACTCTCAACAATGAAACGATACGGCACAGTCTACCTCAGTATAGCCTATTTATTGGCTCTACTTAGTGTAGGATGTGTCGCCACTGCACCCAGTGAACCATGGAAAAAAGACCTTAAGAGAGAACTCTCACTCCTTGGTTCACAAAACTGGATCATCATTGCTGAACCCGCTTACCCGCACTCGAGTGGTCAGCATGTTCAGTCCATGGTCGTTGAGGGGTCGATACCTGAGGTACTCCACGAAGTCCTTCTCACTATGGAAGAGCTAGGACACGTCACTCCACGCATCCACCTCACCCGTGAAGTCTCTCAACTCACCGAAGACTATGCTCCAGGAATCATACAGCACCGAGAACAACTCAAAGAGGTGATTGAGAGCCGAGATATCATTGAACTCCCAAACAATGCTCTCACTCTGAGTCTCAGAGAAGCTCAGAATCACTACAAAATTCTCCTCCTCAAGACTCCAACCACTCTTCCCTACTCCAGTGTATTCATCGAACTCGACAGCGGGTACTGGGATGGTGACTCAGAAACACAACTCCGCCAAACTCACTACTAATTTTCCCATGGCCGCTCCAAAAAAGAAAGACGCAGACATCATCAAAGAACGAGAAGAAGCCTGGATTGGTGACGCTGTTCTCAACATCTATGTGCGTGAATACATTCTCGATAAATTCGGGGTGCTCGATGGCGAAATGTTTATCCGCTTCACCTCCAATGATTTTTTACGCTGTCATGGAAATCCCACATCCGTGGAAGCAGAAATCGGCCGCACCTACAGTGCAGAAGGGCTCGAGGCCGCATTTCAGTGGATCGAGACACATCTACTCCCTAAATTCTTAGTCCAGGAGAAAAACTACCAGCGTATGCTAGCCACTCGCGTGAGCCGAAAGTCACGCAAGAAGTAGAGACCACCTACATCTAACAATCATCATTTAGTAAACCCAGTCTATGGGCACTTCAATATCTTCGTGCAAGCTCTGATGAACTGGACAAGTCAGGGCGGCATTCTTGAGAATCTGGCGATCTTCTTGCTTCACTGTTCTAGGCACTCGAATCTCTACTTTTAATCGGCTAATCCTTCTTGGTAGATCAGCTGACATCGATTTTTCCACACTGAGCTGCAGGCCTGTGAGGTCAATTTGTTTCCTCTCTGCCACAATTCCCATAATAGTCGCCATACAAGTCCCCAGTGCGGAGGCCATTAAGTCTGTGGGGGAAAAGTTCTCCCCTTTCCCATGATTATCTACAGGAGCATCCGTAAAGATCTGAGAGGCTGAGGGCGCATGCTCTACTCGACAGCGAAGCTGACCGTTATATTGGATATCGATATTCACCATAATGTCTCACTCTAGTGCTAACTCCTCATTCTATCGAGTGGAATCATACTGAATGTTTGTTTTTAAAAGCACCTACCGACATCCTCGCGGAAACGTGAAATTCGTGCCATCACTCATTCCCAATGTCTTCCTCGCCCACAGGTTCTCGAATGAGGACAATACGGAACCCAATATGATTATCCGCATGCCCCTTAGGTAAAACCTCCCGATAAATCAAACGTAAGTGCGACTCTAAATATGTCTTCCAGCCAGCTCCCCGAGCCACCTCGTAGCTCCCCGTGGTGTTATAGTTATCCTGCACCCACTCTTGGACATTTCCGCCCATACCATACAGATCAAACTCATTGGCACGGAACGCCTTCACTGGTGAGGTATTCATAAATCCATCATCATAGTTGAGCAGTGTTTCTGTGATGCTGACTTCACTTGATTGAGCTGCTGCGAGATCTCCTACATTACCGAATGGATCAATCGTCTCATCAATTGGCCACTGACTCCCCCAGCTAAATGTATTCATAAGCACGGGATTTAGTAACGACTCTCTCACTTGATCCGCCGGTGAGGCTAGCCGCTCTTCTTCTATACCAGCCATCGTGCTCCATTCATCATCTGTTGGTAGACGGTAACTATGATTAGTCGCGATACGCTGCTCTCTGCGTTCTTTTCTGGTCAACCATGCACAGAACTGCTCTGCATCCTCGCGAGTCACGCCCACCACTGGATGATCATCTTCTTGTGTAAAATCAGCCGAACGTGGCCGCGTGTATTTTCTCTGATTAATAAAGCGCCGATAGCTCTTCACTGTCACTTCGTGCTCTGTGACCATAATATCACCCACCGGCACCAGTGTCTGACCAAGCCCATTTTTCCAGGATCGGCCAAAGACAACGCCGTGGTTAGGATTCAGACTAACAGAAACATTTTTATAGTCGTTATTTTTAATCACAAATCCCTCTTCATAGCGCTCATAGCCCTCAAGTGAAACTGTAATATCAACCCAGCCGGGCTTGAGCTTCTCAATAATACAAGGACTCACACCACGCGCTTCCCCTTCAATAAAAACATCTGCCCCTGGTGGATCTGTGACCACCTCTATGCGCGCATAGGGAATGAGCTTCACCACACAGCGAAACGGTCTCAGGCCCGCTTTCTTATCTCTTTGGCTGTACTGATCCGCTGAGAATTCTAATTCCCTACGCGCTATAATATAGTGATCTTCACTCAGATGCCCTGACTCGCGACCTAGATCTGTTAGCCACTGACAATAGGCCGCCGCGTCTGCCTGACTGGTTAGAATAATTTCCCGCTCTTTGCCAAATAAGCTATACTGGATCGACTTACTCGGCCCCGTCTTGACCCCTGAACGCTCCTGGAACTGCAGCCACCTCCAGCCACCCATGAAGTTTGAAATATGGTGGTCATCACGTGGTTGATAGACTTGATTAAGGGAGTCAGACCATGGAAGTCCATCCACAGGCGGGCGGTAGATGTCGAGCTCAATCATACGATCAAAGTACTCGACATTATTCACTCGGAAGCCCTCGACACTGGATCGATAGCCCTCTTTCTCAAATCGATAGGTGAACTCACTGCCCACCTGCATCTCCTCCACCAAGGGGGTGTAACCTTGGAACTCGCCTTCTAAGTCATACACTCCAGCGCCACTGGGAAAGGTATTGATCGTCACAACACTCGTCTTTGGCTCACTAGGTAGAGCCACTATCGTCTGGGTGCTCCCAGCTTCACGGCTATTTGTCTCCTCATTTCTAACAAAATCTTGACTCCATGGTTTCCAGAGAAAGACAGCCGCCAATAAACAAGTCACCATAGCCACATAGGTTATCATTTTCTTCGCATGAGCACTGCGTCTTCTGTGAAGGCGCTTTCCTTCTTGTAGCCTCTGCATCGCATCCGCTAGCTGAGCGGCACTGACAATGGTTCGCTGTGAGACCTTCGGGTCACAAATATCACAGATGACTTGATTCAGTGCCAACCAGAGCTTCCGATCTGTGCCACTAGGCAGCTCATCTGGTAGCTCTGGAAATTCCAAGCGATCTTTCCCTGTCGCCATTTCATAGAGCACCTTCCCCAGACTATAGACATCTGCTTGCGCAGAACCGGGCCCCTCTGGTGGGACAAAGCCTTCTGTCCCTACAAAGGTGCGCTGCCCTCTTGCTGCCACGAGACCTATATCAGCGAGCTTCGCTTTCCCTTCGACAAAGATTATGTTAGATGGCTTTACATCACGGTGTGCGAGCCCGCCTTCATGCAAGTGCTCTAATGCCAGAGCGAGTCGCTCTCCGGTTTCTAGACAGAAATGAACATCTAACACCTCTCCCTTAGCAGACTTCATATCGGAGCGCAAAGTTCGCGCTTCATACTCTATGGGGTGAATCTCTGAGCCAGAGTGCACATCATCCCCTAACTCCATCACATAGTAATAAAACCCTTTCTTTTCATTACGCCCCACGTGCAAGATATTCATCAAGCTCGGGTGATCACGAGAAATCGGCTCATAGCGTAAAATCCCCTCAAACTCGCGCTCAAAGCCCACTTCATCATCGAAGTCCTCACGGTACACCACTTTGACCGCGCGCATCGCCCCCGTCACTGCTTGGGCGAGCCACACCTCGCCATACGCACCTTCACCAATTTTTCGGAAAACTTGATGATCCGTAATTTCTGGCTCTGGCCGTATTGTTTTAGTCGTCATCACCATCGAGCTTCGCGAGCTCACGCTTGAGAACACTCCCTACTCGATGCTTCGCAAGATACACTTGCGCCATACTCACACTGAGATGTTCTTGTACTTTTTTTGCGTCCCATCCCTTAATGACATAATAGTCAAAAATCTGGTATTGCTTCGGCGAAACTTGCGTTTTCACCTTAGAGAGAGCCGCATCTGCTAGATTCTTTTTCCACTCCACTTCCCAGAGACGATCCAGAACTTCGCCATTCGGATCCTCCACACGATCAATCACAGCGGTCTTTCGACCATCGTCCTCAAAATTCGCAGCCATTGCGGTGTCCTTCTTTCGCTTTCTGAACTGATCATTGATCCGCCAGCGTGTCATGTTCATCAGCCAGGCTTTAAAAGATCCCTGTGAGGGGTCATAGAGCTTTTTCTTACTCTGCTTCGCAATCGACAAAATTGTTTCTTGCACACAATCAAAGGCTTCCTCAGAGCGCAGCCCCGACTTGATCGCGACAGCGTATATTAATCTCCAATAGGTCTGGTAGAATTCATCCCATGTGCGCTGATCTTCCCAATTATCCAGGCGCGCAATTAGACTTTTGCGCGTGGCAGCATATGCCTGCTTGAGTATGGCATCGTCTTTGCTCTCTGCTTGGGTGTTTTGCTCTTCTGCCATGATTTCTTTTTCTAGAGGTTCCTTTAACACTGAATGTTATGGGCAGAGTCTCAGTAGATGACTCTCGTTGTTCTCTCTGAATTTCAGTGACTAAGAATACCTTTTCGAGACTATCTCACAGAGAACTACTAGCTCAAGAAAATTAAGGTTTCTTAAAAAGAATCGTATTGCGATGGGGTTTCCAAAAACAACACCTCCAGGGTAAAAAACATACCCTAAGAACCTCTATAGACTAGAAACCACCGAAGTCAGTACCTCCCGAGCGTTTTTTACGCACAGAGACTCTTCCCCCATTCCGCTGCCGGCGCAATGGCTCAAAGACCGAGTCCATCCCCGCTTCCTTAATCACACAGACCATTTCCATTAGCTCTCCAAGTCGTCCCTTCGGATAGCTCCTCTCACGAAACCAGCCGAGATACTCCGCTGGTAAATCCATAATGGGAATGCCCCCGGGAGGATATTCTTTCGGCCCAAATTGACCAAAAGGCATCGAGACTTGAGCAATCTCATGGAGTAGACGAAGAAAGTCATCTCGGTCGATCTCTGTCAGATGAAGTTCTTTCACTCTCCTGTAAATAGCTTCCAGTTGAATGGTTCGTAATCAATTTTCTGCATCTCAGCCTTGTAGACTGCATCTTCATTGAGAGGATCCATTTCCGCAGCCAGTGAGACAAACGCTCTCGCTAAGAGCACGTTTTTTTCACCACCTTCTTCATAAAGTAGCTCGCCACGTGTCACGAGGAGTCTCGAAAAGACCTTGGCGCTATAATCACTGATTTGTGGCTTCGGTAAGAGCCCACGGGAGAGCTGGAAGTTCGCTACCACGGCTTTTCGGTTTCTTGGCGAAAGATGCAGAGCGAGAGCGAGCACCCTGCGACCGTGCTCCAGCGCGACTGGGGACTGAGGCTTGTCTAAAATTGTTTTTACTCCGTAGGCACTTAGATTGCCTGCGTATTCGTCTTTTTCGCTATCTAACATGGTCACTCCGTGAAGAAACACAGCATCAGCGACTTTGGGCGCCTTGTAACGCTCCTGGTCATCACCAAGAGAACTCTGTGCCCAACTAAACACGATCAATCCGCTATACAGAATGAAACCTTGAAGAAGGAATTTCATAGGTCATCATTGCCCGAAAGCAAAATCTCTGGCAAGTGGTAAATCATAGTCTTATTGAGCAAAAACAATCTTTACGGAACTCCATGCGCTCTACCCTAGCAGGTATGAGCTCTTCACAAAGGACAATTCTCTCTCAACAGCTCTGTGAGAGGCTGCATCAGGAAATCCAGTCCACGAGACTACAGCTCTCCGCCGACCTGGCAGCTCCATTATGTATTGCGAGTTTCTGCGCTCTACCTTCAGAACCTAACCTAGCCCAGCTTCATCATTCTCTCCCATCCGCCACCTTTCTCTACCCTAGAGTCATTTCCTCGCACACTATGGTCTTTCACCAAGTGGATGACCTAGACTCACTTCAAGTCGGCCATTATGGAATTCTTGAGCCAAATAAAGATCTCGCTGAGTTTCCTCTCGATCAGATTAACCTGATACTCTGCCCTGCCTATGCGTATGATAGCTCTGGCAGAAGACTAGGAAAAGGGGGAGGGTTTTATGACACTCTTCTAGCTCAGATTCTAAAACGCACAGCTCTCTGGGGAGTCGCCTTTGAGCAGCAAATAGTCTCTGAAGTCCCCTGTGAAGCGCATGATCAAACCATGCAGCGAGTCATCACTCCTGAGCGTGCTTACCAGCACTAACTGCCGATGTCGCGGCGACCTTGTAGAGCTCTCAGCAGAGTGAGCTCATCTGCGTGCTCTAGCCCCCCTCCAGCGGGTAAACCCTGAGCGATTCGTGTCACACGGATTTCGCGTTTCTCCATAATTTCTGCTAGATAGTTCGCCGTCGCTTCTCCCTCAACATCTGAACTCAGGGCGAGAATGACCTCTGACACCTCCACCTGAGATAGGCGCTGGAGTAATCCCGAAATACGCAGATGCTCCGGTGCCACACCATCGAGAGGAGATAACTTCCCGCCCAAGCAATGATACATCCCCTTAAATGCTCCTGAGCGCTCTAGGGGTAAGACATCTGTCGGCTGCTCCACCACACAGAATACGTCTTTTTGGCGAAGCTCATCCTGACACACTGGGCAAATCGCCTCCGTCGCAAAAAAACCACATTGCTCACAGAGAGTCACAGCATCCTGCGCTTGCTCGATGGCGACTCCAAGTTCTCGCGCATTGGATTTCTTACTCTGGATCATCCAGACAGCCACTCTCTCCGCACTTCGTGGGCCAATACCAGGCAAGCGCTTTAGCTCTGCGATCAAGTCGAGCATGGGCTTGGGAAACTCAATCTTTGCCATGCTCTTCTCCTACCTTTGCTGTGATTGCAGGGAAAGGCATCATCACCTTTTCCACAGACTGAGAGAGTGCGTCATTCTTAGCGTGTTCCGCAGACTCACTAGGTACTTCCACTGACATATGTCTGGTAGGTGTAGTTTTTGATTTCACTTCTGTGAGAGACTCCCCCCCCTCACTCTGCTCAGAAATTCCTCTATCACAGGGCATATTGTGTTGCAGGGCATACAGCATCGCTAAGAGTCCACTAGAACTAACCGCAACAAGGGGTAAGAGTGGATTCAATAACCACCCAAAAAGAGCCGCTGATAGTGAAGTACCTATGAATACAATGAGTACAAGTAGGATCACAAAGCTCTGGCGCAAAAACCCTCTGCAATCTAACACCACCCAACTCACTATGAAAGCCAAGACCACACTAGCTGCCAGCACCACTACATGTGGGCACACATGCTCAATGGTCAGCTGGGGCTCACGAGCTTGATACCACTCTTTGAGCAATAGATCCACACCCACTGTATATTCTAACACCCATAATCCAGCCACGATAAGCCCACCTGCAAGTCCACAGAGCACTCCGGGTAGAGCTCGTTTCCCTTCCGCCAGACTAGATAGATTTTTCATGAATAATGGTTGGGTGATTTATACAATAACTACTGAAAAAAGAAAGACTTATACACCCTCAAAATCTTCCAAAAATTCTTCAAGAAGCTCGACTGCCTCTGAGAGTTCTCCATCCAAGTCTTCTTCGATTTCAGAAAGGTGATTCGTCTCTACCTCCGTGAGTTGACCGCGGTCTGAGGCACAGCTGCAGCACCACTGTGAACCATTAAAGAGATCAACCATCTGAGAAGCTCCAATAAGATCAAATGAGTTAATCACTTGCTCATGACTCAGAGAACTGTGCCAAAATTCATGTAAGCCCTCTCTCCCGACTAGCTCTATCGTATCTACGACATCAAGTATCGCCCGCTCATCTCGACTCAGAGTGCGCTCACTCGACGCAGTCTCCAACTCATCCACTAGGATCACGATGTCATCACTGAATTCTATCTCTCGTATCAATGTCATACTCTTGCTCTCATTTATGATTATCCACCACACCACCACCAGCTCGGTGTGCAGTAGCGACGAGATGCATGAAGCCTCCAACAATGTAAAGCCATAGCATGAAAAATTACACGCGCCTGCTACCCTTCATGGAAATCGATGATCTCTATGAAGGGTGAGAAAAAAAACCTCCTGCTAGCTGTCTGTGACAATCGTTATTAGTGATGGAATCTATCATCCGCGAAAGCAGCCCGAGAATTTACACGAATACGGATTCTACTTCACCAAATTGCCAAAGGAATCGACCTCGATCTGCGCCTCTGGTGATATGGGAGACTGCATCATCGCCTCAATCACGCCTTTGAGCTTGGTGTGAGCTTGTTTCGCCTCAGCACTCAGTGCATTGGTGTCGAGCTGTTCTTCTTTCAGACCGAGTCCCTCAATATGATAGAAGCGGCCATCACGAAATAATTTGTACTTATGGTCGAGTGAAAATACAGAGCGAGAGAACTTCTCCTTGTCCCAGCCCGGTCTCGGATCATACCAGAAGAAGGCGGAGTCGCGCGCCTGTGGATTTGTCTTTCCCTCTATCACTGGAGCAAAACTCACACCATCTGTGTACCAACCAGGATTAAGCGGCTCCCCAGAGAGATCTGCTAGAGTCGGGAGGAAATCAGAAGACTCAATGAGATCATCGACGACTTTTGGTGCAATTTTCTTTGGACAATTAATAATCAAAGGCACTCGAATACCACTCTGGATGGTTTGATTCTTTCCTCCCTGAATAGCTTCACCTTGATACTGCGTCACAATACGGCCATCGGTGCCATTATCAGAGTAGAAGATAATAATGGTGTTATCCCTGATACCGAGTTGCTCCACCCCATCCACAATTTTCCCCACAAGAATATCCATATACTCCACCATATCCGGGAAGTACTTAGTGTCCTCTAACAAGCGCTTAGCGGGGTCTTTCCAGTCTTCTGAAATCGGAGTAGGGTTCATCGGCCAATGAGGAAGAGCCATCGGAAAATAGGAGAAAGTCGCCTTATCTTTATGACGCTTCAAGAAATCTAACAAATACTCTACTGAGTGATCTTCTCCATAGGCTCCCTTAATTTCTTTATGCACCACCCCATTTTTCTCATAAGTCGGGTCTGCGTAGCGCGAGCCCTTGTCTTCGGTGTGGGCGGAGTGGTAGGTGAGGTACTCATCAAAACCCGCCCCACTGGGGTGCATTCCCGTTCCTCTGCGCTGTGCTGCATTCGGAAATTCTGGTGGATCATAGGACTGGAGTTGCCACTTACCAACCATGCAGGTCTCATAGCCGCGCTCCTGCATCATGTGGCCAAAGGTCTTTGACTCTGGTCTGAGAATGCCGAAGTACTTCCAGTTTCTGTGGTTATCCTGCCCTGTCATGATCTCTAAGCGCGTGGGTGTACACAGCGGCTGGGCATAGGCATGGGAGAAGCGAATACCCTCCTTAGCCAATTGATCGATATTGGGAGTTTTATAGGCTTCGCCACCGTAGCTCCCGAAGCATTCAATTCCGATATCATCCGCCATAATGAGAATAATATTGGGCTTACCCTCCTCTGCATGGAGAAGAGAGCACATGGCGAGTGCAGTAGCTGCTTTGGACAATAGAGTGAGTCGTTTCATCATCATTGGGTCATCAATTCAAATTTTCTATAAATAATATATCTTGCATCTGCCTCCGTGAGCCTCCGTGTGCATCTGCTCACAGGGCACACAGAAAAACTAAGGCGCAGTTAGCCCATTCTCTACCATTTCTGCTTTACTGCGGCGAGGGCGCACGCGTGCGTCTGTGGGGAGGCCTGTGTCTCTGGTAAACTCATCTGCCGTGCGCAGCTCTGAGGGAGCATCATCATTCTCTAACTCCCACTGCTTGAGTGCCGCACGCATTTTTGTAAGTTCTTCAGCTAGCTTGCTATCCGCTATGAGGTTATTGGTCTCAAAGGGGTCGACCTTCGTGTCGTAGAGCTCTTCTGCGGGGCGAGGAGCAATGAAGCACGCTTCCTGAGGCTTGGTGAGTTTCCCCTCCTTACGCAGTGCCTTGAGAGCATTGTATGTTAGGCCGCGTACGGAGTCTGCCGATGGCGTGAGGGGTAAGTCATTGTAGTAGTTACGAATGTACTTATAGCGCTTTCCACGGACAGCGCGGGTGTGATCTTCATAGTCGTGCCAATTCTTCTCCGCAAAGGCGTACTTGCGCCCCGGAGTTGCTGGGTTCTTAAGCTGTGGGTAAAAGCTCTGCCCTTTAAAATTCTCACCAATGGTTTTCACCCCTGCCACATCCAGACAGGTACGTGCAATATCGACAGTCGAAACCACCTCCTTGCAGACACTCCCGGCCTTCACCTGCTTTGGCCAGTGGACAAGAAAGGGTGTTCGCATGCCACTATCATAGAGAGTTGTTTTATCACGTGGGAATGGGCGACCATTGTCACTAATGTAGATAATCAGAGTATTCTCAGCCACGCCTTGCTTCTCAAGCTCATCCATCACCAGTCCGACGTATTTATCCAACCGGATAATTTCATCATAGTAGAGTTGGTAGTCTTTGATCACCTCTGGGTCATTGGGGTGATAGGGTGGTAGCTGCACCATCTCCTTAGTGGAGGGATTTGGCACAATACCAGGGTGATAGGGTCTATGCGGATCGAGAGCGGCTAACCATAGGAAAAATGGCTTCTCCTCATCACGTGCCTGCATGAGATCAATCCAGTCTGCACAGCCACTCTGTGCCTCACCACTGAGGGTTTCGGTGAATTTGCCAGCCTTCGCAGCCTCACCACTGGGAAGCTGAAAACCTGAGGTATCAACCTCCACTACCTTATTGAAGCGATCTTTCATCGCATCTCCTAAGTGCCACTTACCAGCAGCACCTGTCCAGTAACCGTGTTCCTTGAGTTTTTCCACAAAGGTGATTTTTTCTTTAGGAACTGCCCAGTGGAGCTCATCCGCGTCTGTCGTTGTCGGGTACTGACCAGTGATGATACTCGCTCGACTCGGACTACAGGAACTAATGGTCACAAAGCCCTGCTCAAACTTCATACCTCCATCTGCCATTCTGGCTAAATTCGGCGTTGGTAAAGACGGATGACCGTAGGGGGAACTATCATCCCAAGCTTGATCATCGGCAATAATGAGAACGATATTAGGCGGCTCTGCAAGTGCTGCACTCGAGAAGAGTGAAACACCACAAACGATGGCTTTGATCCAAGGAAATTTCATAGGTTTTTAGAAATGAAGAAAATAGATTAGGTTAAAATAGATTTAGGCAATTTAGGCAATTTAGGCAATTGCGAGGCCTATGAGAACAGCACCGAGCCAGCCAACAACAGAAATAATAGTCGAGGCCACAGTCCAAGAGCGTAGTGTCTGCTTCTCTGTAATTTGTAGGTAACGACTAATCAGCCAGAAGCCACTGTCATTGACGTGCGACAATGTCGTCGCCCCTGCAGCAATCGCAATGGTCACAAGTGCTAACATCTGCTGACTCAGACCCATCTCAGCGACGAGTGGTGCCATAAGGGCAGAAGCTGCAATCATGGCCACAGTGGCGGATCCCTGAGTCACCCGCACAGCTGTGGACAGTAGCCATGCGAGAGTGATTGGCCCCACTGCCCATTCTGCCATGCTTTCAGCAATTTGCTTACCAGCACCACTATCCACAAGAACTTGTTTAAACACCCCACCTGCCCCCGTCACAAGAATGATGACGCCCGCAGGGCCAAGAGACTTGGTCGCTAGTTCTTGTAATTCTTCCTTCCCCACACCACGCTTCACACCGAGAAGAACCATCGCAAGCAATGTCGCAAGAATCAGGGCGACAATAGGGTGGCCAAAGAATGTGACAATCGGAAACCACGCTGGTGGGTCTTCTTTGATCAAAGTTTTGGCCACAGCTGCTGCAAGAATCAATACAATGGGCAGACCAATCAGACCAGCCACTGTAGAAAATGCCACAGGATTTTCATCTTCTTTCTCTTCCAGCTCAATGGGCTCAGGAATCGCCAGATTCATCCGTGGCACAATAAACTTCGCCCAGATGGGGCCCGCTAAAATAGCCGAAGGCAGTCCCACGATCGCTCCAAATAAAATCACCCAACCCAGATCCACACCTAGATTCTCCGCCACAATAATAGGCCCAGGAGTCGGTGGCACAAAGGCGTGCGTCACCGCCATACCTGCGAGCAGCGGTAGACCAAAGGCCAAAAGAGGCTTCTTCTGCTCTCTCGCCAAGGCCATGAGCAAAGGTGCCAAGATCACCAGTGCAACATCAAGAAACACTGGAATCGAAATCAAGAAACCAGCCACAACCAGCGCGTAGGGGGCCCGCTTCGCCCCGAAGAGACTTACCATTTTCTTGGCCATTGTCTGAGCACCGCCTGAGTGCTCTAACATAATGCCAAAAATCGCCCCGAGTCCTATCAGTATCGACACTAGTCCTAGACTCGACCCCATCCCACTCACCACAGTATCTGTAATACCACCCAGCGGCATCCCAACAACCAGCGCGAAGACAATGGCTGAGAGCAATAGGGCAATGAAGGCCTGCATTCTCAACCAAAGAATCATGGTTAAGAGAAAGGCCACACCGACAAGAACAGCTAAAAAAGGATGATCTGCGAGCATAGGTAGTGTATCAGTAAATCAATAATAATGGTGAAGATCTAGAGTCAACCACACGAACTCACTGAGCGTAAAGCACATGCTTGTGCCTTCACTGAAGTCAGAAGATAAATCGTCTGGATCTCCTACGCTTACTCTAGCGAATTCTCCTCACCCAGCCTTTTTTTACCAGCAGAGTAAAAACTAGGTAAGGAGAAGCAAAGTGCTTGTTCGCTAATGCTTTTTATCAGATCTCTAGCTTCTAGAGCCTTTTTTTGAGATGGTCTTAAGATTTCTTGGGAACAGCACGTACAGCCCCCACTGAGATCCCACCATCCACAAGCATCGTCTGACCAGTGACATAGCGGCTGGCATCACTCGCTAAGAATACGAGCATACCATCTAGATCACCCTCAGCCCCTGGGCGCTTAAGTGGGATCTTATCTGTGAGATAGTCCACCCAGCCTTCATCCTCATACATCACGCGATTCTGGGCTGTTTTAAACCATCCTGGAGCCAAGCAGTTCACATTAATTCCATATGGACCCCAGTCATCCGCTAGGCTCTGCGTCATCTGCTTGGTACCACCTCGACTTGCACCATACGGGGCAAGACCAGCGTAACCATTCACACAGGTAACAGAGCCGATATTGATGATCTTACCTTGCTTGCGCTCGATCATGCGGCGCGCGCATGCCTGTGCCACAAAGAAGACTCCACGGAGATTTGTTTCCAGAATCAAATTCCAGTCATCCCAAGTGACCTCAAGAGCTGGCTTGCGAACATTACAGCCAGCATTATTGACAAGAATATCGATCTGGCCTGCGAGCTCCCAGGCCTTAGCCACAGCATTCTCGATACTGTCTTGCTCACGCACATCGAGTTCCACGGCCCAGGCCTTGCGCCCGAGCGCCTCTACGGCCGTGACAGTCTCTGCGAGGTCGGCACTATTGCGACTAGTGACCACCACATCTGCACCAGCTTTTGCCAGAGCTGTGGCAAATCCTTTCCCCAGACCACGGCTACCACCAGTGATCAAGGCTGTCTTCCCAGTTAAATCAAATTCACTCATTATTTGCTGTAATTAAAACTTTTAGTGCTCCGCGCTCCGCTGCCTTCTCAAATGCCTCTACACCCTCCTCGATCGGCAAGCTCGCACTAATCAGAGGCTTCACTCGTATATCTCCACTCGCTATCGCGGCGAGAGCCTCAGGGTATTCTCCAGCGATCGCACAAGATCCTAGTACATCTAACTCACGCGTGACCACAGCCTGCAGAGGGAGAGGTACTTCTGCTGAGAGGTTCCCCACAAGGACAAGGCGCCCGCCCTTGACCACTGAGTGCACTGCCTGCTTCACAGTGGGTGCGATTCCCACAACCTCCATCGCTATATCAAAGTCTGCACGAGCTAGCTCGCTGGGTGCGTAGGCCTCACTCGCTCCTAGTTCAAGAGCGAGCTTAAGTCTCACTGGATCGAGATCAACGACGACTACTTCTGCCGCTCCCGCCTTCTTTAGCCCTTGGAGAATAAGCAGGCCGATTAAACCTGCACCGACCACGAGTGCCTTCTTACCGGTGAGATCACCAGCACGATTCACAGCGTGCAAGGCCACGCCCACGGGCTCCGCAAAGGCAGCTTCATCAAAGGACAAGCCATCAGGTAGTGCATGTAAAATGCGCTCAGGCACCACCACATATTCCGCAAAGGCCCCATCACGATGGAATTCCTCACACGAAACACCAACCACCTGGCGAGAATCACATAAATTCTCGCGACCTTCCTGACAGTAATCACACTCCCCACACCAGACAGTGGAGTCAAAGGTCACGCGCTGTCCCACGCTCCACTGAGTCACTCCCTCGCCGAGCGCCTCGATCACGCCACTCGCCTCATGACCCATCACGACAGGGGGAATTCTACGCCCAGAACTCCCATCCATACCGTGCAAATCACTTCCACAGATACCGCAGGAGCGCACAGCGATGCGTACTTGTCCAGCTTGCACCTCTGGTGCTTCTCTCTCTTTGACTGCCAACTCAGAAGCCGCTATTAATTCTAAAACTTTCATAATCTATATTCGTAAGAAGACACCCCTCTACGTGTCGATTCGTCACCTCGGCAAGATGAGATTTCCTTACTTCCTTCGCAAGTCCTTTCTCCGAGTCAATCCCTTCTTCATCTAGGATACTCTATCTAAAGGAGACTTCTAGCATTCTCACCCATCTATTTCACTGGCTATTTCGCAGCGCCCCGGGAGAGGAGCCTGTCATTCGTTTCACAAAATTAGAAAATCCTGCTGTATCTGAGAATCCCGTTTGGGCAGCGAGACTCTCCAGAGAGGAGGACGAGTTCTTTAGGAGCTGCATAATTTCTTCCATTCTACGCTCTCGCATCACAAGAGCGGGACTTCGACTATTGTACTTCTCGAAGGCGCGCTCCAGGCCACGCCTTGATACTCCCGAGAAACGAGCTAACTCATCCACACCTGTATTCTCTAGGGGACGACTCTCGATGTAGTCCATCGCCTTTTGATACACTAGTCGGTAGCGATCGACCTCATGACTGGAGGAGCGCACCACCAAGCGCGCAGCTCCTGGCCCGTGCTCTAGCTCTGCACCTACACCACCTAACATTTTTGCTAACTGTATTACAGCGGAGCGCCCAATTTCCCCCGCTTTGAGATCAATACTTGTGAGAGCGGGAGAACTTGATTCACAGAGTAGACGGTCATTGTCCACACCGATCACCGCGATTTCACCAGGCACGTCGTAATTTTTAATCCGGCAGGCGTGCAGAACATCTAGCCCCGCTTCGTCATTACAGGCCAGTATCCCACAGGGCTTGGGCAGCTTCGCTAACCAGTTCGCTATTCGACTAATCCCCTCCCAGCTTGCTCGACTGGAAGCTGGCAGCGAGAGCGTATCATTACTCATCCCATGTGCTGTCGCATAAGAGTGGAAAGAAGCACGCCTCGCCTCTGACCAACCAATCCCCTCCCAGTGTACAAATCCCCAATAACCTAGATTGAGCACTTGGAACTCCTCTCCAGCTAAGCGGCCTATCGCACCATCATCCACTTGAGGGCCATTAATATACTCGATAGATTGACCCTCAGAGCCACGTATGAGTACCGCAGGCAATCCCAGAGAACTTACACATTGCGACACATCATCCCCCAAACCTCTAGCAATCACACCATCGACTAAATGATTGGCTAAAAACTGCCTAAGCTCACCCACATTGAGAGTGTGTGGCATACATAAAAACTCCCAATCATCAACTCTTACGGCCAACGCACCGCGCAAAAACTCCCTCGAGAAAAAGCTATTTCTCTCCATCAGAATCAAAATATTTCGATTTTTTTTGGGTTGATTCAATGTGGGCATCTTGTCGCATTCTATAAATAAAGGATGCGGGAGTCAATCTAGTTTTTTTTCTCATTTTTTTCTAATTTCTTCCTATGGAAACCATTTACGTTTCATCGATTTCTTACAACAAGACACCTCACACCTTCCAACAACTCGAAAAAGACACGGGCTACACCATTCTCCCCGTCGAGGAAACTGAGGACAAACTCGCAGCACAAATCCAGTCCAATGGCGTTCGCGCCTTCGTCGCCGATATCTATCCCTACACAGGGGCTCTCTACGAGGCGATTCCCGCAGGTGGCGTCATCGCCCGCTATGGCGTCGGACACGACAGCGTGGATAAGACCAAAGCGAAAGCAAACGGCATCCATGTCGCCAATACACCCGGTGTACTGGACAATGCGGTGGCCGAGCACGCCTGCTGGATGATTGGCTCCTCTGCTCGCCATCTTCACACCGCGCACCAGAGCACTCACGCTGGAGAATGGGCCCCTCAAGGCGGGGTCGAGCTACGCGGCCGCGCAGTCACCATTGTCGGCTTTGGTAGAATCGGTCAGACGCTCGCAGCCAAGCTAGCGTTTGGATTTGGCATGAAAGTCACAGCCCTTGATAATCGCCCTCTCGAAACTCTCTCTCAGCAACAAAACACCACAGAGACAGCACTCCAGCAAAGTACTGGCTACGCACACTACACCCAAGATCGTGCGGAAGCACTCAACCAGGCCGATTACGTCGTCCTTCTGCTCCCAGTAAACCCCGCGACTACTCATATCGCTGACAAGGCATTCTTCCAGTCCATGAAGCCCAGTGCGATTCTGGTAAACTCAGCCAGAGGGGCGCTAGTAAAGGAAAATGATCTCTATGATGCGCTTCAGGCAGGTACTATTGCTGGCGCCGCCCTCGATGTATTTGAGGTCGAGCCCTACCAGCCACAGGACAGCCAAAAAGACCTACGCACACTCTCCAACATTCTACTCACACCTCACGTGGGATCCAATACCGAAGAGTCTAATGCCGCGATGGCCACCACAGCGGTGCGTAACATCATAACTATTCTTGAGAACGGTGCCGAGGCATGCCAAAACATTGTTCATGAATAGATCTTTTCCATCTCAAATCATCATTATGGGGGTTTGTGGCTGTGGCAAGTCCACCATAGGAGTGCAACTAGCTCAAAAACTCGGCCTCCCCTTCTATGATGGAGATGACTTTCACCCTGCTGCCAATATTGAAAAAATGAAAAGCGGCACCCCGCTCAATGACCAGGATCGCAAGCCCTGGCTTGAGCGTATTGTGAGGGAACTCCACGAACCAGAACATGGCGTTATCATCGCCTGCTCAGCGCTCAAGCTCAGCTACCGAGAGATTCTAAGGAGCCGAGGGCCTATCACCATCATTCATTTACACGGCACTAAAGAAGTCCTCACCCAGCGCCTCAATCACCGCGCTCAAGAAAGTGATCACTTCATGCCAAGCCAGCTCCTCACCAGTCAGCTCGAGACCCTCCAAGACCCCAGTGGAGAAATCCACACCATCACCATCAATATCGACCAATCCATCGACTCCATCGTCGATTCACTCCATAAAGAGCTCACCCAATCCTCTATTTCTTCATTTACATAAACATGTCTGACACAATGCACACCGTCGATAAAGACGCTCACAATGACCTCGTCACTGCGGCCTACCAAGCCCGTGGCTACAAGGCGGACGAATCGCGCGAAGCGGCTGAAATGGCAGCCGCGGCCACTTGGCACGGAAATCGCACCCACAATGCCCTCAAGGCACTCCACCTTGATGAGCTCTTCGGCTCAGCCACTGGAGGCTGCCAGCCAGGAGCTGAAATCGAGGTACTCTCCTCACGCTTCTCTGCCGCTGAGGTCTGGAATGCGAATAAGAAACTCGGCCAATCTGTCGCTAAGCGTGCTTTTGATCGCGCCATTGAGCTCGCAGACACGCACGGTATTGGCATGATCTCTGTGGATAATGCCTTTCACTATCTCTGGGGTGGTGGCTATGTGATCGAAGCCGCCAAGCGCGGCTACCTCGCCTACACAAACTGCACCTCCACCCTTGCCGAGGTCGTCCCATTTATGGGGAAGACCCCGACACTTGGGACGAACCCTCACAGCTGGGGATTCCCCACCACAGACACACTTGGCTTTCCCATCGCCATTGACTGGGCGACTTCCACAGTGGCTATGGGCAGAGTCCAGCAGCTCTTGCGCGAGGGGAAAGAACTCCCACCAAATGCCGCTGTCGATAGTGAAGGCCAGCTCACCACAGACCCGACTAAAGTCGCCGCTCTAGTGCCCTTCGGCCAACATAAGGGCTATGGACTCTCTTTGATTAATGAACTCATGGCGGCCTACATCGGTGGCTCTCTACCACTTCACCGGGGTCTCGCAAGCCCCACGGCGGATGAGAAATCCACAACTTCATTCTTCTTCCAGATCATCCACCCAGAGGCACTCTCTGGCCATGACTTCGCCTGCGGAAGAAATCAGGGTGAAAACATTAAAGCTGTGATGGAGAACATTCTCACTACAGGAAATGAGAAATGCATCTTACCGGGTCAGTTAGAAGCGGAGGCGGCGAAGCGCTCAGAGGCTGCTGGAGGCCTACTCTTTAGCACAGCAGAGCTCGAAGAACTCAATAAAATCGCCACAGAGCTCAAACGCTCAGCTTTAACTCCACTCACCTAACAGCCAACTTTATGCCTTCCGCCAGTCCAGCTCCAGAGTACCTCCACGATGATGTGTTTCTCACCACATCGACAGCACGTGCGCTCTACCATAATGTCGCCAAAGAGCTTCCCATCATCGACTTTCACACCCACCTTCCCCAAGACGCGATTCTTGAGGATCAGCGCTTTGAGAATCTCTCGGAACTCTGGTTAGAATTCGACCACTACAAGTGGCGCCTGATGCGTGCTTGTGGTGTGAGTGAGCGCTACATCACAGGAGATGCCAGCCCCTGGGAGAAATTCGAGGCCTTCGCTTCCATTCTCCCGCTTGCTATCGGTAATCCTGTCCACCACTGGGCACACCTTGAGCTCAGGCGCGTCTTTGGCATCACGACTGTTCTCAATAAAGGCAGTGCAAAAGCTGTCTGGGATGAGACAAACGCCCAGCTCGCCAGTGACCCTAAGCTCAGTGTCCAAGGTCTACTCAAGCACTTCAAAGTCGAACTCGTCTGCACCACAGATGATCCCACAGATGACTTACTCACTCACCGAACGATTGCTGAGAAAAACCTCGCGATACAGGTCTACCCGACATTTCGCCCAGATGCCCTCACCACGCGTAAGGAGGGCTTTGATTTCTCCAACTGGATCAAACAGTTAGAATTAAATTCTAAACAAAAAATCTCTAACTACAGCGAGCTTCTCCGTGCTCTTGAGTCACGCCATGATAGCTTCCACGAACATGGCTGCCGCCTCTCTGACCATGGGCTCAATGCCATGCCACTAAAGAGTGAATCAGCTCGCCCACTCGAAGAAATCTTCCAAGACAGACTTTCTAACAAACCTGTTTGTGACACAGATTGGCAAACATTCGCCTTTGACATTCTCCTTCATAACGCCAAGTGGAATCAACAAAAAGGCTGGACGATGCAGCTGCACCTAGGCCCTCAGCGAGGTGTGAACACTCGGATGGCGAAGCAGTGTGGTGCTGACTCAGGCTTTGACACCATGGGCTCCACCCCGCAGACAGAGGCTCTTATCTCTGCTCTCAATGCCTTCTCTGAAGCGGAAGTGCTCGGAAAGACCATTGTATATAATCTCAACTCTGTCGAATCAGAGCCGATCTGCTGCGCTCTGCAGAATTTCCAGTCCGATCAGAAAGCTGGTCTCATCCAGTACGGCCCCGCTTGGTGGCACCTAGATCATGCACGTGGTATTCGTGCGCAAATAGATATTCTCAGCTCACTGGGAGCGATCGGCACTACCGTGGGAATGCTCACTGACTCGCGCTCCTTCACCAGCTATGTACGCCACGAGTACTACAGACGCCTACTCTGCCAGTACCTCGGTGACGCTGCAGAGCGTGGTGAGATCCCTAATGATCCAGAGAGTCTCCATGAGCTCATCACAAATATTTGCTACACAAATCCTCGCGATTACTTCGGCTGGGCAGAGAGCTCTTCGCTCATCTAACAAATCTAACAAATATAACAAATCTAACAAATCTAACGAACTTAATAGCCTTTATTCTCTTTCACTACTTTTCACGCACACACGCTTATGTCCTACCTCAACACTCTTTTCTCACTACAGTCTCAAACTGCCGTCATCATCGGCGGCACCGGAGAGCTCTGCGGCCACATGGCTCTGGGACTCGCACAAGCAGGTGCTGAAGTCGTCCTCGTTGGCCGCAGCGAAACAAAGGCCAACCAACTGCTCAAGAAAATCGAAAATCTAGGTGCTAAGGGCTACTTTGTCCCTGCGGATGTCTCAGACTCTAGCTCTCTCGAATCACTCCTAAGTACTGTGATCGAGCGCTCTGGTCAGGTCGATATTCTTATCAATGGCGCCGGTGTGAATTCTCCAACTCCATTCTTAGAGATCGAGGAAGAAGAATGGCAGCGTATCTTTGATATCAATCTCACAGCCACGATGCGCGCCTGCCAGATCTTTGGCCGCTATTTTATTGAGAACAAGATTGCTGGTAGCATTATTAATTTGGGATCTATCTCTGGGCTCAATCCCCTCTCACGAGTCTTCACTTACTCAGCTACAAAGGCTGCTGTGCATAACCTCAGCAAAAACTTAGCTAGAGAATGGGCCAATCAGGGCGTGCGAGTGAACACACTGGTCCCTGGCTTCTTCCCCGCGGAGCAGAATAAAGCTGTACTGGATGAAACGCGCGTCGCCTCCATTATGAATCACACACCTGCCAAGCGCTTTGGCACACCAGACGAGCTTATTGGTGCTACTATTCTCTTAGCTTCGCAGAAAGCAGGTGGCTTTATCACTGGCCACGAAATGGTCGTGGATGGTGGTTTCCATGCCATGAGCATCTAACTTCCACACACAACGCACCTCACTCAATCTAACAAATTCCACTATGTCTAAATTTTTTAAATACGCGAAACAAACTGGCCCAGGCTGGCTCCAGGCAGCTGTCACCCTCGGTGGAGGCTCTCTTGCGGGCGCGCTCTTCCTTGGTGTCGCTGGTGGTACAGGTCTACTCTGGCTCCAGCCCCTAGCGATGTTCTTTGGCGTAGTGATGCTTGCGAGTCTTGCCTATGTCACTCTGAGTACAGAGGACACGCCTTTTGTGAGTGTGTGTAAGCATATTTCACCAGTACTCGCCTGGGCGTGGTTAATTGGAACTGTCGTAGCCGACTGTGTCTTCTGCCCGGCTCAGGCCTCATTAGGCCTGGGGGTAGTGCAGCAGAACTTTGGGTTGGGTAATGTCAATAAATACGTCATTACCTCTGTGATGGCTATCATCGCCTTTGCTGTGGTTGTCCTCTACTCAAAAGGTGCAAAGGGAGTCGCTACTTTTGAGAACGTGCTCAAAGTCATGGTAGCTGTGGTGATTCTCTGCTTCTTTGGTGCGGCAATCACTCATATCAATCAGGGCAACGTCAGCTGGGCTGATATTGGCTCAGGCCTAATTCCTGATTTCACCACCCTCTTTAAGCCAGCAGATTCTCTTGAGAATTCTATCGCCGCGACTGGCGAAGCCTCTAGCTGGTGGAGAGGTCACATTGGTAACACTCAGAGAGATGTCATTATCGCTGCCTTTGGCACAGCTGTCGCCATTAACATGACTTTCCTCCTACCCTACACGCTGAAGAAAAAAGGCTGGGGGAAGAAAGACCGTGAACTCTCTCGCTATGACCTCGCCCTAGGTCTCGCAGTCCCATTTACCATTGCTGCTTCTTTCCTCGTCATCACCTCATCCGCCCAGTTCCATGATAAGTCTGATGATGTCCTAGGCAAAGACGGAAAACCAATCGCCCTTCAGGAAGGTTATTACAAACTTCTCTCCAAACGTCTCGAACAAAATGGTCCAGTACCAACAGACAAAGCAGAATTACATGCTGCTGCTGACGCTTTACCACTCGCAGATCGCCATCTAGCTGCCGCACTCACTAAACGTGATGCTGGTCAGTTAGCCACAGCCCTCGCTCCTTTAGTCGGTGAAAAACCAGCTCAGATGATTTTTGGTATTGGTGTCTTAGCTATGGCGATTTCCACAATGATTGTCCACATGCTGATGAACGGATTTGCGATTTCTCAGGCCTTTGGCAAAGTAGGTAGCACAAAGCACTTTCTCCTTGGAGCCGCGATACCTGCAGTCACCGCAGCCCTTGCCCCCTTCCTCTGGGAAGGAGACAATAAAACCCACATGCAAATCCCCGCCTCTGTCATCGCCACCACCCTTCTCCCCATCGCCTACCTCACTTTCCTGCTCCTCATGAACTCTAAGAAAGTCCTCGGCGAAGAAAAGCTCACCGGTGGGAAGCTACAGGTTGTCAACACTCTCATGCTACTGGGCATCGGAGTCTCAGGCTTCGCCTCAATCTGGGCGCTCAAGGCAAAGGGAACACCAGGCATCATCGGCATGATCGTACTCGGTGTGTTGATTACTCTCGGCATTGTGAGTTTCATTTCTAAAAACAAATCCACAACGACGACCTAAAATACCTTCTAGTCTACGATCCAGAGAATGTTAAACTCCTCAATAATTTCTCCTTGTTCAAAAATCCATGAAAATTCTCAAACTACTTCTCTGCTCACTGCTCTTAGTGAGTAGTGCTGCACTCCATGCGAAACAGCCTAACATCATCGTTCTCATTACAGATGACCAAGGCTGGGGAGACATCGGCTACAATAACCCAAAGGTCTACACACCCAACCTCGACGCTCTAGCTGCCAACAGTGCTCTATTCACCCAGCACTACGTCATGCCACAGTGCACACCCACCCGTATCGCTGCCTTCACTGGGCGCTATCCTGGCCGCTTTGGCAATGAGGGTCTACAAGCTTCCACTGAGCCTGTCTTTCCCCTTGGTACCCTGAATCTCGCCAATCACTTAAAGTCAGCTGGCTACAAGACCTACACTGCTGGTAAGTGGCATATGGGTGTGGATCCTACCTACGGCCCCTCTAACTTCGGCTTTGACTCTTCCTACGGTTCTCTCGCAGGTGCTGTCGGATTTTACGATCACCGCTATCGACCAGGGCATAAGTATGAAATCACCTGGCACCGTGATCATAAAATCATCGAAAACTATGAGAATGGCGAGCACGTCACAGACCTCATGACGAGAGAAGCCCAGCGAGTCATTCATGCTCATAAGGACACTGAGCAGCCCTTCTTTCTCTACCTCGCCTACCATGCGCCACACACCCCACTCGATGAGCGTGGTGAATTCGTCGACACCCCGACACAACTCGACCCTGAGAACCCAGATCGCTGGCTCAATGAAGATAAGATTCCCTGGTTCCACGATGAAAAAGGCCTGATCCAATCAGAAAAAGACCCAGAGAAGCGCCTACTCCTCGCCGTTCTCCACCATCTAGACTCTGGTATTGGCGAAGTTGTGGACACACTCAAGGCCACAGGACAGAGTGAAGACACCATCATCTTCTTCTCTTCAGACAATGGCCCCCAAGGCAGCTGGGGAGGAAATGCTTACCCCGATGACCTGAAGCTCACAAACTTCAATCAGCCCATTCCTTTCCGAGGCAATAAGACCCATGCCTACGAAGGTGGTATTCTCGTGCCAGCCTTTATTCACTGGCCTGGCACCATTTCCGCAAAAACCATTCAAGAGCCCGTTCACATTGTTGACTGGTTCCCTACTATCTCTCAGTTTTCCAAGCAAGCTATTGAACTCCCAGAGGGACAACCTGAGCTCGATGGTCTCGACCTGAGCCCACTACTCTTAGATCAGGCGCAGACTCTCCCAGAGCGCGCGCTCTATCAGATCTGGGGAAAAAAACCTCGCCGATGGGCCATCACTCAGCATCCGTGGAAAATCGTGAAATATGGGAATGGTGACCCTAAGTTAGAAGAGTGGCAGCTCTATCACCTAGAGAATGACCCTAAGGAATCCCAAGACCTCGCCAAGCAGCATCCAGAGAAGCTCAAGGAGCTACACCAGCACTTCCTCAAACACCGCGCCAAGGATAAAAAAAGAAACAGAAAAAGGTGAAACAGGTGAAAAACACTCAATAATCTCTCTCGCTATCTCACATTCACAATGAAATTTGGAATCATAGGATCAGGAATGATCGCACGCTTTCACGCAGAAGCGATTCGCGCCATGTCAAACGGGTCTCTCCACGCGATTGCTGGCAGAACACCTGAAAAATCCAGTGCACTCGCTGAAGAATTCCAGTGCCAGGCCTACGCCACAGTGGAGGAACTCCTCGCTGATCCTCAGATCGAAATCGTGACCATTGCCACAGTATCTGGGGCACATCTCGAGCCTGCACTAGCAGCAGCAAAGGCTGGTAAACACATCATTTGTGAAAAACCTCTCGAGGTGAACCTTGAGAAAATCGATCAAATCCTCGCCGAGTGTGAGGCACAGAATGTCACAATCGCCGGGATTTTTAACCGCCGCTTCTACCCCGCTATTCAGGAGTTTAAGCAAGCCGTTGAACAAAAACGTTTCGGAAAGATCACCATGGTTGAGGCTGCTATCAAGTGGTACCGCGACCAAGCCTACTATGACTCAGGAGCATGGCGCGGCACATGGGAGCTTGATGGTGGAGGAGCTCTAATGAATCAGTCAATCCACACCATTGACCAGCTCCTCTATCTCTGTGGCCCAGTGAAAGCTGTTACCGCCTCCATGAGCTGCCAGATTCATGAGAATATCGAGGTCGAAGACACCGCTGTCGCCACCCTCGAATTCGAGAATGGAGCGCTCGGCGTAATTCATGGCTCCACAGCCTGCTGGTCAAGTGATGGCCACCCTGCTGAGGTGCATGTCTGTGGAGAAAAGGGCTCCGTCTTTATGGCAGACACTCATTTCCGCTGCTGGGATTTCCAAGAAACGACCGAAGCAGATACTCGTATTAAGAAAGAACTCATGACACAAGCGACCAAAGGCATGGGAGCCAATGACCCCAACGCCATTGATTACTATGGTCATCAGAGAAACT
Organism: uncultured Verrucomicrobiales bacterium; assembly: GCA_937928735.1. Taxonomy (GTDB): domain Bacteria; phylum Verrucomicrobiota; class Verrucomicrobiia; order Verrucomicrobiales; family Akkermansiaceae; genus Rubritalea. The sequence continues at coordinate 37,523 of CALFVF010000029.1, read as the reverse complement.
TCGAAGACGTCGTCTCTGCTATACAGGAAGGTAGAGAGCCTCTCACAAGTGGCAAGGAAGCACGCCGAGCTGTCGCCCTAATAGGCGCTATTTACCAATCCGCTCAGAATCATTCTCAGCGGATCACTCTCTAACATTTTTACTATTTTAATCATCTCACTCCATGTCTCTCACTCACATTCAACTCTCTGGTTTCGCAGACGAGGCGAGTCCCGAACTCAGCAAACAGATCCAAGCTACTAAAGAACTCGGCTGGCGCCATATCTCTGCGCGTGGGATCAACGGCAAAAACATTCACGATCTCAGCGAGTCTGAATTCCAGTCAGCAGTCGAGCTACTTGAGCAACATCAAATCCAGATTGCCGAGATTGGCTCCATGATTGGCTCATGGGCAAAGACGATTCACTCCGACTTCAAGCTCACTCTCGAAGAAATTGATCGCTGTATCCCAAGGATGCAGCAGCTGAATGTCCCCATTGTACGAGTCATGTCCTACGCCCAGCAACCGTGGGGTGAAGAACAGTTCGAGCAAGAGCGGTTTCGCCGACTCAGAGAGGTGTTCGCTCGCTTCGCGGATGCAGGCCTCACAGTAGCGCATGAGAACTGCATGAACTGGGGAGGATTCTCCAGTGAGCACACACTTCGACTCCTCGAGGAAGTACCCGGGATGAAGCTCATTTTTGACACCGGTAATCCTACTTTCCAGAAAGACCGCGCGCGCCCCAATGCAGACGGTTCTTTTCCGTGGCAAGACTCCCTTGAGGTCTTTGAAGCACTACGCGAGCACATCATTCATATTCACGTAAAAGACTGCACTCACCCGAAAGCCGAAGGGGAAGAACCTAACTACACGATGCCAGGGGAAGGCCTAAGCCGAGTGCCCGAAATTATGGCGAGACTCTTGGAGACCAACTACCAAGGCATCGTCGCTATTGAGCCCCACGTCGCCACTGTCTTCCACGCAAAGGCTGAGGACGTCGACTGGCAGCAATGCTACGATAGCTATATCCAATACGGAAAACATCTAGAGAGAATTCTACAACAAGAGAACTCTTGAATAAAGAGAGAGAAAAACAACCAAGCATCCACGCTTGATTCAAAATAATGCCAATAAAACGGCCTTCAGATTATTTCCGACCAAGGCATACACAATTTCTTTATTTTGAAGTTTTCTCAGAAATCCCCCCAGAAAGTGCCAGAGTCTCTGGTGCCTCTCCGAGTGGTAGCACCAGAGTGATCGGATCGTGGTCAGAATAGCGTTCAGCGCCCAAGCGATTAAACTCTTTTAAGGTCTGAGCTTGCTGCGGTGCGAGCCTACGACTCCCTGCTGAATCAAATGGAGAGCGCATGAAGGACTTTACAAATATCCAATCTAGCTTTTCATGCCCCACGGGGCCAATGGGGCGATTCACGACAAAGGTCGAGGTAAAGCCCTTTGGACAGCGCTGGTTAGAATTTGAGAGAATTCCCGAAGGCCCTCTCGAGTAGGCCTTGTCTCCACGGAAATCAAAGGCCCCTCCATCATCAAACCGAAAGTCTCGCAGCTTCTTGAATGTCTTGCGCTGTCGATTCTCCAACAAAATCGGGACGTGTAGAGCCAGTGGATTTTGGTGATTCTTAAAGAAATTAAGAACCCCTCTAAACTGAACGACTGGAGTGACTTCGCTGAGACTTAGGATCAAATTTGTTAACCCCTGAATTGTCCCAACATTCCTCGTTACCTCCTTAGAGAGTGAAGTCGGGGCCACACTAAATGCACTGGAGTTAAAATCTCCAGCCAATACAACAGGGTTTTTAATATCCTTTATTTGTTCAAGGATTTCCTCTAACTGCTTTCTGCGCTTATCCACAGGAAGCTTAATCTCTAAGTGAACATTAATCACTGTTAGAGTCTCTAGCGGTAGTTCTGGAATATGTAAATCTACTCTTAAAAAGGCTCTGCTACCAAGCTTCAGTTCTCGGTGGGGACGCTGGTGGAATAAAAACCCCGATGCAGAGCGGCGCGTAGTCTCTACAAAGTCAAAGGAGCGCGCCTCCTCTCTATACCAATCATAGTTCACGGTACGTAGTGGCACGATTTCAGCGCGCTTGATAGGGAAGCGCGAAAGCACAGCATTCCCAAACAATCCGTGGTAACGGTGCCTGTCCTCAGGTTTCACAACAGCTCCTGATTTTGCTCTATCTCGATTCGTAATATGTGTATCCTCTATACCCAGATAAAAGGGATCTACCTCGAGATATTGAACTCCATAGGCGTAATTCATTCCCAATTGCTTCGCCATGGCCTGAGCTGTGTGCAAATAATGAGAACGAGGGTGGCCAATGTCCATTTCCTGAAGTACCAAGAGATCTGAATGCTTCATTAATTCACGCTGATGCAGTGCTAATGCAGCGGACTCAGCGGATGCTCCTTTAGTCTCTAAATAGTGCTCTGTACTCTCTAAATCTCTCAGCAAAGAAGCAACACGGCGTGATTGTTCGGTATTCCACGTCGTTACGCGCAGGTATTTACCAAGTTCTGGCGCTGCATGATACGCTGGTATTTTACTTGAGTAATTCTCTATAAATGCCGTACCGAAGAGTAAATCGAGCTTTCTTTTTAACGTCTTATCCACGCTGAATGGATCCAAGGAGAGTTGTTTTAGTTCTTGGTAGTTGGTCAGCTTTGGCGCCTGTTTCCGCTCCAGTCTGACCTCAGCTGGATCTTTTCCCGATTCTATAATTCTTGAAGGGGAATCATAAACTGGATCAGGTGATCCTGCAGAAAATCGACAGCTCGTGCTAGAGAACATCCAGAAGTTCGTAACCACGCTGACTAAAATACAATGAACTAGGTGTTTCACAGAAAGTTTCAATAGAGTTCTAAGGGCTCCACAAAGAAATACGTCGCCCTGTTTACTTTGCCAACCAGAAAAGCCAAATCTTCACAAGCTCTCTACTTACACCAGTGAAGAAAATGCAAAAAATTAGGCTAAAAACCAAACAGAAGCTTCTCGAACGGCGCCACTATCAGCAAGTGGAAATGGGTGACAACTATGGTTCTCCCTTATAGATCCGAGATCCGCTGAATTCTACTAGATCGGTTTTTGAAGTCTTCTTTAGACTCGCCAAATTTTTCAAAAATTGACATTTATCGACCTAAGCCCCCAGCGTCTAGCACCACAAAACATCATGAAACCAACTCTGATATTTTTCTTCACCAGCATTTTACTCTCGCTTCATCTCGCCGCGAAACGCCCAAACGTGGTATTTATTCTCACAGATGATCAGCGCGCCACCGAACTAAGTTGCATGGGTCACCCATATTTAAAAACCCCTCACATCGACCGCCTAGCCACAGAGGGTGTTTTATTTAAAAACCATTTTTGCACCACTTCACTCTGCTCTCCAAGTCGCGCCTCTATTCTTGGTGGCCTCTATGCGCACACTCATGGTGTAGTCAACAACTTCACAGACTACCCCCGCGAGCTCCCGACTTTCCCTCGCCAACTCCAAAGTGAAGGCTACGCCACAGCCTATATTGGCAAGTGGCACATGGGAGAAGATGATGACAGCATGCGACCAGGCTTCGAGCACTTCACCACACACCGTGGCCAAGGAAAGTACTTCGACACCGAATTTCGCACCAACAACGGCCCACGCGAAGTCAAGAAAGGCTACTACACCACTGTCGTCACAGACATGGCGATTGACTGGCTGGGTAAACAGCAAGAAGACAAACCCTTTCTACTCATGTTAGGCCATAAAGCCCCACATAGCTTCTACTATCCAGAGGAGAAATACACAAAGAGCTTTGACCATGTACGCATACCCTATCCAACAAGTGCCTTTCAGTTAGAAGATAAACCAACATGGATTAAACAGCGTCTTAACACTTGGCACGGTATATATGGCCCCTTATTTGACTGGCGTAAATCCTTCCCTGACACCTCTGCACGCGGTATGTTAGACTTTGAAAACATGATTCGCGCCTACTGGGGCACACTACTCTCTGTTGATGATTCTGTCGGCCGTATCTATGCCCAACTTGAGAGCATGGGAGAGCTCGATAATACATTATTTATCTTCACCAGTGATAATGGACTCCTCAATGGCGAACACGGAATGGTGGATAAACGCACCGCACATGAACCATCCCTGCGTATCCCGCTTGTCGTTCGTTATCCAAAACTCATCTCCACCACACACCCTAAAGTCATCCAAGAACAGACCCTCACACTCGACTTTGCCTCCAGTATTCTCGATATCTGTGGTGCTCAGCCACTAGCCCACACACACGGCAAATCATGGAAACAACTCATCACAGAAGGTGACCCAGAGTGGCGCACTAGCTGGTACTATGAGTACAACTACGAGCACCAATTCCCCTACACCCCCAATGTACGCGCCCTGCGCACAGACCGCTACAAATACATTCGCTACCCCCATGGCGATGGCTCACCAGACAAGCACATGGCAGAACTCTACGATTTACAACAAGACCCAGAGGAGCGCCATAACCTCATACACCACGACGAACACAAACAACTCATCCAACAACTCCGAACCGAGTTAAATACCAAAATCACCCAAACTCTCCGCGACAACACAGAAGACAACATGCCCCTTGATCAAGGAATCAAAGGCAAACTCCCTGATAAAGCTATACGCTAGAATGACTCGTTTTACACACCAACCTCACACACGCATTGGATACACTGAGCTGCCCTTATTGAATGAATCCCACCAAAACTACGTCATAATGCCTGTATGATAAAAACCTCCACTCTCTTAAGCCACTTGCTTTTCTCACTCAGCCTTCTAGCAACACCTCTACTCGCTGAAAACTGGAAATCTAGCATTCCGCCATTTGATCCAGGCAATCAGCCACCACTAGCCCCCACCCAACTTAGCTACGCGGTGAGCTGGAACGGCACCTTAAGGGCAGGCAGCCTTCACTTCCAATTTGGTAAAAAAGATAAACGCTATCCAAGCATGTATATCTCCCAAGTCCAAGGTGGCTCTACAGGAGCTGCGGCTCTCCTATTTCCCTATAAATGCTCCCTAAGCTCCTATACACAAAAAGGAAACTACAAGCCCGCCATCAGTATTGCCTACGAAAATGATCGCAAGAAAAGCACCACCACAACCAATCGCTATAAAAGTAGTGGCGTGCAGCATGCTGAATCAAAAACCGAGCTGCGCACAAACAAGAAAAAACAGCAATCACATCAATTCCCCTACGCCAATACCCATGGAGCCATATCTGCTATGCTCAATATCCGAGGGAAAGCCTTCCAGCAAGGAGACGTCTACAACCTCTGCATCCACCCCTTTTCTAGCCCCTACTACGCCAATATTACAGTACTTGGGCGCGAAGTTCATCGAGGAAGGCCAGCCATCAAACTCGATGTCAGACTACGTAAAATTGACCTCAAAACCAATCAGCTTAAAACTTATAAAAAACTCCGTAAAGCCACACTCTGGATCACAGATGATGACCAGCGAATCCCACTAGAACTCCGCACCAAAGTCTTTATTGGAGATGTCAGGGTTGTACTCAGCTCACAAAAATCACTCTAGATCAACAGATAACCCCAAAAGGACCTACTCTCAGAGAATTTGATCAGAAAAAAGGTTGCAATCTTGCTGAGCTAATCCTACTTTTTGCCCGATTCGCTTCACTCTGAGCGAAGAAAAAATGAAGTGCAGGATTAGCTCAGTTGGTAGAGCAATACCTTGACATGGTAGAGGTCACTGGTTCAAGTCCAGTATCTTGCACCATTTTTTCTCCTCTGTTTTTCGGGTCTCCACCAAAGATTGGAGAATGAGGTATGTTGTTTCTTTTCTAATGAGTAGTTATCCGCATTGAGCGATGACTCTGAGGCGGTAATTGTTTCACCTTCTTTTGACATCACTTTTTGTCAAACACAACGATGAGACAATAGCCTATTTCTAGGTCTCCTCTCAAGATTGCATCTCTGCCCTCTGCCCTCTGCCCTCTGCTTATTGTCTACACAGGAGCCTCAGTGCCTACCTGAGAGCACACTACACTACCCACTGCAGAAAACCAGCTAGGCACTGGCCGGATCTCTAATCCTCTCCCTATCCAGCCTACTGAGGAGCTGCGATGGGATCTCCTAGTTCTAGAGCGTTTCTGGAGCGCATGCGCAATGTCTCAAATCGCTCTGCGTCCTCTGCGAGTGAGTGCCCATAAGAGGGAACTAGATCACGGAGCTTCTGCTTCCAAGATTCTTTTTCCATCTCCTCGCCAAAGCACTGCTCAAGGACTTCTAGTATAATTGATACCGATGTGGATGCTCCCGGTGAGGCACCTAACAGCGCTGCTAGTGATCCATCTTTAGCCGCAACGACTTCTGTACCAAACTGAAGTTTACCGCCACATTTCGGGTCTTTTTTAATAATCTGAACTCGCTGGCCTGCTGTCACTAGCTCCCAGTCTTCGTTTTTTGCATCTGGGTAAAATTCACGGAGAATATCACAGCGGTCATTCTGAGTGTTCATCACCTCTTGGTAGAGATACTCAGTGAGATTCATATTGTCTCTACCCACTGAGAGCATAGGTACAATGTTATCCCAACTGACAGATTTCAGCAGATCCAGTGTGGAGCCTGATTTCAAAAATTTCGGCGAGAATCCAGCGTAGGGGCCAAAGAGTAAGCTCACTTTCCCATTGATCACACGAGTGTCTAGGTGAGGTACTGACATCGGGGGCGCTCCTACAGCAGCGCGTCCATAGACCTTCGCCTGGTGCTCATCGACAATACTCTGGTTCTTACAGACTAAGAACTGGCCACTCACTGGGAATCCGCCAAATCCCTTGCCTTCTGGGATTCCTGATTCTTGTAGCAAATGGAGACTGCCGCCTCCGGCACCAATAAAGACAAAGCCAGATTCGATCCGATCTGAGCGACTCTCTCCTTCTCTGCGGGCTTTCACAAACCATTTTCCTGAATCCAGCTTTCGCAGGCGGCGCACATCTGTTTTCACATTAAGCTGTACACCTTCCATTGCGCTCAAACTCGCCATGAGTTTCGCTGTGAGCGCTCCAAAATCAATATCTGTCCCATTGCCTACTCTGGTGAGAGCAATGGCTTCTTCTTTCGAGCGACCTTGAGTGATGAGTGGTGCCCATTTGTCAATCACCGCATGATCTGTGGTGTACTCCATGTCTGCGAAGAAATGATGGCCCTTCATCGCCTCAAAGCGATTCGCTAAGAAGTTCACATTGTTCTCCCCAAAGACAAAGCTCATGTGCGGCACTCGGCGAATGAAATCCTGTGGATCTCCAATCACCTTTTGCTCAATCAAATACGTCCAGAACTGCTTCGACTGCTCAAAGGATTCAAAAATCCCTGCCGCTTTTGTGATATCTACCGAGCCATCTTCACGCTCTGGCGTATAGTTCAACTCACAGAGTGCGGCGTGACCAGTACCTGCGTTATTCCATGCGTGAGAGCTCTCCTGGGCGACATCACCAAGGGCTTCGATAATCTGAATCGTCAGCTCAGGTTTGAGTGATTTCAGGATAATTCCTAGCGTGGCACTCATGATACCACCCCCGATAAGAGTCACATCGGGGGATTTTAGTAACGGCTTTGATTTTGACATGAAATAAACAGTAGTTCTAGCCTTCGCAATAGCGATCACTCAGCACACTGTCAAAACTTTCTCCTAGTGATGACAGTATTCGCCATAACCGCGACATGCTTTCACTAGATCGCACTATATTTAACTATTTTGAAAATAGTTATACTACCAAAAAAGAGGGAACCTAAGCCCCCTCTTTAAAATGATCTATTTGAGCTACTTTAGCTATAGTGCTCGTGTAGAAGACTACTTCGCCACTTTCGCGAGTATATCGTTAATGCGAGTGAGCATAGACTGTGGATTCTCTAATAATCCAGCCGCCAAGAGAGCATTATCAGCAAGCTGCTGCACGACCATTTCAGCAAGATCTGTGTCACGCTGCTGGAGAGAGGCTAAGTTCTTAATGACTTCATTTCTAGGATTGATTTCCAGAGTGACCTTCGGTGTAGGAGCTTCCTGCCCCATCGCCTTCATCATTGCCATCATCTGAGCATTAGGAGCCTCTTTCGGAGCCAGAGCTGCCACTGGGCTACCGACAAGTCTCTTGCCAGCCTCTACCTTCTCCACGCGCTCACCGAGTGTGTCTGTCATCCAGCTCACAAGAGCTTCTGTCTCATTCTGACTCAGGCTCTCACCTTCAGCCTCGACGTCATCGAGCTCGATATCCGCTCTATCCGCAGAGACTAATTTCTTCCCCTTAAACTCAGGCATCGAATCAAGCACATACTGATCCACAGGGTCTGTGAAAATAGCGACTTCGATATCTCTCGCCTTAAAGGCCTCTAGATAAGGGCCAGTTTCGATCGCCTCGCGAGAGGCACCCACCAAGTAGTAAATCTCTTCTCTCTGCTCACCGGCACGCTCGATGTAATCAGCTAGTGAGGTCACCTCTCCAGCTTCTGTCGTGGAAGTCGCGAAGCGCAAGAGACCACCGAGCTGCTCTTGGTGCTCAAAACTAGTCGCTATACCCTCCTTGAGGAAACGGCCAAATTTCTCAAAGAACTCATTGTAGGCCTTCGCGTCGTCTTTGGCCTGCTTTTCTAAGAACTTCAAGAATCTCTTCGTGATCAGCTTATTGAGCTTCTGAATCAGGGCGGAGTCTTGCATCGACTCACGTGAAATATTGAGCGGAAGATCGGCACTATCAATCACCCCCTTGAGGAAACGCAACCACTCAGGGAGGAGCTTCTCAGGCTTCGAGTCAATCAGCACCTTACGGCAGTAGAGAGAGACGCCTGACTCGATCTGGCCCATACCAAACTGCTCTTGGTTTTCTCCAGGAACAAAGAGTAGAGCATTGATCGCTAAGGGTGCATCCGCACTAAAGTGCATAGTGTAGCGAGGCTTATCCCATGCGTGGGCAACGAACTTGTAAAACTCCTCATACTGCTCCTCCGTAACATCACCTTTCGACTTCAGCCAGAGAGCATCTACGTTATTGACGCGCTCTTCATTCAAGTGAATTGGGAAGGAGACGAAGTTAGAATATTTCTCTAGAATTTCTTTAATACGGTCTGCTTTAGAAAACTCCTCTTGGCCTTCTTTTAAATGAATCACCATCTTGCAGCCACGCTCTTCTGACTCTGTGCTCTCGATAGTGTAACCAGTGGCCCCATCTGAAGACCACTTTAGGCTCTCCGCATCCTCGCGCCAGCTGTGCGTGTAGACATCCACTGTGTCTGCCGCCATAAAGGCACTGTAAAAACCGACACCAAACTGCCCAATCACATCCGCATTGCCATCACCCTTTTCCTTCAGTTGCTCAAGAAATGCCTTTGTGCCTGAGTGGGCAATGGTTCCTAGGTTCTCAGTGAGTTCTTCACGAGTCATCCCGATACCATAGTCAGCGATGGTGAGAGTATTCGCTTCCTCATCTGTGGTGATATGAATCGCGAGTTCCTTATCCGCACCATAGATCCCGTTTTCTGTGAGTTGCTTCAGACGTACTTTTTCGAGAGCATCTGCTGCATTAGAAACGAGCTCTCGCACAAAAATTTCCTTATCCGTGTAGAGTGAGTGAATAACGATATCGAGAAGCTGTTTCACCTCAGCTTGGAATCCGTGTTGTTGAACTTCTTGAGTTGCCATTGTTTAGTCGAGTTAGTTGAATCGAATGGTTTGAAATAAGCCCTATCTATAGGGTCACTGCATCTAGAGAAATCACCCATTCAGGTGCTCTAGGAGCGGGTAAAATTACGTGACTTCACGCCCTAGGCAAGCTTGATTTTTGACTGAAAAGCACAAAAAATAGCCGTGCATGTACACGACTATGAAACAATGTTTTCTCTCTCTAACCTGCGACCACTAGTGAAGGTGCACAGGAGCTGGAACTGCCACCACATTCATCCCAGCACTCTGAGCTGCCATGATTCCTGGAGGGGCGTCTTCTAGAACAAGACAGCGCTCGGGACTCACGTCGATAAGTTTAGCCGCTTTGAGAAAAATATCTGGTGCTGGCTTGCCATTAGCCACCTCGGTAGCTGTGACGACTTCATCGAATAGATCACTAAGGCCGAGAGCCTGGAGTGTCTTCTCCACCACCACGCGAGAACCTCCAGAGGCAATCGCCATTGGCATCTTGCCATGCAGACTACGTGCAAAAGCCACTACTTCTTCATTTGGGTCGACCTCATCGAGATGATTGAGAAAAGCCTCTCGCTTCGCCAGAGAGATCACACTGGGATCTAACTTCAGATTATGCTCACCATTGATCTCTTTGACGATATCCTTGGTCGGCTTACCACCCATGGCATAGAACACATCTTCAGGGAAAACATTCTTCGGCGCACCGTGAGCTGCAAGAGCAACATTCCATGCTGCAAAATGCACTGGCATAGAGTCCACAAGGGTACCGTCAAGGTCGAAAATAACAGCATCAAAGCCATCCGCAGGAATGTTTAAACCTTCAAAATCATGCATGACGGTGTGCTTAGTGCATCGTTCTGAGTGAGATGACAAGACGTAAATCTCATTTTTATGTCATGCCACACTTTTCTCATAGATATCCTATCTTTCCCGCAGGAAACTCACTCTCTCCACCATTTACACTCAGTGGCTCTATGAGATCTTGTGGGTTTGGTGAAACTATTGCGTTGCCCACTCAGAGAGCTCGCCTAGACTCAGCCTCAATGGCGAGAGAATACAAACTACATCGCTCCTCTGAGCAAGCCACCAGTGGCATTAACTACACCGCAGAACTAAATCCCCAGCAGGCAGCTGCCGTCACCTCCCCTCCCGGCCACGCGCTTGTCATCGCTGGTGCAGGATCTGGGAAAACTCGCACTCTCACCTACCGAGTCGCCTACCTACTGGATCAAGGAGTTGAGCCTAAGAACATTCTCCTTCTCACATTCACCAATAAGGCCTCCAGAGAAATGCAGGAGCGCGTCTCTGAGCTCGTAAAACGCAATACCGATGATCTCTGGGCGGGAACGTTCCACTCCATTGGCAATAAACTCCTACGTCGACACGCGGATGAACTCGGCTACACGCGCTCCTTCTCCATCATGGATCGGGATGATCAGAAAGCTCTACTAAAGACCATTATCAAAGCACAGAAGATCGACACCAAACAGCGCCGCTTCCCAAAGCCCGATGTCTTAGCGTCTATTTTTAGCCTCATTGAAAACACAGGCGCTAGCTTGCATGATATCTTAGATGCTAGTTACCCCTACCTCATGGACTGGTATGATGACATAAATCGTATCCAGACGAGCTATCACAAAAAGAAACTCGAGACGAACTCCATGGACTTTGATGACTTACTGCTTCTCACACTCAAAGTCCTTGAAGATAACGAAGACCTAAGAGCTCTCTATCAGAAGAAGTTCCGCCATATCCTAGTCGACGAATATCAGGATACAAACACAGTTCAGTGCCAGCTCATCGACATTCTGGTCGGAGATCAAGGCTCTCTCATGGTTGTCGGAGATGACGCGCAGTCCATCTACTCCTGGCGTGGGGCGGATATGAAAAACATCCTCGACTTCCCGATTCGCTACCCAAAGGCCAATGTCTTTAAAATCGAGCAAAACTACCGCTCTAGCCCCGAAATCCTCGCACTCTCTAACGAGGCGATCAAAGCCAACACCGAGCAGTTTCACAAGGAACTCAAGGCTGTTCGCCCGACAGAGAAACACCTCCCGGTTCTCGTCTCCATAGATCATCCAAGTGCGCAAGCAGACTTCCTCGCACAGCGTATTCTCGAACTCAGAGACCAAGGCGTGGAACTCGAAGACATCGCCATTCTCTACCGAGCACACTACCAGAGCATGGAAGTGCAGATGGAGCTCACCACGCGCTCCATTCCCTTCCACATCACCTCAGGTCTGCGCTTCTTTGAGCAAGCTCACATCAAAGATATCTGCGCGTGGATTCGATTTGCGGTAAATCCTAAAGATGAAGTGAGCTTCCAGCGCATGGCACTTCTTCTTCCAGGACTCGGCCCCGCGAGTGCCCTAAAGCTCTGGGAGAGCTGGCGTGCGAGCCCTGGCTACAATCTCGAATCCGCACCAAAATCATTTTCTAACACCCTTCTGAAATTCAAAGCCCCTGCAAAAGCCAAACAGCACTGGGAGCAGCTCTGTCACACACTTGATGAGCTCGTCACCTCAGACGACTACGCTCGTCCTTCTGACATGATCTATAGTATCTTCCACGGTGTGTATGATGATTACATGCGCGGTGCTTTCGATAACTATGATAATCGCCGTCAAGATATCGAACAGCTCCAAGCCTATGCTGAGCGCTATAACAATGTCGAAGAATTCCTCTCCCAGCTCGCCCTCTTAGGTGGTGTCGATGGTATGGACACCACCACGAACAAACAAAAACAACAGGAAGAAGAAAAAGGCGTCACCCTCTCCTCTATTCACCAAGCAAAGGGACTGGAGTGGAAAGTCGTCTTTCTCATATGGCTTACAGACGGAATGTTTCCGAATGCACGCGTGCTAGAATCAGAAGATCTCGAACAACTTGAGGAAGAACGCCGCCTCTTCTATGTCGCCATCACAAGAGCCAAAGACCAGCTCTACATGACTTATCCGATGATGAACCCCAAAAGTTATACAGGAGACATCCTCCAAACACCCTCCAGATTCCTCGAAGACTGCTCAGAAGAGCTCATGGAGGAGTGGCAGGTTCAGTCTTGGTGAATCACACCTCGGTCAGCCTTCCTTATCTCTCCATGATCAGCCTTACTGCTGAAAGAATTTCTCAGTTTCCTTTAGCATTGCCGCCTGCTTACTGCGATTGGGGTTATGCGCGAAATAATCTGTAATGACTAATCTCCACAACTCTCTGGGAACATCTTGATTCTTCTGGTAGCCGTGCTTCTCCATCGTCTTCACCATAAACGCTGCCGCTTGTTGTTTGCTCACCAGCTTAGCGAGAGAGCGAATCGCGTGATTTCGTAGCCCGATCCAGCCCATGTCCCTGGTTCGCAATTTAGCATCACCAGAAACAGTTTGCTGAGGAGCTGTCGCCAACATTGATTTTTGCACGCCTTTCTGGCGGTTTATTTCATCAATTTCGGCAATGCAGCGACGCAGTGTATCTAGAGCTTCTTCCGCAGAAGCTGGGCGTGAATCTGGATTTAGATTCATCATCCACATCATCCACTGATTAAACAAATCATCCAGATCTGGCCTATGAAATATCGGGGGATGCAGTTTATGTTGAATATGTGCAGCCATAATCTGCATCGAATTATCCCCCTCAAAAGGATAGCGTCCAGTCACCGCGTAATAGCAGAGGCATCCCATCGAATAAATGTCTGAGCTGACACTCTTGGGTGCTCCATTAAACTCTTCTGGTGACATGAAGTAGGCGGAACCCTGCATGTTAGATGACCCATCATCTTCCACATCACCTGTCGTCACACGAGAGAGTCCAAAATCAAGCAACTTCACTTGCTTGCGCCCATCTGACCGAGTGAGAATAATGATATTATTGGGCTTTAGGTCACCGTGAATAACACCCTGCTGATGTGCCTCTGAGAGACCAAGTACCATTTGTTTCGCAATAGAGACAAACTCGCGCAGGCTCATCTCCTTGTCTTTCACATACTGCTCAAGTGTCTGACCATCTAAGTACTCTGAGATAATATAAGTTCCCTTATCATCATTCGTGCAGTCATACACGGTGAGTATATTTGCATGCGACATGGTAGAGAGCACATGCGCTTCTCTAATCAGAGATGTAAAATCGTCTGTTGGCTTCTTTTTAAAAACGTGCTTGAGTGCCACGTTTCTATTCAGACGCTTATCTTGAGCTAAGTACACAGCACTGAGCTCGGTATGTGCTATTTCGTTAATAATCTCATAGCGATCACTAACGACACTACCCGTGTTAAGAAATTTTTGATCCATAGAAGGAGGAGGTAAGGGGGGTTATTATAATCTAGCTATAGCATTCTCAAAAGAGAGACTAAAGCACAATTTAACTAGGAGATTAGTGATGCTTACACATCTTCGTCATCGAAGCCAAAGTCTTCTAGACCGGCATCTGCATCTTCTATATTAGGAGAGGCGAAATCTGGATACGCATTCGCCGCGTGCTCTGAGAAATCTAGGCCTACATCCTGCTCTTCATCCGTTGCTCTCAGACCAATTGTTTTATCAATGATCTTAAAGGTAATGAAACAGAGAACAAATGCGGAACTTACAACAATAGCAGAACCAGATAACTGAGCCACAAATGAGCTGACACTAAAACCATCACTATGGAATAGGGCCACACAGAGGGTTCCCCAGATTCCGTTCATTAAGTGCACGGGCACCGCTCCAGCCACATCGTCTAGTTTAAACTTGAGTAGTAGATCTGCTCCCAATGCTGAGATCACACCTCCAACTGCACCAATAAAGATGGCAGACATAGGAGAGACGACATTACAGCATGCCGTGATCGCTACAAGACCACCGAGCACACCGTTCAGCACAAGACCAGGGTCAGGTCTGCCGTGTAGCACCCAGTATACCGCCATCGCGAATAATCCACCGACACCAGCTGAGAGCATCGTGTTGATGAGCACAAGGCCGATACCCTCACTCACTCCGAGCATAGAGCCAGCATTAAAGCCAATCCAGCCAAACCAGAGCATTAGAACTCCTAAGGCTACAAGTGGCATATTATGACCCACAATCATCACAGGGTTTCCATTTTCATCAAAGCGACCCTTGCGAGGCCCTAGCACAATAATGCCCGCGAGTGCTGCAGCACCACCAACACTGTGAACCACTGTGGAACCAGCGAAGTCAACAAAGTTCATCTCAGCTAAGAAGCCTTTAGAACCTCCAAAACCTTCTACCATACCTTCTGCAAGTCCACCCCATGACCAATGTGCTGTAATCGGGTAAATGATCGCAGAGAGTACCACAGTGTAAATAATGTAACCTTGGAAACGAGTACGCTCAGCCATGGCTCCAGAGGCAATGGTGGATACCGCTCCTACAAAGGCAGCTTGGAAAAACCAAAATGCCCAGAATTTATCAGGAACGTCTAGGGAGGAGAGCCACTGGAAATTCATGCCAATAAAGCCGTTTCCATTGGCAAACATAAGGCCAAAGCCAATCAAGAAATAAGTCAACATGGCGACACAGACGTCCACCACGTTTTTCATCACAATATTAAGCGCATTCTTAGAGCGAGACAGGCCAAGCTCAACAAGCAGGAAGCCGGGCTGCATGAGAAACACCATAGCTCCTGCGATAATCAGGAAAAAGGTGTCGATCTGATCTGAATTAACTGTAATAGCTGTGTCCGCTACGGTGTCGGGAGCTGCTTGTAGTAAAGCGGGGGTAAGGGCTACTAGTGCACCTAGTAGCAGCTTGGAGGTTTTCATAAGTGTATTGAGGGTGTCTGTTAGGAGTATTATGGAAGGGTTAGGAGGTCTATCAACTAAGCTGTTTTAAGAGCATTGGTGAATTGATAGATGGGCTTTTAGGTTCTAAAGATTCACTATGTCAACACTTATCACACCTTAGATCTATTTTTTTGCTATAAAAATATGAATATTTCTGAAATTTAAATAGTTTCTGAAATATTCTAAAAAGATCCTATTTTAGCGTGAAAATGTGTTGAACAGCTCAAAAAAACACCCCATCTTTTTTCTCGAAAACTTTTTCCCCATGAAAATTCTCTGTATTATTCTAGGTCTTCTCTTTGGCTGTTTTGCCTTCTGGCAGCGTAACGACATCACCCAGTACGACACAAATCAAACAGTCACCTATCTGTGGATTATGGGCTATAGTCTGACGTCCCTTATTACTTTATTCTCTGCACTGCGTCCCCTTCCAAGTTTCATCTACTTCAGTGCCATGCTCCTGACTTTCGCTCTCGCTTTAGTTCGCTTCCCTTACATTGAGTGGACTGGTAATGTTTTTTTGAATGACAAAAATCCTGCCGCCAATGAAACAGGTGGCCTCCTCATTCTCTTTATTTGGTACACTGTTCTCTACTTGCGCTCTGCTCACTGTACGCATCAAGCCCGCAAAGAAAAAGACTTCTCCTGCTGACTCCCCCAGTAGCCCGAGTGTAGTTCACACTCCAATAACCTATTTTTTGTAAGTCGAGAGAACATTCACACCACCACCTCTATGTCCTTAAAACTTGCGAAGCTCAACGGCACAGCTGAAATATTTCACACCCTCCAGGGAGAGGGCACCAATACAGGGATGCCTGCGATTTTCATTCGCTCCAGTTTGTGCAATCTACACTGCACGTGGTGTGATACAGATTACACTTGGAACTGGGAAAACACACCTTGGTCGCACGATAACGACAGCTCTGTAGGTTATCAAAAGCACGAGAAGGCTAACTGTATCATCGAGCTGACTCCAAAAGAAATTTTTGATATCCTCAGCACCTATCCCTGTGACCATCTCGTGCTCACTGGTGGAGAGCCCCTTCTCCAGCAAGACGGATGGATCGAGCTCCTCCATTTCATGAGAGATCAAGGCCGCCGCTTTACTATCGAGGTGGAAACAAACGGCACAAAAATACCCTCTGAGACACTCGACACACTCTGCGGACAATACAATGTCTCCCCTAAGTTATCGAATTCAAATAACTCAAAAGATCTACGCTATCAGAAGAAGGCACTTCAGTGGTTCCGGGACAGCCAAAAAGCATGGTTTAAATTTGTCGTCCAGACAGAACAAGACCTCAATGAGGTCAAAGAAATCATCACAGAAAACCAGCTAGATCGCCGACGTATCCTCCTCATGCCTGAGGGGAGAACACCCCAGCAGCTCCACGAGCGCAGATTATGGTTAGCTGATATCTGTCGCGATCAGGGACTACGCTTCTCAGACAGACTTCACGTCCAACTCTGGGGGAGCAAACGAGGCGTCTAAAACGCCCCTATTTTTTCTCATCCACTACTTACAGGCAACGCATCCGATATTCTGGAAAAAATCATTCCCTTTATCATCCACGAGAATAAACGCGGGGAAGTCCTTCACCTCTATTTTCCAAACCGCTTCCATCCCTAATTCCGGGAAATCCACGACTTCGACATGCTTGATATGATTCTGCGCAAGAATTGCTGCGGGCCCACCAATCGAGCCTAGATAGAAACCTCCGTGCTTCTTGCAGGCATCTGTCACTTGCTGAGAGCGATTCCCCTTCGCCAGCATCACCATAGAGCCACCATGCTGCTGGAACAAATCCACATAGCCATCCATGCGACCTGCCGTGGTAGGGCCAAAAGATCCCGATGCCATACCTGTGGGCGTCTTTGCGGGCCCTGCATAGTAGATCGGGTAGTCTTTCACGTAATCTGGCAGCTCGCTTCCAGATTCTATCATTTCTCGTAGCTTCGCGTGTGCAATATCGCGAGCGACTATGATTGTGCCACTCAGCGAGAGTGCTGTGGTCACTGGGTATTTACTCAGAGCCTCCAAGGTCTTTGCCATACCTTGGTTTAAGTCGATTTCGACTCCCTTAAATTTCCAGTCTCTGTACTTCTCAGGGATATAGTGGCCTGGGTCTTTTTCGAGAGTTTCTAGAAAGATCCCTTCTTTGGTGATTTTTGCCTTCACTTGCCGATCTGCCGAACAGGAAACACCAAGCCCCACAGGGCACGAAGCCCCGTGACGGGGCAAGCGCACCACCCGCACATCCAGTGCCAAGTACTTGCCTCCAAACTGAGCACCGATACCCACCTCTCTAGCGAGCTGAAGTAACTCCTCTTCTAACACAACATCACGAAATGCCTGCCCATGCTCATTCCCCTCAGTTGGTAAGGCATCGTAGTATTTAGTCGAAGCGAGTTTGACAGTTTTCAGGTTCATTTCTGCGGAAGTACCTCCAATCACAAAAACGAGGTGATAGGGCGGGCAAGCAGAAGTACCAAGTGATGACATTTTCTCCACACAGAATGCCTTCAGGCGCTCCGGGTTCAGCAAGGCTTTTGTTTCTTGAAAGAGAAATGTCTTATTGGCTGATCCCCCACCCTTCGCGATAAACAAAAACTCGTAGCAACTCCCCTGTGTGGCATAGAGGTCAATCTGGGCCGGTAAGTTTGTTTTCGAGTTCACCTCTTCATACATATTCAGAGGGACTGTTTGGGAATAGCGGAGGTTTTCTTCTGTGTAGGTTTTATAAATCCCCTCTGAGAGAGCTTCTTCATCTTGACAGTTCGTCCAGACCTGCTGCCCCTTCTTTCCCATTACAATTGCCGTCCCCGTATCTTGACAAGTAGGCAAGATTCCACGAGCTGCTATCTCTGCGTTTCTCAGCAGTGTGAGAGCGACCATTCTATCATTATCACTCGCCTCATCATCCTCAAGAATCGCCGCAACTTGTTTTAAGTGGGCAGGTCGAAGCATAAAAGAAATCGCCTTCGTCGCCTCATTGGCGAGTTTCGTGAGAGCTTCAGAAGACACTTGGAGTATCTCTACTCCTTGGAAAGTACTCGTTGATACACCCTCTTGGCACAGGAGTTCGTACTCCGTCTTATCCTCACCAAGAGGAAAGGGCTTCTGGAAATGAAATGGCTTCTCACTCATGGTGGCAGGCTACTTTAAGTCAGCTAACATGCCAAGAGATCATGCCAATAATTTGGCACGCCTCCTATTTCATGCGTGTACAGAGCACGACTGCCACCACCATGCCTGCTATTGACCCTACCTACATCGGCAGATCATAGGAACGGCCATTCACTCCCTCATACCAGTTCACGTAAGCTAGATTCACGGTGGCTTGGCCACCAGGAGTGGGATAATTCCCCGTAAAGTACCAGTCTCCACAAGGCCCCGAAATCGCTGTATGGAGATCTTCGATCGTCTGGAAGATCACCTCCACTTCACCTTTCCAGCTGCTTTCTTGAGGTGTCACCATCTGACTGATTTCAGCGGACACTTCCTCAGGTGTGAAATCTTCGTACACGCGCTTCACCTGATTCACCTGCTCGCACGCTGGCTTCTTCAACTCAGCCTTACAGTCCGCGTAGATTTCATCTAGTAAACTCTGAGCACCTGCACGACGATGCAGGGCAACAGCCGCCTGGAAGGCGATGAATTTACCCAGCTCAGACATGTCAATCCCGTAGCAGTCAGGGTAGCGAATCTGCGGGGCTGTTGAGCAAATGATAATTTTCTTGGGATTTGTGCGGCCAAGGATTTTAAGAATAGATTTCTTCAGTGTCGTGCCACGTACAATCGAATCGTCTAACACAATCAGATCATCCTCTGGATTCACCACATCATAGGTAATATCATAGACGTGAGACACGAGCTTATCGCGATCACTTTCTTGAGAAATAAAGGTGCGCATCTTAATATCCTTGTGCGCGATTTTCTCCCCTCTAGGCCAGCCACGCATCACGAGAGAATCCAGTGACTCAGCAGAGAGCTCACCTTTCTCAGACATTTCAAGAATCTTTGTATTCACCTGCTTGCGGCGATAGACTCTGAGGCCATCCATGAGGCCATAGTATGCTGTCTCTGCGGTATTTGGAATAAAGGAAAAGACGGCCTGATCAAAGTCACTGCCCATGGCGTCTATAATCTGTGGCACAAGAGCCGCTCCCATGGCTTTACGCTCTTTATAAATGGAAGGGTCATTCCCTCTTGAGAAATAAATTCTCTCAAAAGAACACGGAGTAAACGCTTCCTTAGGCGCGAAGCTCTCGTGACGTATTTCTCCATTCTTTTTAACAATACTCACTGAACCAGGTGCGAGCTCCTCTACTTGGCTTTTGTCTGCCTCAAAGACTGTCATTAGTGGGACTCGCTCCGAGGCAAAGGCAATCACCTCATCATCGATGTACATGTGACAAGGCCTAATACCCCGTGGATCACGCAGTACAAAGATATCTCCATGCCCAACAATACCACAGATAGCATAGCCACCATCCCAGGCCTTACCTGATTCCTTAAGAATTTCTAACAAATCCATTTGTTCAGAAATTTTCTTCGGTATTTCCCTTCCCTCCACACCTGAGTCCCTCAGCGTGTGATAGAGATCCGTATGCGCCTCATCGAGGTGAAAACCAATTTCCTCCAAGACTGTCTGAGTATCTGTCCCAAAGACTGGGTGCTGGCCTCTTTCTATTAATTTCTCATTGAGGTTACCGGCATTGGTCATGTTAAAATTCCCCTGCACCATTAGCGTGCGAGTTGGCCAATTACTGCGGCGCAAGTAGGGGTGGCACGAACTCGTCGCAAATTCCCCAGAGGTACCATAGCGCAAATGTCCCATGAGAATTTCTCCACCAAAATCAAACTTATTCTTCACACTAACAGAATCTGCAGGATCCACGCTCCCAGTGCGCACCATCTCATTATACGCGTGCATTTCCTCATGAAAAACATTCGCCAACGAGTCCTTTTCTGAGTCTCTACGGCGATTAATATAGGGCTGACCTATGGGCATATCGAGCTTACAGCAGCCAATGCCTATACCGTCTTGACCTCGATTATGCTGCTTCTCCATGAGGAGAAATAATTTATTAAAGCCCCATAATGTTGTACCGTATTTATCCAAATAATACGCCATAGGCTTGCGCAGTCGCACCACAGCAATACCACACTCATGCTTTAGAGAATCACTCATAATTTCGTCTATATTGGTTATGAAAATCTACCACACTCAAGAATCATCTTCCTCTGAGTGCTAACTCCTGTAGTTAGGCACTCGCCTCTTTCACCCTGACGCCCTCTCGGGAAACCACATGCCCTATCACCTGCCCACCTGGGCCTGCTTCCAAGATCTTCGCTGCATCCTCTGGGGACACGATAACCACCCAGCCAATCCCCATATTAAGAGTGTGGAACTTATCCTCTGCATCAATATATTCAAAGAGCTTACGCGCACTGGGGTGATCCCAGTAGGGGATCTCTAAATCTGCTCCTAAACCTTGGAATAGACGCTCCAAGTTCTCAGGAAGACCGCCTCCTGTGATGTGCGCCATCGCGCGAGGGGTCACTCCCGCCTTGGACACATCACTCACCACATCGTGGTAAAGACGCGTGGGGCGCAGTAGTGCTAGAATGTCGTCTTCGCTAAATACATCTCCGTGTTCAGCGAGAACTCTACGAATCAGACTAAATCCATTGGCATGGGGGCCATCAGAGCCATAGCCGACTAGTACATCACCTTCTTGAATTGTGGAGGGGTCAATCAATTGGCTCTTCTCGGCACAGCCAATACAGAAACCTGAGAGCTCAATCACATCTTGTGGTACAATCCCCGGCATCTCGGCAGTTTCGCCACCCGCCAAGATACAACCACATTCTTCTAGGTAGTCACACATCCCAGCAATCAGCTCTGTGATCTTTGGTTTATCGAGCTTCGCAATTCCAATGTAGTCTAAAAACAAAAGCGGATCTCCACCTGTTGTTAAAATATCATTCACGCTCATAGCCACCAGATCTTTTCCAGCAGTGGCATAGAGTTCACGTTCTAGGAGAAGCTCAACCTTAGTCCCAACACCATCACAGCCAGTTACAATCACGGGTTGATCATACTCACTGAGATCATAGGCCGCAGCAAATAAGCCAAATGCTCCGTGAAGCTTGCGTTGTTGTTGAGTCCGACGCACATGAGCGCCGATATCGCCGACTAATGCCGCAGCTTCGCGGGTGTCAACGCCAGATTCTTTATAAGTGAGTTTGCCTGACATGGTGTGAAACGCTTTTGTAACAGCCCCGTTGTATCAAGCAAGGCTTTAGCCCTACTTTCTATAAAACAAAGCTCCTCGATTTCCTTCAAACCTTCACAAGAAACATAAGAATCTAAGTACCAATAAGAAAAGAAAACCAAACAATCAAAAAAAAACGCCTCCATACAAAAGAAGACAATAGCCATCATTTTGAATTATAGCTTTTCCTAGCCCTTTCTAGCTCATAGCATTCTCCTCCATTTTAGAACTTCACCTCGATTCCAATCACAACTCTCTCGATGAAAACCCGACAAGCTACACCGAAACAATGGCCTTATTCCCAAGGCCTCATCTGCGCACTACTTGTAGCTGCCCCGCTCAGCTCTCAGGGAGAGATTAGCACACCAGCCTTTTTCTCTGATGGCATGGTGCTACAGAGAGACCTCAAAGCCTCCATTTGGGGTCAGGCAGAAGTCAATACGGAAGTTTCTGTCCAATTCGCCAACCAGACCCTAACCACCACATCCTCCACAGAGGGCACATGGAAAGTCACCTTCCAAAATCTAGTGGCATCTAGCACTGGAGCACCTCTCACTATCACTGCGGGAAAGAATACAAAAACGATCAATGACGTCCTAGTTGGTGAAGTCTGGCACGCCTCTGGTCAGTCTAACATGGAGTGGACAATGGCAAAATCATCGCGAGCTGACCTTGCTCAAACTGCCACCGATCCACTACTGCGGGTCTATGTTGCTAAGAACACAACAGCGAGTACCCCGCAGGGAGATTTCCAGGGCACATGGCAATCTACCAAACCTGGAAATACAGAGAACTTCACTGCCACAGGTTGGGAATTCGCCAAACGACTCAGAGAGGAACTTGGTGTACCCGTCGGCATTCTAGAGACCGCATGGGGGGCCAAATCTGTAGAAGCCTACACCAGCCACGAGGCTCTCTTGGCTCTTCCAGAGGCTAAAATCGTCCTCGATAGGAAATCAAATGCCATCAAAGACTGGCACCCAGACAAGGCTCGAGAGAAGTACAAAGCTGCTCTGGCCACTCACAAAGAAAAACTCGAAGCCTACAAAGAGAATAAAAACTCAAAAAAGCGAGCCCCTAAGCCTCCCAAAAAACCAGAAGATCCCAGCCAGAGCCCCGATATGCACAGTAATCTCTACAACGGAATGATTGCCCCTCTCGTAGGCTACGGCATTCGAGGAAGCATCTGGTACCAAGGAGAAAATAACGCAAATACCGGCACAAGTGAAATTTACGAAGAACTCCTCACCTGTATGATCCAAGACTGGCGAACTCGCTGGGGATATGATTTTTCTTTCTACTTTGTTCAATTAGCGAATTTCCGAAAAGCCACCCAAAAACCTGGTGTGGAGAACACCTGGGTCAACGTGCAGGATGAGATGCGCAAGACCCTCAACAATGTCAAAAAAACAGGTATGGCCATTATCAATGACATTGGTACTGCGGATAATATCCACCCACCCAATAAACACGATGTCGGTGGACGCCTCGCTAGATGGGCACTGGCCAAGGACTATGGGAAAACTGGCTTTAGCCTATCAGGCCCCATTTACAAATCCCACTCAATGGACAACGGCCAATTTCTCATTACCTTTGATCACGCCAAAGGCCTCCAGTCCCGAGATGGCAAAGACATCGCCCGCCTCGAGATCACAGACGGCAAAGGTCAATGGCACTGGGCCCAGTCAGAAATTAAGGGCACAACTCTCAGAGTCTGGCACGAGTCCATTCGCCAGCCAACACGCGTGCGCTACGCCTGGGCCTCGAATCCCACAGGGGCGAATCTCGTCAATGGCGAAGGACTCCCCGCCAGCTGCTTTGACACAGCTGCGGAGTAGTGCCATCCACTAGGATAGTTGCCCAGCAGTGACTCGCCATTGTTTTAACCCTTTGAGAGAATCATCTAGCCAGTCTAGGTGCGTTGTGGTGATGAATTTCTGCGCCTGAGCGGGTAAATACGCGATGAGGGCATTGCGCCGCTTCGGATCTAATTCACCAAACACATCATCTAACAAATAGACTGGCGAGCACTCACCCTGCTGCTTCAGTAGTTCTCCCTGCGCTAATTTCAAAGCCAAAGCTAAAGTTCTCTGTTGACCCTCACTGGCATAGGTCTCTGCTGCGAGCTGATTAATCTCTAACTTTAACTCATCACGGTGAGGGCCAACGACTGTCTGACGCTGACGCCTCTCCTGCTCATAACTCTCTTCTAATCGAGTGCGAAAGTCCTCCCCCGCTCCTGAGATGTAGCCCATCCCTACTGACTCTGGCCGACCACTCACCACTTGCTGAGCGCGACTCACCTCAGGTTCGAGTTCTTTCACTAATCGCGCTCTCACCGAGGTGATGTATTCACCGTGCTCTAGCATCACCTCCGCATAGGCGCGCAGTGCATCTTCCTGCGAGGACTCCATCTTGAGCAGGCGATTGCGCGCCTTCACGCACTTTTTATAGCGACTCAGAGCACTGCGGTATCCTGTGTCTATCTGGCTAGCTAAGAAATCAAGATAGCGCCGCCGACTCTCACTACTACCTCGAACTAAGTCCAAATCTTCATTTCCCATCCACACAACCAGCCCACTCGCACTCAGGTAGCTAGAGCGTTTCTTCACCTCTTCTTGCTGAAGCTGCATGGTGAGTCCTCGGCGAGAATAGCGCACTTGCTGTTCTTGCTGCCAGCATTGCCCCGCAATTCCAAGTTCAGTCTGATCCATCCGAATCATTGTGCGCATCGTCTTTGTCCTTGGCGAACTAAGACGAATCAGAACACATATCGCCTCCAGTAGAGAGGTTTTACCCTGAGCATTATCTCCTAGAAAAATCGCCCCTTGCTCTGGCAGCTCAACACTGAGTTGCTCAAAGCAGCGAAACTGGGCTAATCTAAGACTAGTTAACATACAGCCCTAGTGTGTGAGAGCTCTCAGCGGCATGCAAGCGATGATATAGAAAGACACAACAAAAAACCCGCATCTCAGATCACGAGATACGGGCTTTAAAAAATAATTGGGAGTAATAACTCTGCGTAAGATCTACCTTACGAGGTCGCTTACTTTCTCTCCGCAGACTTCACTTTAAGTGCGCTCTTACCAACACGGTCGCGTAGGTAGTGGAGCTTTGCACGACGGACTTTACCGCGAGCAGTCACTTCGATCTTTGCAATACGTGGTGAGTGTACTGGAAATACACGCTCTACACCTTCACCGTAGGAGATCTTACGGACAGTGAACGCTTGATTGACACTAGCTCCACGACGAGCGATCACTAAGCCTGTGAATAACTGAATACGCTCTTTCCCGCCTTCAACAACGCGAGTGTGAACCTTCACAGTGTCACCGACATTGAAGTCTGTGGTTTCTTCTTTCAGCTGCTCTTTTTCGATTTTATCGATGATATTCATGGCTGTGTACTTCTGAAATTGGTTACAAAAAATGAATGACAAGAAATTGTCTCGGAGCACGAAGTGGGTTCGCACTGCGGGGGCGGATTGCTACTGAATTGCGCAGAAGAATGCAAATGGTTTTTTTATTAATTGGATTTTTTCTATTCTATACCTCTTCAGAAAGCTACTTTTGTGTCAAAATGAGCGTCTTGAGAGTACCATGTGTCAGATTTCTTTTTGAGGTAGTATTATATCACATCCTCGAACTGGTCTCGCTGCGCAGACGGCGGGACGAGAGGATCCTGAAAGGATAAGACACCCCCAAACCCAGCTCCCTTTTCTCCACCCAGTCGAGTGCTTGATTCGATCTCAGGAAAGATAAAGACCCTTCTGCGCACCCAAATGATCCATCCTCCACCTACCAGCATAACCAGAGTACCACCCAGAGCTACTTTAGGAAAGAGACCTTCTAAGAAGGGTAACTTCGCTTCGATATGATCCATAAGACTCAATTCTTGCTCACCCTCTTCACCTGTTTGTTTCTCATTCAGAGCCTTCTGCTGGCGCTGCTTTTGCTGCAGCTCTTCCTCGATCCAGTAGAGTCTCATAGAGATTTGACCAATAAAGTCCTCTAACTGTGAGAGTGGTGCGGACTTATCCCTCGCCTTCATTTTTGAATTCTGCACGACTTCTTGCTTCTTCCACTTCTCTACGCCATCAAGCATTCCACCAGCAATGTGGAAGCGACTTCTCTCAGGGGCTCCATAATGATAATAGAGAATCACACTAGGCTCACCTATTTCTGCAAAATTCTCGGCATACACAGCCTCTGGCCAGTAGGCCTCGGGGATTTTCTGATTCTCTCCAAAAACATACAGATGAATAGAGAGTGGTGACACCTCTCGGTGCTGCTGAAGTGCGTAGTTCACATCTCGCGATTCTTGCTGACTTAGTACACGCTGCGCATCGATCAGATAAGTCTCTGGATAATGCTCAAAATAGCGCCCAAGTACAGACTGAGTTAACTGCACCCGCTCATCTGGTAGTGGCTCTGGATCGGGCAGCTCTGGAGTCGGCTCCACCACTCGTGAGACCTCAGGCACCACGAGTGCAGCCTGCGCCTCACGACCACCTTCCCATGGATCATCCAGAAGCTCATAGGCCACCCCCTCGATCGTCAATAGAGCCTGACCAGGTAGAATCTCACCACTTTCGACAAGTGCCTTCTCTTCCTCATCCCAGCGCGGCAGCTCTGGTAATGCAGAAACACTCGGGAGGAGAATAGCCCAGATGAGTATGATCCAGACAAGCATGATCCAGATGGGCCAGCTAGTTCCCAGAGTCATTACTCGAAAAGTGGTATTCATTACGCTAGCAGCCCTTTCTTTTTGAGAATCCCTCTAGAGCGTCTGGCACATCGGCGCAGTAATGCACAAGAGCCATCTAACATCATCTGGAAGGACTGCACATAATCACGCTCTAGTAAATAGGGATGCGCTCCCGAAATCGCCTGAAATGTCTGCTCTGGTTCTAGATAAGGGTCGAGTAGTAGTCCATGAATCACACAGCACTGGCGACGCTCTACCTCGATCACGAGTAGGTACCCACCTCCTGAAAGAACAGTCTCCTCCATCTCCCCGAAATCGGCTTGATTCAGCATCCAGACACCTGCTCCTTGTATGGTTTGGTGGTCTTTCAGAGCCACTGTCACACAGCCTAAGAATAACTGCGGGAATTCGCGCTCGGCACGGTGAATCATCTGCTCAATTACTTTTCGCTCTTTCACACGCAGCACCCCCGCTGCGTCATAAATTCGGCGCCCAACACCCCGAAGAGAATCATAATATTTTGTTAGACTTCTAACTGATATTCCACAATGGGGACAAGACACCGCAGTCGCGTGAATTGGCTCTATACATTGTGGACATCTCATGCTCGAAGAAAACGGAAAATCCTCTATTTAGGGAAGGAAAAAGGCTCTAGTTTACAATATCTATAGAGTTCTCACGCCACCTCTAGGAATTCCCCTTTCACCACCTGTATTTCGCTATCTTTATTTCGCTATCTTTATTTCGCTATCTTTATTTCGCTATCTGCATTGTATCACAGAAAGACTCAAAAAGACTCCCCTCCATGATACCCAGCGCAGCCTCCCCGCCTCATCACGACCACTCCCCCTAAGAATTTTTCTTTTCCTAGTCAGGGGCAGCGCTAGTCTTTCTCCCACACGACTCACAAACTCTCCGACTCAGTAGAAAACTATGGATTTTAGTCAATTAGGCACAAATGGCACTCTGACAGTCATCGTCCTCGCGTTTGCCATCATCGGCTTTCTCAAGGGACTTGTGCGCGTGTTTTTTATGATTCTCACCCTCTTGGGTACTGCCGCTAGCGTGTATTTCACCTATCATCATGGCATAGACACCATCAGACCTCATTGGCCTCAGATCCCGGATTCTTCCACCAGCCTGCTCTGTGTCTGTAGTGGCATGGGTACGTTCTTAATCCTCTTCAAGTTCTTTCGCTTCCTCGTCAACCCCTTTGAGAAAAGCCGCTTACTCACAAGAATAGGTTTCGGCCTGCCAGCCTCCTTCTGCTCGCTCTTGTTAGGCACCCTTCTGCTCTGGTTTGGCCTCGGGCAGTTCCGCCAGCGCGCGCACCTCGCAGAGCTCGACTACCTGCTAGCACGGCGCCACGACATCACCTCTGAGCCAAACTGGATCGCACAGCTCCACACAGAAATTAACCAGAGTACTATCGGCAGTCTCTTTAGAAAGCTCGACCCATTCCATAATCAGGCCAAACTCAATCTGACCAAACTCGTGATCTCTGCGAGTAATCAAGAAGACTACGAGACCCTCGAGTCGAATGAACAAGCCAGCCAGATTCTCAGAGAGCCTGAGATATGGCAGCTTCTGACCAGTGAGAAAGTCCACGAACTCATTCAGAATGAAGCCCTCCAAGAACTCGTCGACCACCCAGAGCTTGACCGCATTCTGCACAATCAATCCATACGCTCGCAGCTCGAGGCGATCCATATCGAAGACCATCTCGCCCAATAACGTAGCCACTGAGCAGAATCTCTGCGGCCCTCGCACCAGTAAACTCTCTATACTAGCCGCTATTCTGGAAAAAAGGTTTTGCTGCCTGCTGCTCTCTCCGCTAATTTGCGCGGCAGAGACTAACTCACCTTTTTCACACTGTGCCAGTAAAAGATTACATCGTCACCATCGGCCTGGAAGTTCATTGCCAGATAAAGTCAAAATCAAAAATGTTTTGTGGCTGCAAAGCTGGATTTGGCCATGAGCCAAATACCAATGTCTGCCCAGTCTGCCTAGGGCTCCCCGGTGCACTGCCAGTGCTCAATCGCTTCGCCATTGAGCAGACCATCCTCACCGGACTCATGATTGGCTGCCATTCTCCTGAGATTTCAAAATGGGATAGAAAAAACTACTTCTACCCTGACATGCCAAAGAACTTCCAGCTCTCCCAGTTCGATCTCCCACTCTGCCTAGAAGGTGGGATCCCTCTCTACGACATCGCCTACCACAAGGATGCGCAGAAAAATATTCCTAACCCCGGTAAAGTTGTTCGTCTAAACCGCATCCACCTTGAGGAAGATGTCGCAAAGTCCACGCACCTTAGCAATAGCTCTATTGTCGACTTTAACCGCGCAGGCACCCCTCTGATGGAAATCGTCACCGAGCCAGATATCGACTGTGCAGAGGAAGCCTACGCGTATCTGAAGTCTCTCCAACAAATCCTGATCTATGCCGGCGTGTCGAACGCTGACATGGAAAAAGGAGAAATGCGCTGTGATGTGAACATCTCTGTGCGCCCGCACGGCACCAGTGAGCTCAACACCAAGCTAGAAATCAAAAACCTCAACTCAATATCGGCGGTTCGCCGCTCCATCGTCTATGAAATCCAGCGCCAGTGTGAGGAATATGACGCTGGTAAAGAGCAAGTCCAGGCGACACTACGCTGGGATGACGCTCTTGGTGAGACCTCGATTATGCGGGTGAAAGAAAACTCCGCAGATTACCGCTATTTCCCAGAGCCCGATCTCCTACCAATACGCACAGCCCCGATTGTGGAGAAAATGAAGTCTCAGCTTCCTGAACTCCCCCATGATAAGCGCAGACGCTTCGAGACCACCTATGGGGTGAGCTCCTATGACGCAGGAGTACTCACCAGTGAGCTCGACCTAGCCGCCTACTTCGAGGAAGCCGCCACCGGCTCAAAAGCCGGTAAAAAAGTCGCCAACTGGGTCATTAATACCCTCCTTGGTAAGCTCAATGAAACATTCCTAACCATTGCCGAGAGCCCCGTGAGCCCACAGTCCCTACGTGAGCTTGTCGAACTCATAGAAGCTGGCACCATTTCTAATAATCAGGCCAAAGAAGTCTTCTCCGCTCTCTGGGAAACCCCAGACATCACCCCTGCTCAGCAAGCCAAAGCAATGGGCTTTGAGCCCGCAGACAATAGTGCTATCGAATCCATCATTGACGAAGTGATCGCTGCCAATCCCGATAAAGTCGCAGAAATCCAAGGTGGAAACCCTAAAATGGCAAACTGGCTCACAGGCCAGGTGATGAAAGCCTCAAAGGGCAAGGCCAATCCCAAGATGGTCACAGACTCTATTTCCGCCAAACTCGGACTCTAGCACTTAAATCACCCTCTAACAGCGAATGCCCCAACCCGAAGAATTCCTAGCCAGGCAGTACCTCGCCTATGAGGCGGCATCCATCACTTGGTTAGAATTCCTCGAAACTATCATCCCAGTTTTTGAGCAAGCTGGGCGCGCCCAAGACGTGATCTTATTTCAAGAATTCGCCACTGAAATCCAAACCACCTCCTACAGCGAAGAAAAAATCAGCTACCAGTCCGTCGACATTCACTGTGAATACGCCGACGCCATAGACAGCCTGCGCCACCAATCCACAACGCATAGAGAGCACTGATTATGAGTAAAGACTCCAAAGAATCACTCCAGTACAATATCCTTGGTGAAGACATCTCCAGTGAGACAGAAAAAATCGCCAAATACACAGGAGAAGTCGACTGGGAGTATATGAAGCCCCACTTCCGATCAGGTGCGATGATTTACGTCGACCCGAGTCTCGACCTCACACTCGTGGCGGAAGCCTTCTCCACTGACCAGAAAGAACAAGTGCAAGCATGGCTAAAAACAGCTGACTTGGTCAAACCAGACAGCCTACACGCTGACTGGTGGGAGCATGACCAGACACGCTTCATGGCAGTGATCATTCAGCCCTTTGTCCTCGCCCAGCCTGCTAGTTAGTCACTGATACCGCGCAGTTGATATGCCTAGTTGCGGCAATGAACGTATTGGCATAGCATCTACCTTTAACTGGTATTAGAGCCCACGCTGGCTCATCGTGATCGCGAATCGTGCGATCACATAAATCAGTGCGAGTAGTGCCAGGCCGAAGTAGATCCAATACGCTTTTTTCATGCTTCGAGCTTCTCAGGAATTTGCCCTCATGAAAACTCTTGAATAAGGCATTATTTCGCGCTTTTATGTGCTCGCTTAATCGCTGCATCATGGCCAAACAATCAGAAGAAGAAAATCCACTCGTAAACATTATCGTCAATGTGCTCCTGCCCGTCATCATTCTGGGAGCGATGAGTAAAGAAGAGGGTAAACTCTGGCATGTAGGCCCCTACATCGCCCTCACAGTCTCCCTACTCATTCCACTGGGCTACGGTTTCTGGCATTTCTTTAAGCATAAGTCTTTAAATCTCTTTTCCGCTGTGGGTGCAGGGGCGATTTTACTCACAGGTATTATCTCGATCTATCTCTGGTCGGGTAGTCCTCAGGTCAAGGCTCAGGCGGCCTGGATCTTTGGCGCGAAGGAGGCGATTCAGCCCTTGATCCTCGGTTCTCTCTTCCTTCTGACTCATCGTAGTAAGACTCCCTTGTTTCGCTCCTTTATCTACAGTGACTCCATATTTGATGTAAAAGCGATCGAGCGCAGTATTTCAGAAAAATCAAACACTACCGCCTACCAGAAACTCATCTGGCACTCCACACTTCTTTTCTTTGGGTCTTTCCTCATCAGTGCTATTTTAAATATGGGCTTATCCTACTGGTTTCTCGCCGATCTCGACCCTAAGTCGCCGACATGGAAGGAAGAATACAATGCCGACCTCGCCCGTATCACAGGTTGGGGCTGGGTGGTGATTGGCCTCCCACTCATGGTGATTGGTGGCTTCATCCTCTTCCGAATGATCAAGGGGCTCAAAGAGCTCACGGGATTTGACACAGAAAAAATCCTACTCCCTCGGTAAGACCATCTTCCACCCACTCTAATCACTTCGTCGAACTTATGCAGCGAGTCACCCAGATCATCCATTGTGCTATTCTGAGCTCTCTCTGCAGCTGTGGGTCTCTCAAAGAGTGGAAGCAGTACAATGTCAATGATCTCAGAGCTCTTCACTACAGAGACCTCAAATCCAATAACGGCATTAAGATCGTTGAGGTCGACCCCTCAAAGCTCCGCGCACTTCCGCTACTAACAGATTCTTCCAGAGAGCGCTCATTTCGGCCTTTCTCAAGATCCTCCAATACACGCAGTGCAAAATACGAATCATACGGCACACCTAAAATACAAGCTCCAGAAGAAGAGCTCGACCTCTCACTTCTCAAAGAAGCACTCACTGAGTGAGAACCTCAACCGACACTCCTCAAGTCCTATCTAGTAGCATTTTGAGGTGATAGCATCACTCTTTCAGGCATCTCAAGTCATCTGCTTTCGATGAAGAAATATCTTCAGATTGTTGTAGGTCACGGCAAATACAATCTCTCCTGCATAAACCCATACGTGTCGTGGGAAACGCAAAAATGGAGAAATCTGCTGGTATTTTTAGAAGTGAATTTGCCGAAGCCACCCCTAAACTGCACCTCAAAGTTTAGGTAATACCAATGGATGAGAGAAGACATCTAGTCTCGTTCACACCGCTTTTCTCATTCTATATCGCATAATCTAGCTAACGGTGACATACAGGATATTCAATTTGCCAAGTCCATGGACCCACCATAAATTCATGTTCTAAACATGAATGAGATTTCTTGCCCACACTGCACTAAGGCCTTCAAAATTGATGAAACAGGATACACTAACATCCTCAAGCAAGTCCGTGATAAGGAATTCGAGACTCAGCTCCACAAGCGACTCGAACTCGCTGAGAAACAAAAACTCGATGCCGTAGAATTAGCCAAAGCCAAATTAACGACCGAACTCAAAGAAGAAACCCAACAAAAAGAAACCGCCATCAAGGAGCTACAAGCGCAACTAGAAGCAAAAGAAACCCAGCAGCAATTAGCCCTCAATAATGCGGTGAGTTCTATCCAAAAAGAGCGAGATAACCTCCTCTTTCAACTTCAGCAAGCAGAGCGGGAAACTCAAAGTACCACAGAGCAAGCCCAGAAAGAAAAGACCAATGCCATCGAGTTGGCGAAGCAAAAAATCACGAATCAATTACAAGCAGAGCTCCAGCAACAAAACAGCACCATTCAAGCACTCAAGACTCAAATAGAGGCTGAGAAAACAGCTCAAGAACTCGCTGTGAAACGTGCGGTTAGTGATTTAGAACAAGAAACAATCGACCTCAAAAACCAACTAGCACAAACCAAGGCGAATGGCCAGAGCGCGACAAAACTCGCTGAACTAGAAAAGCAACGAGAAATTCAAGAACTCAAGAACCAGCTCAAGGCACAAACAAGCGACCAAAAACTAGCAATCACCGAAGCCCTGAGTGTTGTAGAAAAAGAGCGAGACACCCTCAAACACAGCTTAGATCAAGCTGCGCTCGAAAAGCAAATTGCTGAAAAATCAATCACAGAGACATACGAAATCCGCCTAAAAGACCGCGATGAAGAGATCGAGCGCCTTAAGGACTTTAAGGCGAAGCTTTCCACAAAGATGGTCGGCGAAACCCTCGAACAACACTGCGAAACAGAATTCAACAGAATTCGCGCCACGGCTTTCCCCCGTGCCTACTTTGAGAAAGATAATAATATCAGTACGGGCAGTAAGGGTGACTATATCTTCAGAGATAGTGATGAGAAAGGAACTGAGGTCGTTTCCATCATGTTTGAGATGAAGAATGAGAACGACACCACTGCGACAAAAAAGAAGAACGAAGACTTCTTTAAAGAACTCGACAAAGACCGCAATCAGAAAGGCTGTGAGTATGCCATACTCGTCTCCCTCCTAGAGCCAGAAAACGAACTCTATAACTCAGGAATCGTGGATGTGTCCTATCGCTACAATAAAATGTATGTGATACGCCCACAGTTCTTTATTCCAATGATCACGCTACTCAGAGATGCCGCGATGAATGCCGTAGGCTACAAGAATGAGCTAGCACTGGTGAAATCGCAGAACATTGATGTCACAAACTTCGAGACTGATCTAGAGGACTTCAAAGCAAAATTTGGCAGAAACTATGACCTAGCTTCTAAACAATTCCACGCTGCTGTGTCTGAGATTGATAAATCCATCACACACCTACAAAAAACCAGAGATGCCCTTCTCAAGTCAGAGAACAATCTCCGACTAGCAAACAACAAAGCTCAAGATGTTACAGTAAAGAAGCTCACTCGCAAGAACCCCACGATGAAGGAAAAGTTCGAGCAGGCCAAGTCACTCAATCAGAATATCGAAGAAAACTAACATTTTCTAACAAATTTATTCTACCAGTTAGTTTTTTGAGTTGGTATTAGTTAAGCGTTGTTTTCTTTAAACTTCTGGTACGCTTCCAGAGCTCTCTCCCTTCCCTTACTGTGCTCGACCATGGGCTCTGGATAGGTCTCCCCGAGTTTTACACCTGCAGCTAAGAGCTCTATTTCACTAGCATCCCATGGACAGTGAATGTACTCGGTGGGGAGCTCTGCGAGCTCAGGCACGTAGTGGCGGACATAGTCGCCATTAGGGTCAAATTTCTTCCCTTGTATAATGGGGTTAAACACTCGGAAGTAGGGCGAGGCATCTGCCCCACAGCCTGCCACCCACTGCCAACCCAGTGTGTTATTGGCCAAGTCTGCATCCACAAGGGTATCCCAGAACCAGCGCGCTCCCACCATCCAGTCTTGCAATCCATGTTTCACCAAGACTGAGCCAACAATCATGCGCACGCGGTTATGCATCCAGCCTGTCTGCCAGAGCTGGCGAAGTCCTGCATCCACAATGGGGTAGCCTGTCTTGCCCTCTCGCCACTTCTGTTTCATCCCTTCATCTTCTTGCCACGGGAAGAGAGCGTATTTGGGCTTGAGGGGCTGAGTGGCTGTCTCTGGAAAGTGAAACAAGAGATGATGGGCAAAGTCTCTCCAGTAGAGCTGCCGCAGATAGCCACTGTGTACAGAGTCTCCCAGACTCGCTAGATGGTGATAGACTTCTCTGGGCCCTATCTGGCCAAAGTGAAGGTAAGGTGAGAGCTGGCTGGTCTGATCCATATCAGGACGATCACGTAGATCTCCGTATTGCTTCGCACCTCCTTCTATCATTTTCTTTAGGCGCTTCAGAGCACCTTGTCGTGTCGGCTCCCAGTGTTCCATCATCTCAGCTCCCCAGGGAAGTGTCGGGAGAAGCTTTAGGGACTCTATTCTACTTTTTACTTCACTTGTTGAGTTTGTGATTTCCCATTCCATCTGGTCTGGCACCTCAGTGGTTATACCTTCCACCTCTTTCTGCACACAGGCTTTCCAGAATGGTGTGAAGACTTGAAAAGGCTTGCCCGATTGATTGGCGATATCAGTGGGCTCATGTAAAAGGCGACTGCTATAGCTCTCTACCACTAGCCCTTGTTTACTCAGTGATTGTTTGATCTGAGTATCTCTGCGAACCGCACTGGGCTCATAGCGCCGATTCCACACCACTCGTGTCGCTTGGAACTCACTCACACAGCGCTCTAGTGCGACTAAGCTGCTACTCGAAGAAGCATCTATCACTAGTAAGCTGCCGCCGCGCGCTCTAAGTTGCTCGTCAAGATCCAGTAAAGCGGCATGCAGCCAGCAGCGACTAGCCTCGCCATAGGCCCAGCCATCTTCTTCCTGAGGTGCCCAGATATAGATAGCGATGCAGGAGCCTTTGGTATGCGCAATCGCGGCATTATCCTCGAGGCGTAAGTCTTGCCGAAACCATAGTATTGTCTTCTCTGCATCCATGCCCACAACATGCTCTCAGTCCGCACTCTGTCCAATAAGAATACGGCGTTTGCGAAAATAGAATGCTCGTGCCACTCAGAAAACCTCTTGATCATCACCTCTCTCCATCCCAGCATAGTGCGCATGGCTACTATCGTCTTAGGTATCACAGGTTCTATCGCATCCTACAAGGCTGCTGATCTCTGCTCTCAGCTCGTCAAGCTAGGGCATACTCTCCATGTGGTCATGACTAAGTCCGCTACAGAGTTTATCACCCCACTCACTCTTCAAGTTCTCTCACGTAATCCTGTTCTCATCTCTTTGGAGGATGAGAAGCAATCTTGGCAACCTGGTCACATCCACTTGGCAGACCACGCTGATCTGCTTGTTGTCGCACCGGCTTCTGCCAATGTGTTAGGAAATATGGCACAGGGCCTAGCTCCAGATTCTCTAACATCTGTCTATCTCGCAACAAAAGCTCCTGTACTCGTCGCCCCTGCGATGAACGGAAAAATGTGGGAGCACCCAGCCACTCAGAGAAATGTCAGCATTCTCAAGCAAGATGGCGTGCAGTTTATCGGGCCAGAGTCAGATGGCATGCTCGCCTGCGGCTACAAGGGAGCAGGCAGACTCTGGGAGGTCTCAGGCATCGTGGCAGAAGTCGTGAAACTGCTCAATGAAGACTAGTTCTTTCTCTCCCGTCTATGTGCTAGGAAGAAACCGTACGCACGAGTGTCTTAATGAGCGCCTGTACAGCACGGCTTGTTTTCCCTCTTTGCCAGATCATATGGAAGTCCCAGATCGCTCCAAGGTCTGAGAGTGGGACAAATCGTACTCCCGGGTGCTGATAGTGGAGAAAGTAATCTGGCAGTAGCGTCACAGCAGACTCAGAGTCCACCAGAGAGAGCACATGGGTGATCCCATCTGTCACGGCGAGAAAGCGTATCTGAAAACCTGCCTGCTTAGCGAGCTGACTCGTCCACTCATTGCGACCAGGGACTTCTGCCTCATCCACTCCGATAAAATCATGATTCGCCAAATCTGTTAGTCGAATACTCTCTCGCTGTGCTAATAGATCTCTTGAGGAAAGTGCCGCACACACTCTGTAGGAGCAGAGCTTTTGACTGTAGAATTCACGCGCGGCTAGGTCTCCCTCTTGGCCAATAATTGCCATGTCGATTTCCCCATTTTCAAGAGCGCGAATCTGCTCACCCGGTGACATATCTAGAAGCCGAACTTTCACTTCTGGATGTGTGTCTCGTAGAGCCTCTATCGCTGGGGTCACCATAGCTTGTGCAGTCGAGATCAAGTAGCCCACTCGTATCGTACTGCGCTCCCCCCTAGCTTCATATTTAATCTCAGAGAGACCACGCATATAGGACTCTAACACGGGCTGGAGTATCTCCACTGTTTTATGGCACAAGGCTGTGGGTGAAACACCGTGCGCGCCTCGCTCTAGGAGCTTTCCCCCTAGCTCATGCTCCAGAGACTGCATCTGGCGGCTGAGGGCTGGCTGTGTTATTCTTAAGCGAATAGCAGCTTTATTCATACTACCCTCTTCTAAAATAATGAGGAGAGACTGAAACCGTGACAACATACCTCACAGTTATAACAAATAGGCATAACTGCAATATCAAATTCGCATTATTCAGAACCCTGGAAGTCAGTATAATCTCTTCATAGTCAGAGAGAACCTTACTCTCTGGCAAAAAATATAAAATCAATACCAATCATGAAAATTGCCATTATTATCATTAGTGACCCGAAGGGTGGTGAAGAAGCTCTCGCTCGCGTCTTCAATGCTCTCTCACTCGCGGCTGAGTCAAAAAAAGCAGGCGACGAGCTCGCTGTCATCTTTACGGGTACAGGCACACGCTGGCCAGAAGAACTCGCTAAACTCTCTCACCCTGCCAATGGAATCTACCAAGCGATCCAGGAGAACATTGTCGGAGCCTCCCACGGCTGCGCGGCCTTCTTTGGGGCAACGGAGAGTCTAGAGGCCACGGGAACTCCACTTCTCGATGATAATGTTCTTACAGATTCGATTAAAGTTCTCAGCATCAGGCAGTACTTAGAAGAAGACTGGAAAACAGTCCTTTTCTAGGTAGTGTCGTCACAAGTTGACAAACTTATCTAAGTTATGTTAACTAATCAGTATGAAACCGCCTTACGCCTATCAAAGACATGACCTTAAGGACGCCACTTGGAAACTTTTAGAACCTCATTTACCAGGCCGAAAA
>CALFVF010000028.1 GCA_937928735.1 uncultured Verrucomicrobiales bacterium | reverse complement strand
GGGCTTCCTGAAAAACAGCTCATCCTGCCTGAAATCTAGCCTTTTGTGAGATTATGGATGCATAAGGTGCACGGGTTTGGTAGAAACCCTCTCAATAGCCTTGCACCTACATGATCAGAAATCATCCTAATCAGACTGAATTCATTGACTTTATTCACCCTTTTGGAGGGCGCCTCCCCGCGTCTAACAGATGGGTCAAGCTTAGTCACTTGATTCCATGGGATAGCGTGGAGAGAAATTACGCCAAGAGCTTTAAGAAAACAAAAACAGGAGCTCCCGCACTCTCAGGAAGAATTGCCTTTGGCGCTCTCATCATCAAAGAGAGGCTGCGTTGCACCGATGAAGAAACTCTCGCTCAAATTCAAGAAAATCCATTTCTTCAATACTTCTTAGGACTTCACCAGTACAAGGAAGAACCCCTTTTTGATCCCTCCATGATGGTGCATTTCAGAAAACGATTTGGACAAAAAGCACTAGATGAAATCAACTCTAACATCATTGATGACGCCCTAAGCCATCAGAGTGCCCCGAACAAAAAAGACGATAATCAAGAGCCTCCTCAACCACCTAGTCACGGAGGAAAACTCCTTGTCGATGCCACCTGTTCTCCCGCCGACATCACCTTCCCAACAGATTTAGGCCTACTTAACAAAGCTCGTGAAAAAACAGAAATGTTCATAGATCTCCTACATGCCCCATGGAAAGGAAGAATGAAAAAGCCCCGCAGCTATCGAAATAAAGCACGTCAACAATACCTCGAAATCGCCAAGAAAAAGAAACCAGGGAAGGAAAAGATCCATAAAGCCATAGGCCAGCAGCTTAGGTTTGTTAGACGAAATTTAAACCACATAGACGCACTCATAGACAAAGGAAGCAGCTTAGCATTACTGAGCCGCCGCCAGCTCAAAGATCTCCAAGTCATTCATACAATCTATGAGCAACAACTTCAAAAACACCGAAGCAAAGCAACTTCTATACCAGATCGAATCGTCAGCATCAGCCAGCCACATATACGACCAATTGTACGAGGTAAATCAGGCAAAACCGTAGAGTTTGGAGCCAAGCTATCCATCAGCCACCTAGCCAATGGTTACATCACACTAGACCGGCTTAGCTGGGACAACTACAATGAATCCGGTGACCTCAAAGGACAAATCCAGCATTACAAAAACCGCTTTGGCTACTACCCAAAAAGCGTTCATGCAGATGGAATCTACCGAAACCGAGAGAATCGAAGATACTGTAAAGAGCTAGGAATAAGACTAACAGGAAAACCCCTTGGACGCCCTAAGAAAGAAACTAATTCTAACAAGAAAGAGCTTAAGAGGGAGAAAAAACAAAGACAACAAGACGAGAGAGACCGCATACCAGTAGAGGGGAAATTTGGAAACCTCAAACGAAGGGGAAGCCTAGAGCGCATTATGGCAAAACTCAGTCACACAGCTGAGAGCGTCATCCATATCGGAATAATCGTGCTTAATCTGAACAAATACCTCCGCGAGGTACTTTGTTGCCTACTGCAAGCTTACAGAAATTACCGAAATGTACTCAAACCAGCCAATTATAACCATTTCACTCATCAGATTATTGGCCAAGCAGCATGATGGGATAGTTTTTCAGGAAGCTCCATTTATTGATTTGGTGCCCTACGATGAATAGATCTGACTATGCGTAGATCTGATGTTTCTTTATATAGTGGCGCACAGATTTGTGTAGCCACTGATTTCGTAAGCTTTGGCGTTCTGCCTGACGAATGGCTGTGGCCGACGCTGGGTGGAGCCCTCGAATGGTTTGGTGGGTGAATTCTGCGTGCTGGCGAGGGGGGTGCTTTCTGTAGAAGACTAGGAACTTCACTAAGCTGGCGAGGTACTTTGGGTGGTGCCAAGTATCAAAGTGATTCCACTGATCTGCTCCCATTAGCCAGTAGAGATCTGCATCTGGATAGTTTTCTCTGAAGGCTTCCGCTGTTCTCCAGGAATAGCTCGGTGCAGGGGCATCAAGGTCGTAGGTGCTGACTTCTGCCCAGGGTAGTTGAGCAGTGGCGAGCTGGCACATGTCTAAGCGTTCTTGATCACTAGCTTGATTCTGTTTGTTTTTGTGCGGGGACTGGCGACAAGGGAGAAAGATGACTTGATCTAGGCCGATAGTTTGCACAGCGCGAGTGGCAATATAGGTGTGGCCAAGATGAATGGGGTCAAAGGTGCCTCCAAATAAGCCTATCTTTAGGGCTGCCATCTTTTGTTAGTCTTTTCGGGTGAGTTCCACAAAGACATCTTCGAGTGAGCCACTGCGGCGATGCAGTGTGCGAATGGGCCAACCGTTCTGGTGAACTAAGCTCGCGATACGTTCTCTTGAGTCAGTGCCTGAGTCACAGAGGATACTCAACTTTGTCCATTCGTCAGAGGTTTCTTGGGCATTCACACGTTTGATGTGCTTGAGTTCAGAGAGTTTTTGGACAGCGATATCGGCATTTGCGCGGACTTCTAGTGTAATGCGCCCGGCTGCACGCATATTTTGGATGAGCTCTTTTGGGTGGCCATTGGCTTTAATCTGTCCTTGGTCAAGAATGATGACATGGTCACATGTCATCTCAACTTCACTGAGAATGTGAGTGGAAAGCAGGACTGTATGGGTCTGGCTGAGACGCTTAATGAGCTCGCGAATGGAGCGAATCTGATTAGGGTCGAGGCCATTGGTTGGTTCATCAAGAATTAATAGGTCAGGGCTATTGATTAGTGCATCGGCGAGTCCTACACGCTGGCGATAGCCTTTAGAGAGAGTTTTGATCATACGGCGCTTCATCTCAGTGAGGCCACAGAGATCAATACAGTCACCGATAGCGACTCTGAGTTTCTTGCCACTAAGGCCTTTGAGCTCACCGCGATACTTCAAGTACTCGCGCACTCGCATGTCATCATAAAGGGGTACGTTCTCTGGCATATAGCCTATGCAGCGACGCGCACTGATAGAATCTCTGAAAATATCAAAACCTGAAATTCTAGCAGACCCCTTTGTGGGAGGCAGAAAGCCAGTGAGCATTCTGAGTGTAGTGGTCTTGCCAGCACCATTAGGCCCCAAAAATCCGACGATTTGCCCCTTCTTGACATGGAATGAAAGATCATTGACAGCAGTGAAGCGGCCGTAAGATTTTGTGAGATTTTGAACTTCGATCATATTGCATTAGAGGCTTTTGAAGGGCTTCGCAGAGACTTTGGAAAAAAGGACTAAATTCAGCCTTGTGTCATTGACTAATTGAGCTCTGCTTCGTAATAACACTTATCCTTCGCTCCGACCAAGGATAATTTAGACTCTTCTAAATATTCACTCATCAAAACAATTGAAATGAAATCATCTGTTTCAGCCCGGCTCAATGCTGATCTTCTCGACCAAAAATTCGAACAATGGTGCGATGATCCACTCTCAGTAGAGCCAACATGGTCTGCTTTCTTTGAGGGATTTGAAATCGGAGTAGCACAAGTCAAACAACAGGAAGCAGAGGCTAAGCTAGCTTCCTCTCCATCGACGACACCATCGGTGGCTAAAGCCACTGACGCGCCGACTCCTCAAAGTGCTGCATCTCAGTTAGCTCGGTTAGAGAAGGCTGGTGCAGATCTAGGTATTCCGGAGGATCAACTCGCATTTCGAGGAGGTGTTGTGAGTTTGGTCTATAATTACAGGACACTTGGCCACACTCAGGCAGATATTAATCCACTCTCTGAGTCACCAGAGAGAAATAAGCGCCTTTATTTAGATCAGTTTGGCCTATCTGAAGCTGATCTTGATAGAGAAGCCGCCACTCAGTTTTTCCGCAAAGGGCAATCCATGAAGTTGGGTGAGATGGTGAAGGAACTCGAGAAGACATACTCAGGGCGCATCGGCTTCGAGTTCATGCACATCCATAACACGGAAGTGCGTAACTGGATCCGTGCTCGTATTGAGCATCGTTTTGAAGAGACCCAAGCGACGAACTTCCCTGATGAGCAAGTGCTGCGCTGGATTTTAGACGCGGAATTATTTGAGAGTTTTTTAGGTAAAAAATTCCTAGGTGAGAAGAGGTTTTCACTAGAGGGAGGAGAAGGCCTCATGGTGCTATTAAATACGATTTTAGAGAAGAGCCCGGCTCTTGATGTCTCTGAGATCGAACTTGGTATGGCACACCGTGGACGCTTGAATGTTCTTCGCAACTTCATGCAGAAGTCATTGACCACACTTCTCTATGAGTTCACGCCTAATTATGTGCCAGCCATTGTTGCAGGAGACGGAGACGTGAAATACCACCTTGGCTACGAAGTCGTGCGCAAACTCAAGGACGGGGAGGTGCGCCTCAGCCTAGCGGCAAACCCAAGTCACCTTGAGGCTGTGAATGCTGTGACAGAAGGCAAAGCGAGAGCTCGCCAGCGCATGATTGGTGATGACAATGACGGTGGTGACCCACAGCGCCTAGGCACAGACCGTAAGCGCGTGTTGCCATTACTCATTCATGGTGATGCAGCCTTTGCTGGTCAAGGTTCCATTGCAGAAGTGCTGAATCTTTCCCAACTAAAAGGCTACCAGACTGGAGGAACAATTCACCTGATTGTCAATAACCAGATCGGCTTCACCACGATGCCCAAGGATGCGCGCTCCTCCTCTTATGCAACAGATGTTGCAAAAATGGTTGAGGCTCCTATTTTACACGTGAATGGGGAAGATCCAGACGAGCTTGTCTGGGCAGCTATGTTTGCTCTCGATTTTAGACAAAAATTCGGCAAAGACGTGGTCATAGACATGTACTGCTACAGAAGGCAGGGACATAACGAGACAGACCAAGCGGCATTTACTGCACCTCAAATTTACCGTACAATTAAAGGCCGCAAGCCCCTTGGTCAGCTCTTTAAAGCCCAACTAGTGGAGCAAGGGCGAATGAGCCAAGTTGCGGTGGATCAGCTCCAGGATCAAATCTGGGAAGGCCTAGAGCAAGGCTACACCAAGATGCGCCAGCTTGAGGAGAATAACGATCGTGATTCCTTCTTTGGCTCAACCGCTGAGCCACAGCCGCCGTACTCACATAGCCCGGTCCCTACGGGCTTGAGCCTTGAGACCATTCATCACATTGGCAAGACCCTCACCACACTGCCAGAAGGCTTCACACCTCACCCAACTCTGGAGAAGCGATTCCTATCCCGCCGCCGTGATGCACTAGAATGTGCAAAAGGTATCGACTGGGCATTTGCAGAGTCTCTAGCCTTTGGAGGGCTACTTCTTGATGGAAATCCTGTGCGTCTCTCAGGGCAAGACTGTCGACGTGGCACATTCTCACAACGCCACGCCGTGTTCTATGATTATGAGACTCGTGAGCGCTATTTTCCACTGAGAAATCTTGCTAACAATCAAGCTAAGTTCTGTGTCTACAATAGCCTACTCTCCGAGTTTGCTGTACTTGGCTTTGACTATGGGTACTCGCTGGGCTGCTCCAATATGCTCACCCTTTGGGAAGCGCAATTTGGTGACTTCTCGAATGGTGCTCAGGTGATTATTGATCAGTTTATCGCCTCAGCAGAGTCGAAGTGGCAGACACCTTCGGATCTTGTGATGCTCTTGCCGCATGGCTATGAGGGCATGGGGCCGGAGCATTCAAGTGCTCGACTCGAGCGCTTCCTACAGCTCTGTGCAGAAGAGAATATGCAGGTGGGTAACTTCACCACACCTGCTCAGTACTTCCATGCACTGCGCCGTCAGAAGAACAGAGCCTACAGAAAGCCTCTGATTCTTATGACACCAAAGAGCTTACTCTCCAGAGCGGAAGCCGTATCTTCCCTCGAGGATTTCTTAGAAGGCACATGTTTCCAAGAAATATTGCCCGATGACATGGATTTTGAGAATCCAGAGAGTGTGAATCGTGTGATTTTCTGTTCAGGAAAGGTCTACTACGATCTCTACGCCTACAGAAAAGAACTCGGCATAGAAAATGCTGCTATTCTCAGAGTCGAGCAGCTCTATCCATACCACGAGGAATTGGTGAAAGCGCTTGTAAGTCATTTTCCGAATGCAGAGAAGCTTGTATGGTGCCAAGAGGAGCCTCGCAACATGGGAGCCTACACATTCATCTCACCACTTCTTGAGGATACACTAGATAGTCGTATTCGCTATGCAGGGCGCAAGGCTGCAGCTAGCCCCGCTACAGGAGCGAAGGCATCTCACATACGCACTCAGCGGAAGTTGCTAGAGGAAGCATTTAACTGCTAAATTTTACTTTTCTATTTAAATTATATCATCATGTCATTTGAAGTTGTCATCCCAGCAGCAGGAGAATCAGTCACCTCAGCAAACGTTGCCCAGTGGCATAAAAGCGAAGGTGAATTTGTAGCGAAAGGCGATACTCTTGTCACACTGGAAACGGATAAAGTATCCCAAGAGCTAGAGGCGGAAGTTGCAGGTATTCTGCATATTCTCATCCCAGAGGGAGAAGAAGTCGCAATCGGAACGG
Source organism: uncultured Verrucomicrobiales bacterium (assembly GCA_937928735.1). Classification (GTDB taxonomy): domain Bacteria; phylum Verrucomicrobiota; class Verrucomicrobiia; order Verrucomicrobiales; family Akkermansiaceae; genus Rubritalea. Next base: position 55,213 of record CALFVF010000028.1, on the reverse strand, counting down.
TAGTTGCCAGTATCTCTGAAGCTGGAGAAGCACCAGAGGCGACTAATGAGCCAGAAGTTGCAGTCAATTCGGAGGCTCCACCTGTAGTTGCTGAGCCAGTAGCAGAGAGCAGTGCCGCATCTTCTAGTGAGACAGTGGACGTTATAGTACCTGCCGCTGGTGAATCAGTGACCTCAGCCAATGTTGCCCAATGGCACGTGCAGACAGGTACTGCCGTCACTCAAGGACAAACTCTTCTCACACTAGAGACAGATAAAGTGTCCCAAGAGTTAGAAGCGGAGGTCGCGGGTGTCGTTAATATTCTGATTCCAGAAGGGGAGGAAGTCAGTATTGGTGCCATTGTGGCAAACATTCAAGTGGGCACGACAACTATTGCTTCGACTACTGTGCCAGCAAGTACTCCTACTGCGACACCAGCCACACCAGTTGCCGAAGCTCAACCAGCGAAGAAAGTAGAAACAGCTCCAACTCAGAGTCTATCAACCCAGAGTGCCTCAGCTCAAACAAGCACACCAGCTGGTAAGCTAAAGCCAGATCTCTCTGTCGTGGCGAATACCTCAGAGCGACTAGGTGAGCCAGTTAGAGATGGCCGTACGACTCGTAAGAAAATGTCTATGTTGCGCCGAAAAATCGCATCGCACTTAGTCAATGCACAGCAAACGGCAGCGATTCTCACGACATTTAATGAAGTGGATATGACAGCAGTGATGGAGCTGCGGAAGTCTGTCCAAGATGACTTTGTGAAAAAGCACGGCTGCAAGCTCGGCTTCATGTCACTCTTTGTCAAAGCCGTAGTACAAGCCCTTAGAGAAGTACCATCCATCAATGGCACAATTGACGGCACAGATGTGATAGAAAATCACTTTTATGATATCGGAGTCGCCGTAGGCACAGAGAAAGGTCTCGTTGTACCTGTGATTCGTGACTGCGAACAGAAGAGCTTCGCAGATATTGAGCGCGATATTATCGGCTATGCCGAAAAAGCACGCGAAGGTACGATTCAGCTAGCAGATCTCCAAGGTGGATGTTTCACAATTTCAAATGGTGGCGTCTACGGCTCTCTGCTGAGTACTCCGATCTTAAACCCACCGCAGAGTGGTATTCTTGGAATGCACACGATTCAGCAGAGACCAGTGGCGATAGATGGGAAGGTCGAAATACGTCCTATGATGTATCTCGCCCTGAGTTATGATCATCGTCTCGTAGATGGTAAGGAAGCAGTATCCTTCTTAATTAAGATCAAAGACTGTTTAGAGAACCCACACCGACTCATGTTAGAAATTTAACATTCTTCTAAGAATGCATAGAAACCAAGCAGCGTGTACTGGAATCAAGTGACGCTGCTTTTCTTATTTACCAATGGACTCAAAATTAGCCATATTTCTAAAAGGATTTGCCATGGGAGCTGCCAATGTGATTCCCGGTGTCTCTGGAGGGACTGTGGCCTTTCTGACAGGCATCTATCAAAGATTGATAGGTGCGATTGAGGGCTTTGATGTGACCTTAGCGAAGCTGCTACTAAAGAAAGATATCGTAGCTGCATGGAAGCGTGTGGATGGCACGTTTTTGATGATGTTAATCACTGGTGTCTTCATGAGTATTCTCTCAGTGGCCAATGTATTGGAGCGCGGCTTTGAGTCTTACCCAGTCTATGTGGCGGCACTTTTCTTTGGTTTTATTGCCGCCTCCATCGTCTCAGTGATGAAAATGGTCAAGGAGTGGAAGCTGAGTCAAATTGTAGCTATTCTTATAGGCTTAGGTCTCGCCGTGAGCCTTGTCTTTGTACCAGAGGCCTCAGAGAGTCAGAACTTCTTCTATTTGATGCTCTGCGGAGCTGTGGCCATGTGCAGCATGATTATTCCAGGAGTCTCGGGATCGTTTGTACTCTTACTCATGGGCAACTACCACCTGATCATGATCGACACAGTGAATGCTCTACGCAGCGGCCAGTGGGGGGATGTTCTCACTGTAGGCGTTCCTGTGGGACTAGGAGCTGTGAGTGGTCTACTACTACTCTCACGAGTACTAAGCTGGCTATTTAAGTGCTTCCATGACACAGCCGTCGCTGCCATTACAGGCTTTATCGCAGGTTCTCTATTGCTGATCTGGCCATGGAAGCGCCCCGCAGTCGTTTTAGAAAAAAACGGAGAAGTAAAGATACTCAGCTACGAGCGCTTCTTTCCTGAAATAAACACAGAATTCTGGTGCGCTCTAGCCATCATGCTTGTAGCGGCACTCTGCGTCTATCTAATGGACAAGGTCGGGAGCAAGAAGCGTGTTGAAACGAAGTTTGGTTAGAAGCCCTTTGCTTTGGCAGCGCTGATAGCGCATAGGCCTTATAAAGAAGCCAAGCTTGAACTGTATGGTCACGGCTTACCACCACCATAGAGAGTCAAGTAATTTACTGAATCCAGATCTGGCACCAATAATGCTCACTATCAAAGTAAAAGCTACACAAGCTGTGATAGTAATTCCAGTTCCCATGGAATCTAAATAACGTAATCCAATGAGAGCGCTAATTGTTCCAAAGAAAATTAACCCACAAAAAAATCTGATCCAAAATTGAGATTGCTTAAAAGAAGGAGAAGACATGATCCTATAGTTCACTAGTTTTAGTAAATCTACACGATTATTATTAACATAACTAATAGCTTATTCAATGATGGTGTAAATTAGATTAATGGGTGGATTTGATGACTGGCTGAATACGCGATTGTTTTTCGATAATTCTTCCATAAGTTACCTCATCCAATAGTTCCGTTGACGCGTTAGTATAAACAACAATTCTCACCAACTTATCGTCTGATTTCTTGTAAGGCAGAGGTGCAGCGAGAATGATATGGGACGAACCGTCTGAGCTGGGAGGGAAGTACAACCACTCTTCCACAGGATAACTATTTGGTAGTTGTTTGAGAGCTCTAGGAAAAGTTGGCGTAGAAGGGTAAGCCAGCATACTTGGCGTTACGTTAAGACTTGGATCGATCTCCTTGAGACTTGGTGGCCATACACCGTGAAGATCGTGATGCTCATATAACGCTAGACCTACTTGCTTCGCATTGGATACAAAAATGATTATGGAATGTTTACGTGATTGTAGAGCTAAAGGTAATAGAAGGAATAAAGCGGCTGTGATGATAAAAGCAAGGAACAGGAGAACCCTTTTCCATGGTTTTAGGTGAGAAGTCATGCTACTTAGCTTAACGAAGCTGTTATTGTTATAATATAGTTCACGAGTTCATTTGTCAAAGTGGGGTGCTGTCGCCACTTCAATTCGTTATGAGGCAATACAGTCAAAATTGAGTTGTAGGTTAAGGTGAACTTACTCGCATCACTGTTTTAGTATGATCAGCCGAAATGCGACTAGTTCCTTTCAGTAGGTATAAATTGATTTGTTTTAATCACAGAAATGAGGCCCTTAGTGAGCCCTTTTCCGATGAGGTGGGGTTTTTTAACTTTGAAGTCAGGATCTTCGATGATTTGTAGAATCGATTCGACTTCACCTTCTTTTAGGACACGCAGAAAAAATTCAGCAGCCATCCTTTCAGAATCTTTTATGCGAATACGCTTAAATTTCTTATTATGGTTTACTTGAGCTCTAGATAAACCAGCGCTTAAGTCTTGTGAATAAGCTTCTAGTCTCTCTTTCACTGTGGTTGGGTCTTTTCTGCTATTTCCCCAAAGGATCCAAGGTAAAATATCTTGATTAAAATGCTTTAGAGGTTCTTTAATGGGATGCGCATAGTTATAGGAGCCGTCATTAATCCCATCCTTCACTAAGTTGCCTTCTCCGTTGTAGACAACTTCTATGTGACCATCTTTATGAAGGAAGACTTTGTTGTCTCTTGCACCTCTCAGCTGGTGAATTCTGTTTTCAGAAGTATTCGCAAGCCAATGATGAATGAGAGCGACTTCTTTTTTAGTTGGCTTTTCGGTGTCTGCTTTTGCAGAAAGCACGGGTACTAATAAAAAAATGGATAGATAATAACATTTCATCATTTGGCTGAACATAGAGATTGCGTGGTTTATGGTATAAAGTGAGGTGTGCAATATGTTAGAAAACGAATACTTCACCTATAGATGCAATATAGAATACCATGCCATAGTCAGCAAGGAATATTAACCACGATGACAGCCTCTCTATTAGTGAGGAGGGTATCTAACCTTTGATCTCTAGCAGCATCTGCGCATTGTTATGGAAGCGCTTGAGGAAGAAGAGGAGGCGCTCCATGGCTTGTTCTGGGCGGTGGCCTGCTAGTCCACGGCGAATGAGGTGGATCTTGTGCATGCTGATGTCTGGCAAGAGTAGCTCTTCTCTTCTTGTGCCAGATTTAAAAATGTCGACAGCTGGGTAGAGGTATTGTTCGGCAATCGCGCGGTCTAACACGAGTTCCATGTTTCCTGTGCCTTTAAATTCTTGGTAGATGGCTTCATCGGCTCTGGAGTTTGTTTGGATCAGAGCTGTCGCGACGATGGTGAGTGAGCCGGCATTGCGAGTGTTTCTGGCTGCGGCAAAGAGCTTTCTTGGTTCTTCGAGAGCTCCTGCCATGATTCCACCAGACTGGATACCGCGGCCTTTCTGTTTTTTGTTACCACCCATTTGCGCGTTGTAGGCGCGTGCAAGGCGGGTGATAGAGTCCATCAGGATAAAGACGTGCTTGCCAGCTTCTGTGAGTCTCTTGGCGCGCTCAATACAGAGTTCGGCAAGGCGGCAGTGGTTCTTAGCGCCGTCGTCATTGGAGCTAGCAAAGATCTCGGCACCTGGGAGTGAGCGTTTGAAGTCTGTGACTTCTTCTGGTCGCTCATCAATTAAAAGGATGATGAGGTGGACTTCTTCGTCATACTTTTCGCGAACAGCTTCTGCCATGTGGAGCATGAGTGTGGTCTTACCAGAGCGTGGTGGTGAGACGATAAGGCCTCGCTGGCCTCGGCCAATGGGGGCTATGATATCGACGACACGTGTGGTGAAGCGCTCGGAAGTTGTCTCAAAGGATATGCGCTTGTCTGGATTGATCGCCTTGAGCTCCTCGAAATGGGGGAGCTTTTTGGTCTGATCAGGTGTGAGGTCATTGATGGTTTTGACCTCGGTAAGCTGGAGGCCTCTAGGGCCTTCTTGGGCTGTGCCGTGAATCCAGACTGCCTGGCGCAGGCCGTAATTTCTAACAAATTCTGGTGGGACAAAGACATCCTGGCGTCCTTGCTCAAAGCCTGATTCCGCAATTCGTAAAAATCCGAATCCCTTTGAGGAAAGTTCCAGAAGGCCGTCTACTTCAACAATGGGGCCTGTGAGTTCGACTTTTTTGGGAGCGCGTTCTTTGCCTTTGCGCTGGCGTGGGTTGTTGCGCTGTTGGTTACGGTTTTGTTTGTGCTTACCGTTTTGGTTGTCTCTACCTCCATTGCGGTTGTCGTTGGAGTTGTGATGGTCTTCACTATTTCCATTCCCGCTATGATTACCGTTCTGGTTGTTGTTTCTATTGCGGCCCTTCACTGGGCCACCACCTTTTTGGCGTCCGTTTTTCGTCTGTTTGCGGGTGCGTGACTTTTGGGGGTGATCTTGATGCTGTCTGCGCGGGTCTGCAGTGGCATGATCGTGGTGCTCATCGTGCTGTGTCGCTACTGGAGTGTCATTGTGCGATGGTGACTCAGGATGTAGCTGAGTATTCTGTGCTGGTTGAGAATTTTCTTCGTTCGCTTTCTTTGGAGCTCTTAGTGAAGCTGTTTGTTTGGGTGTAGACTGAGGAGCTGAGTGAGGAGCCGTATTGGATTCTACAGGTTGAAGGGAAGCAGGGGTGTCTGGCTGAGTGCTGGTGGATTCAGAGACTTTCTTTGCCGCTTTTTTGGCTGTTTTTTTCGCGGCTTTCGTCGCTTTTACGGCCTTGGTTGCTTTTTTGGCCGTCTTTTTGGCGGCTTTTTTAGCTGCTTTCTTCGCGGCCTTTTTGGTCGTTTTTTTAGACGTTTTTTTACTCACAGGGTTTGAGCTATTCGCTTCACTCTGTGGGTTTGGAGATAAGTCTTCTTGAGTTGTTTCGCTCATGTGTGTTCTTGCAACGTTAGTAAAAGTCTCGAATGAGATTTTAAGATCTATGATCTTGATATGATTTCACAAAAAAAGCTTGAGATAGTTGGTCGCGATCTACCGATGAGAGTACTCAATGTATCGATAAAATGCGTGGAACCTTGGAGGTGCCAAAACAGGAGCGATTGTTTACGAAATCATGTGAGCCTTTTCAGACTGCTAGCCACAGGGGATGATCTAGCATTAGAATAAAGAACTAATCAAAACTCGTTCCTTGCTCACACTTGATGTATAATGAGTGGTTACAAGTAGGACGCAACCTTTTTTTCTCGAGGTTTCGCCAAAAAATCTTTTCCTGACAGCTAACTGGCTCCACAATAGTACGTGTAGAGTGCTCGCGCAGCATGTGATCAGTAAACAGTGGTGTCGTACTCTAGGTTGAGTAATTCTGAGAAATCACTGTGACGAGTCGTGACTAGAATACGACGCAGTCTATTTACTTGTAGGATCGTATCGAAGGTGTGACGAACTGGTAATCTAGGTCTTCTTTATGTAGTGTCGGGGCCTCACCTACGGCATTGTACTGCCAAGCAGAGACGTAGGTGAAGTTCGCATCATCTCGCTGTGCTTCACCTGCTTGTGTACGACCATCGAGAACTTCTGGTGAAGTGTCTGTGAACTGGTGCTCAGCACGGAAGTGACCGCCACAGGACTCAGCGCGGTTGAGCGCATCATAGCACATGAGTTCGCCGAATTCGATGAAATCTGCGACGCGTCCCGCTTTCTCCAGCTCTGCATTCATGCCGTCTGCTTCTCCGGGGATTCTGACATTCCTCCAGAATTCTTCACGGATTTTAGGGATGAGTTCGAGGGCTTTTTTAAGGCCTTCTTCTGTGCGCTCCATGCCGCAGTAATCCCAGATGACTTGGCCGAGCTCTTTATGGAAGGAGTCGACGGAGCGATTTCCTTTAATATTGATGAGCTGATTGACTCTCTGCTCAACGGCTTCTTGAGCTTGCTGAAACTCTGGCGCATCTGTGGTGACACTCCCTGGAGTCTGAGTGGCTAGGTAGTTAGCGATTGTTGTAGGGATCACGAAGTACCCATCTGCGAGGCCCTGCATCAGAGCGGAGGCCCCGAGGCGGTTCGCGCCGTGGTCTGAGAAGTTTGCTTCACCGAGGACGTGGAGTCCGGGGAGATTTGATTGGAGATTGTAGTCCACCCAGAGTCCGCCCATGGTGTAGTGCACGGCTGGGAAGATCTGCATGGGAGTTTCGTATGGGTTTTCTCCAGTGATTTTCTCATACATTTGGAAGAGGTTCCCGTAGCGTGAGCGGATCACATCTTCGCCGAGGCGATTAATGGAGTCTTGGAAATCGAGGTAGACTCCGAGTCCTGATGAGGCGACACCGCGGTCATCATCACAGACTTCTTTTGCGGCGCGAGAGGCGATATCACGAGGGCAGAGATTACCGAATGATGGGTACTTGCGCTCGAGGTAGTAGTCGCGATCTTCTTCGGCGATATCGGTGGCTGACTTCTGACCTTCGCGGATGGCTTTCGCGTCTTCTCTGGACTTGGGCACCCAGATGCGGCCGTCATTTCGTAGCGACTCTGACATGAGAGTGAGCTTAGACTGGTATTCACCTGAGACTGGGATGCAGGTTGGGTGAATTTGGGTGTAGCAGGGGTTCGCAAAATAGGCACCTTTCTTGTGGGCGCGGTAGGCGGCCATGACATTACAGCCCATGGCATTGGTGGAGAGGAAGAAGACGTTTCCGTAGCCACCTGTAGCGAGGACAACGGCATCCGCTGCGTGCGTGCTGATTTCTCCTGTGGTGAGGTCACGCATGACAACTCCCTTTGCTTGGCCATCAACGAGGACGAGATCCATCATTTCTGTGCGTGGGTGCATTTCTACACCTCCTTTTGCTACTTCCTTCTGGAGTGCTTGGTAGCAGCCGATCAGTAACTGCTGTCCTGTCTGCCCACGGGCATAAAATGTGCGTGAGACCTGTGCGCCACCAAAGGAGCGATTATCGAGTAGACCACCGTATTCGCGTGCGAAGGGGACACCTTGGGCTGTCGCCTGGTCGATGATATTGGCTGAGACTTCTGCGAGTCTGTAGACATTCGCCTCTCTGGAGCGGAAGTCTCCACCTTTGATGGTGTCATAGAAGAGGCGGTAGACGGAGTCGCCATCATTCTGGTAGTTTTTTGCGGCATTGATCCCACCTTGGGCAGCGATTGAGTGTGCGCGGCGAGGACTGTCCTGATAGCAGAAGCATTTCACCTTATAGCCGAGCTCAGAGAGGGTGGCTGAGGCAGCTCCTCCAGCGAGACCAGAGCCAACGACAATCACGGAGTATTTTCGCTTATTGGCAGGGTTGATGAGCTTGGAGTCCATCTTGTGCTTTGTCCACTTTTGCTCGAGTGGGCCCTCTGGGATCTTAGAATCTAAAGACATGATTTGAGAAGAGATAAAGTTTGAATTACTCGATGAGTCCAGCGGCGATGACGAGCGGGATCGAAGTGAAACCGACAAAGACCAGAGCCGAAAATGCTTTTGCCCCTCCGTTGATGAGTGCAGAGTTATTCTTGCTCCGTAAGCCGAGAGTCTGGAAAATGGAGGCGACTCCGTGGTGTAGGTGACTGCAGAGACAGAACATAGCGATGATGTAGAATATCACATTAATTGGCTGCTGGAAGCCATAGATCACCATGTGATAGGGACTAGTTTCACCAATTTCTGCGGTTTTACCAAAGCGCACAGTGAAGTGAAGGATGTGATAGACAATAAAGGAGAGGATGGTGAGACCACTCCAGATCATCATGCGAGAGGAGCGAGTCGCCTGAATGGTGGACTGGCACTGGTAGTCTTGTATTTTTGCCTCTTTATTGAGTTTTACGAGACTGATGGTCGCTAGGACATGGAGAAAGAGTGCTCCGAGTAGGCCAATTCGTGCGATCCAGACGCCTGTGCCATGGAGCATACCGTGGAGAAGCTCAGCGTATTCATTGAAGGCGTCTGCTCCTAAAAATATGAGTAAATTTCCAGAGAGGTGTCCTGCGAGGAAGAGAACAAGTAGAATGCCTGTGATGGCGACGATGAGTTTTTTGCCAATGGATGAGTTCCAAAATAGACAAATAGAGCAGTTTGCTAGGTTCATGGACTTGGTATATGCGGTGAGCGCATGTATTGATAGAGGAGAAATGACTTGTGTTCAAGCACGACTGGTGGATTGGGCGTGATTTCTTCCGCAATTATCGGTTTTAGAGATAGATTTAGGAGCTTCTCTGGATGTTTTATTTCCGCTGGATTGCACTGATTGTGCCGCCTTATTGTTGCCACCAGCCTTATGAATTCATTCTATACAATGAACTTATAGCCCAAATCTAATCGGGTGATGTGGCGCAAAGCGTGTTGTTTGAGCTCTTTTAAGGTTATTTAATGTCATATTAGCTCAAGTAGGGATCTGATAGAATTTACAGAGCCTTTCGTGATACAGCGTCATTGTGATGGAGTTGTAGATGCTGAGCGACTATGGGCTACCCTTTGGGCTTACGTGAGCCATTCTGGCGAGATCTGGACTGGGAGCGCTGACTTGGCTTCTTGCGGGCTGTGTAGGTTTTCTCTTTTGCTCTGTAGTGGCGTGGGCTTCTGCTGGGAGAGTTTGAGTTGGATCTAGAGCCGGCTTTACGAGTTGTGCTCGTAGGTTCACTTGGTGGTGCCGCGTAGTTAAATCCCGCGAGGCGTTTGGTCGGCAGGGTGCGCTGGATGAATTTCTCCAGTCGCTGCAAGCTCAGTAAGTCGCGAGAACTAACAAAAGTGATGGCGTCACCACTCTGGTTTGCCCTACCTGTGCGGCCGATCCTATGAATGTAGTCTTCATTATTCTCAGGGAAATCATAGTTGATGACGTGACTCACATCTTGGATGTCGATACCGCGAGCTGCGACATCAGTGGCGACAAGAATTTGGAGTTTATTCGACTTAAAGTCATCAATGGCGCGTCTGCGCTGCCCCTGAGAGCGCTCACCGTGGATGTATTCGCAGTCTAGTTTTGCTTTTTTCAGTGCTTTACCAAGTTCCTCCGCGCCCGCTCTAGTACGGGCAAAGACGATCACTGAGAAGAACTCATGGGAGCTCTCGATGAGCTCAATGAGATGAGACTGCTTCTGGTGGGGCTCTACCTTGTAGATGACCTGGGTGACAGTTTTCGCAGGATCTGAGCGGTTACCCACCTCCACTACAGTGGGGGAGTGGAGAAATTCCTTCACGAGGTGCTCGACCTGTGGTGTGAAAGTGGCTGAGAAGAGCAGAGTCTGTCGGCTCTTAGGGAGTTTTTTCACGATACTTCTGATGTCAGGGATAAAGCCCATATCAAGCATTCTATCCGCCTCATCAATGACGAGGTGTTTTAGCTTAGAGAACTGTCCGTGACCTGCCTTGATCAGATCAATCAGGCGACCAGGAGTCGCTATGATAATATCGGCACCAGAATTAAGCTTATTGATCTGACCCTTGTCACTGACTCCACCAAAGACAGCACCACTACGCAGATTCGTGTATTTGCAGAAGACACGGATATTCGCGTGAATCTGATCGGCGAGCTCACGAGTAGGTGCGATAATCAGCATTTTTAAATGCCGCTCCTCAGACTGACCAGAGAGCTCAGAGAGCATCGAGAGAATGGGTAGGCTAAATGCCGCAGTTTTTCCCGTGCCAGTCTGGGCGATACCGATGACATCCGCCCCCTTGAGGATCTTAGGAATCGCGCGCTCCTGAATAGGGGTGGGCTGGGTGTAGCCAGCGTCTGCCGCGGCCTTAGTGATGCGCTCACTTAGAGCGAATTGATTGAAGTTCATCAGAAGAAAGTTGTAAAAAGTGAGTGCTGTAATTCTGCAAGCTGGGGCAGAGAATGGGTAGAATGCGCCTGAGTTGCTCGAGACACCCCGTAGTGAATACCTCAGTAGCACTGTCACCTCCTCGCTGAATTAGCAAGTCTTTGGTGCGCCGAGCCACAGCTTCTCCCGTATCAATGAGGCGAACCTCTGGCCCCACGAGAGACTGGATGGTGGATTTTAGAAAAGGATAGTGCGTGCAGCCAAGTACCAGAGTGTCCACTCCCTGCTGGAGGAGAGGGCGCGTGATTGCATCAATAGAGCTCTCAACGTCCTCACCTTCTAAAATACCACGCTCCACAGTCTCGACAAATTCTGGACAAGGGGTCGTGATCACTTGCGCGCCCTCTCCATGTGTATCCAGTAGACGGTGGAACTTAGAACCAGCCAGAGAGGCTTCTGTGGCGAGAACTCCAATCACTCCCGAATGTGTCGCCGCTGCTGCAGGCTTAATGGCCGGCTCCATCCCCACAAAGGGAATCGCATAGCGCTTACGTAGCTGCTCGATGGTATGAATGGTCGCTGAATTACAAGCAATGACAATGATCTGAGCCCCTTGTGTCATCAAGAGCTCAGTGAGAGCACTCACGCGCTCAAGAATCTGCTCAGAAGACTTCGTCCCATAAGGACACCACGCAGAGTCACCGATGTAGAGTACGTGGTTTTCGGGTAAAAGCTTGCGAATTTCCAGAAGTACTGAGAGTCCACCCACACCAGAGTCCAAGATTCCGATGGTTGTGCCCTGAGTCTGATCTGAAGTAATCTTTATCGACATGTTCACTCCCTTAGCCATGATTATGGTGTGAGCAAAGGTGATATACTGGAGGAAGTCGATGCTAATTCTTTGGATAGTGCCTAGAGAGAGTATGTATTAGTGAGGGTGGTCGATGGGGAGTTATAGAGTTAAACTGACAGTTAATGGGATCATAGTGAATCTGAGTTTATTATATTGTGTGCTGAATTGATTATAAAATCAAGGTTTCTTAAGATCAGATGTCGAAGCGAATCAAAGAGGTTATGGGTTGAAAAATCTGTACAAATCAATAAGTCGTATTTTAATAACCAACGTTATGTATAATTGTCAGAAAAACACCTCAAAATTTCTAAATTTCATTCTACCAGTAAGCTTTGTACTACTCACATCGACATCTCATGCTGCAATCTCGGCATTGAATTCAGATGTAGCGCCAACAGGATTTGTAGCCAGTGGTATTGTTGCTGGTGCTAATATGATCGATGGAGTGAGTTTTACAAATACAGGTGGTGACTTGCTGGTTGGTGATGGCATAGCTGGTAATGCCACAACTACGATAGATTTTTTCACGCTACCTGCAGGGACCAGCTCTAGTCCAGAAGTCATAGGGTTTACTCTAGCGTTTAATGATTTGCATGATGGTGGTGGAAATTCAACGTTCTCTATCAGTGCTACCACAGAGAGCGGAGATACATTAGTGCTGACTAGTCAAGAAGGGCCTGCTGGAGGAAATCCTTCTATTGGGTTTGGTAGTTCAGCAGACTTTCAGTGGTCCACATCTCTGAATGGTGGCGCGGAGGTAGATTCAGGTATTTTTCTAACTCTAGGGCAAGGAGCAACGACGTTCTTTAGCTTTACTGCCGATGATGCCAGTAACCCAATTGTTTCTGCAAGCGTTACTTGGAGTTCACCGACTTCACCTGATGGGATTACTTTTGAAGGCCTTTCCTTTACGACAGCTCCTATACCAGAGCCCTCTGTTGCCATGTTAGGTCTTGTTGGTCTTATCGGTCTAGCGCGAAGAAATCGCTCTTAGCATTTAAGAGTAGTTTTTATTAATTGAGAGTTTGTAATCAATAACACACTGTGTGCAGATAGAGCAGTAAGCTCTACAGCTAGTTAGGCTCGGCTAGAAGGTTGCACCTAGATTATTTGATCGAATGGCATCTGCATGCTAGGATTTAGGTTAGAAATTCTTGCGATGTAATGAGTCGCCTCTATTACTGCTTGTGGTGAGGCGGTTTCTTTAAACTTTTCCCAGTTCACTTGCCTTAATGCGTCTAGTGAATGCAGAGGAAGTCCGTCTTGGAGAAAATGATGAAAATGCCTATCACAAACTGTGTCGATGGATGCTAGTGACCTTCTTATATTGAAAGGAAACACTTCGATCATTTCGATAGTTACCTCATCCAACCAGAGGTGATCAAAGCCCTCTCTATTGAAATCTGAATCGATAGCATCAGAGTGAGTTTTGAGAAAACGCACGACCTTTTGACCTAGTTCCTCATCTCGGTAGTAGCGATAGAATTCAACATGCTTCGCGCTCATGGGAAATAATAGCGAATGCACTCGTGCTCGTACTAGGGTGTATTCGATAGGTTTTCCGGATAAGTCAACTTGTTGAGAGTCAATGCAGAATAGCTGACTATCGAGGAAATCTTTGATTTGTTCTATAAATTCACCTTTTAAAATAATTTCAGCCTCATTTCTTATATCCTTTCTAACATTACTGAGAAAAGTGCTTACAACAGCTCCTCGCCATTTCATGACCCTGGTGTAGGAATCATGATTTTCTGATGTTTTAGAGGTCTCCATGAAGTGGAGTACTTGTTTCACCATGGAAACGCCTTCGTATTGATAAGAGCTGATTACGGAAGAATCGATAGAATATAAATACGCCAATATTGCCTCTGCAAGTTTAGCTGAATTCGTACAAGCCCCTGTTAAAATTTGATACAAAAAATGAACCCATAAAGGCCTAGAAAACAACTTCTCTCCATATTGACAAACAGAATATGTGCGCCGCTTCTGGGCTTTGATGCAGCTTAGTGGTAGCCATGGCGTGCTTTCTCTGTGGTTTTCTAAAGATAAAAATAGCTGCCCCGCAAGTAATACCTCCTCTTTCACCTCACTGGCTAAAGCGCGGTTCGCAATCGAACCCACAAACAAGTAAAATTCTATAGTTCGCCCCAATTTATCACCAGAGAGTTTCTCTAGTAGTAAACGAATAAAATTTCTCCGCCGAACCTCAGAGAGTAATTCAAAGCCTCTGGTCTCTGAATGCTTCCAAGATAGAGAACTGAGGGCAAATTTAGCCAGAGGCTGGTTCACATGCATGCAGTATAACCATAGCAATCGATCAGGCAGGCTGTCAGTAGAACCCCGTTGACAGTGCTCGGTCACAAGTACACGAAGAGCTTGGAGCTCCCGCTCGTGATTCGCCCTAGCGAGGCCTCTCCCGAACCCTTTGTAACAGAGTTGCCAGTGATTGGGGTCGTCTACTTTTACCAGAGTAAGTGGGACTTTTGATGTGATGCAGACTATTTTATTCATAGTCACATTCTCTCAGGTAGAGGGGGACAATTTGTGTCCGATCTGTTTTAAGTGAATAAAATTAAACTATATCAAATATAAAGCATTTTCATTTGTATACAAAAAGACCCTAGAGGAGTTTACCTCTAGAGTCTAGTTTGGGCCGGTAACCTATTCGGATCGTGGCGGTAATTCGCTAACTAATGCAGCTAGGGTGAAATTTCTCAATCAATGGTAGAAAAGTTCGCAAAGATGCCTAAGCTTTTCAGAGTTTCAGCAGAGAGCTGTGATAAATTATCTTCTATCCATAATACTAGTTTATCGCCATCGATTATTATGACTTCTTCTTTTTTTGCCAACTCTACCACTGCATCTGAGACAGCTGCTGAGGTTACAAAAACCAATTGCCTGCCGTCTGCTTCATCAGGGTGCAGTTTTCTAATTTCCGTTAACTGGTTGATGCCGTGTTCTCCACTCAAGCCATGGTGATGCTTTACTTGTACTAAGAGTTCTGTTTGCGAAAAAACATCATCTTTAGTAGCTAAAATGTCAGCGTCAGCAAAACTGTTAAATTTGGTTTTCGCACAAATTGTTGATTCATAGCCATTTATAGTAAGAAGTTCATTAACTAGTTTTTCTAAGCCAAGACCTCCTCCTTGAAGGTTTGTTTTACCTGACTGAATATTGCTCAGCAACTTTTTTCTAAAGCGTGCATACTCTGTCTTTTTTTGCTCATTGATTTGCAACACCCATGAGTGACTCCCCCCGTCAGATATAGCGTCATAGGCTTGGTGTATTTCATCTGAAAAAGAATTTAAATCGTTTACAGTCATTCCCATGACGCGAATTCTTCTCTGGAAACCCTCAGAAAAATTCTTGCGTGGTATTTCAATAATACTTCCTGTGCTATCAACGAGAAATTCAACTTTGCGTAAATTTGCTCTATCATATTGACCCCAAGGATCCTGCTGGTGGAGTAAAGGCCCTTTTGCTTTACCAATAGCCACGGTTTGTGATAACGGAACAACTACAAAGTCGTCTTCTTTGATATTAAAGAATCGACGGAGTTGATTCCCTCTTCGGCCTACGCCATAGTCATTGTTGATGTCTTTAATTAAGTCTTCCGCACTAGAGTAACTAGAGAAGTCAAATTTTGACCATCCGATTCCCACAAACCCTTGGTGGACAAGTTCTTGAATGGTTCTAACGAGATAGCAGTTATTGTTTGTGTCGCTCATATATAATTTAGTAGTATTTTGTAAATTTGTTAGGTCAAGAATGATTTTTTTAAGATTGAATATACACCTAGGAATTCATGATTTTGATGTCTCTAGCAATTGTTTTGGCTAGGTCTTCGTTATAAGTATTTACTCTGGGAATAGCTAAGAACCATTCGACGATCCACCAGAGGCATAAGCCTCCACCAGTGAGGAAGAAGATGATACCCAGGCCTGATTTACCTAGTAAGAAATGTTGGATAGGAAAGAATAGAGCAAGCAGGAGAATGAGTGCTTTTGATTTTTTCTTGCGCTTGTATTCTTCTTCAAACACGGCTTGTAACTCTGGTGATAATTTGGTAATTCCTTGTTTTACGCTAGAAGGTAGAGTGTCCCAGATAGTCGGTGCGATATGATATGATTCCATAGTTATTATTTATTAAGATTGGTTGCTGAGGAGTTGTTTTTTGAAGACCTCGAGAGCTTGATTGACTTTTTTGTCATTATAAAATGCGGCTTGTTTTTGAGATTGTTCGTTTTTTAGTCGGGCTTTTTCTTCTTCTCGCAGGGCTTGTTTTCTTTCAAAAGGTGTGCAGTGTAATTCTCCTATTGTTGGGGATAAATTCTTCGGATTGAATCTTCGCTTAGTATTTATGTTAGGTTGTATTGGATCGCTAGAGTGTATTATATAATCCTTCCAGTTTTGCGGTTCCATCATGGCGCAGATAGAAACACAAGGAGGGGGACAAATTGTGTCCTCCCTTATCCTGTAGAGTGAATTTTATGAGCAAAAATGACTTTATAACTCCTGCTGAGAAACGCCGTGAGACCATTATAGGCTTGATTCGTGAGCGTTCGAGAATCACGAAGAAACAACTCGCCGAAAGATTTGGATGTAGTTCTAAGACAATTCAGAGAGATATCACTTACCTTCAAGATGAGGGGTGGCCTATTGAATTCGATATGGATGGATTCTATCTTCGAGAGGCTTCCAGCGCAGAACGTAAAGTGACTGATAATAAAATCACTGCTGTACTTGCGCTAGCAGGATGTACTGTGGATAAGAATCTATCTGCTTTCGCACCAGAAGTTGTGAAGACAATTAAGAAGCATTACTTTGGCTGTGATGATTTACCGAAGGAATTTGACGGAATAGTGCGACCGACAGATACGACAGGAGCGAATCTGGAGGATGATGATCTTGAAGTGTTTGGCGAGATTACGAGAATGATTCTCTTAAAACAAAACATCAGTCTACTGTACCGGTCTATGCACGATAGCGCGTATAGAAGTAGGGAGGTGTTTCCAGTTCAGCTTAAGGAGCGCGAGGGAGTGTGGTATTTGTTAGCTTTTGATTACGGTAAAGAAAAACCGTTGGTGTTTAAGCTTAAAAAAATTCAAGAAGCGAAACTGAGCGATCAGGATCGACCAGCTCCTAGTGAGAAAATGATCAATCAAATGCTTCAGTGGGGGAACTTTAGTATCTGGGATGACCCTCAATCTAAGCGCTACGATATCAAGGTGAAACTCTATGGTTATGCAGCTCGGTATATTCAAGACACTGAGATACACTGGACTCAGAAGATTCAAGTAATCTCAGATGATGAAACTCACCTGACATTGGAATGTGGAGATCTTGTTGGTGTTGGTATCTGGTTGAAAAAATTCGCCCAAGATGTGGAGGTGATTTCTCCTCAATGTCTAAAAAATTCTCTCAGAGAGCAATTTGAAGTGTTTCTTCGTAGAAATCAGTAGTTCTTAGCTGGGTGAGAGTTTCGCTGTATCTCACACTACACGAGGAAAATTGAGCTGAATTGCCTCATACCTATCCAGTTTTGAAGCTCTCGTAAATAGAGGGCTATTGACTTCGGCCAAGTTTGTTTTCTAGGGGCTACAGTAGAGGCAAAACTGCATAAAAAAAGCAGCCACGCGCAAGGCAGTGGCTGCTGATTGTAGGAGAGATGTTTCTGTAACTGTTATTGTAGAGAAAGTCGCTTTTTCTGATCCTGAATATGTGCTAAAAAAGCAGATACGGAATCATTCTGAGTCGCAGGGAATCTGTGAAATTCTTTACCGTTGGAGCGTAGAAGGAGAACAGTTGGGACACTGTTGACATTATGCTCAGCAAGGACGGCTTTGTTTTTCTCAGAAAGCTCTGGATTGGAATGGGGGATGTCGATTTTCACTAAGACGTAGTCTTTAGCAGCTTTACTTAGGAATTCTTTTTGGGAAAACACCTTCTTCTCCATCATTTTACATGGTGGGCACCAGTCAGATCCTGTGAATTCGACCAGAATAGGTTTATTGTGTTTTTCTGCTTCTTTCACAGCAGATGAGATTTCAGTCAGCCACGGGCCCTCAGCGTGAACGGCTGAAGTAAATAATCCAAGGACGAGGAGTACTAATCGGAAGGATAGTTTGTAAGCTTTCATATGCTCATAGGATGCGATTTTAGAATTGCTTATTCCATTTTTTCCACTGAATTTCTAATTTTCACTCATTATGACTACTCAGCCCCAATTATTCGTCGCGACACGAAATGCCCACAAGACATCTGAAATCACTGGGATGTTAAAAAATCAATACATTGTGTCAGACCTTAATGGGACGGATTTCCCCGTCGTCGAAGAAACTGGAACCACTTTCCTAGAAAATGCGACTCTAAAGGCCGTTGAAATTAGCCAATTAACAGAAGGCATCGTCTTGTCTGATGACTCAGGGCTAGAGGTGGATGCACTTCATGGTGAGCCAGGTGTGTATTCATCCCGCTATGCTGGAAAAGAAGGCGATAATGCCGCCAATAATCTGAAACTCATGCGCGAGCTTGCCGCGTTACCCAGTGACCAAAAGCGAAGCGCAAGATTTCGCTGCGTGATGGTTCTTGCAAAGAATGGAGCCGTAATGGCGAGCTTTGAAGGTGTCGTAGAGGGTGTAATACTCGACACACCCAGAGGGGGGGAAGGTTTTGGCTATGATCCACTCTTTCAGCCAGAAGGATACACAGAGACGTTTGCTGAACTCGGCGCAGAGGTGAAGAATTCTCTGAGTCATAGAGTTGTAGCGCTCAGGAAAGTGATCAAGTGGTTAGAAGGACAAGCGTAGGGCGCAAGTGCGTGGGTTTTCTCTACTCAGTCAATTCTATCAGGCAAATGGTCTGCGACGTCTTGATAATGAGAGTATCTCGTTAGTACAGAAATCACCTCAGCGACTGGTTCGCAATACAGTTTCTCATAGGAAAACTCACCCGTAAGCTTTGTCTCAAATGCTAGACGCTCTATGGGCGGGTTAAATTCTGCAGAGACACCATCTTTATTGCCTCTGGCGTCTACTCTGTACCAGCCAATATTCTCTAGAAACATGGCATTAAGACCATGGATACAGAATGGTGGACGGTCATCTTGAAATGTTAGCCTTTGATAACATAGTGCTGCAGGGATCTGGTTCGCTCTGAGTAGAGCTGCCAGGAGGTGGCTCTTTGAATAGCAATATCCGGTTTTTTGTTCTAAGACCTCTGAAGCTTTTATCGTGATAGGATTGAGTTTATAGTCATAGCTGTGCTTCACCTCATCTCGGACGAATAAATAACAAGCTTCCGCTACATCTCGCTGAGAAGTACAGTCTTGAGATAACTGAAGAGCTTTTTGGTGTACCTGAGGACTCTGCCAGTCGATGTATTCGCTAGATTCTAGATAATGTTTCATGTTTTAGCGAACGATGAGATTCTTCTGTGTATTAGAGATGACTCTAGTTTCCATTCTGCTTCTAAGTCTCCAGCTAATACGAATATAGTAACAGCCATGGATAGATGCTAACTTATCCTTTACTGGTCGAATTCTGTAGATAAGCAATAGCCATGGATTGATAGTCATGACCTTCTAGTTCTCCGATTAGGCTGTCGATTCTGCCGAGTAAATCACCACCTAATTTTTCTAGCAATATGGCACGCTCGGCATTCGCTTTACGCTTAGCCCGTACCTTATCTTGCCATGGAGCAGTGAAGATCAGGTGTAATTCATCATGGTATTGCCTTTTGCGGAGTGCTTCCCATTCACCTTTATCAAACCAGAGACTCCCAGATGGTGAGCGATCCACATAAAAGCTAAAGTCGTGTCCAATAGCATATCGCTGCATGAGTTGGCCAGATTCGGGGCAAATTTTTGCTTCTTGAGAATCGGTTAGGCATTCTTGCTCAGAGCTTTCACTAGGAGGCAATTGCGGTAATCTTGCAGGCTGTCTACTCAGCCATTGGACATAGGATGAGACGGGTAAAAATACACCACTTGTCTCAGGGCATTGATACGCAATAAGCCCTTCTTCAAGTTGAATTCGGTTCATCTGTTTGCGGTTCTTTACAGGGCTATGCATATGTTTGAAAAAGTATTAGCTTTTCTTTGATTTAAAGTTTTATGTTAATAGATTAAATGATGTTTCAAAATCTATACACTTGAGTAGTCTATTAAGTAAATGATATAGATTGTTTTCTGAAAATCTAACTTCATCATTCAGGCTAAAATCGATACTAGAGCTTTCGTTTTCATTTGAAATATCAATTGAGACAGAACTGGCTTCCACACCGTCTATGTGAAGATCGATAAAATGAAGATCTATAAATAAGTTGATGGGAAGTTCGTCCTCGTTATAATGATTTTCCCATACAAAAAAGGCTGAAGACTTCTTTATGTTAGCAGATAGCATGCCTTCAACGATAGCCTTATCTAGTTCTAGTAGGTTGTCGGCTTCCATACTGAGTTCGATATTCATACATTAAAAGTAGTAAACAGAGATCAAGTTTAATAGAGAATTTGTTAGTTAGACAGCAAAAAGCTCTGTAGCACAGACTACAGAGCTGTGAGACTTTATTTCAGAATAGTCTGATTAGAGAATTTCTAACTCGGGTAGCATCTCAGATAGCTTTTTCTTACCTTCTTCTGTGACTTTGCTGTTCCACAAGTAGATACGCTTGAGGTTCTTCTTCTCTTGGAGGTGCATGACCCCTGAGTCATCAATTTGAGTAGAATGGAGATTAAGGACCTCGAGTGAGTCGGGTATGGACTTCAGCATCTCATTGCTGATGGAGGTCTCTGCAAGTCGTAGGTCTCTGAGCTGGGTGCTTTCTTCGAGTAGTGAGCTGATGTCATCACCCACTGTCGTGCCATTGAGGTTGAGAGATTCGAGATTAGTGGCGACTGATTTGAGTGCATCAATGTGTTCGTTATTCCACTGTTTGCGAATACTGACTGCTGAGAACTGTAGTGAAGGGGAGTCTAGGCTGAGCCAGTTAAGAGAAGTCCCGAGTGATTCCTGTGCTTTGGCGACTGTGCTTGTGAGTTCGTCTGTACGAGTTTTTGAGTCAGCTTTCTTAGTTTCCTTAGGTGCTTCTTCTGCGTCTGCTACGTCAGCGGAGGCATTTAATAATGCGATGATATCCTCTGGAGCATCGAGCTCACTAAGCTTTTTATCTACAGTAGCACCTGAGGCGACCCAGAATTCGAGGAGCTTAGCCTCACGCTCTGTGACCTGCGGTTTGTTCTCAGGTGGCATGTGGTAGTCGTCGTCGAGCGGGAGGTGCAGTGAGGTGAGGAAGAAACTTTCCTCCACATTACCTGGCTCGAGGGCGATTTCTTCGTCACCACCTTCGAGGAAGAGTTCCATCTCATGCATTCGGAGGCCACCACGGCCACGTTTCTCTCCGTGGCAGCTGTAGCATTTTTCTTCAAAAATAGGTACGACCACATCTGTGTAGAAGACTGGGTCAAAGACTTCGCCGTCCGCGAGATCATCAGGAGAGGCGATAGGCTTTCTTTCTTTCTCCTCCTTAGGCTTCCATGGAGCGGAGTCCATAGGGTCACCATGAGTGAGTAGACCACCTTCGTGCCCTGCGAAGTTCATCACAGCGGCAGAGCCTAGTAGCAGTGCCATGTAGGGGACTCGTGAGCGTGAGATCGTAAGGGAGTAGATATGGGGTAGCCACATGGAACAGACGGCATAGGCGAGGCCACTCCAGAGGTGGTCTTCGATTTTTTCCGTACTCCAGCTACCTGTCAGGTAGAGGACAAAGCCGAGCAGTGCCGCATTTACAGAAGCTAGTGCATTGAGCACGAGGGCGAAGCGCATCGGGTGCGTATTCTTCTTTTTAGTAAAGACATGGTAGAGCTCAATGGAGACAATTAGAAGGAGAAATCCGATCGGCAGGTGGAGGAAAACGGGGTGGTAGAGACCGATGAACTCTATCCAAGGGTTTGTTTCACCTTTGGGTATCTCAATCACGAGAGGTAAAGAAAGAAGGACTGCTGAGAGGATCACCAGAACGATAGTCAAAGGTACGTGTTTCTTAGATTTGGTCATGAAAAATAAGCTGTATGGGCGAGTGTGAAGTCATGGTGTACTTCATAGACTCTGTTGAAGGTGTGATGGGAGGAGTCTTCACACATTGTTACGTCCAGACAATGGCGAAGTTAACGAAAAATTTGATTTATTTTCCCAATTTGATCGAGAAAGTACGTTAAAAATTGAGGTTTTGTCTTAAAGTCTTCATGAATGAAAGAAAGAAGAATGTATTTTTGCTGGAAAACGTGTCTTTTGAGAAAGTGATAGAAGGTCGCTTTCTAAAAGAATATTCCAGATAGTGAGAGAAGGCATTTTCACTTGCATGTTCTTAGAGGAGGCGTTTTTCTTCCGCATGCTAGCGAAGCGGATTATACCATGCTTAGATGTGACAGACGGTCGAGTGGTCAAAGGAACGAACTTTGTTGACCTCCGCGATGCTGGTGACCCTGTAGAATGCGCCATTGCCTACAATAAACAGCAGGCCGATGAGCTCGTGTTCTTAGATATTACAGCTTCCTCAGATGGCAGAGACACCATGGTGGATGTCGTCAGGCGAACCGCAGAGCATTGTTTTATCCCTTTGACTGTCGGTGGTGGCATACGTGCTGTCTCTGATATGCGCGAAATGCTACTTGCAGGGGCTGACAAGGTAGGGGTGAACACAGCCGCTGTGACAAATCCTCAGCTCGTGGACGAGGGAGCTAATGCCTTTGGCAGCCAATGTATCGTGGTAGCTATTGACGCGAAGCGCGAGTCTTCAGGCAAGTGGGGAGTCTACACACATGGCGGCAGGAAGCCTGTCGGTATAGACGTGGTCGAATGGGCGAAGGAAATCTATGAGCGTGGTGCTGGTGAAATACTCCTTACTAGCATGGATGGCGATGGCACAAAGGACGGCTACGATGTCGAGCTTACAGCGGCTGTGAGTGAGGCCGTGGGGATTCCTGTGATTGCCAGTGGCGGAGCCGGGAATCTAGAGCACATGGTGGATGTGCTCGAAGAGGGTAAAGCAGACGCTGTACTCGCAGCCTCTATTTTCCACTTTGGCCAGCACACAGTCGCTGAGGCGAAACAATACTTCGCAGAGCGTGACATTCCCGTGCGACCAATGACTGGGCAGAGGGTGTAGTTATAGCTCCAAGAGATAGAAGCTAAAATGTATGAGTATTTATATGATTATAGATACTCATGGAGTAGTTGTTGACTTTCTTGAGAAAAATCTCGGTCTTACTGTACAGCTTTCTTTAGAAACGCAGAAAGGTGCTGATCATCTAAGTTGATTCACAGCTTACTAGGATTATAGTTCGATTCCAGTGAAAGCTCTCTACTCACCTTTTTGATCGGACTTTGAAGGAGGGAGCTTATTGAGGTCTAGTGTCCTGTTATCTTTTTTGTTTAGTGTAATCTGGCGAGCTGCATAGCTTTCGTTCGTTCTTCGGAACGCTAAGACTCCGAAACTATTCGTAGATACGAAAATATCGCCGTTGTGAGCGATTCCTAAGGCCATTGGATAACTCCCTACGGTGTAGGCAAAGTCGCCGTCTTTACGGGCAGAAGAGTGGCTAAAGAAGTTATGTTTAACCACATGTTCTATATCGTTCTCACGAAGACGAAGTATGCCGGCCCGACCTGCGAGGATGTAGATCTGTCCGCCGTGATCGAAAGCTACTCCTTGAATCGAAGTGAGTATTGGAAGTTTTATAGGCCCCCGGTCATCCTCGAAATCGCCATCGATCAATGATCGCCACTTCTCGTTAAGATCGCGGTAATGGAGCCCACGCCAGCTCCCTCCGAAGTGAGCAAGACCAGTTGCGACCCAAATCTCACCCTTCTTCGGGGAAATAATTGAGTGAACAGGACTGTTCTGAGGTATTCCGGAATTGTCGCCGACAAGTTTACCACTAATGTGAATCCATTTGGCATTGGGGTCACTCAGATCGATTGCGGTGAGCATTCCTCCCCATTCGCCTTGATTCCAACCAGCATAGAGAGTCGTTCCCTCAAGGTAATGAACAGTTCCAAATTTGTGCCCAAGTCTTCCAAGATTAATCTGCTCATCGAACTGAGGTACATTAGGGAGCTTACGACTCTTCCATTCCTTGCCAAGCCACCAAATGACATCACCGACGATTGCAGCTGCCCTGTTGCTTGTCGATATCAGTCTTGGCCGGGCGCCAGGCTTTAAGTCTTCGAGAAATCGGGGATGAAACTCGTCTGGGACGGGCAAAGATTTTCGCTCTCCTTTCGGGTTCTCCATAACGACTCTAATCTTTTTCTCGTGGAGACCGAGAAATAGAACGCCGTTTGTGTTCTGCTCCACATCGAATAGTAACTGAATGCCTTCGACCTTGAAGTTCGACGTTACCTTCTCGTCGAATTCCGCATACATTACGAAATCCGTATCGTAGTGATCTGACTCGATCAAGACGCCATCTCTATACGGAATCACTTGCTGGGTTGATGCTTCCTGATAAGTAATTTTCTCAGGAAGAAGCGGCTCAGCGAATCCCGCATCTATGCTAACAAGAATTGAGACGATTAGAATGAATGCACCGCACTGCATTTTTTGAGATAACTACTAAATTAGAGAGACGCATATTTCGCCTCGATGTACCCTAAGAGAAGGGTTTCAATGGCTTCGTCTTTGAGTCGGTCTAACACTTCGATAGAGAATCCACTAGCGATGAGCTGGCGTGCTTTCTGTGGCTGGATACCGCGTGCCTTTAGGTAGAAGATTTCTTCATCAGAAATTGCGGCGGAAGTGCTGCCGTGAGAGCATTTGACTTGATCAGCATTGATTTGTAGACCAGGCATGGAGTTTGCCTCAGTGGTGTCTTCCATAAGGAGGTTTCTGCATGTCTGATAGGCATCTGTGTAGTGAGCACCTTCGTCGACAAAGATTAATCCTGAGAAGATGGTTTTTGCCTTCCCATAGAGTGTATTCTTATAGAGCAGGTCAGAATAGGTGTGTGCTGCTCCGTGGTGCTGATAGGTGCGCTGGTCATACTCCTGCGTTCCAGAAGGAATATTGAGTGAGAGCATGTCAGCATGGCTGCCTTTTCCCTTGAGGTGAGTGAAGGCTTCATTGCGAACCCATGAGCCTCCGACATTGAGAGTGAGATTGCGAGTTTGTGCATCCTGGTCAGCGTCACTGTGGCTGAGCATGATCATCTTTGAGGAAAGATTGAGATCCTGTACTGAGATGTAGCTGAGTTGGGAGGCCTTGTGTGCGTAGAGTTCGTTGACAGCAATTGTAAGAGACTGCCCCTCATCAGCACTCTTGAAGTACTCGATGACACTGACTTTCGCCTGCTCTTCTGCCACGACAATGGTGTGCGGGTAGATCGTGCACTTGTCACCTGAGACGATTTGATAGCTCTCGATCGGGTGCTGTACTTCGACTCCTTTAGGGACGTAAACAAAGAGACCGCTCACTGTGTTCGCAGCATGCAGAGCGGCGTACTTGGCTGAGCCCAGCTTACTCTCATTCTGCATGAAGTAGCGCTCCACCAGATCACTGTGCTGCTCGAGAGCGTCTTGAAGGGGGAGGCAAATCACGCCTTCGGGGAGGTCTGACTCAGCGTGTACGAGAGAGTCATTGGCAAAGATAAATTGACCAGAGGCTTCCTTGAGACCCGTGATCTGCATGTCGAAGTCCTCCGTTTCAGAGAAGGGCGCGTTTGTGTAGTCTGAGAAATCGAGTGCCTTGAGATTACCGAATCTCCAGTTTTCTACTCGGCGTGTCGGCGCGGCTAAATCGTCATATTGGACTTGCGCTTCAGACTGTTTTTGTTGGAACCAGGCTGGAGGATTAAACTGCTGAGTAGGATCTTGGAGTGTTTCTGGATCTGTCACGATGATGGACATAGTAGGAAATTTGTTAGGGAGAGAAAGCTAAAGTGAGTGGTATAGGAAGTGTTAGTTAGTAAACTGATTTTGCGTCATTTATAATTGGGATTAACCCACACTACCTTCCATTTCTAGATCAATCAGGCGTTTGAGCTCGACACTATATTCCATAGGAAACTCACGCACGAGATCGTTCACAAAGCCATTCACAGCGAGTGACATTGCTGCCGCTTCTGAGAGGCCACGCTGCTGCATGTAGAAGAGCATTTCCTCAGAAACTTGGGAAACAGAAGCCTCATGCTGAGTGACGTGCTGATTGCCTCTAACAGTGATTGCTGGATACGTGTCTGTGCGGCTGTTTGAGTTGATGAGAAGGGCGTCACACTCTGTGTTGTTCTTGCAGCCTTTGAGGTGCTTAGGAATGTGGACTTGGCCACGGTAGGTGGAAATACCTTCGCCGACAGAGATCGACTTAGAGACCACGTTTGATGTCGTATTGTCAGCGGCGTGGATCATTTTTGCACCTGTATCTTGGTGCTGGCCGTCATTGGCGAGGGCGATAGAAATGACTTCACCACGAGCGCCTTCACCCTTCATGACAACACCGGGGTACTTCATAGTGAGGCGAGATCCGATATTACAGTCGATCCAGCGGATCTCAGCATCTTCATGCGCCATGCCGCGCTTGGTTACTAAGTTAAAGACGTTCGAGGACCAGTTCTGCACAGTCACGTACTGGATCTTAGCTCCCTTCATGGCGACGAGCTCAACCACTGCAGAGTGGAGAGTGGATGTCTCGAACTGAGGCGCGGTGCAGCCTTCCATGTACATGACCTCAGAGCCTTCGTCAGCAATAATGAGTGTGCGCTCAAACTGGCCGAAGTTCTCTGAGTTAATACGGAAGTAGGCCTGTAGAGGCTGCTTCACCTTCACACCTTTAGGAATGTAAATGAATGAGCCACCAGAGAAGACAGCGGAATTGAGAGCCGAGAACTTATTGTCACCAGTAGGGATAACCTTACCGAACCATGGGCGGAAGATTTCCTCATGCTCGCGGAGACCTTCTGTAGAATTCACAAAGATGACACCTTCTTCTTCCAGAGCCTCTTTGACATTTGAGTAAGCTGCCTCTGAGTCGAACTGTGCCTCGACCCCTGCGAGGAAAGCACGCTCTTGCTCAGGGATTCCTAGGCGCTCAAAGGTGATTTTGACATTTTCTGGAACATCATCCCAGCTACGCTTTGGCCGCTCACCGTCAGAGAGGTAGTAGCGAATCGCATCGAAGTCGATGTTGTTTAGGTCATCAGTCGCCCAGTTAGTGGGCATAGGCTTCGACTCGAAGACACCGAGTGCGCGGTGGCGAAACTCACGAATCCAGTCCTTCTCTTTTTTGACCTTAGAGATGTAGTCAATCGTATCTGCATTAAGCCCGTAGCCAGCATCATACTTGTGATTTTCTGGAAAACGAAAATCTCCCTTGGCGCGGTCAATGGCGATCGCGTCTTGCGTGTCTTGGTCAATGCTGGATTGTGCTGTGATGTCTTCGATTTCCATGTGGAAATGGTGCTGAGTGTTAGTGAAGTTAGGCTAAGCTGTGTGCTTCTGCGCAGTGAGTTTAATTGCCTAAGGAGTACGAAATTGATTCTGTGGTAGTTAGAAGCGATAGGGTACTAATAACTAGGCTGTCGCAAGTGGCTTGATGATGTGATCGTAGCCGCGCTCTTCGAGTTCGAGAGCAAGTTCTGGGCCACCAGTCTTAATGATCTGGCCGTCATAGAGAACGTGAACTACATCTGGTTTAATATAGTTGAGCAGTCTCTGATAGTGAGTGATGACTAAGAAACCACGCTCCTCGGAGCGCAGCATGTTCACGCCGTTAGAAACCACTTTCAGCGCATCGATATCGAGGCCAGAGTCTGTTTCATCCAGAATGCAGTAATTAGGGTCTAACATCATCATCTGAAGTACTTCATTACGCTTCTTTTCTCCACCTGAGAAACCCTCATTCACAGCACGTGCTGTAAACTGGCGATCAATGCCCAGAGCATCCATTTTCTCATAGAGTTCCTTATAGTAGGCAACTGCGTCGAGCTCCTCACCATCTGGTAGGCGAGCTTGGCGCGCAGCACGGATGAAGTTCGCATTCGAGACACCAGGGATTTCCATCGGATACTGGAAGGCGAGGAAGATACCCGCACGGCTGCGCTCATCGACATCCATATCGAGCACATCTTCACCATCCATGATGATGCTGCCACCAGTGACCTCGTAGTCCTCATGACCAGAAATGACCTTAGAGAGAGTGGACTTACCAGAACCATTAGGCCCCATGATAGCGTGCACCTGGCCTTTGGGGATTTCTAGGTTGAGACCTTTAAGAATAGGTGTGCCGTCGACATTGGCATGGAGATCTTTAATAATGATGGACATGGGTGTCAGTTCGTTGGGTGTAAGTGGTTGATCTTGAAAATGGAAATTAGCTGGACTGCTCAGAGGTCTTGAGCTTACCGCGCAGGGTAATCTCATACTCCTCGATACTCGTACCGGGTGGTAGCTCGAGTATATCCGCTAATTGGATACCGGGCTTAAACGTGATATCGTGGATTTGTCCAGAGTTTGTATCATGGAAATGACCATGTTCGCGCAAATTTGGGCAGTACCGTGACGATTCGCGATCGAAATTCACCTGTTTGATCGCATTGTGCTCCACGAGCACCTCCAGACAGTTGTAAACGGTAGCTAGAGAGGTGCCAGGCTGGTTACACTTCACACGCTCCAGTATCTGAGCCGCAGTAGGGTGGTCTTGGGGGCCATCCACAAGCACACGGTACACCTCCTTGCGCTGCTTTGTCATGCGCAGACCAGGAATCTCGAGGTGAGTGTGTGAATCAGGTGAATGCATCAGGATAGTTTAGAGAAGGGGAGAAGGGTGCAGGATATGGGCACCCTAAGAGATGCAGTCAAGCTAGTCGCGCTCCTGCCGTGTTCAAGTCTTTTTTGGAATAATTCTAATGTGCAAGAAGCAGCCACTAGAGCACTCTGGAATATCGGGGGGAATGAAAGCAAAAACTGTGATTTTTAGAGAAACAGCAAGCAGGAAATAAAGCCCTGAAACATCAATACATCCGAATGGTTTTACTGCTCAAGTGAGAGTATCTGAATTAGATGAGTTCAGGGCTGTTCTCTAGGCGTTCTATGGTTTGCTCCAGTGACTTTCGGAAAGCCTCGTCTTTGGCGTAGAGTTTGTAGAAATCGAGTTCGTCTTTACGCATTGAGGCCATGACCTCAGCCATGATTTTTGTACGAGCGAGTTTCCGTGTTTGAGGGTTACTGTTTTGGGCTACTTTTTTGGCGTAATCTTTGTGTTGCCTCATCCGGCGGCTGAAGTTGAGGAGTTTCTCGCGCTGATCTTCTGGAGTGGCGTCCCAGCCTTGGAACCACTTGTCATTAAAGGTCTTGATAATCTCGTCTAGCTCGTCTGTTTCTTCTTCTCCACCATGGCTCCCGCGTGGGTTGCTGTTCTGCGGGTCGAGGCCGGTTTCGCTGTCGTCGAGGCCGATGGATTGATTGAGCTTGGTGCGCTCTAGGCCATAGGTTGAGAGGTCGACGGCGTTGAGGAGTTCGTCGATGGCTTCCTGTTGTCGGTCGCGAACGATGAGCTTCGGGATGAGAAACTTGAGTGTCCAGAAAAGCTGCTCCCAAGCATCGACGGTGAAGTCCATGATAGAGCTGACTTGGGCGTAAATTTTGACGAACTGTTTGGCCTTGATCTTGAAGTCGGCCTTTTGTTCGTCGTCGAGATTTAGCTCGTTGTTGAAGCGTTCAGCGCAGACGTCGATGATGGCGTGAAGCTCCTCGACTTCGGCGTTGGCGAAGTATTTCTCGTAAAACTCTTCGACCTCGTGCCACTCGTAGACGGCGGCGTCATCGAGGTTATCTTTTAGTTCGTGGAGAACGTTCGCATCGGTGCCTTCGTTGAGTGTCGTGGAGGTGTAGAAAGGATCGAAGGACTTTTTGATGTCGTCGGTTTCGTTGAAGAAATCGAGGATGAAAAGGTCTTCTGTTTTCTTACCGAGCTTCGGGTAGGAGCGATTGAGGCGTGAAAGAGCCTGCACGCAGAGCACGCCCTGCAGCTTCTTATCGACATACATCGCGCAGAGCTTCTGCTGGTCGAATCCTGTGAGATATTTGTTCGCGACGACGAGCAGGCGGTATTCGTCTTCGTCGAAATGCTCGCGGGTTTTGTTCTCCGCGAAACCATTCAGTTCGGGTTCGGTGTATTCCACTCCATCGACCTTTTTCTTTCCGGAAAAAGCGATGGCGATTTTGAAAGGGTTGCCTTGTTGGTCGAGGAGATCTTTGAGGGCCCTGTAGTAGCGGATAGCGGACTCGATAGATTGGGTCACTACCATTCCCTTTCCTTTGTTCTTGAGACGCTTCTTTTTCACGACTTGAGTCATGAAGTGCTCGAGCATGATCTCGGCCTTGGTCGTGATGGTGCGCTTGTCTTTCTCAACAAAAGCCCGGAGGCGCTTCTGCGCCTTCTTTGTATCGAACTCGGGATTGTCGGTGATAGATTTCTCGATCTCGTAGTAGCTCTTATAAGTCGTGTAGTTAGCCAGAACATCGAGGATGAAGCCTTCCTCGATAGCCTGCTTCATCGAGTAGAGATGGAAGGGCGTGAAAGTCCCATCCGCTTGCATTTGCCCGAAGCGCTCAAGAGTCGTGTTCTTAGGCGTAGCGGTGAAGGCGAAGTAGCTAGCATTAGCCTTCATTTGGCGTGATTTGATACGCTCAGCAATCGTTTCGAGCATTTCGTCTGTTCCCATCGCGGCGTTCATGTTCGCGGCAGCAGTTCCACTCTGCGAGCTGTGTGCTTCATCAATAATGACAGCAAAACGGCGCTCACTGAGGTCAGCAATTCCATCCACAATGAAGGGGAATTTCTGGATGGTAGTAATGATGATACGCTTACCTTGCTCTAGAGCGGTCTTGAGATCTTGCGAGCTGTGCGCGGGCGCGACGATATTTTTCACCTCTGTGAAACTTTTTATATTCTCGCGCAGCTGCTTATCCAGGAGACGTCTGTCGGTGACCACGATCACGGAATCAAAGAGGGGAGAATCGATTGCTTTCGCTCCCGGGAGGCCGGCGGACTGAGGGTAAGTTTCGATTAGTTGATAGGCCGCCCAAGTGATCGAATTACTCTTACCTGACCCCGCTGAATGCTGGATGAGGTAGGTATTACCAACTCCATTCTTGGTGCAGTCTGTGATAAGTCTGCGCACCACGTCCATTTGGTGATAGCGCGGGAAGAAGAGTGTACCTCCTGCGAGCTTATTATCCTTCTTTTCTAGGAGAACGAAGTGCTGGATGATGTTCGCAAGGCTGCGGGGCTGGAGAATCTCCTCCCAGAGGTAGCTTGTTTTAAATCCATGCTCATTGGGTGGGTTTCCCGCTCCGTGATTATGCCCTTTATGGAAAGGCAGAAAGAAGGTGCTGTTGCCAGATAGCTTCGTGGTCATAAAGACCTCGTCGGTATCAACGGCGAAGTGCACGAGACAGCGAGCGAAGTTGAGTAGCGGCTGCTTTGGATCGCGGTCGGTCTTGTATTGTTTGATTCCCTGTACACGTGCGCTTTGGCCCGTCCAGTGGTTCTTCAGCTCAATGGTAGAGAGAGGAATTCCATTGAGGAAAACAACCATGTCAATCTCCTCGCCTGGCTTGTCGAGGTTATAACGGACTTGGCGGGTGATGCTGAACTCGTTGCGCTTGAAGTTCTCCTTGATCGATTCACTGCTACTGGCGAGCGGAGTCTCATAAAAAAAGATGAGCTTAGCATCTTCGATGGCGAGGCCCTTGCGGAGCACATCGAGTACCCCATATTTCTTCACTCGCTTGTCAAATTGCGAGAGAATCTTGAGCTTCCAGTCCGATGAGCGCTTCAGCTTCTCCAGTTCAGCTGCCTGAGTTGTCTCGAGGAAATGCCAGAAGTGTGCCGTGTCGAGGGCATACTGCGCATTAAAGTTCTCAGCGAAGCCGATTTGAAAAACAGGATCATCACCAAAGACCACTCTCGGCTCAGCAACCAAGTTACCCGCGGCTTTAATTTCTTCGAGCGAAGTGCCCGTGAGTGTCTTCTCGATAGTGGCTTCGAGAGCTTGTTCGTCTGTTTGGGTTGGCATGGTTTTAATTGGTTCACTATTTACGATAATCTTCAGCGCTTGATTTCCCTTATTCGGACTTAGACTTCCCTAACGTGATCTAAGATGAGAGCTGAACCCATTGAAAATCTAGTTTAACAGGCTATTTGGGTCGCTTCCCTTATCCTTGATGCAATTTCCCTTATTTTTCAGAAAATCGGTACACTGCATTTCGATCGCGTTCTTTTTCACTCATCCTTTCTAGAATCGATCTCTCACAGAGAAACTGGAGATGAGTTCGGGAGGTTTTCTCAGTCACATTCAGCACCTCTGCTGCTTCAGAGACGGTTGTTTCGTGCTTCACAATCAGGTAATGGATGAGTTTTCGCGTCGTCTCGGGTAGTTCTTTCCATATGGATTCAATACGACGGTGGATCTCAGACAGGATTGTTTCTTTCTGTTTGGTCACATTGTTCTTCAAGGTTAGGAAGACCGTTTGATTGTGCTCTTGGTAAACAGGATCAGCGAGCATTGATGCTGCCATAGCTCCGTAAATACGAGGCACGCCCTCGTTCAATTCACGCACATAGCCCATTTCTGCTAGGACTCGGGCAATTCTCGGGTTTCTGGAAAACCTTTCCTCTCGGATATTTTCGACCGTAACCTGAGAGGGCAAAGGTCCACTATTTGAGATTTCTAAGCGGTCGTCATAGTGTTTCAGCACAACCTCATTCCCGTGCACATTATAAGAGCGGTGGCAGACGGCATTAACGATACCCTCCAGCCAGGCCTCTTCTGGAAATTCCTGGATTTTCTCAAATCTCCCGGTTTCCATATTGAGGTAGAAGTAATCGCGAAAACTTGCTCGAAGAAACGCTTTAAGTCTTTCAATGAGTCGAGGCAAGCACTCTTCAAAACGCTCATCCTTAATCACGTTATAGGAGTGCCCTGATAATTGATGTTCCCCGTCGTAACGGACATAGCGCACAGAAGCATTTGGGATGTATTGCGAAGGCGTTATGGAGAAGAGCAGGATTCCGGCATTGTTGTAGATAATGTTGTTGCCCTCGCGCCTTGCCAAAACCCGCTTTAGGACGAGTTCTTCAAAACTCCCCTTAAACTTCATCTGTTCTTTGTATTGTTCACAAATCTTCTGATCCAAATCATTAACATGAAAATCAGGACGTGCTTCCTCTTCAAATTGCCGAATATGCCGATCATACTCAAGGGAAGTCACCTCAGAGCGGTTGAGCTTTTTATTCCGATCTGCAATACGCCGAAAGACTTCTTCAGTGTCCTTCTTAGTGAAGACTCTCTCACATTCAGATTCCATGTGATAAAGAAAAATAAGAGCCTCATCATCCAGTGTGATTTCTTCAAGCTCGACCCGCGCTGGTGGTGCGATGTGATCGTGCACAATGCTGCGAAAGTTATTTAAGGCAATTTCGTCAAGTTGGTTTAGATCTTCCACTTCACCCTCATCGGAAAGACCTAAGACCAAAGTTCCTCCATCCGCATTCAAAAAACCGATCAACTCTTGGGCTAATTTTTTGATCATCACAGCTCTTCCTTTTCGTTCCAGATACTGATTTTCAGGTAGCTCTGAAATTCCTTGAAGAGTCAGTTGGCTGTTGATTTTTGAAAACATAGTTTTAGATGGTTATGGCTGAGACATAAATGAAACGTCACGGACGTCGATCTTTCCGGTGACCGCGCTGTCGATGAGGGTGGCGCGGTATTCTCGGAGAGCTTGTATGGAGTCTTCTGCTCTACAGATGGCTGAACCGAATCGTTCCGACTGCGCTGCGATGTAATCATTGATTCTTTTCTGTTCTGAAACAGGCGGAACCGTAATTTTGATTGCAGCTACCAGCTGGCAATTCAGAGCTTCCTGATTTGACCCTTTTCCATAATTCCTGATTTGTTCGTATGCTTGAGTTAGATACAGATGTAGAAATTCGGAGCTCAATTTTCTATTTGGGATAATCCCAGCGACATTTTGATTAATCGCTGCTGGAATTTTCAGAAGTGCTGAAGTCCCGCGAGTCTTGCCTTGCCCCACGATTCCAATGAGAACAGTCCCAGTCGGGTATATTCGTATAGAGCAATCTCTAAGAGCTGATTCGGTAACGAGTTCTGACGGGGTGGTAATATGGAAGTCGTTCACCTTCCCCGAGGCCATCCACGGAATAGTCCCGTTACTCCAATACCGAGATATCTCGCGGTTGGGCGTAGCTCCGTTACTTATCGTAGAAAAATGACCCAGTTTTGATACCTCCCAATGCTCTGGAATTTCTCCGATCCATTCGATGCCGGAGGGTTTCATTTTGACGGTGGGGTCGAGGCCTTTGGTGACGGCGTTTTGGATGATGATTTGCTTGCGCTCCCCCAGCAAGGCGATGAGCTGCTCCTTCTGCGCAATCGCCTTGTCAATCTTCGCCGTCTTGTCGTCCAAGAAATTGGCAATGGCGGTTTGCTCGGGAACTGACGGGAAGGCTGTTTTGATATTTTTCATCTCGTCGTAACGAGTCGTCCAAAGATCAGCAACAATTCCGTGGCCGTTACGATAGAACTCTTCGGTGAATGAATATCCTTTGAGGAGGTAATTGCAGAAGCGAGGTTCTACATTTTGAGGTTCCATGACAATATTGATCAGGGAAACAGATCCATCTCGATCTGAAACGCCGCTCGAACCTTTCCGGTCAGACCTGCTGTTGATGACAAAATCACCTGCTCTAACTAGCTTCCGATTGTCACCGTCATTCGTTTTCGCGGCGGTGTCCAATTGCGGAAGAATGCCGTTCTTTGTAACCGATAGTGGAGCGAATTCGGTGTCAGAAACCTTTTGTCTGCGCTCCTCAAATCGAGTCCCAAGACGCGATGTTTCCCAACTTTCAGGAATCTCACCCAGCCATTCCACTCCCGAGTCCTTGTAACTCGGATATGTTTCGTAGTTCGTCATGGTTAGGCGTTGAGAATTTCCATGATGAGCCCTTCGTTTTCCTTTTCGAGCTGAAGGATGTCGGCGGTGACTTCTTCGAGGCTGCGGAGAGGCTTGTGCTGATAGAAGTACTTGTTGAAGGAGATCTCGTAGCCGATCTTGGTCTTTTCGAGGTCGATCCACGCTTCCTCGACGTGAGGCTTCACCTCGCGGAGGAAGTAGTCGTGGATACTCTCGGTGAGTGGGATGGTCTCAGAATCGCGGAGATCACTGCTGCTCTCGTAGGTAAGGAATTCGCCGGGGTTACCGGTGGCGTAGTAGCCGTAGTCGGCGAGCTGGTCTTCCTGACAGCTGAGGCGGGTGAGGAGTTCGCTGAGTTTGGAGGCGGAGAGCTTGACGGTCTTTTTGATGACCTTCTCGGCGGTCTCACCATACCAGCTAACGGCAGAGAGGATGGTGTTTTTCTCGGTGGCGGAGGGCTTTTCCTTCCACTCCTTGAGGGCGGCATCGACTTGCTTTTTGAAAAGGTTGAAATCGTGAGAGATTTCTTCGCCGAGGTGCTGATGAAGCCGTTCGGCGAGGGTGAAGATGGCGTGGTGCTTTTCCCAAGTCTTGGGTGAGAGAAGGGCTTTGCGCTTCTTGGCTGGGAGATCGAGGTCGTTGTCCTCGCACCATTTCAGAAGGTCTTTTTCGAGAGATGGGAGGTCGGTAAAGACTTTCTCACCATAGGTCTCGTGGACCCACTGCATGGGCTCGCGGAGACTCTTATCGTAGCGGAGATCCGCGATGCGCTCGGCGGTGAATTGCGCGCTGAGGCGTTGCGGGCGCTCGATGGTGACCTTGTGGTAGCCGAAGTCGGCATTGTCGAAGATTTGCGAAGCGAGATCATCGTCGTTTTTGCGTTCGATGGCTTCGCAGCTGAGGTAGGCGCCGAGGATTTCGCGGATGTGCTCGGGGGCGAATTCGCAGTTCTTGTTTCCGAGGTTTTTGCGGAGCTTGCGGAAGCGCTGGGAGGCATCGATGAGCTGGACTTTTCCGCGACGGTGCTCGGGCTTGGCATTGGCGAGGATCCAGATGTAGGTGGTGATGCCGGTATTGTAGAAGAGGTTGTTCGGCAGCTGAATGATGGCTTCAAGCAGGTCATTCTCGATGATGTGGCGGCGGATATTGCTCTCGCCGCCTCCGGCATCTCCAGTGAAGAGACTAGAGCCATTGTGAACGCTGGCGATGCGTGAGCCAAGCGGACTCTGGCTGATGGGCTGCATCTTGCTGACCATCTCCATGAGGAAGAGCAGCTGACCATCGGAAGAACGCGGGGTGGCGTCCTGCGGGCTGACAGTTCCCCAATGGTCGGCGAGATCGACCTCGAAGCGGGAGTCGATGATGTCCTTGCCATCCTTGATGTATTTCACCTCTGTGCTCCAGGATTTCCCGTAGGGAGGATTGGAGAGCATGAAGTCGAAGGTCCTGCCCTGGAATTCATCAGTGGAGAGCGTGGAGCCGACGCGGATACCGCTGGGGTCGTCACCCTTGATAATCATATCAGACTTACAGATGGCGTAGGTCTCGTCGTTGATTTCTTTTCCGAAGGCGTAGACATCGGACTCGGTGGCGCGAATCTGGCCCTCGGGGTCTTGGATGAAGTTCTGGGCCTCGGTGAGCATACCACCCGATCCGCAAGCAGGATCGTAGATGGTCATGACGGATGGAAGCTGATCTTTGACCGGATCGAAGATGATGTGGGTCATGAGGTCGATGACCTCGCGGGGGGTGAAGTGCTCTCCGGCTTCCTCGTTGTTCTCCTCGTTGAACTTGCGGATGAGTTCCTCGAAGACGTAACCCATGCC
This sequence comes from uncultured Verrucomicrobiales bacterium, assembly GCA_937928735.1. Taxonomy (GTDB): domain Bacteria; phylum Verrucomicrobiota; class Verrucomicrobiia; order Verrucomicrobiales; family Akkermansiaceae; genus Rubritalea. The sequence continues at coordinate 18,685 of CALFVF010000028.1, read as the reverse complement.
GAGATTGCTGAGAGCTGGGAGCTTGCGACCATCGGGATCTTCGACCTCGTTTGGAGTGAGATTGATGTGGGGTGAGGTGAACTTTTCCAGCACATCAAGAAGGACATCCTTGGTGGCCATGTGGCGGATCTGAGCGGCAAGATTGAACTTCTCGATGATCTCGCGGACGTTCGGGCTGAAGCCGAGTAGGTAGTCTTGAAAATTGGCTTCGAGCTGCTGCTGGCTATTTGTCGCGGTCTGGAAGAGGCGCTTGAGCGTCCACTCGGAGGTATTGAAAAAGAGCATGCCGCTGGCGCTGCGCATCCCGGCGAGATCCCAGTCATTATCGACAATGCCCAGTTCCTTGCGCTGGAAAGCGACTTCCTCGAGGACTTTCTCCTTGGTCGGCTCGAGAAGGACATCGAGGCGGCGAAGGACGACCATAGGAAGGATGACGTCGCGGTATTTTCCCCGGACGTAGACGTCGCGCAGGCAGTCATCAGCTATCGACCAGATGAAGGAGACCAGACGGGAGTGAGAAGCAGTGTTCATAGTGAAAATTCCTAGTTTATAGAAATAGAATCAAAGGTTAAAATGAATTTTAGTGGCAGAGTGAATCTGTGTTAGAAAGTATGTTAGATGGCAGATCTGCCAGTAGTCTAAATTCTGCACTTTCACATGATCTTTTCTCCGGGTATCCGAAGAAACCCTACAAATTCACATTCGGATACGAGCCGAGTGTTTTTACCAGTGAGCAGTGGGACTCTAGGTTTTCTAGGGCACTTTGGACAGCGTTGTCGCTGTGGTGGCCTTCTAGATCGACGTAGAAGATGTATTCCCAGTCTCGCTGTTTGGAGGGGCGGGATTCGATTTTTGACATGTTGATGTCAAAGGAGTCGAAAGCTTGGAGTGCGCCGACAAGCGAGCCTGGGCGGTCTTTCATGCTAAAGAGCAGAGAGGTGCGGTCATCTCCAGTGGCTGGGCAGCTTTTCTCTCCAATGACTAGGAACCTCGTGGTGTTTGTGGCTCGATCTTGGATCGATTCCTCGAGCATGGTGAGCTCATTGAGCTGGGCGGCGAGGGCTCCACCGAGGGCGGCAGCGCCATCTGCGGCGTTTTGTTTGGCGAGTTTCGCGGCTTTGGTGGTAGAGGAGACTTCCACGAGGTCTGCGTGGGGGAACTCGCGCAGGATCCAGTTCTTACACTGGCCAAAGACTTGGGGGTGGGAGTAGAGGGTCTTGATGTCACTACGCGGGATACAGGCCATGAGGCCATTTTCTATCCGTAAGAGAATCTGCGCACAAATCTTGAGTGGAGAATCAACAAAGAGGTCGAGGGTGTGGGAGATGGCGCCTTCTGTGGAGTTCTCGATGGGAACCACTCCGTAGTCAGCCTTGCGGCGTGCAACTTGCTCAAAGACCTCTGCGAAGTTCGGCTGGGCAGAGTACTCGACAGAATGGCCGAATTTCTTGATCGCTGCTTGGTGTGTCCAGGTGCCCTCGGGCCCTAAGTAGGCGATTTTGAGGTCATCTTCCAGTGCGAGGGCAGCTGACATGATTTCACGATAGATCGCGCGAATGGATTTCTCGGGGAGCTTGCCGTCACTCTTTTCCACGAGCTTGCGCAGGAGTGCCTCTTCGCGCTCAGGGGCGTAGATCTGGAGCCCCTCACGTTTTTTGATAACACCGACTTCGTGCACGCACTCAGCGCGTTCAGAAAATAGGCGGAGAAGTTGGTCATCAATGGCGTCGATGCGCTCGCGAATACGTTTCAGTGGCACGGTGTTTTGAGTAGGCTAAAATTCTCTGAGTGACCAGTACTAGGCACTCACTTTGGGCAGTGTCACTAGGGGGGCTGCCAAGTGCAAGTCACATTTATCGGGAAAGGGTGGTGTTTTTGTATTACTAGAATTTCTAGGTGCAAAAACGACTAAAAATGCCTTTAGTATGAGCTGCAGTCGTAGAGTTGAGTGACGATCATGTTTCTTGCTATTTTAGGGAGTTTGTGGAAAATCCTAACATGAAAAGAAAGATAGTTCGAGAAATAGACTCCCTCTCTGCCTTGATGCGGCAGGGTATTCACCTGAATCACGCCGTGGTGCAGGGGATTGATTTTCGCCAGTTTGAGATCGAGTGGCCTGACCTGGAGTGTGAGGGAGCGGCATTCTTGGGCTGCGCGTTTCCAGAGGGTGTCAGTACAGACTTTTTGCAGAAAAAAGGGGCACTAGTGATGCCGCGTTTAGAAGGCTTACCCTACGATCCGTACCGTGGAGATCTCTACTCGCGTGCAGAGCTTATGGAAGGCTGGACGCCGAGTGAAGACCGCAGTGTGGATAAGGCGATTTATGATCACTTCGTGGCCAATGGCCGCAGCAAGCCCGATGTGCTCGAAGCGATGAGCCAGAGACTGCATGACCACGCGATTGATGATGCCTTGCAGGATTTGTTGGAAGGCCGCATAGAATCAGATGGGAAAAAGCGCGTCGTCGGCATTATGGGAGGGCACGGCACACTACGTACGGATCCGTACTACAAGAAAGTGGTGCGACTCGCCCGTGAGCTGACTCGCAATAACTATTTTGTCGCCTCTGGTGGAGGCCCAGGTATCATGGAGGCCGCGAATATGGGCGCTTGGCTAGCAGACATTAGTGAAGAAGAACTCGAAGTTGTCTTCGCGATGCTCTCACAAGCCCCTTCTTACCAAGACTCGAACTACATGGAAGTGGCGCAAAAAGTCCTCACACTTCACCCTAGTGGCCACTCCAGCTTAGCGGTACCCACATGGTTTTATGGCCATGAGCCCACGAATTTATTCTCTGTGAGAATTGCCAAATACTTTTCTAACAGCCTTCGTGAAGATGGCCTACTAGCGATTGCCAATCACGGTGTGATCTTTGCCCCTGGAAGTGCCGGCACCACACAGGAAATCTTCATGGATGCAACTCAGAACCACTACGTCACATTTGAGCACATTTCCCCGATGGTGTTCCTCGGAGAAGAGAGATACAAGAAGGAAACCATGATCTACCCATGTCTCGAGCAGCTCGCGGAAGGTCAAGACTACGCTAGCTCGATTCTTTGCACGGATGAGGTGTCTGAGACGGTTGAGTTTATTAAGGCGAATCCTCCTAGGTAGGGAGTAAAAGCTAAATAAAGTACTCAGAATGAGATTCTAGTTTTTCTTGATGGAGACTGTAATTAGTGGTGGGCAGACTGGTGCAGATAGAGCTGCTCTGGATGCGGCGATTAGTCGTGGTTTTAGCTGTGGTGGATTCTGCCCTAAAGGAAGAATTGCAGAAGACGGTGTCATCGGCCAACAATACCCACTGATAGAAATTAGCGGTGGGTATAGGCAACGAACCAAAGAAAATATAATCAGATCTTCTGGGACCGTCATTTTTTACAAATACAGACCAAGTGGAGGTACGGAGTTGACAATTTTTTTGGCAATTAAACATCATTGCCCGTACTTACTTATAGATATTTCCACTGTTTCTGAAGATATGGCGATCCAATTGTTACGCAAATTTATAAAGCAAAGAGAATTTTCTATATTAAATGTAGCTGGGCCTCGGCAATCTTCTTGTCCTGAAATATATAACTATGTATACAAGGTAATTCATACTGTTATTCATATCTCTGGGTAGGAATGTGAAGTCTAAAGATGAAATCAAAATTTATCCCGGCCATGCACTAGAGATTATAACTGCTGAAGTAAGAGATGTGAAATCCTCAAATTATCACAACATACGATTACGTTATGGGCTAGTACCTATTCTTCTGGTGGCTGTTCTGTGGATTTCCGTATTACTGTGTATTGGTGATGTTCATGGAGCTCTTTTCGCTGTGTATGGATTTGGTGGTATTGTGGTGTTGCTGATTTTTTTTAATTCGTCCATATGCAGTTGTTGAGAGTGATTCCGTGAGACTCGTCTCATTAGTGTCAGATGATATTTGTAAGGTTCTGACGAAAGATGAGTTTAAGGAGCAATTGATTTCATGTAAGTGGTTTCTGCGCTCTTCCGATGTTCGTGACTTCGATAAGTTTGAAGGACTCAGTATGAATAAAGCAAAATAAGAAAAAGGCTTTACTCGCTCGATTTTCTGTGCGGAAGAACCCACTGCTACTGCCTCCTATTGATTAACAGATGAAAAGGGGGGAGAAATTTTCGGAACTGTCGATGAAATCAATTTTAAAGGGCGGACTCCAAGCTGGGCGCTTTGGAAAATGACTTCCTACTATCACTCTTGGCAGTCAATCAAGCAGTCTATGGGTAGATCACATTCCATTTCTGCGATCATTTGAATTTCTTCTCTAGAAAAACCAAGGGCTCCAGAGTCACAATGATAGGTGATGCTGAGAGAAAAGCTATCGGCGCCAGCCTTCTTTAATAGTGGTAATATGGGTACAACAATATTGTGTAGCCAGTGAATCTTATCTTCCTCGTCTTCTGGAGCATTGATACTAGCGTGTCCTGTGTTTGATTCTAACCCTTTTAGACAACCAGATTCGTACACGTCGCCACGATTGTAGGCCTTGCTATATTTTACTGATATTTGCGGAGGTATAATACCAACTCAAAAAACTATCTGGTAGAATTTACTAGATCTTTGACGAGATGCCATCGTTGTCACTTATCGGAGATGCTCGCATCACCGATGGGTTCCGCCTTGATCTCCCACCAAATCTCTTCGCGCTTTCTACCAGTTAGTTTTCCTCATTGGTATAAAGTTGTCTCCAATTGCAGAGAAAGTAGCTTGTGTACAATGAATCATTGGGGTTCATTCTCAGGTAGTTCGACTCCGTTTAACTCGTCGCACCTACGAGCTTGTGCATGGCTTCTTCTCTGGTGAGGGAGACGGCGATGTTGCGGATGAAGGTGCGCTGGTCTTTCTTTGTCTCTTTCTTGGACACAACCATGGTCTGGTCACAGAGATCCATGGCGTATGGGATATTTCCTGAGGACATGGAGAAGACGCCTTGGAGGCCGAGGGACTTGAGTGCTTCGATACAGTCTCTGATACGTTCTCCAGAGAGTTTGGAGAAGGCTTCATCGATGGGAACAATGCCGATGCTTGGCTCCCCACCACTCTGGTCATAGCGGTGGAAGGCGCGGAGATAACAGGCGAGAATGGCGATGAAGTAGGGACTCTGGCTCTCACCACCTGAGAACTTACCACTCTGACGATCAACACTAGTCTCTCTGGCATCAGGGTCTCTGGTGTCCATCACAGACATGTCATAGTCATAGTAGTTTCTGTAATCGAGGAAGTTGAGTGCTTCAGCGTTGTTAGGATCTTCGACAAGAGCTGTGAAGATGCGCTCGATCTCGAGTTTGCTCTCTTCTCCGACACTATCAAAGAAGAGGCTGTCTTCTTCATCCACCATGCTGTTGTCGATGAGTTGCTGATAGACTTTGTAGTCAGGGTTCGGGCGCTTGCGAATCTGATAGAGGTGGTGTCCGATGGGTTTCTTCAGCTGTTTGTTGAGGAGCTTCAGCGTGATATCGACGCGCATGAGGGCGCTGCGCAGCTTAATGAGAACTTGCTTGCGGAAGATTTCCTGCCAGTTCTTCTCCTCGCGCTTGGCCTTTTTCTCGTAGGCTGGGATCTCACTGGATTCGATTCGCTTGAGGCGCTCTTCCCAGACTGTGTTCGATTCTTCCTCAGGGGAAAATTCATTGTAAATCGGGAATTCGCGGGCGAGTTCTTTGCGTCCTTCGACCATGCTAGCTCTCAGTGAAATCGAGCGTTCTGCGGAGCTGCGCTCTAGGCGAAGTGCCTGTGAGACAGCGATGTCGATAGCGGGGAATTCAGTGATGATGCGCTGGAGGAGTTCTTCGCGGCGCTCGCTGTGGGCTTCGATACTTGGGCCTTCGGCTCTGTAGCGGCTGAGTTCTTGTTCGGCGCGCTCGAGCTGCTCTTCGTGGTCGATGAGTTGACCCTGCAGACGGCCGAGTTCGACTTTGATTTCGCTCTTGCGCAGAGATTTGAGTTTGCTCTCGAGGCCGCGTAGCTCGTGATCGAGGTCACGGAGTTCGGCTTCTTTCGCCTCGAAGTTCGATCCCTCAATAGCTTTGAGTCGCTGGATGTTTTCGGCGAGTCTGGCTTCGTAGTCTTCTAGTTGGGTGAGGTTGGCGAGTTTGTTACCGAGATTGGGGCTATCGAGTTTCTCACGGCGGTAGGTGGCTTCGGCTTGTTCGAGGAGCTGGGCGAGTGGCATGAGGGCATCGAGCTCATCGCGAATGGCTTGGCGGTCACGTTCTAACTGAATTCTCTGTTTCTCAAGTCCTCGGCCTCCGATACAGGGTATGTTATCGTAGTGGGCACGACGCTCCGCAAAGGGGCGGCGGTAGGAGAAGCCATCTGGGAGAATGGCGGCATCGTGCTTGGTGAGGTCTGCTGCATTCTCCACACAGATAATGCGGCCAAAGAGGTGATCGACTATGGACTGGGCGACTTCGCCATCGCACTCGAGGTGCTCTGCGAGAGAGCCTTTGAGGCGCTTCGGGCGCATTTCGAGTGCTTGAGTGGGATTAATCAGGGATTCACCGGGGGCAGCACCCTTCATCTCACGGTAGATAGTCTCTGCGTGTTTATAGTTCCCTGGGTCGACTACGACGGCGAACTTGCGTGAGAAAGATGTCTCAAGGGCTGGGCGCCAGCGCTCGTCTTTGACCTCACAGAGTTCTCGCAGGGCGTAGGCGGCAGGTTCGCCATTGGCACGGCGCGGGAGGGTGGAGTTAATGGAGTCGAGCAGTGCGGAGCGGTGGTTGAGGCGTCCTCCTTCCAGAGACTCGAGGCGGGATGTGAGATTACGAATCGCACGCACCTTCTTCTCGACTTCATCTCGTAGGGGTTTTTCTGCGTCTTTGGCGGCGGCGTGGAAGTCACGTGTGGACTCGGCGAGAGTCTCTAGGCATTTGGTGAGCTCGGAGAACTCGCAGCGCTCGAATTCATTGAGCGCTTTCTTCAGGGTCGAGACCTGCATGTCGGGGACTTTGATCCCTGTCTGGAGTGTAGTTTCCATCCAGCTGCGAACGCCTTGGCAGCGCTTGCGGCGCTCATCCTCGAGTGACTGGGAGGCTTCACTGAGGCGCTGGATTTTTGCTACTAAGTTACGGTTATCCTCACGAATGTGGAGGAAGAGTCTGCCGTCCTCGGTCTCATTGAGCGCGTCTCTGAGGATATCGCGCTGGCTGCGGCCTTTGGCGAGTTCTTTCTCTAGTTTTGTTTCCTCATCTCCCTGTAGGGCGGCGCGTTCTTCGAGCTCTTTGATTTCTACCAGTAGCTCGTCCACGATCTCACGGATCTCCTCGACTTTCATGTCTCTGCCTATGTCTGCAAAGATGTCTCGATCTGTGATCGCTTGCTTGTGGGCTGTGTAGTCACTGCGGATTTGTTCTAACAGTGAGAGCTGGTGCTTCATCGAGCTGAGTTCTCGACGAAGACTCAGGAAGGCGTGATAGGAGTCTCTGACTTCCTGGATGCGGACTTCATCTGGTGGTAGGACGTAGTTCTTACAGAATTTATTAAAGTTATCGAGGAAGGTGAAGGACATCGCTGCTGGAAGGAGGTAGTCGAGTGTCTCACGGTCGAAGTTCAGGTGCTTGCTCAGTGACATTTCTCGGCGGTAGCCATCCATGGTGTCAAAGACCTTACCCCCGCCTTCATGAACCATCTCGCGGAAGGCGGCCCAGTCGAGTGGGTAGTCAAATCCATCGACCCAGTTTTCCTTATCCATTCTGCCCTGAATCATAAACCCATGGCGCTTCGAGGCCTGGTTTTGAGCAGCGCTATCAAATTCGACACGCAGTCCCCATGTCTCGATACGGCCACAAGGTCTGGTGAACTCCAGAGCGGCGTAGGTGGTCGCGCCTTCATTGCGCATGTACTGGGCGACTCCCTCGATCTCGTCCTTGGTGTCTCCTAGGCAGTAGGATTTGAGGGTACGGGAAGAGGCCTTTCCTGTGGCGGACTGGTTGTACTTCGACTTTTGATCTCCAATGAGAACAAGCTGCACCAGATCCATGAGGATCGACTTCCCTGAGCCTGTAACACCAGCGATGAGGAGATTGCCAGCGATGTCAAAGACGTCCTGATAACCAAACCAATTGATCGCGTGGATACGTGTGAGTTCAATTTGCATGTGCTGAGGTCAATGGATAAGTTAGAATGTAAAGTGGGTGAGGAGGGAATGGGGAAACTTAGTCTTGAAGGGTGCTGTCTGCGGCGACTATGTTAGAACTCTCTAATTTAGATTCATCTATATTAGAAGTGTCTAAATCAGAAGTGTCTGAGTCAGTGGCTTCGTAGTCTGTAGAAGAAGAGTCGTCAGTGTCTTGCTGTGTAAGTTCGCTAGATTCTAGGTCGGGTTCTTCCTCTTCTTCGCCGCTCTCGTCTTCGTCACTAAAGGTGTCTGCGATCTTGAGCCATTCTTCGATATCTGGGAATGGGATGGCAAAGCGTAGTGTCGGTAGAATCTGAATCACACTATCAGAAAACTCATCCTGCCAGTCTACTTCGACCATATTGAAGCGGGCGAAGCTGCGTAGAATCTCACGAAGTCTGGAGGCAGAGAGTGCCTGAATAGAGGGGAACTTGCTATTGAGGGCTTCATTAAACTCGCGGATAGAGAAGAAGACATCGTGCGCGCCATTCTCTCTGACTTCGATATCGTAGTCATACCAGAGGGCGAGGGCGAGGAGCGTCTCATCACGGCGTAGGCGGCGCGTCATGCTGGCGAACTCGGGGATAGCCATGATCATGCGCTCATCTCGCTGGATGATGATCTTGAGACCAAGTAGACTGGCCCATTCTTCTAACCATTCTTGGTGCTCGCTGGCCCAGTCATAGAGGGCTTTCTCAGAGGAGCGGCGGCGCATGAGTGAGCCGTGCGCGAGTAGGCGGTGGGAGACATCTCGCAGGAGCTGCTTGTCACGCTGGTTGAGTGTTTGGTTAATGAGGCCTGATGGTGCGGTAGCTTCCATAGCAGTGTAGAGTAATTAAGATGGTTAGGAGGGTGTGTTTTTAGGATGAATGCTGAACTGGTCAATGAGGTAGCCGTCTTTCTCGCTGCGAGTGGGCTCTTCATAGTCCTCTCTGGGGGAGTGAATCGAGTACTGACTCTCTAGGGTGTCACCGTGGAGGAGGAGGCCTGCGAGTTCGAGTAGCCATTCCTCAGAATCAGTCACAATAGAGTCTGACTGGAGGCCGGCTGCTGGGACGCAGAGAGTCTGGTAGAATCTGTTAGCGCGGATTGTATTCAGCGAGCTATTGATGTTCTCCTGCATCTCATCCACGGCGTGTCCGTGATCATCCAGAATATCATCATCGTAGAGGTCTGCGAGGGACTGGCGCTGGTATTTCTTGCGCGGTGTGCGTGGTACAAAGAGGCTCTCGAGACCTGAGAGCAGGCCCACTGAGGGGATCTTGAGTGCTGGGAGCTCGAGAGCATCTGGCAGGTGCGCCATTTTCGAGCCCGCATAGCGCTCATTGACACGGTCGAAGACAGTTCGCATCTCTGAGCGACGGCCACTAGAGACTTCTTGGAGGTAGCGGAAGCGGGCAAATGAGCGCCGCGCGAAGTCAGCGGCTCGGCGATCCACCGCTTCACTCTGAGGTTCCACGCTCTCTAGCATGGAGATGGTGTCTCGAATCAGGTCAGAGACTCTGCTGGCAATCTCGTCTTCGCTGAGCTCTGGACGGCGCTTCTGGAGATCCACCTCCATTTTGGCAATAATCACGGGATTTTGCTCGATAGCGGCTATTTGCTCTTTAATCAGTGGTAGGCGGACAGGGAGGTCCAGAGAGATGAGCTGCTTGTAGCATCTCTGGCCGATGTTTTCTGAGAAATCATCATAGAGGACTTGGAGGTTTTCCTTTAGTGAGTCAGAACGAAGCTGGCGCTGGGTGAGTCTGGCCATGCCTTGCTGAAGCGATCTGAGTTCTTGGAGGCCGTAGCGTAAATTATCATTACAGGACTCGAAGTCAGAAAGTGGGTGTTCCTGGAAGGCCTCTGGATCGATCAGGCGCGAGCACACGAGGTGGAGCTTGTCTGTGAAGGTGACCTGCTCGGGGTAGGCCATGCGGCGAAGGCTCTCAAGGAGGAGTTCTGCGCGATTATCGAGGTAGTAGACGCGCTGATAGTCACTGCGCTTTGGTTCTTCTAGCCAATGACAATGGAGCATCTGGCGCAGCATCTCGGGAGCGGTGAGACTGGTCTCCTCTTTCTCATTCTCACTCGTCTCTCCCTCTAAATCACTCTTCGTCTCGTCTAGTTCTGGCAGCAGTAGTTCGAGCTGCTGGGTTAGTTTCTCGGTTTCGCTGTTGGTGCGTATGATGTCTTGGCAGACTTCGAGGAGCTCGGCACGCGAGAGGCCGACACCGTGGCGGTGGCGTTGTATTTCTTCGATCCGATCAAGGGCGTCTATGTAAAGCCGTCCATGACGCCATGTCAGAACGGCAAAGAATCTTGCGGGAGTGTCATCAAATATGTGCTGGCTTAAGCTCACGCTGTGGAGCGTAGTCAGGGGGGGAGCTTTGAGAAGAGATGAAGTGAAGTTTTATAACGGAAGCTGGGGAGCTGGTTATTTTTTTATAAAACAGTCCCGATTTTACTCAAGTTCACCTCTGTGTAAGCAATTTTTTAAAACTAAAGGTAGAGAGATGAATTGTTTCACCTTTCTTAATAATTAAAGGAGGATGACAAAGCTGCGTATTTGTTAGACCATCAGGGAGGATTAGCTTGCTAATCACGCGGAGAGAGAGTGTCTAGTGTCGCTAGGTGGTTGGCAACTTGGGCACGTGCCGAAGAACTCAAGCTCATGATAGAGCCCGCTGTAGCCTGTCTGCTCGGCAATTTCCTGCTCCAGTTGGTGGACAGGACAAGGAGCTTTGACAGCTTTGATATCTCCACAGGAGCTACAAATCAGGAAGTCTTGGTGTCTACCCGGTAAGAGAAGGGTGAAGTAAGCGGCGCGTTCATGGAGACCGAGGCGGCGAACAATGCCCTTATCTGTCAGGCGGCCGATGAGGCGAAACACTGTGGCCTTATCGCAGTTACTTGCGAGCACAGGGTGCTCAGCGAGGTCTGCCAGAGTCATGGGGCGATTTTCTTGACTCATGACCTGGAGTAGGAACTCGAGTGGTTTTGTGCGGCGCAGGCCTGATTCTTTGCAACGCACGATTAAATGTTCATAGACCTGATCCATAGAAGAAACACTGCGCACAAGAAGGTGCTATCTTCAACAGTAATTACAGTGGACGTTGGCTGAAGGTCGGAATTCGGGAAGTCATTATTTTCTAGTGACTAGTCTGGGTTTGTTCTTGCATTGCGAAATACTCTCCTTTATCACCCCACCAGCAACTTCTAGCACTTGGCAGGGAGTGGGTGAATACCCACTCTTTTGTGTATCAAGGCAAGGAGGTTGGAGAGATTTTACCTGCTGAATTGAGATTATGACTAACGATATCGTCGCTCTTATTGATTTTTACGAAAGAGAAAAAGCTATTGACCGCGAGCGTGTTCAAGCGGCACTCGAGTATGCCTTCTTATCTGCGTACCGCAAAATGGTGCCAGGAGCTGAAAAGATAGAAGAGCTACGTGCTGAGATCGACACGAAGAAGGGAGATACTCGTATTTTTGCCACACTTTCTGTCGTGGCCGATGATGACTACGTGGATCAGTGGAATGAAGTGCCGATGAAGCTTGCCACCAAAGTGAAGGAAAATCCTGAGCTTGGTGACACAGTGGAGATGAATGTCACTCCGAAGAATTTCGGGCGCATCGCCGTGCAGACAGCGAAGCAGACGATGATGCAGAGGCTTCGCCAAGCGGAGAAGGAGATGATCTATGAGGAATTTAAGGACAGAGCTGGTGATATCGTCAGTGGAACCGTGCGCCGCTTTGAGAAGAGTGATGTCTGGGTAGATCTCGGTAAGTTCGAGGGTCGTATGAGTTCTCGTGAGCGTGTGCAGACTGAGGACTATAACATAGGAGACCGAATTCGTGCTTATGTCGTCGCTGTGGAGAATGAGCAGCGTGGCCCTGAGATTGTACTCTCTCGTAGCCATCCTAATTTCGTGCGCCGTCTCTTCGAGGCGGAGGTGACAGAAATCGCAGATCGCACTGTAGAACTTAAAGGTGTGGCCAGAGAGGCTGGCTACCGTACCAAGGTCGCTGTCCTCAGTGCCGATGACAATGTGGATCCGGTAGGTGCCTGTGTGGGTCTGCGCGGAGCACGTGTGAAAAACATCGTGCGTGAGCTCAATAACGAGAAGGTGGATATTATTCCTTGGGATGATGATCCAGCGGTCTTTGTCCATGAAGCTCTTAAGCCAGCGACACTGCGCTCAGTGACCCTCGATGAGGAAAATAAAGTCATTCACGTCACAGTGGATGAAGAAGAGCTCAGTAAAGCGATTGGCCGCCGTGGCCAGAATGCCAGATTAACCTCTCGCTTAATTGGCTGGGATGTGCAAGTTCGTAAGGATGACAGCCAGCACGAGCAGTTTGAGGCTAAGGTCTCAGATGCAGCGGGTGAACTCGCCTCTGCACTTGGAGTTTCTGATGACATCGCTGGACGCTTATTCCGTGCAGGTGGTGTGAATGCAGAGATGGTTCTACAGATGCCTGCCGAATACATAGCCTCAGCAATTGAAGTTTCCGAGCAAGAAGCTCAAGATATTCTCGATACAATTCGAGCCAAACAAGAGGCGTAAGAAATGCCCTTTGACGCGTCCCTCCCGACATATAATCTATACTCTAAGCCCACTACATGGCTGATAATAAAGAAAGCAATACTCCAAAGAAAAAGCAGGTTCTCGATCTTCTCGATGATTCCAAAAAGCCTTCGCGCCGTGAAAAGCGCCGCATAAAGGCAGCGGAAGCACCTCTCTCGGTGGATAAACAGAAGAAGGAGGCGCTTGATATTTTCTCTGAAGACGGCAAGAAGAAGACCTCTGGTATCAAGAAACAAGCTGTCGCAAAAAGTGCTGTTCTGCCAAAAATCAGTAAGCTCAACAGCCATGGGGAGCCTGAACTTACCACCAAGGCTGCACCAGCCAAGACAGAGCCTGTCAATAGTGAGTCAGCCAGTACCAATACCGAGACTGAGGCACCAATAACTGGATCTTCTGTAGAGGTAAGTGATGATAAGCTCATTAGTCTGAAGCCGCCGATCATTGTAGCAGACCTCGCCGAGGCGATGGGGCTGAAGCCCTTCCAGCTCATGGCGGATCTCATCAAACTAGAGGTCTTTGTAGCGCCAACTCAGGCCATTGAGCCTGAGATTGCTGAAAAGCTCTGCGAAACTCACGGGTTTAAATTTGAGCGTGAGAAACGTGAAAAAGGTGCTGGTGTACACAAAGAGGTGAAGGTTCTTAAAGAGCCAGAGCCAGAGGTCAATGAACCAAGTGATAAATTAGAGCTCCGACCTCCGATTATCACCTTTATGGGGCATGTAGATCACGGTAAAACCTCTCTACTTGATTTCCTCAGAAAAGCGCGTGTGGCGAATGGGGAAGCCGGTGGTATTACCCAGCACATTGGCGCTTACTTAGTGCGCGATGAGCAGGGGAGACCGATCACTTTCCTAGATACTCCTGGTCACTCTGTCTTCTCTGCGATGCGTGCGCGTGGTGCAGATATCACAGATATCGTGGTACTGGTCGTAGCTGCGGATGATGGCATCATGCCTCAGACCAAAGAAGCCATTTCCCATGCGAAGGCCGCGGGTAAGACGATCATTGTCGCCATTAACAAGTGTGACAAAGAAGGGGCTGACCCAATGCGGGTGAAGACTCAACTCATGGAGCATGAGCTTGTGCCTGTCGACTTCGGTGGTGAGGTCGAGTGTATTGAGGTGTCTGCGGTTACTGGTCAGGGCATGGATGAACTACTCGAACTCATGGCGCTCCAAGCTGAAGTTCTTGAGCTCAAAGCCAATCCAAAAGCCAATGCCCGTGCCAAGATTATTGAAGCACGTGTACAAGCCGGTAAGGGTGCGACAGCATCTGTGATTGTGGAGGCAGGAACTCTGAAAAAAGGCCAACCATTTATCTGTGGACCATTCGCTGGTAAGGTGAAGTCGATGCTCGATGACTGGGGGAATCAGATTACAGAAGCGGGCCCTGGGTCACCAGTGGAGGTTCTTGGTTTTGCGGAATTACCTAATGTGGGTGATGAACTCGTAGAAATGAAGAATGAGCGCGCTGCCAAGAAGCTCTCAGAAGAGCGCCAGACAGAACTGCGCCAGAGTCGCTTAGCGTCTCCGAAGAAGACAAGAATTGAGGACTTGCTCTCACAAGTCACAGAAGTGGATCACAAGGCTGTACTTCGACTCGTTCTTAAAACAGATGTCCAGGGCTCTGTAGGTGCAATTACCAATGCAATTGCTGAAATCGAGTCTGATAAAGTCGAGTCTAAGCTACTCCACTCCGCGGCAGGTGCGATTACAGAGAGTGATATTCTCTTAGCGAGCTCGTCGGATGCGATTGTCATGGGCTTTAACACGAAGGTAGAAGCTAAGGCTGTGCGCGCTGCGAAAGCAGAGGGTGTGCAGATTAAGCTCTACTCGATTGTCTATGAGCTGCTAGATACGGTGCGTGAGAGTATGTTAGGACTCTTAGAGCCTGAAACTCGCGAATCGATCATTGGTCACGCCGAGGTGAAGCAGGTCTTTAAAGTCTACAAAGGCAAGGCGGCTGGCTGCTTGATTAAGGATGGTAAAGTGACTCGTAAGGCACACGCTCGTGTGATCCGTGATGGTGTCCCTGTCTTTGATGGTAAGATGTCCACACTGCGCCGCTTCGATGATGAGGTGCAAGAGGTGAAGCAAGGTATCGAGTGTGGTATTCGCCTTGGTGATTTCAATGACTACGAAGAAGGTGATATCATTGAGTGCTACAATCTCGAAAAAATTGAACAAACTCTCTAAACAGTATTTTGTCTCAGAGACTCGATAGAATTAATGAGCTCTTGCGCAGAGAAATAGGCTCTGTAGTGCAGCGTGAGTTTGAATTTCCTAATGCCCTTGTGACTATCACTGGGGCAGAGATCACTCAAGATTTCAGAGAGGCGAAGGTCTTTGTGAGTGTCCTTGGTGGGCACTCGAAATCTATACTGGAAAAGCTTAATAAGAAGAGAGCTATTGTGCAGCAACATATCTCGAAGCGACTGACGATCAGGGTGACACCTGTACTCGATTTTCGCCTAGACGCCTCGGCGGAACGAGGTGTGGATATGATCCACCTGCTCGATGAGGTGGATCAGCTACCAAAGGCTGAGCCTAACCAAGAAGTCTCCGAGAATGGAGAAAATTCTGATACTTAAGGAGAGTTGAGTTAAGAGAGTATCCTATGTCTGAGTCACCGAGAGCAAGTCGTGGAGGAGCGGTTTACCTCTTTGTGATGGGGTTATTTCTGATGTTTCTAGGCGCTGGTTTCTGCTGGTTACTCTGGGCTGGCTTTAAGAAGGCAAATGAAACGAGGACTTGGCAGCAAACGCCTGCAAAAATATTAGATTCACGCCTAGAAGAATACCAATTGTTAGGTGATAGTGCTCGGTACCGCTGGGTGGTGAGCTACGAGTACAAGTACGAAGGTGAGGTATACACGAGCTCACTGCACAAACCACGAGGCGCGAAATGGACGCAGAAGAAAAAGGAAGCGGATGAACTCACCGCGAAGTTCACGAAGGGGGACGAGGTGGAGTGTTTTGTAAATCCCAATTTACCAGAAGTGGCAATTTTAGAGCATGATACGAGAGCTTCTGGCTATAGTATCTGGTTTCCTGCGTTGTTTTCGATTGGCGGTATCGGTATTATGGTGGGAGCTGTGAGATCGTTCTTTTCTAAAGAACTGGTTCAGCAAAACGAATGAACAGAGGCTAATGGGTGAGCAGGTTGATGAAATCTCAGATTCTTTTTGGAGGCGTGCCTGTTCGGGTAGTTTGCTCGTCATCTGGGTGCTTGCTCCTTATGCATTGATTCAGAAAGCCACGATGCGTGGTGATCTCGGGGAGATTCATTGGCTGAAGTTTAGCTGGTTTGAGCGCGCGATCCCTGTGAACTTTTCCTCTATTTGGCTCTATATTTCTTTTTACGGTCTTCTTATTCTAGCCGGGCTCAAGACGCAAAAGAGAGAGTACTTACGCTATCTAAGTACTGTGGGGTGGACAGCAATGGTCTCACATGCCTGCTATTTACTCTACCCTACTGGCGTGTCTCGAGAAGAAGTGAGTGGTAGTGATCACTGGCTCTATAATGCGATGGTGGGCTTTGATGCGCCTGTGAATGCTGCTCCCTCCCTGCATGCGTCACTCTCCGTGGTGGCAGGCTTAGCTCTGTGGCGGCATGGGAGTGTGCTCTTCCGTGGGTTGATCTGGCTTTGGGTTCTGGGGATCCTCTGGTCAACTATTGCTCTGCGCCAGCATTTGGCCGTGGATCTGATCACTGGTGGTGTCTTGGCTTGTCTATGCTGGTGGGCTTCGAGTCGATTTGCGCTGAAGCCTTATGTTCTCAAGCGCTAGAATATACAGGTGGCTCTATCGTCATCATCCAATGTTGCGCCGGCCGCTGCGAGCCAGTGATTCTGTGCGCCAGTTAAGCCATCTTGAGCTCGGTGATTTAGGTGAGCGGATGGCAGTCGTCTATCTCCGCTCTCTGGGATTAAAAGTACTTTATCGAAATTATCGAGGGCCAAAGGGTGGCGAGCTTGATATTGTCGCTCGAGAAGGGGAGGTTCTTGTGTTTATTGAGGTCAAGACTCGAAGAAGACGCGGCAAGGGGCGCCCACTAGATGCTGTGGGTAAAGAGAAACAAGAACTCATAGAGCGCGGAGCGCGCGCATGGCTGCGCCTACTTGGCCGCAGTGATATGCCTTGGCGCTTTGATGTTGTGGAAGTGATTTTAGAAGAAGGCGCGCGACCCGATTTGACTCTCGTGAAAGAGGCCTTTTAGATCGCACGGCCTTGAGTATGTTATCGCGTGTTGTCTTTTTTAGAAGCACGGGAGAATCATCTCTCCCATTTTACCTACATCACTTAGAGTTCTTTTTTAATCGCCTCTTCTAGTGCAGGGCCTCGGAGATTGGTCGCTGCAATTTTCCCGTCTTTCCCAATTAAGAAAGTAGCTGGGATCCCTGTGACCTTAAATTCGGCGGCGAGTTCTTCCTGCCAGCCTTTGGCGGAGAGTTTATTCTCCCAAGTAATACCGTGTTTTTTGATGAAGGCCTCAACTGTACTTTTGGTGGCCTCAGCAGGCCCTTCTCCACCATCCAGTGAGATGCCTAGAATCTCAAAACCTTGCTCGTGGTATGTCTCATAGGCTTGTTTGAGGTTTGGTAGTTCAGCGACACAGGGGCCACACCATGTCGCCCAGAAATCAATGAGAACGACTTTACCTGTGTAGTCAGAGAGTTTGATCTCTTTACCATTCATGGAGGTGAAGGACAGGCTGATTGTCTCACCGACAGAAGGCGCGCCGATGCTGCCTTCGATTTGAGCGAGGATCTGGGCGCCATATTGGGGAGATTTGGCCTCGATAATAGGTTTGATTTTTGTGCCAAGTGCCTTGTTGGCGGCTTCTTTCCCCTGAGTGTTTTTGATCTCTAAGACAGCTTGCTCTCCAACAAAGGCAAGTTCTCTAGGGTCTACCTCCGCTTCTTTTTCTAATAGCTCGAGCCATAAGGTGTAGTGTGGCTTCATCTGATCGGGCTGTTTGGCGATTTGGGTCAGCTGGTTGAGCTGGCGAATCGCATCCAGACGGTCTGTGGCAGCAGTTTGCTCAGTGATGTATTGACTCACGGCTTTGACTTGCTCTTGAGCAAGAGCTGAGACTCTGTGCTCAAAGGGCTTCATGGCTTCCTGCATTTCAGCTTGTATGACCTCTTGGCGTGACCGAAATGGTTCGAGAACTTCCGTGAGATTCTGAGCGTAAAGAAACTGAGCGCTGGCGCTGAGTACTAAGGTTGTGGTTGCATAAAATTTCATAGTATAAAATGGACTCAAAGCATTAGGGACTGCTTGGATAAAAATGCAACTTCTTGTTGGCGATTTGTGATGTTTTCCGACGATTTGGGGCAGGTAGCGGCTTGTCTATTTAGACCAGTTAGGAGCTCCTTTGCGTGAGCTTTTGTGAGACTCTATCTGGGTACTTGAGGAGGTTCTTTATTGGAATCTCTATGAAGAGCTCTAGTGAGATAGATTTGAGATGACAAGTCGCTAGCAATGGTGCAGAAAAAGGCGTGAAATTGACACTAGCAGAATTAGTTGAGTTAACTCAAGGGGCTTTGATTCAGGAGGGGTCACAGTCAGAATTTAGCGCTATTGCGGCCCTAGATGATGCTGGGGAGAGTGATATTTCTTTTTTAGGAAACGAAAAGTACATCTCAGATTTTCTAGAGACTAAGGCTGGTGTTGTTCTCGTGCCTCTGCAGCTCAATGAGCGCCCTAGTGATGTGGCATTGATTGAGGTGGATAACCCTAGTTTTAGTTTCGGAGAGATTATTAAACAGTTTTCACAACGCTCTCGTGGTGAGTCAATAGGGGTGCACCCCGCAGCTTACGTGGCGGATGATGTTGTTCTTGATCGGACAAAGGTGACTGTGCGAGCAGGAGCCATTGTGGAGTCGGGCTGCGTGATTGGGGAAGGTACTGTGATTGGTGCGGGGGCTGTTCTTGCAGAGAATGTGAAAGTGGGGGGGGA
>CALFVF010000027.1 GCA_937928735.1 uncultured Verrucomicrobiales bacterium | reverse complement strand
GTGTCTTTAGACTAGGACTAGAAGACATTTTACGACGACTTCAAATACCCCCTGGAAAACGAGAGATCTCACCTGAACTACGAGAGTTTCAAAACTGGATAGGCACGAGTCAATTCACCTCAATTTTCCTCGTGTAGTGTGGGTTATTTTTTAAAAAGTATGTTCTAAATTGAGTTTAGTCTATTGTGTACTATAAATTAGGGTTATTCTATCACAAAGAGATTTTCTTTTTGGTGGAGATAGAGAGAGCAGAGAAGGGAGAGAAGGTCGCGCGGAGGGGTTCTTAATATCTCATGAGTGTATGAGAGAACTGGAGATAGAGAGGAGGCTAGCCTACTTTGGTGGGCGTAGAATTCTCTTGCAGAATTTTTTTCTTACTATAGTTCATAGGCGCCAATTTAAAGTTGGTTAAATTTTTGGGATCAATGATTACAAACTAAACTCAATGCCAGCGAAGAAAAAAACCGTAGCTACCCCCACTAAGAAAAAAGTCGCCAAAAAAGCCGTAGCGAAGAAAAAGGTAGCAAATAAAGTCGCCAAAAAATCGGTCAAGAAAGCTGCTTCCAAGAAGGTAGTAGCAAAGAAAAAGGTGGCTAAAAAAGTGACGATATCCCAATCAAAACCTGTTGCGAAAACCGTCAAAAAAACCGTAGTGAAGAAGGTGGCCACGAAAAAAACCGCCACCATGAAAATGACCCCATTTATCCGTAAGCAGCGCCAGAGATTACTGGATCTGCGAGATGCGATGGTGGACACGACTCAGGGCATCGCGCGCGACACACTGCATAGCTCAAGTGGAGGCAGTGATGCCAGTGGATCTGGAATGCACACGGGGGACGCTGGCAGTGATGCCTATGATAAGGATCTCGCTCTCAACATTCTCTCAAAAGAAACAGACGCCCTCTATGAAATCGAAGAGGCGCTCTTGAGAATCGAGAATAAGACATATGGGATCTGTGAGATGTGTGGTGACCCGATTCCGGAGGTGCGCCTAGAGGCACTACCCTTCTGCCGCTTGACCATAGCGTGCCAGACTGAAGTGGAGTCTAAGAATGGCTACGGCAAGTCGCGAAAAGAAGCGGTTGGTTACGGCCGTGGACGTTAGGTGTGTTAGAAGCTAACAGATTTAATTATTAGTCAATGGGGTCGGATTGTTGAGTCATAGTTTTCCTCATTGGTATTAGACTTATAGAAAGCTCACTTTTCTTGATTCGTTGTGTTATGGAGTCACGGAAGTGAGGAGAAAAAGTGACTTATTTTGCAATTGCATGCCCTTAAGCTGGCGTGTTTATCTATGGACAACGCTATGAAACATAAATACTTTTATTTTCTTCCTCTAATAAGTGCTGTGTCTTTTTTGTCTTCCTGTGACAAGAAATCCCAGGAAGAGCTCTCTCAACAAGCAGAAGAGGTGAAGACTGAGATCAAGGAGGCTGTCGATAAGGTCGTCACTCCGAAAATCTCTGCGCTGGATGAAAATATAGAAATGGGATTTGTCCAGCATTTGCCCTCAAACACGGAATTCATAGTGGACGTGTATGATGTGAAGGGAGCGCTTGATCGGTTCTTAGCCACTGACTTAGGCGGACTCCTCAAAGAGCTAGCTATAGAGAATGGCGTGTCTGTTGATGACGCGCTCTCTCAGCCCATGGCGCAAATAGCACTCAATGTATTGGGGGAGGAAATTGTCTTTGCCACAGGCGAAGGTGCAGCACAGCAGCTCTCTGGACTAGTTGAAGCTTACGATGAGTGGAATGTAGCGAGTATGGCTGGATTTGCTAGTCTCGCTCTGGAGGGTGACTACTTAGATTCTGTAGAGATGTTTAAGCCCGATTACTTCGAGTCAGAAGAGGGGAAAGCATTCTTTGATAAACTCGCACTACCGCCTCTCTATATGGGGGTGAAAATTTCAGATGAAGAGATACGCAATAACTATCTGACCATTGTGCAGGGTCAGCTTGCGCAGATACTTGAGGAGAGAAAAGAATTCATGGAGCCAGTGAAGAAGGACATTCAGGGGCAGGAGTTCCAAGGGTTTCAAATCACCGGTGAGGTGCTCGCTGAGCTGGTTCGCACAGGAAGCTATGAGGGAATCGCTGAGGCACTCGGTGAGGCTTCCGCAGATGTCATTGTTGAGGCGATGGAGAAGAAGAATGTCGTCGCCCTCGTTGGTAATGTCGGAGAGTATCTTGTGATTTATATGGGCAGCTCAGAGGATGAGCTCGTCTTTGCAGAGGATAAGACACAGTCGTTGCTTGCCAGAGAAGATGTGACCTACCTGGGGAATCATAGTGGAGACGACCTTCTCGCTTACATCCATGCTTCCGATGAGGTCATGCGGAGCTTGGCTGTGGGCCATGGATCTTTTGAAGGGCTAATCGCCGCTATGACGCCAATTCTCAAGGAACTGGATTCTGACAAGGTGGATGGACTCTTAGCCACTCTACAGAATGTCATCGCAGCAGAGCGTGAGTACTACTCGCTGCTGCAGCCCTCTGGACGAGGAGTGGTCATGCACTTCGAGGAAGGGCTAAAAATTGAGAGTTATGGTCAAGCAGATGTACCATTGATTGACCTCAAGGCAAAAAGAAACTTCGCGGCTGTGGAGTCAGCTCTCGAGCCGGTGTTCTTTGCGAACTGGTCGAGTCAGCCAGAGGACAATAAAGTGCTTCTCGATTACTTTGAGTCGATAGCCATTGCTGCTTATGAAGGGGCGAACTTGATCTCTGTGGAAGGAGCTGATCATTCAGAAATCGCCGAATTCCAGCAGATGTTTAATCTCTTTGAAACCAGCCTTAAGAAAGACTGCGTGCAGCTGTGGGAGTCTCTTAGTGATGACCTCACTGAGGGACTGGGTGCGGAGTGCGCCATTGTTATGGACTTAAAGGGTGAGATGCCGACAGTTCCTATGATTCCCAAGCCAATACTCGGAATGGCACTACCACGTGTTCTTGTCCTAAGTGATGTTAAAGATAGAGCAAGGCTCACCTCAAGCTGGACAAAGTTCAATACATCTGCTGAGAATTTACTAAAAATTGCCTCAGAAATGAGTGGGCAGAATTTCCCGATGCAGAAGCCATCAAAAAGCCGCGCAGATGGTCTCACTACATGGTCTTTCCCGATTCCTATGACCACGGATAATTGCAAGCCCTGCCTAAGCGTGAGTGATGAAATATTTATGCTGAGTTCATCACCAGAATTTGCCGAGCAAGTTGCCGAGGCCGTGGCGAAGAAGGCAGAAACTTCCCCCTCTGGCTCCTATGCTGTGCTGAACTTCGACCCACTCTATCAGTACTCAGAAGGCTGGTTGGATATGCTCAATGAGAATGCAGAAATGGCACTAGGTGAGTACCAGGTGACAGAGTTCCGTGAGATAACCTACCCACTTGCGAAGCGTTTTCTAGAAGCAGTCGACCAGCTCGAAAACATGACTGTGAAAACCACAGCAGAAGGCGAAGAGATGCGCTCTGTGATTCATTTTAAGATGAGGTAATTCGCAAAGAGAGGGCGAAAACACATTCGCCGCCTTGCTTTTCTTTCAAACGCCGTCCTTGTCTGGGGAATTCCCCCTATCGAGGGTGGCGTTTTCTGCATCCTCGCTAAGAACAGAGTTGCTCATCGAAGGAAGCTCGCTAAATTCAGCCCATGAGCACCGCCAAGTATGCGAATCAATTTGTATGTGACCTTCACGCCTATGAACCAGGCAAGCCCATTGAGGAAACGGCACGCGAGCTGGGGCTGGATCCAGACTCGATTGTGAAAGTCGCCTCCAATGAGAACCCACTAGGGCCAGCACCCATGGCGCTAGAGGCCATACGAGGTGCGGCGAGTGAGATGCATATTTATCCTGATGGCGGCGGCTACAAGCTACGCGCCGCCTTAGCGCAAAAGCACGACATAGAGTTTAGCCAAGTCGTACTCGGTAATGGGTCCAATGAAATTATTGAGCTACTTTGTCATAGTTTTCTAAACCCAAGGGCAGCACTGATTGCCGCTGAGCACGCCTTTGTGGTCTACAAGCTCATGGCGACACTCTTCGGGGCGAAATACGTCGAAGTGCCAGACCCGAACTTTGTCCATGATCTAGACGCCATGGCTGAGGCAGTCACAGAGGAGACAAGATTACTCTTTATAGCGAACCCTAACAATCCCACGGGGACAATTGTTGGAGAAGAAGAAATAGCGCGCTTTATGGCAAAGGTGCCCGAGCATGTCGTAGTCGTCTTTGATGAAGCGTATCACGAGTTTCTCACAGATGCACCAGACACGCTCAAGTATGTTAGAGAGGGTAGAAATGTCGCCGTGCTTCGTACCTTCTCGAAGGCCTACGGACTTGCTGGTTTAAGAATCGGCTACGGACTCTGCGCCCCACAGGTGGCAGCTATTTTACAGAAAGCACGTCAGCCCTTTAATACCAATGAAGTCGCCCAGCGTGCCGCCCTTGCGTCTCTGCAAGATGTAGCGCATGTGCAGGCGACTGTGGAGAATAATGCCGTGGGGCTGTCTTTCTATGAAGAAGCCTTTCAGCAGCGGGGGCTTGAGTATGTCCCTTCTGTAGCGAATTTTATATTGGTGAATGTGGGTGATGGTGATGCAGTATTCTCGGCGATGCTCAAAGAAGGCGTGATTGTGCGTGCCATGAGCGGCTACAAGCTCCCTGGCTGGGTGAGGATCTCGATAGGGACGGAGAGTGAGAACAGTCGAGCTCTCGCAGTTCTTGATCAAGTGTTAGGGTCTCAGTAAGTGACTCAGATTCCTCTTAGTTTAATCATTCAGCCACTATGTCAGAAACTGTCGTCGCTATAGCTTCCCCACCGGGTGTGGGAGCGGTTTCTCTGATTCGTCTATCAGGCCCCGAGGCCCTGAGTATCGCGGCACAAGTTGTGCGCTGCAAGAACGGACTGGGGTCTCAGCCAGAGCGATACGCTGTCTTTGCGCGCGTTGTTTCTGCCACAGAAGAGGTGTTAGATGAGGTGCTAGTCACTCAGTTCTACGGGCCACGCAGCTTTACAGGGGAAGATGTCGTGGAGTTCGCCTGCCATGGTGGAGTGCTTGTCACACGACGAGTGATGGAGAGGCTGTTAGAATGTGGCGCACGCTCTGCGGATCCTGGAGAATTTAGCCGCCGAGCCTTCGCGAATGGGAAATTAGACCTCACTCAGGCGGAGGCGATTATGGATCTCATTAGTGCGCAGACAGACTTAGCACTACGCGCCGCTCACGAGCAGCTCCAGGGTAAGCTAGGAGATCAGAGTGAGGCGATGCGCCAGACCCTCATAGAGGTCGCTGCTCATGTGGAGGCTTACATTGACTTTCCCGATGAAGATATTGATCCTGATACTGGGGTGGCACTCCTCGGGCGCATTAAGGGTGTGTTAGATGGTGTAGGGCGCATGCTCTCGACCGCTGAGCAGGGAAAGATTCTTAGAGAGGGAGTGAGAACAGTGATCTGTGGTGAGCCCAATGTAGGGAAGTCTAGCTTGCTAAATAGTCTGTTAGGATATGATCGTGCTATTGTTAGTGATGTTGCTGGCACGACTCGTGATACAGTGGAAGAAGTGATTACTCTTGAGGGAATACCCGTGCGCTTGATTGATACGGCAGGGGTGAGGGAATCTGGGGACGTGGTTGAGCAGCGCGGGATAGAGCGCTCGAATGAGCAAATCGAACTTGCAGATTTGATTCTCGAAGTTGTGGATGGGAGCTGCCGCGGTGAGACACTACTGAGTAAAGAACAAATCGCTGGGCGCCACCATATCTTAGTTCTTAATAAAGCAGATCTCGGTGAGGATGCTTGCTGGGAGGGCACGGGAGGTGTTCGGGTGTCTTGTGAGCAAGAAAATGGTCTAGATGGCTTGGCCAAGGCGATTGCCGAGGAACTCTCACTGAGTCAGGGCAGCTGGGGAGGACATGCCGTGGCGATCAATGCACGTCACCAGGACTGCCTGAAGCGCACGCGCCAGTCTCTAGAGGGGGCGTATCGTATTCTGGAGAATCAAGAAGGTATCGAACTCGCCTCTATTGATCTGCGTGAGGCGCTCGATTCTATTGGTGAAATAGCGGGGCGTGTCGATACAGAGGAAATTCTAGGAGAAATCTTTGGGACATTCTGTATTGGCAAATGATCTGGGGCTGGGGGGCTTATCGAGAAGCTCTCTCTGGAGAAAAGAAGTTGCGTTGTCGCTACATAGCGCCAAGCTTGCTAGGTGCGCAGAAACGTAGAACCAGAATTACTCGATCACCTTGACTTCCATGATCCTAAGGCAAAACGTAGTCGAAAGGATCTGCGGATGATTAATGCTCTGATGGGCAATCATCGCTGGATAGAGAAACAGCTCAGAGAGGTCTCATTCTCTCAGGGTGGTATTGTAGAAATAGGAGCTGGAGATGCTGGCTTGGCGCTAAAACTCACGAAATACGCCCCTGTACAGGCCGTGGATCTCATGCCCGCACCCCAGCAGCTCGGGGATTCACTCATTTGGCACTCGGGTGATTTATTTGATTTGCTGCCTCGTTTAGAAGGGGATGTTCTGGTCGCAAATTTGTTTTTACACCACTTTGAGCGAGAGCAGTTAGAAACGATTGCGGCATTGGCAGAAAGTTTTGACACCCTTGTATTCTGCGAGCCATGGCGTAGTCGAATTGGCCATATGTTAGGCGGGTTTCTATGGCCATTCATTAACAGTGTCACACGCCACGACATGCACGTGAGTATCACCGCTGGATTTCAGAAAGGTGAGCTTGCGAGTATTTTTGGATCTTCTTGGCAATGGAAGGAAGAAATTCATCCCTTTGGCGCTCTACATAGTATCGCAAAGAGACGATGAAGAAACAAATCACTATAGCAGGAGGAGGACTCTCTGGCCTATCACTGGCGGTGGCACTACGCAGACGTGACATAGACGTTGAGCTGATAGAGGCTGGGCAGTACCCTCGGCACCGTGTCTGTGGTGAGTTCATCTGTGGGGTGAGTCGAGGTGTGTTAGAAAATCTTGGGATAGCGGAGATGTTTGTGGGAGCTTCCCAGTATCGCGAGTCTGTCTGGTTTTCAGGGGACTCAGAAATACTGCGAGAAGAGCTGCCTCAGAGCGCGTGGGGGCTCTCCCGCTACTATATGGATCAGTGGCTCGCGAGGGAGTTTGTTTCGCTAGGAGGGGTGCTGCGCACGGGAGTTCGCGGGGAAATGCAGGGGAAAGAAGGTTTTGTGTGGGCAGCAGGGCGAAAGCCTAAGAACTCAGGATGGATCGGCCTCAAAGCTCATATCCGTGGCTACCCATCTTCCAGCGAGCTCGAGATGCACCTCGGAAAGGCAGGCTATGTCGGCATCGTGCTAGTCGAGGAAGGGTGGTACAATGTCTGTGGCTTATTTCGTAAGCGCGTGGGCGTGAAGGGTAAAAAACAGCATATACTCGAGCGCTATCTAGAAGCCTGTGGACTCACCACTCTCGCCGAGCGAGTTGCCTCCTCAGAGATCAGAGAAGGCTCACACTGTGCTGTAGCAGGCTTTGAGCTCGGCACCCAGCCTATGCCACTGGATGTCTTTGCCCTAGGAGATGCGCAGAGCATGATCGCACCCTACACGGGCAATGGCATGTCGATGGCCTTTGAGGCAGCAGAACTAGCGATTGAGCCTCTAGTCGACTATACTCGCGGAGCCTACTCGTGGAGAGATAGTTGTGTGGATTTTTCTAGTGCACTAAAGCAGCAGTTTCAGCGACGGCTAGTAATCGCAAATACAGCTCACCCTTGTATTCTCAGTGAAAAAGCGCATGGTGTTCTGGCGAATCTGACCAAGCACCGCTTATTACCTTTCCAAACTCTATTCTCTCTCACCCGTTCTTAAACTTATGTATTTAAAATCCATCGCCAGTGCCTTCCCCGCGAACAGCTTTAGCCAGAAAGAATGCTGGGGGGCGATGCAGAGTGCAGGAGTGAACGACTTGTTAAAACCTAGATCTGTTAGTCTGCTGGGCAAGATTCTCCAAGGAGAAGGCGGGATCGATAAACGGCACTTTGCTGTGCCAGAGATCGCTTCTGTCTTTACCAAAGACGCGCAGCAGCTCAATGAAACCTTTGAGAAAGAATCTGTCAGCCTTGCCACGCAAGCACTACAGCGTGCCCTCAATAAAGCAGAAATACAAGCCGATGAGTTAGATGCGCTACTGGTCTGCACCTGCACAGGCTACCTATGCCCAGGAGTGACGAGTTATGTCGCAGAGCAGTTAGGACTCAAGTCAGACGCTTATCTCCAGGACATAGTCGGACTGGGCTGTGGCGCGGCGATACCCCTCATGCGTGCTGCCGATGGGCTCATCGCTCGTGACCCCACAGCGAAGGTCGCCATCATAGCGGTAGAGGTCTGCTCGGCCGCATTCTATGTGAGTGATGACCCAGGAGTGCTAGTGAGTCTCTGCTTGTTCGGTGATGGGGCGAGTGCCTCTATCTGGAGTGGGCAGTCAGAAGCAGGAGCATGGCAGGCAGGAGGCTTTGACACCATACACGTGCCTGAGGAGCGCGAGAAGATTCGCTTTGTGAATCGTGAAGGGAAGTTATGTAACCAGCTCCACCGAGCGGTTCCCGCCCTCGCCGCAGAAGCAGTTGAGAAGTTATTCTCTCGCCAGAACTACCAGCCAGAAGGTATCGACCAGATCCTTGCCCACACTGGAGGTCGAGACGTGGTGGAAGCGATAGAAGAGAAACTTCCCGCCTATCGGTTAGAAGAAACCAGAGAGGTTCTCGCAGCGTATGGAAACCTCAGCAGCCCCTCTGTCCTTGTTGCCCTTGAGAAGCGCCTAGAGAAGAACTCAGAAGACAAGCACTTATGGCTAACAGCCTTCGGTGCAGGCTTCGCCGCCCACAGCTGTGGACTCAGGTTAGTGGATTGATGGCGGTTGTTCTGTCTAAGGGCTCTTCTAGTTGAAAATGTGTCACCCTATATTTTAGAGCGAAGCCATTGCTTTGTTTTGGAAAAGGCAGAGAAGCGCTAGATGAGCGTATTTACTTGCTTAGAATAGAGTGAAATTTGACACTTGTAGCAGGTTCTTATACCAATGAGGAAAACTAACTGGTAGAAAGCGTGAAGAGATTTGGTGGGAGATCAAGGCAGAACCCACCGGTGATGCGAGCATCTCCGATGAGTGACAACGATGACATCTCCTCAAAGATCTAGCGAATTATACCAGATAGTTTTTTGAGTTGGTATTATCCTATAGATCGTATCTAGTTCTCTTTGAAGAGGGAGAACGTTCCACTTTGGAGATTTAGGGAACTCAGTTGTAGTGAGAAACAACCACCGAGAAAGAATCAAACTTCTCTAGAAACTAGCACCATGACCAGCACCCAACAATTCGATGAACTCAAACGCCGCATCTGGCAGATTGCCAATGACGTACGCGGCACGGTAGATGGATGGGATTTTAAACAGTATGTGCTTGGCGCACTTTTCTACCGCTTCATTAGCGAGAACTTCGCCCGCTATATAGAGGGCGGAGATGAGAGCATCCACTACGCCGAACTAGGTGATGATGTCATCACAGATGAGATCAAAGACGATGCCATCAAGACCAAGGGTTACTTCATTTACCCCAGCCAGCTTTTTACCAATATCGTCGCGAAGGCGAATGACAACGAAGACCTCAATACCGATCTGAAGGCGATTTTCACCGCCATTGAAAGCTCGGCCATGGGTTACGACTCTGAGGAGGACATTAAAGGCCTGTTCGATGACTTCGACACCACGAGCAACCGCTTGGGTAAGACGGTGAAAGACAAGAACAGTCGTCTCGCGGCTGTGCTAAAAGGCGTCAATGACCTTGATTTCGGAGACTTTGAGGACAACGAGATCGACCTCTTCGGCGATGCCTATGAATACCTGATCGGCAACTACGCGGCCAACGCCGGAAAATCGGGCGGCGAGTTCTTCACCCCCCAGCATGTTTCTAAGCTCATTGCCCAGCTCGCCATCCACGGGCAGAGCAGCGTGAATAAGGTCTACGATCCCGCCGCAGGCTCTGGTTCGCTTCTGCTACAGGCGAAGAAACAAGCGAAAAAGCTCACTGGAAATGACTACTTCATTGAGGACGGCTTCTTCGGTCAGGAGATCAACCACACGACCTTCAACTTGGCGCGCATGAACCTATTCCTGCATAATGTGAACTACGATAAGTTCAACATGCAGCTGGGCAATACCCTGACTGAACCCCACTTCCGCGAGGACAAGCCCTTCGACGCCATCGTCTCCAATCCTCCCTACTCGGTGAAGTGGGTGGGCAGTGATGACCCGACCCTCATCAACGACGACCGCTTCGCTCCCGCCAGTGTGCTGGCGCCCAAGTCGAAGGCGGACTTCGCCTTTGTCCTGCATGCGCTGAACTACCTTTCCAGCAAGGGACGCGCCGCCATCGTCTGCTTCCCCGGCATCTTCTACCGGGGCGGAGCCGAGCAGAAAATCCGCCAATACCTCGTGGAGAACAACTACGTGGAAACGGTCATCTCCCTCGCGCCCAATCTCTTCTACGGCACCACCATCGCCGTGACCATCCTCGTGCTCTCGAAAAGCAAGACCGACACGAAGGTGCAGTTCATCGATGCCTCCGGTGAAGATTTCTTCAAAAAAGGCACCAACAACAACCTGCTGACCGATGCCCACGTCGCCGAGATCATGCAGCTCTTCGACCGCAAGGAAGACGTCGATCACGTCGCCAAGTCGGTTCGCATGGAGAAGGTCGCGGAGAACGACTACAACCTCTCCGTCAGCTCCTACGTCGAGGCCAAGGACACTCGCGAGATCGTCAACATCACCGAGCTGAATGCCGAAATCGAAACCACAGTGCGCAAGATCGACGGGCTCCGTAAGGACATCGACGCCATCGTAGCGGAAATCGACCTGCCTGCCGGCAGGCAGGAGGGAGGGCAAGCATGAGCGATATCATTATCTACACGACCGATGATGGTCTGACAAAAATTGACCTTAAACTCAATGAGGGCACTGTCTGGCTCACGCAGATGCAAATCGCCGAGCTCTTCGATGCGAGCAAGCAGAACATTTCCCTGCATCTGAAGAACATTTTTGAGGATGGTGAGCTCGCGCCGGAGGCAACTGTCAAGGATTCCTTGACAGTTCAAATCGAGGGTAAACGCGAAGTGCAGCGTAAGATCACGCTCTACAATCTCGATGCCATTCTCGCCGTCGGCTACCGTGTCCGCTCTCCACGTGGCGTAGAGTTCAGACGCTATGCGTCTACTGTGCTCAAAGAATACCTTGAAAAGGGATTCGCGATGAATGATGAGCGGCTCAAAAACCTCGGTGGCGGGAATTATTGGAAAGAACTCCTCCAGCGCATTCGCGACATTCGCTCCAGTGAGAAGGTCATGTATCGCCAGGTGCTCGATCTTTACGCAGAGGCAACGGACTACGATTCCAAGAGTAAAGACAGCCTGCGTTTCTTCCAAATCGTTCAAAACAAGCTTCATTACGCCGCCCACGGCCACACCGCCAGCGAAGTCATTTACCTCCGTGTCGGGAGTGACAAGCCCTTTGCCGGATTGAGCAACTTCAAGGGAAGCCAGCCCACGCAGGCCGAGGCTATGGTTGCCAAAAACTACTTAAATGAAAAAGAGCTGCGCGTCCTGAATAATATCGTCTCCGCTTACTTCGATCTCGCGGAGGTCAACGCTATCGAAGAACGAGAAATGCGCATGGCAGATTATGTGCGTGAGCTCGACTCCATTCTCGGCTCAACAGGGCGCAAACTCCTCGAGAACGCAGGAACCATCTCAACCAGCCAAGCCAAAGAAAAAGCCCGAAGCGAACTGCAGAAATACAAGGCACTAAACCTCGATAAGGTCGAAAAAGACTATCTCGAAACCATCTCCAAGCTAGAAAAGCAGGCGAAAAAAGAAAGTCGTCAGAAAGGAGACAAGGCATGAGCGATTTAGGAACCACGGAAAATGCAGAAAGACACGGAAGTGAGTTTTTGGAGAAGCTGCTGGATGGCGCGGAGGTGGAGTGGTTATCGCTGGGGGAGGTGGCTGAATATTCCCCGACCCGAGTAGAGTCATCTGAACTAGATGCAACTTCCTTCATAGGAGTTGATAACCTTGTTGCAAACAAAGGCGGAAGAATCGATGCCACTTATTTACCCAACACCGCTCGCCTAACAGAATTCCGATCTGGTGACATTCTTCTTGGTAACATTCGACCCTATCTAAAAAAGGTGTGGAGAGCGACGAAATCAGGAGGTTGCAGCGGAGACGTCCTTGCTATTCGCGTTCAAGAGAACTGGAAATCGGTCAATACGGAATTCTTATACTATCTGTTATCTTCGGACGATTTTTTTCGATATAACATGCAGCACGCAAAGGGTGCGAAGATGCCGCGTGGAAATAAAGCGGCCATCATGGGCTACCAAATCCCCATCCCCTGCCCGGACAAGCCGGAGAAATCGCTTGCGATTCAGGCGGAGATTGTCCGCATCTTGGACGCTTTCACCGAGCTGACCACCGAGCTGACCACCGAGCTGACCGCTCGCAAAAAGCAATACAACTACTACCGCGATCAGCTGCTTACTTTTAAAGAAGGTGAAGTTGAGTGGAAGAAGTTGGAGGATGTTGCGACGATCACTATTGGTGAATTCGTTCATAAAAACATTCAGGACGCTTCCGCTGAGTACCCAGTTTTTAATGGGGGAAGAACACCTACTGGCTATTACGGCAGATACAACAATATCGGCGATAAGGTCATCGTGAGCGCTAGAGGTGCAAATGCTGGGTTTGTTAATAGAATATCCGAGCCATACTGGGCAGGAAACAGCTGCTACTCGGTAAGTATTAAGAACGCAAAGGAACTAAACTGGAGCTTCCTTTATTATTTCCTTAAGTGCTCCGAACATAAACTCATTGGCGACCAACAGAAGGGAGGCATCCCGGCCGTTTCAAAAAAGCAGATGGAAGTCTTCAAAGTCCCCATTCCCCACCCAAACGACCGAGAGAAGTCCCTCACCGAACAAGCCCGTATCGTCGCGATCCTCGATAAATTCGACACCCTCACTCACTCCATCAGCGAAGGCTTGCCGCGTGAGATCGAGCTGCGCCAGAAGCAATACGAGTATTACCGGGATCTGCTGCTGAACTTCCCAACATCTGAACCTCAAACAGAAACCGTCGCCTAGAATGAGCCAGACACTCACAGACATTGCGCGGGAAATAAGCGCCGGTATAACTGTTAAAAACAAGAAAACCACTGAAGTTGAAGTCGTTCAGCAGGTTCCTAAAGTGCAGCTCATCTATGCCTTCAATGGCACAGGAAAGACACGACTTTCCCGAGAGTTCAAGGAACTGATTGCACCGAAGAATCCTGAGGGAGAGGAGACGGAAGATACTCGCTCCAAGGTGCTCTACTACAATGCATTTACCGAAGATCTTTTCTACTGGGATAATGACTTGGATGGCGACGTTGAGCGTAAGCTAGTAATTCAGCCCAACAACTACACGCAATGGGTGCTCCAGGAACAGGGGCAGGATCGAAATGCCATCACACACTTCCAACGCTACACTAACGACAAGCTGACGCCCCAATTTAATGAGGAGTATGCCGTCAAGGACGAGAAAGGCAAAGAGGTTATAGGTAAGGACGGTAAAATAGTCACTGTCCCTGCATTCTCCGAAGTTACTTTTTCTTACGAACGTGGAAATGAAGGACTGAGCGAACACATCAAGATCTCCAAAGGCGAAGAGAGCTGCTTCGTCTGGAGCATTTTCTACAGCCTTATCGAGGAGGTGATCGACGTCTTGAACGTTCCAGAGCCCGATGGGCGCGAAACTGACCGTTATGATAAACTGGAATATATCTTTATAGACGATCCGGTCAGCTCCTTGGACGAAAACCACTTGATTGAACTGGCTGTGGACGTGGCAGAATTAATCAAGTCTAGCGAGTATACGAATGGACAGGGTTTGAAGTTTGTCATTACCACACACAATCCACTATTCTATAACATTCTGTGCAACGAGTTTAACGGCTCGAAGAAGAATCAGTTCCAAAAGTATCGGTTGGTAAAACATGAGGACGGCACTCTTAGTCTTGAAAATCAGGCCAATGACTCGCCCTTTTCTTATCATCTCTTTCTAAAATCGGAGCTAGAGAAAGCACGCGATACGGGAGACATCAGGAAATATCATTTCAACTTCCTTCGCAACATTCTTGAGAAGACTTCGACCTTCGTCGGCTCCAATCGATGGGAGGAGCTACTGCCCGAGGGTGACAGTGGTCGGGCGAATCCTTACCTGAAGCGGATACTGAATCTATCCAGTCACTCCAAGCATTCGGGCGAAGAAGTCGCGGAGCCAGATGAGGAAGACAAGCGCGTATTCAAATTTCTAGTTCAAAAACTCGATCAAATGTATCGATTGAAAATGCGCAGCCAATAGCGCGAAAGGAACAAAAAAGGATGAATAAAGAAGAGCCAGATAGCTTAGCCAGCGGCCAGCAGTCGAACAATTTGCTGCATGATCTAAGGGCGCTGATTGAACAGGGGCGGCACCGCGCCGTAGCGGCGGTCAACAGTGCCCTCACTGTGACCTATTGGCAAGTGGGGCAGCGAATCAACGCAGAGGTGCTCAAGGGAGAGCGGGCGGAATACGGCAAGCAGGTCGTCGCCTCGATGGCGAAGGATCTAGTCGCGCTGTATGGTCGGAGCTTTGAGACGAGGAACTTGCGTCGCATGATGCAGTTTGCAGAGGTTTTTCCAGATTTCGAGATTGTGACGCCACTGGCGACACAATTGAGCTGGTCGCACTTTACGGAAGTCTTAAGGCTGAAAAATGAAGCTGCTCGCCTCTTCTACTTGCGACAAGCAGCTGAATTGGCGTGGGGCAAAAGAGAGTTGCGACATCAGATTGAACGTAAGGCCTTTGAACGATCAGAGATTGCCGATTCAAAGTTGGAGCTGGCGGCGGCGAATCACCTCAGAGGCAATTTCAAAGACCCCTACTTCCTCGATTTTCTTGGGCTAAAGGAGGGCTATCTGGAAAATGAATTGGAAAACGCGCTGCTGAAAGAGCTGGAGCTATTTATTCTGGAACTGGGTAAAGGCTTTGCCTTCGTGGAACGGCAGAAGCGCATGATCATTGATGGCGAGGATTTCTACCTTGATCTGCTTTTCTATCACCGCAAGCTGAAGCGGCTAGTAGCGGTCGATTTGAAGATTGGTCGTTTCAAAGCTGGTTTCAAGGGTCAGATGGAACTCTACCTGAACTGGCTGAACAAATACGAGCGACAAGAAGGCGAAGAAACTCCCATCGGCCTGATCCTCTGCGCGGAGACTGGAACCGAGCAAGTCGAACTGCTCAATATGCAAAAAGACAATATCATGGTGGCGGAGTATTGGACAAATCTGCCTCCAAAAGAGCTACTAGAGCAGAAGCTGCATAACGCGCTGATCGAAGTGCGTGAGCGGTTGGCAGAGCGCAAATTATTAGAAGGAGATGACAACAATGGCTGAATATAACACCATCGCCGAAACCAAAAACTTCATTGTCCTCGATCGCTATCAGCGGGACAGCGTGGTCAGTGAAGACTACCAGAGCGAAGACGCCCTGGAGCGGGAGTTTATCCGCGATCTGGAAGAGCAAGGCTACACCTACGCTACGGAGATTCGCACTCCCGAGGCGATGCTGGCAAATGTGCGGGTGCAGCTTGAGGAGCTCAATGACGTGAAGTTCTCCGATGAGGAATGGAAGCGATTTGTGGAGAAGTATCTCGATCCAGCCAACGAGAACAGCACGGACAAAGCCCGGAAGCTCCATGAGGATTACATTCATGACTTCGTCTTCGATGACGGGCACATCGAGAACGTTTACCTGCTCGATAAGAAGAACGTGCTCAACAACAAGCTTCAGGTCATCAAGCAGTTTGAGCAGACGGGCAGCCACGCCAATCGCTACGATGTCACGATCCTCGTCAATGGCCTGCCCCTTGTCCAAGTGGAGCTGAAGAAGCGCGGGGTCGCGATCCGTGAAGCCTTTAATCAAGTGCATCGCTACAGCAAGGAGAGCTTCAATTCGGAGAATTCGCTCTACAAGTTTCTCCAGCTCTTCGTGATCTCCAATGGCACGGATAGTCGCTACTTTGCCAACACGGTGAAGCGAAACAAGAACAGCTTCGACTTCACTATGAACTGGGCGAAGTCGGATAACTCGCTGATCAAAGACCTGAAGGACTTTACCGCGACTTTTTTCCAAAAGAACACGCTCTTGGAAGTCCTCCTGAAGTATTCCGTGTTTGACGTGAGCAACACCTTGCTGGTGATGCGCCCCTACCAGATCGCAGCCACCGAGCGCATCCTCTGGAAGATCAAGTGTGCCCACCTGGCGAAACAATGGAGCAAGACCGAAAGCGGCGGCTTCATCTGGCACACCACGGGATCAGGCAAAACGCTCACCAGCTTCAAGGCCGCCCGTGCCGCGACCGAGCTGGAGTTTGTCGATAAGGTCTTCTTTGTCGTGGATCGAAAAGACCTCGATTACCAAACGATGAAGGAATACCAACGCTTCTCTCCCGATAGCGTGAATGGTTCCGACAGCACGGCGGGACTGAAGCGAAACATCGAAAAGGACGATAATAAGATCATCGTCACCACGATTCAGAAGCTCAACAATCTGATGCGTGGAGATAGCGATCTTCCCATCTACCAGAAGCAAGTGGTCTTCATCTTCGATGAGTGCCACCGCAGCCAATTCGGTGAAGCGCAGAAGAATCTGCAAAAGAAGTTCAAGCGGTATTATCAATTTGGATTCACGGGCACGCCGATTTTCCCTCAGAACGCTTTAGGCGCTGAAACAACAGGCAGCGTCTTCGGGCGGGAGCTGCATTCCTATGTCATCACCGATGCGATCCGGGACGAGAAGGTGCTGAAGTTCAAGGTGGACTACAATGATGTGCGTCCTCAATTCCAAGCCATCGAGACCGAACAGGACGAAAAGAAGCTCACCGCCGCAGAGAACAAGCAGGCATTGCTTCATCCTGAGCGGATTCGTGAAATCACGGGCTACATTCTCAAGAATTTCCCGCTGAAGACGCATCGTGCCCACATGGGCGCGAAGGGCTTCAACGCCATGTTCGCGGTGAGCAGTGTCGACGCCGCCAAGGCGTATTACGAAGCCTTCAGTGAGCTACAGGATCGGTTAGAGGATAAGAAGCGCCTCAAGGTCGCAACGATCTTCTCTTTTGCAACCAACGAGGAGCAGGATGCGGTGGGCGATATTGCTGACGAGAGCTTCGAGGTGTCGGCGATGAATAGCAGCGCCAAGGAATTTCTCAGTGCCGCCATTGGCGACTACAATGCGGCGTTCGGGTCGAATCACGGCGTCGATAGCAAGGGCTTCCAAAACTACTACCGCGACCTGGCTCAGCGGGTGAAGAAGCAGGAAGTGGACTTGCTGATTGTGGTGGGGATGTTTCTGACGGGCTTCGATGCGCCGAGTCTTAACACGCTCTTTGTCGATAAGAACCTGCGTTACCACGGATTGCTTCAAGCGTATTCACGCACCAATCGAATTTACGATGCGACCAAGACCTTCGGCAACATCGTGACCTTCCGGGATCTTGAGAAGAGCACCATCGATTCAATCACTCTCTTCGGCAATGCCAACACCAAGAACGTCGTTCTGGAGAAGAGCTACAAGGAATACATGGAAGGCTTTACAGACATCGCCACAGGACGCGCCTGTCGCGGTTATGTGGAGGTCGTCAAAGAGCTGCACGAACGCTTCCCCGACCCGAGCGAGATCGAGAAGGAGCAGGATAAAAAGGATTTCGCGAAGCTGTTCGGAGAATACCTACGGGTGGAGAACGTGCTGAGGAATTACGATGAATTCACCGGGCTGCAAGCCTTGCAAGAGGTTGATCTGGAGGATGCGGAAGCGGTCGAGGAATTTAAGGCAAAGCACTATCTGAACGACGATGATATTGAGGCGATGCAGAAGATCGAAGTGCCATCTGATAGACTGGTGCAAGACTATCGCTCGACCTACAATGACACTCGCGATTGGTTGAGGCGTCAGAAAGAAGGAGGTGAGAAAGAAGAGTCTACCGTGGATTGGGACGATGTCGTTTTTGAGGTGGATCTACTGAAGTCTCAAGAGATCAACTTGGATTACATTCTGGAGCTGATCTTCGAAAACAACAAGAAGACCAAGAACAAGGGTGATCTCATTGACGAAGTGAGACGAGTGATCCGAGCCAGCATCGGCAACCGTGCCAAAGAAAGCCTGATTGTTGATTTCATCAATCAGACCAATCTGGATGACATCGGAGACAAGGCGAACGTCATCGACGCCTTCTTCACTTTCGCGCAAGCCGAACAGAAGCGCGAAGCCGAGGAGTTAATCCAGACCGAGGCGCTGAATCAAGAGGAGGCAAGACGCTACATCAAAGCATCCTTAAAGCGCGAATACGCGACCGAAAACGGCACGGCACTCAATGCTACTCTGCCGAAAATGAGCCCGCTCAACCCGCAGTATAAAATAAAGAAGCAAACCGTGTTTCGGAAGATTTCCGCCTTTGTCGAGAAGTATAAGGGTGTCGGTGGGCAGCTTTGATGAAAACCTATGGCTAACAGCCTTCGGTGACGGCTTCGCCGCCCACAGCTGTGGGCTCAGGCGCGTGGATTGAGCTAGTGGGTTGATGTTATTTGTGGGGGGTGTTTGTTATGCTTTTGCGTGTAGTATGTTTAGTGTCTCATTGGGGTCTGGGCGTGTTGTGTAGTCTGGGTTGGCCTCGATGTGGCGTATTGTGCCGTCTGTGTGGACGATGATGCGTGCGGGCATGGGGAGTTGCCAGCTGGTGTCGCCGT
Organism: uncultured Verrucomicrobiales bacterium; assembly: GCA_937928735.1. GTDB lineage: Bacteria > Verrucomicrobiota > Verrucomicrobiia > Verrucomicrobiales > Akkermansiaceae > Rubritalea. Next base: position 55,960 of record CALFVF010000027.1, on the reverse strand, counting down.
TGTAGGTTTCTAGGTTGATGCCGAAGTTCTCATAGAGTTCTTGGATCGTGCTTGGTAGTTGGAAGGCGAGCCCTAGTGACTTGGCGTAGTGATTCTCTGAGTCACTGAGTACATCAAAGGAGGTGTTGTTGTCCTGTGTGGTCTTTAGGGCGTATGCTGGTAGTTGTGGAGAGATGACGATGATTTTTGCTTTGGCTGCGCGAAAGCTCTCTGCGTGTGCTTGGAGGGCTTGGAGCTCGAGGTTACAGTAGGGACACCACACACCGCGAAAGAAGCTAAGGACGAGGGGGCCTTCTTTTAGCAGGTCTTGAGAGTGGATCGTATCTCCGTTTTGATTGGTGAGAGAGAAAGGAGGGAGGGTGTCGCCAGCTTGGATGACTTGGCTGAGTATGCCGCTTTCTTTGAGCTCTTGGGTGGCTTGTTTCATGGCTGCCCGTGCGGTCTCAGGGATCTGGCTGGCAAATTGTTCTGTGAGGGCATTGAGTTGGTCTTGGAGTATCATGGCGTGAATTTTGTTAGGTTAGTATTGCTCTGTTGCCATTAGACTTGTTCGAGTGCTGGGTAGTCTGTGTAGCCTTTGGTGTCGCCTCCATAAAAGGAGCTCGGGTCTGGGGTGTTAAGTTTGGCATTTTGTTTGAGGCGCTCGGGGAGATCGGGGTTGGCGATAAATGGGCGGCCGTAGGACACGGCATCGGCATAGCCGCTGGTGAGGACGTCTTGGCCTCCCTGGAGGTCGTAGCTGCCATTGACAATGTAGAAACCAGGCCAGGCTTTGCGGAGTTGTTTAAGAATGGCTTTTCCCTCTTCACTGCTCTCTGAGATGCCTGCAGCTCCCTCACAGACGTGTAGGTAGACGGCTTTACGGTGATGTAGCTGCTCATAGATGTAGCTGAATGTGCCTAGTGGGTCACTATCCTCGATGTCATTGAATGTGATGGTGGGAGCGAAGCGCACGCCGATGCTCTCTACTGGCCAGATTTCATTGACGGCATCAAATACCTCTAGCAGAAGACGAGCTCGGTTCTCTGCGCTGCCTCCGTACTGGTCGTCGCGCTGATTGGTTTTATCGCGGATGAATTGATCGATGAGGTAGCCATTGGCGGCGTGGATCTCGATTCCATCAAAGCCTGCGTCCTTCGCGCACTGGGCGGCGTGTTTGAAATCTTGGATTGTAGTCTGGATGTCCTCGAGAGTCATGGCTCTGGGCAGAGAGACATTTTCTGGTCCATTGGCCGTGAAGGTCTGGGCTTGCGCTTGAATGGCGGAGGGGGCTAGTGGTTGTTTTCCTGCGGGCAGGAGAGAGGTGTGCGAAATACGGCCGACGTGCCAGAGCTGGCAGAAGATGGTGCCGCCTTTTTGATGCACGGTATCAGTAATGGTTTTCCATGCGGTAGTTTGCTGCTGGGTGTAGATGCCGGGTGTGTTAATGTAGCCTTTTCCTAGAGCAGAGACTTGGGTGGCCTCGGCAATGATGAGTCCAGCGCTAGCTCTCTGGGCGTAATATTCTGCGGCGTGCTCACCCTGTACGCCATCAGTATCTGCACGGCAGCGTGTGAGTGGTGGCATGAAGATACGGTTATTGAGTGTGAGCGAGCCGAGTTGGGTAGAATCGAATAATGTGGGCATGATACTTTGTGCGTTTTACTATTTTGTAATAAGTGATACAGTTCTGCACTCTACAGTGGGGTATTCAGAAAGCAAAATTTTTGTAATGAATGATACAAAAAATGATTCCAAGAAATTAGGACGGCCAAAAAGCTTCAATGAAGAGGTGGCGCTTGAGGCTGCTGTCGAGATCTTTTGGAGAAAGGGCTATCATGGCGCATCGATAAAGGATCTGACTTCAGCGATGGGTATTCACAGTCCTAGCTTGTATGCGACTTATGGGGATAAAGAGTCTTTATTTATCCGCTGTATTGAGCACTACATGGGCAGTGTGAGTTGTTCTCCTCTGGATGCTTTTGAAAATGCGAAGGATATTCAGAGTGGGGTGAGTGCTTTTTTTGAGACGATTTTGCATCACGCGTGTGAGGAGCAAAATGGTGCGTTGGGTTGCTTTCTGAGTTCCTGTGTAGTGACTTGTGCCGATACGGTGGAGGGGGTGAAGCCTCTTCTGCAAGCCGCGATAGAGTATAGCGAGCAGAGACTAGTCGCAGGCTTTGAGAGGGCGAAGCTAGTAGGAGAGTTAGCTGAGGACTTCCCTTCTGCACAGCGGGCGCGGCTGATGTTTGATCTGCGGCAGGGGCCTCTCTTTCGTGTGCGCTCAGGGGTCGCACTGGAGGAGGTGGGGAAAGATCTAGTCTACTGGCAGGGTGTGGTGCTAGGCCATGAGTGAAGCTAAGCCTTTTGTCTCAAATGGCTTATAAATGAGGTGGGAATCTTGGTGTTTGTGCATGGTGGGTTTTTCCATAGTGTCTTCACTGCTTGACAAGTGGTGCTAAATACCCCAAGAGCGCTGTGTTGCATTCTTAGGTTGTGTCTTAAGTTTGAACGATAAAAACCTAAACATATCAATTTACGCATGGAATGGACATGGTACTGCCTTTACTTTCTCGTGTTATTCGGCCTTGCGGGATACGGATTTCATAGGTTAACGATTTTATTTCTCTATCTGAAGCATTCGAGAGATACGCCTAAGCCTAAGGAGCTCTTTGCGGAGTTGCCTGTGGTGACTGTGCAGTTACCGGTGTTTAATGAGCTTCATGTTGTTGAGCGCCTCATTGGTAAGGTGGCAGAAATGGATTATCCTAAAGAAAAGCTCCATATTCAGGTGCTTGATGATTCTACGGATGAGACAGTGGATATCTGTGCGGCAGAAGTCGCTAAGTTGAAAGACTTAGGCTTCGATGCGGAATATATCCATAGGACAGATAGAACGGGTTACAAAGCGGGTGCATTAGAGAATGGTATGCGCACAGCAAAAGGGGATTTGCTCTTTATTCTTGATGCTGATTTTGCCCCGAATGCTGATGTTCTTAAGGAAACGGTGCATTTCTTCACCGATGAGAATATCGGGATGATTCAGACTCGCTGGGGGCATTTGAACCGTGAATTTAACTTGCTCACGAGAATTCAGGCGATGTTCTTAGATGGGCACTTGGAGTTGGAGCAGACAGCGCGTAATCGCAGTGGGCGCTTCTTTACCTTTAATGGTACAGCGGGCATCTGGCGTAAGCAGTGTATTGAGAATGCTGGTGGCTGGGAGCATGATACGCTCACAGAGGATATGGATTTAAGTTACAGAGCGCAGCTTAAGGGTTGGAAATTTGTGTTTCTCAAAGATGTGGAAACTCCTGCGGAGCTCCCTGTGGATATGGATGGCTTTAAGAGCCAGCAGCACCGCTGGACGAAGGGCTCGATCCAGTGCTGTAAGAAGGTGCTGATGAATATCTGGCGTAGTGATTTCCCTTTGAGTGTGAAACTTGAGGCGACAGCACATTTGACCTCGAACTTCGCCTACTTGCTTCTCTTTGTGCTGTGTTTTTTGATTTATCCGAAGCAAGAATTTGTCCCTAACTGGGAGTTGTTGCAGAGGTACCCTTGGCTTGAGCACTGCCTGAACTTACCTATCTTTTTCTTTGGTTCTGTCTCGGTGGCTTTGTTCTATCTGATGTCACAGAAGGCGCTGCGCCCAACTCGCTGGAAGCGTGAAATATTCTATCTGCCTCTCCTTCTGGCACTTGGGATAGGGATGTCTGTGAATAATGCTAAGGCGGTGATTGAGGCGCTGATGAATCATGAGACTGGCTTTGTGCGTACACCGAAGTACGGTATCGAGTCGAAGAAGAAGGCGAGTTTAAAGAGCAGTAAGTACAAAGCTCTGAAGTCTATGGTGCCTTTTGTGGAGTTGGCGTTTGGTCTTTTCTTTTTCGCTGTGGTGCTTGCCAATATTCTGGATTATAACTGGATGACAGCTCTTCTTTTGCTGCCGTTTCCCGTCGGATTCTTCTACACGGCGTTTCCTTCCATTGCTGCGATGTTCCCTTCGTTAGAAAGCAAGGACGAATTTGACAGCGTGGAAGATAGCGAGTAAAAGAGCTGGGTGATTCTCAACGTCCCCAACTTCCCAAGAAGCCTCTCGTTTTTGCGCAGTCAGTTAAGTTGCTGCGTGTTTCTGTTAGGTCTTCTTGCTTCTAGCTGCACACCGAGTCTAGACACGCGCAGTAAGATCCTTGTCAGTGTGAAGGATCAGAGCATGCTTCTGACTCAAGATGGACGTCCTGTGCGTGAGTATGCCATATCGACTTCCAAGTTTGGTGAAGGCTATACGAAAGGTAGTCGCAAAACCCCTCTGGGATTGATGAGTGTGGCTAAAAAAATCGGCGCAAATGCTCCCGCGGGGGCTGTCTTTAAAAGCAGGAAGAGAACCGGGGAGGTGATCCGGCCCAATGCCCCGGGGAGAGATCCTATTGTCACAAGGATTCTGTGGCTGCGTGGGCACCAAGATTTGAACAAGAATACCTTTGGGAGATACATCTATATTCACGGTACTCCTGAGGAGAGGCGAATTGGGGAAAAGGCAAGCTATGGCTGTGTACGGATGCGTTCGGAAGACATTATTGATCTCTATGATAGAGTAGGCGTGGGTGCTGAGGTTCGCATTATACGTGGCCGATTATCCTCCACAACAGCAGGCAGGGCGCACTATAAGGCCTTGGCTCAGAAAGAGGAAGAGCTCAATAAGCAGGCAAAGCAAGTCGTTCTAAATGACCTCAAAGCGCTTTAAATGGGGAGCGAGGTGGGTTGGGAGAAATATTTTTTGAGCAAAGCTTGACAAGTCGCCTGAAACGGATAGTTTTTGCGCCCCGCAGTAGGGGGAAACTTCTTATAGGGAGATATTTTGAGAGACATCTTATTTCCACAGTAAATTCAATTTTCTAAACATCATGGCTAATTCAGCATCAGCACTTAAGCGTGTCAGACAGACAGCGCGTCGCACAGAACGCAATACAGCTCTGAAATCAAGAGTGAAGACACTTCGTAAGCAGACTCTTCAAAAAGCTGAGTCTGGTGAGCTAGAGGAGGCGAAAGCATTTTTCTCTAAGTTTTCTTCCGCTGTTGATGTGGCGACAAAGAAAAATATCTTCCACAAGAATAAGGCTGCGAACCTTAAGAGTAAGACAAACAAGGCTGTGAAAGCGGCGGCAGCTTCCTAAGTAGCTGCGCTTTTCTAAGCGGCTAGGGTGGTCCAATGAGATAAGAAGATAACTTTGCAATGATTGCGGGTTAATTAGTATCTGGGTGAATGAAGTCCCTAGCTTCTCACACTAGACGTGGTGCTTCTATAGCGTTACGTCTATTTTGTTTTAGAGTGATTGTATTGAGTTTGGAGAAAGTGAAGAGTGTAGATTGATCGTTTTATAATGAGTGCAAAAGCTTCTGAGCGTTTAATGAAGGCGCGTGAAATCGCCTCCAATCCGTCCTCCTACAAAGTCTGTGAAGGCTGTGACTCTATTGTTGGTTTTAGTGTGGCCGTGTGTCCCAATTGTCATGCCTACCGTTTTGATGAGTCCGTGACTCGAGTCGTGGATCAAGCCTTGTACTTAGGGTCTCGAGCGCAGACCTCGGTGACTGTGCAGGATATGGTGTAGGGTGTCTCTAGAGGGTTTTGTTCAAAGGCCTTAGATTGTCTGCCTTTATCAGTGGCGCGTAGTGCTTTCTAGATGACTTATGAATTCATTCAAAAGGTGCCTTGGGTATCTAGATCTGAAACGATCTGAATTCATTCTCTCTCTCAAAGGTGGTTTCTAGAGTTAGCTTATGGAAAAAATACGTATTTCAGCTGGTGGTGAAAATCAGGCGAAATGGCTTGCGTGATTTTGAGCAGGATGACTATTTTATTCTAAATATATGACTCGTAGTTCAAGACGATTGCGGTAAGTCCAACTAAGATATTATGAATATGAACTGGAAGTTGCACAATGCCATGTGGCCTGGCCTTGTTGGAAAGGATGAAGACTCAGATCAGCCTCCGATTCCACTAGAGAGAATGCTGGAGCTTACTGCCAATAGTGAGGTGAGTTCTCGATCCTACGACGGTGTGGATCTATTTTTGTATTTCCCTCATCTCAATATCGATGCATCAGAGGATGAGGTGCGTGCTCTTGCAGACACAATTGCTGAGAAAAATCTCAGTGTGGGCACTGTGGTAGCACCCATTTGGGAGCCGACAGGTGGTGGTAGCGCCATGGGTGGCCAAGAGCAGCGAAAGGCCTTCATTGCTGCTGTGCGCAAGGCGTGCCGTTACGCGAAGATTTTAAATGAACACGGTGTTCGCCAGTACGGGAATATCCGAATTGACTCAGCTACCTCTGTCGAAGCGTGGGCAGAGAATCCACTCCAGGGGACGAAGCAAATCGCGAAAACATTCCGCGAAGCTGCAGAGATCGCTGCCGATCACGGTGAGGTGCTTGCGGCAGAAGGTGAAATCTGCTGGGGTGGTATGCACTCATGGAAGTCGATGCTACAGCTCCTGGAGGAAGTGGGACTTCCTGAGCAAGTGGGATTCCAGGCGGATCTCGCACATACTTACCTCTACCTATTGGGTTACAATGCCGAGCAAGATGCTCTGGTGAAGCCTGGCTACGAGGAAGAGGAATTTTGGGCAGCTTATAAGGTGATGACTGATGCATTGAGACCATGGACAGTGGATTTCCATGTCGCTCAAAATGATGGTACCGTACACGGCTCAGGCTCGCACGATAAGACAGGGCGTCATTGCCCTGCGGATGATCCAGCGGGTAAGCTCGACATCGCAGAATGCTCTAAGTACTGGCTACTGGACGCGGATGGGAAGCCACGTCCTGAGATCTCCCATGTTTGCTGGGATGGATGCATGTTTGATAATGCGCTACTAGAGCAGCAGAGTACGTGGAACACGATTCTTGAGACGATGCTTAAGCTTAATGCGAATAGTGAGGGCGAGTTGGCAAAAATTTAAATCAAGGACAGATTAGATACGATATGAAAATAGGGTTAAACATGCACCTGTGGCCAAATCCGACCACGAGTGAGCACTTCGGAGTGATCGAGGAGCTAAAGGAGATTGGATATGACGGCATAGAAATCTTTTTGGCGGAGCCAGCCAGCGAGAGCTATAAAGAATTAGGTGCGTTTTTGCCCTCGATTGGGATGGAGGCGAATGGTTGCTTAGGTGTGGGGCCGGAGCATAATCCAGCTTCTCCAGATGCTGCAGTACGAGCAGCTGCTCTCGATACCCTAAAGACTGCGATTGATAATATGCATCACGCGGGCGGGAAGAATATCTGCGGCCCTTTCCACTCAGCCTTTGCCACATTCTCACGCAATCAGCCCCAAGAGGAAGAATACAAACGCAGTGCCGAGGTCTTGCGCGAAGCTGCTGAGTACGCAGCAACGGCTGGCGTGACTCTCACTCCTGAGGCGATTAACCGCTTCGAGTGCTATCTCGTGAACACTATGGCGCAGCTCAAAAAGCTCGTCGATATGGTGGATCACCCAAGCCTGCGTGGGATGTTTGACCCTCATCACGCCAATATTGAGGAGAAATCCTTTAAGGGTGCGATTGAGACCATTGCACCTGTGCTTACGCATGTTCATATCAGTGAGAATGACCGTGGCACACCTGGATCAGGGCACACGCCTTGGGATGAAGTGTTTGGTTCATTGAGTGCGGTTGGCTATGAAGGCTGGTACACGATTGAGGCATTTTCGAGAGATAACACAGACTTTGCGAATGCGATTAATGTCTGGCGTGATTACAATCCACGTATGGATATCTGCCGTGAGGGCTACACCTTTACCAAGGAGATGATTGCTAAATACGCTACAAAGCACGCAGCGAAATAACCAAATTAGACCACAGAGTATGAAATTAAAATTTGGGAACGAGTGCTACACTTGGTTCATGAAGGAATCGGGAGCATTCTGGCAGAATAAGCTCGATCATATGATTCGCGTCACAGCACAAGCTGGCATGCAGGGTATCGAGCCGATGCACTTCTGGATGGGCGACCTCTTTGATCACGGGAAGCTCAGAGAATCTCTTGATAAGCATGGTGTAGAACTCGCCTGCATTAGTCTCGTGCTCAACTGGGATAACCCAGAGGAGACAGCGGAGGAAATTGAGGAGGCCAATAAGGTGATTGAGCTCCTTAAGCATTTCCCGGAGGCGAAACTCTGCTCCGTGCAGATGCCTACTGGACGTCATAATCTCGAAGAGCGCCGAAAGAACTTAGTGGCGAATGTGAATAGTGTCTCTCGCCGAGCCGTGGATGCAGGTATCGAGTGTTCCTTCCACCCGAATTCACCCGAGAGCTCAACCAATCGAACAGAGGAAGATTACAAAGTCATTCTGGAAGGACTAGACCCAGCACTCTGTGGCTGGACACCTGATGTGGGACACATCATCAATGGCGAGATGGATCCACTCGGTAAGATGAAGGAGTATGCCTCTCTCATTAACCATGTGCACTACAAGGACTGGGATGGAGAGCCAGAATTCGCTCTCATGGGACAGGGGAAAGTGGACTTAGGTGGTGTCACTCAGTGGCTCGTGGATGAGGACTACGAAGGCTGGATTATCTGTGAAGATGAGGCTCCCTCTGCAGTGGATGATCCAGATGGTGTGACGATTCATGATGGGAAGTGGATACGGGAGACCTTGATCCCATCTCTTACATTTTAAGCTATTTTTAATCCAGACAACGACACGATTATGCCAAGTTTTCAAAAAGATGATTTTACCATGCACTATGAAGTGCGTGGTGAGGGCGAACCTATGGTTTGCATTATGGGAATCACAGCTCCCGGAGCTGTATGGGATGATCATGTCGAGGAATGGCAAAAGCATTTCGAGTGCATCACGCCAGACAATCGCGGGGTAGGACTCAGTGATAAGCCGACAGGGGACTACACCTCAGCGATGATGGCAGATGATTATGCGAATCTGATCGACCATCTGGGCTATGAGAAGGTGCATGTTGTGGGCTGCTCGATGGGTAGTATTATCGCGCAGCAGCTTGGCCTGCGCCATCCAGAGAAGGTGAAGAGCTTGACTCTCATGTGCTCATGGGCGCGCTGTGATCAGCAGGCGAAAGCCGTATTTTCTAACATTCTTCTTGCGAAGGCGCACTACCGCCCAGAGGACTTCATGCAGTATATTCAGCTGCTGATTTTTGATAAGAAGAGCTGGGATGATCCTGAGTTCCACGCAAGTATGTTAGAAGGGCGTGAGAGTGCAGCAGCAGATCAGAACCCGCAGCCACTACACGGACTCGAGGGGCAGTGCGCTGCCTGTGTGAGCCACAATACGATCGAAGCGCTACCAAATCTACAGATCCCGACTCTTGTCATAGGTGGGGAGAATGATGTCTTCACGCCTCGCTGGATGGCGGAGGAAATTCACGCGGCACTGCCAAATAGTGAATTATTCCTCTACCCAGATGCTGGACATGGATTCCATTTTGAAAACCTCGAAGACTTTAATCAGCGCATAGTCACCTTTGCGAAGGGAGTCACAGCTTAGTGGTCTAGAGCTGAGCCATACACTCCTGAGAGAGGGGTGAGAGAAAGAAGGATAGAGTGAGCAGAGTCTGATTAGCCTGATAGGTCTGAATAGATCCAGTTGGCAGAGAAGATGATGGAAAAAATTGTTCGCTCTTATACTTTGATAATAATTACAATAACTTATAATTTATACTGATGAAATACGCCATAGGTCTCGACTACGGGACAAATTCTTGCCGCTCCTTACTCATCGACCTTTCGACAGGGGAGGAATTAGGTTCGGAAGTGTTCGCCTACCCCTCGGGAACACTGGGTATTCTCACAGACCCGTCTGACCCGAATGTAGCGCGTCAGAATCCACAGGACTACCTCGATGGCTGTGAGGTGATTATCAAAGCCGCCCTCGCGCAGGCGAAGGCCAAGCGTGCCGACTTTGACCCTGCGGATGTGGTGGGTATTGGCGTCGATACGACGGGTTCTACCGTCATACCAGTGGATGAATCTGGCTTGCCACTTGCGCTGAAAGAAGAATTTTCGGATAACCTCAATGCTCAAGTCTGGCTGTGGAAAGATCACACCGCGTATGAAGAAGCGGAGGAAATCACTCGTCTCGCAGGTGAGATGCGTCCCCAGTACCTAGCGAAGTGTGGGGGAACGTATTCTTCGGAATGGTGGTGGTCAAAAATCCTCCATATCAAACGCATTGATGCAGCCGTCTATGAGGCATCCTATTCCTTTGTCGAACACTGTGACTGGCTCACAGCAGAACTCGCGGGAGACACGAACCCACTCACTCTCAAGCGCTCGATCTGTGCCGCAGGTCATAAGGCGATGTACAATGCGCAGTGGGGTGGTCTACCAGATGAGGAATTTCTTGAAAAACTCGATCCTGAGTTAGCAGCACTACGCGCTAGACTCTATCAAACAGCACATGCTTCCGACCAGCTAGCTGGGCGCCTCAGTGGCGCTTGGGCGCAGAAGCTAGGTTTACCCGCAGGCATTGCTATTGCTGTAGGAGCCTTTGATTGCCATATGGGAGCCGTGGGTGCCGGTGTGAAGAAGGGGACACTAGTGAAGGTGTTAGGAACTTCCACTTGTGACATCACCGTGGCAGATGAAGGTATCGCTGATGTGCCAGGCCTCTGTGGCCAGGTGGATTCGTCGGTTGTGCCAGGTCTCATCGGCGTGGAAGCTGGGCAGTCAGCTGTCGGTGACCTCTTTCTCTGGATGGTGCACCATATCGTACCAGAGAGCTATGGCGCGAGTGCAGATGAAAAGTTCGCTAATATGGGTGCGAAAATCGCTGAGATGAAACCCGGAGAATCTGGTCTTCTCGCACTAGACTGGAACAATGGAAACCGTACGGTTCTCACAGATGTTAGACTCTCAGGCCTCATGCTCGGCCAGACCCTGCACACGCAAGCGCATGAGATCTACCGCGCCTACATTGAGGCGACAGCCTTTGGTGCTTATACGATTATTCGCCGAATTGAAGAATACGGAGTCGCTGTGAATGAGGTGATTAATACAGGTGGTCTATCTCTCAAGAATGAGACCCTCATGCAGATCTATGCCGATGTGATTGGCAAGCCCATGAAGGTCTCTGACTGTGAGCAGACTTGTGCCATGGGGGCGGCGCTCTTTGCCGCAGTTGCCGCAGGAGAAGGCCAGCTAACAGATTTACAGGAGAAAGTCGTGACTTACTCGGATAAAGTCTATGAACCAATTGCTGAGAACCATGCGATCTATCAGCAGCTCTTAGCCTTATACTCTGACCTCCACGATGCCTTTGGCGCGACAGGCCGAGAAGGTTCACTCGAGCATGTGATGAAGAAACTCATGGATCTGAGAGATCAGCAGCGCAAGGCCGTGTAGGCTTCGTGCACCTAGTGAGTGGCATAGAAAATAGAATTGAGAGCTGAGAAAATGACGAGAGAGTTAAAGCAAGAAGTGGTTGAAGCCAATAAGCGTCTAGTGAGCTCAGGCCTAGTGGCGCTGACCTGGGGCAATGTCAGTGCGATAGATCGCCAGACAGGCCTGATTGCGATCAAGCCGAGTGGCGTTCCTTATGAAGACCTGACTTCGGAAAACCTCGTGGTTCTTGATCTAGCAGGGAATGTTGTCGAAGGTGAACTACGCCCATCCTCTGACACGAAAACACACCTCGAAATTTATCGAAAGTTTGAAGGAGTGGGAGCTGTGGTGCACACCCACAGCCCGAGTGCCACAGCATTCTCTCAGGCTGGCAAAGGCCTACCATGTCTGGGCACCACACATGCGGATCACTTCTACGGTACTGTACCCGTAGCCCGCGCACTTACCGCAGAGGAAGTACAAGAAGACTACGAACACGCCACAGGCGTGAGTATAGTGGAGCGCTTTGAGGAGTTAAGTCTGAACCCTATCGAAATGCCAGCTGTGCTCTTGCACCACCATGCGCCATTCACTTGGGGGAAAACAGCTGCGAAAGCTGTGGATAACAGCGTAGCGTTAGAGATGTGTTGCCGAATGGCGCTAGACTCCTACCGTCTCGACCCTTCTCTAGAAGCTATACCTCAGCACATCCTCGACCAGCATTACCAGCGCAAGCATGGTAAGAATGCCTACTACGGTCAGGGTGGAGTTTAGTCTCTTAACCCATGCCTCCAGAAATGCTGTTAGTGTTACCTGTTGCGCGTTTACTAAGACTTTTTGAATTAGCCACTAGCTGACCGTGGGTGTTGTAGGGTAGCCAGATTAAGGCGACAGTTTCTATTTGGATATCTTTCTTGTAAGGTTTTACGCTGATCGTTTCTAAAGGAATGTCTAAGGGGTCATACTTGGCTTCTAACTCACGACTCTCTTCGTGCATTTCTAGTTCGAGTTCGGTGATCTCGGCTCTGAGGTCTTCTGCTTTCATGCCAGCGATTTTTACATCGTGGCGCTGCTGCATGGCGCGACTTGTGGAGTTGAGGGAGCTGCGGCCTCGGCGGATATTGGTCGCTGAGAGTTTACGTTTACCTGCAAAGAGGCCCACGACAGCTCCAAGTATTGACATACCTGCTTGGAGCTTGGCGCTATCTGCCTGAGACTCCTCACGACTGAGTGCTTCCAGAGCACGGGCGAGCTGCCCCTGCTTGGAGTTGATTTTCTTCTGCATCTTTGTGCGGAAGTCATCGAGTGCTTCATCGCGTGTTTCACGCGCTTGCTGGACGATACGTGAGCGGAACTGGGACTCTGTTTCATCCATCTTCGAGTATTGTTTTAGCAGAGGGCTGTAGAGGATCTCGGCGCGTTCATTACGGTAGATCCAGTCCTCGAATTCATCGTGAACGATCTTGTAGTTCTTCGCATTCATCGCATAGCTTGGCAGGTCAGCGAAGTTGACGTTCTCTTCTGGCTGGGAGAGGAGGTTGTGTGTCTGGGGCTGGTAGTTGAGTTCTGCTTGCCAGTCGACACCGGAGTCTTCCATGGGGTGGATGAGAAGCAGGCTACGTGAACTATCGAGCTTGGCTTTTGTGGAGCTAAAGTAGACTTCTGCTTCACGCAGGAGGTGGGGCTGATAGGTGATAGCCTCCGTTTCACCTGCGATCGGGGCGAAGTATTCCTCAATACCATCTCCAACCATTGGTCTTGGGTTCTTTGGGGTCTCAGGTGCCGCTGCTGACATTGACATGCCAGAGGTGGCTTTTTTGGCTATGGGCTTGGGTTGGAAGGCTGCTCTTTTGGGATCCATGAGGACTTTAATTTGGCTTCTTGTTAGAGGGCCTCGTAGGTAGCTCATCACCCAGCGAACATGGAAGACAACGGGAGCATCTTCGTGGATGTTATTCATCAGGAAGACGCGGCTGTTTAGTCCTGCGAGGAGCTCTTCTGTGGCCTTTCGATCAAAGTGTCCTTCTTGGGAAGAAGCGGCACCTTCCAGACCATCGAGCACTCGCTTTTTATCACGCTCAGTCTGGAGTCTGCCTAGCCACCAAGTGCCTATGTTAGAGAGGGCTTTGTAATCGAGGTCGACGGGGTTCTGGGTCGCGAGTAAGCAACCTAGACCGTAAGCACGACCTTGCTTGAGCATAGTGAGTAGGGGCTTTTTACTCGGAGGGTTCGCTGTGGGGGGCAGGAAACCATAGATTTCATCCATATAGAGAAGTGCTCGTAAACTACTGGTGCCACTCTGCTCACGCATCCAGCCGACCATTTGATTCAGAAGGATCGTGAGGAAAAACATCCGCTCACTCTCACTGAGGTGAGCTATGGAGAAGATAGAGACTCTCGCCTTACCATTCTCTTGATAGAGCATGTTGTGAATGTCTAAAGAAGGGCCTTCTAGCCAAGCGGAGAAGCTTGGGGAGGCAAGGAGGGCATTGAATTTGAGGGCGAGGTCTTGGCGTTTCTTTGGCGGGTAGAAAGTCTCAAGATCAATGATGCCGATTTTACGAAACGGCGGCTTCTGGATAAAGCGGATGAGATTCTCCAGTGTGAGGTCTTCTTGGCGCTGCCAGCAGTACTGGAAAATATTAGAGAGTAATACTGCTTCCTCACTCTGCATGGTATCAGTATTTAAGTCTAACAAAGACAAGAGTGAGCTCACTGTGCTCTCGATATGATCACCGAGGAGTTCGGAGTCATCGAGGACTTTGGCCGCAGGGCAGACTAGTGAGCTGAGAATGGAGACGGGAATACCTGCTTTAGAACCTGGAGTGAATAGGTTGATATCCACCTTATCGCGGAATGTCTGGATGCGGGCCTTATCTTGCCCCCATGATTGGAGGCCTTCTTGCCAATTTTTCGCAGTCTGGGTGGCGTATTCTTGTGGGCTTTGGTTATTCTTGCGAGCATCGTCTTCATTGATCCATGGTTGGAAATCTTCTGGCGCAAGATCTGGGAATGCCAGCATGAGGTTGGCAATGTCGCCCTTAGGGTCAATGACAATGGCTGGGATATTATCCATAGCCGCTTCTTCGAGAATGGAGAGGCAGAGCCCTGTCTTACCAGATCCTGTCATCCCAAGCACCACACCGTGGGTGACGAGGTCTTTGGAGTCATAGAGCAGGAGATCTTCCTGGAGGGATTTGGTTTGTTGATCGTATTCTTTTCCCAGATAGAAAGCGCCTAGCTTTTCATAGTCTTTGATGGAGATGCTCATAGACCTTGAAATAGCGTATCTGATGAGCGAGCAAAAGCAAAATTCAGCGAAGCCGCATGAGTCAAAACCAATATTCTAAGCCGTCACTAGGGTGAGAATATGGAGCTGGTTCTCGAAGTGAAATGGTCAGATAGGCTCTAGAGCTGCTTCTCAAAAATCGCGGAATCCCTGCCGCTGTTATCGAGCTGTTGGCGGCGAATTGTAGGGAGCTGAGTGGATTGTTGGAAGCCGAGTTTCAGAAAGAAGTCAGCGGCGCGATTAGTCAGGGCAAAGACTCTCTGGTAGCCGGCTTTGATCGCGAGTTCTGTGGCGTGGGTGACTAAGGCTGCACCATAGCCACGAGACTCATGGGAGTGCTTCACATAGAGGCAGGCGATCTCGGCTTGGTTCTCACAGCTGTATGGGTGAAGGGCTATGGAGCCTACGACATGGTCATCTAGGCATATCACATGGTAGTGAGTAAGCTGGCTTTGTATTGCTTCGTAGTTTCTTGGGACAAGATGAGAATTTCTAACAGATCTGCCAATCATGCCGAGTAACTCGGGAATGTCTTCTTCTCGGAGTGGTCGGATTTGCTGGTAGCTATCCTTGTGAATCATGGTGCCAGCCCCTTCATTGGAGAAGAGTTCATCAAGGAAGACACCTGGTATTTGTGCATTGAGGATGTGAACTCGCTCCATACCTTGCTCACAGGCTCGCTGCGCTCGCTGGATAATTTCTGGTTGCGGACTATCTCGCTTTACCAGTTCACTGAGTGCAATGGCTCCCAGTGAGCTCGCGCCTGGAGCGATGTTTTTGCAATGATTGAGCGTAATGAGCTTTGTGGCGCCAATGTGATTGGCGATCGTAATGGCCCTTGGGTTGAGACAAGGCTGCTCTCCACGATCCATAAGACAGGCTTGTCCTCGCTGGAGAATGAGATCCACTTGCGCAAGCTCTGTGTTCATTGTTAGTGGGGGCTGTGCCATTTTAAATTCTAACTCTGTGCTCCACTCCGTGAGATCAGAGACAGAGCTGTGCTCGACGCTGAGGAGTAAGCGAACACCTATAGACTGGAGTGCGCAGAGATCCATCATGAGTTCTGCCTTCGCTGTCTGCGGTAGATATGACCAGTCTAGCTCCACGACAAAAACACGGCCAATGAACTGCGGAACGTAGTGAAGTACGGCGCGAATATCTTGGGGAGATGTGTTTGGTGGAGATGGCTGCATGGTGGGGAACGAGTTAGCCCTGCGTTTGGGCCTTATGTTTGGCGGCTTTGTGCGCTTCTTTCGGGACATGCTGCTTCCAGCTGTCATTGCCAGATAAAATCAATCGTTGGATATCACGACTCGTGTGAGTGAGGAGAGTTTCATCACTACACTCTAGGGAGCGAATCATATTGTTTTCTAGAAAATGGCGATAGAGGTGGCTGGAGCTTTCTGCCACAGTAAAGTTCTCAGCAGTGACGAGCTCACCTGTATTTCGGTTCTTCCAGGGGTAGACGTAGAGTGAGAGCTCGTGCTTAAATAAGCGACCAAAGGACTCAAGAATACCACCTGCTAGATTCTGCGACCATTTTTCTTTAAATAGTTCATTGAGAAGGCCGATACTAAGAACGATGCCAATGGGGCCACTGGTGTAGCGGCTGAGGTAAGCGGCAATTCTGTGGAACTCAAAACAGCGAGAGATGAGAACAGTTTTGCCGAGTGCTTGGAGAGCGCCCACGCGGTCAAGAAATTCGACGTGGTCGACGTCTTCACCTTTATCTCTGAGGGTGTTATTCATGGAGATCTCACAGATTTCTATGGCGTCTTCTTGTTGCTGCTCAGTGAGCTCTGCACGGAAGCTCTCTCTGGTCTGGCGAAGCATGTCTAGGTGAAGGTGGGTGACTGGGTCAAAGCTGCCGCGAATCAGAGAGATAGGGCGCTTGTAGAGAGCTTCTGCAGGCTGGACGACTTCTCCATCCGGTAAGAACATGGCGGCATCTGTTAGGCCACTCTGAACAAGCTGGAGAGTGCATAAGCGGTTGTCGACGTAGCGGAAGCCCTCACCACGGAATTTCAACATGTCGACCTCAACACTACCGGGTTTGATGTTATCAACGAGAGATTCCACGAAGTTCTGCAAGTTATTGCGGTGGAAGAAAGCGGCATAAATTAAGTTCACGCCCAGAGTGCCTAGGGCGTCCATTTGGTCGACATTTTCCTTATCCAGTAATCGGACATGCATGAGGATGTTAGAGGCTGGCCCGCCTGGTTTGAGCTGTAGGCGAATGCCCATCCAGCCGTGACACTCCCCGGTGTCCTTGTAGCCTCGTGCTCGCACAGTATTACAGTAGGCAAAGAAGGTGGACTTCTCGCCGCGCTCCTCGGAGAGTCTTTGCTCTAGTAGAGAGTATTCGTGATCGAGCATCGCGATGAGGCGCTCACGCGAGACATAGCGCTTGGCCTTGCCATAGATCTCATCACTCATTGTCATGTCATAAGCAGAAGTGGCTTTTGCCATAGTTCCCGCTGTTGCCGAGGCTCGAAAGAACCAATTGGCGACTTCTTGGCCAGCACCGATCTCAGCAAAGGCTCCGTACTTGGAAGGGTCTAGGTTAATTTGGAGCGCTTTACTGTAGGTGCTGGCGGCGTCGGATGAATTCATAATGTTAGATTTTGTTAGTGAAATTAAGGAGCTATCCAGCCGTGACCTTTGACATCTTTGATATAAACTTGGTCTGGGCTAGAAGGGTCTTCAGGAAAGTGAACGGAGACGATAGCTAAGGTTCGATTGTATTCCGAAAATAGTGGAAGTAGTTGTGTGACCAAAGGGCTAGTCACCGGGACATAGCCGTAGAGGACGTGCTGCTGATCAGGGCTCTCAAGGCGCACGCAGCGATAAGTTTTTTCATCAAATAAGTCATAGTTGAAGTAGTAGGCAGGTGAGCAGGTGGCTCGCATCCAGGTGGGGGTGGATGTTTTGGAGGTTTTGAAATTTTCCCAATCCATGTCACTTCGGCCCAGTGAGCTCTCAAGATCGATGAGAAATTCTCCGTTACTGTGTTCCACAAAATAAATCCGCTGCTTATGGTTCTTATCGATTAGTGTGCAGACAATCCAGTTGGGAAGGCCAATGACACCAGAGACGCTGTTTAGTGATGCGACAGGAGCTCTTTGGTTGGCTGGTTCATGAAGGGTCTCCCATAGCTCTTCCATGAGATCTGTTGGGCGGATTATGGCGTTTAGGTCCTGAGGTTCTTTAGCGGTTACGAATGCTTTAAAAAGTGCTAGCAGAATCGGTTCATCGCGATTTGTATTGTACTGAAATACATTGAGGTTTGTTTCCTCACTAGAGGGTGTGGGTTCTGTGATCTTAGTGTCTTTCTTGGCGAGCTGGGTCGCTTTTGGCGGTGTGGCTGGCTCAGGGGGTTCAGCGAGTGTGTACCAGCCTAAGAGTCCAATGATACCGCAGGCTAAGAGTGTGAACGGGGCGATCCAGATCCACGGGAGGCCTTCGGTTTTTGCGAGTGCTATATCGACCTCTGATCCTTGCTTCTCCCAGGCTTGTTCGCTGTGTTTTTTGCGAGAATTTCTGGAAGAAGTCTGTGCTGAGGATTCTGCAATGTTCTCTAGGTTTTGGTACTCTTTGCTACTAGGGAGAGGGGCTGGGGTCACCTCGCCAAGATGGGGAACACGTAGCAAATTCTGACAACTTGGGCAGACGGTTCCCTCTCCGTTTTGTCCTCGTTGGATTCGGAAGACAAAACGGCATTTTGGGCAGACATAGCCGTCCCATGCAGTGGCTGATGAGGCTGAATTTTGCACGTTGATAGACTACTGCTCGCCAATGACTTGGCAATGCTATTTCTCTAGGACCATTGGGTCATTTCAAAAAGCTTAGCTTGGCGCTCCTCAAGCTCGCTTGGAGTCGTATTCTGGAGCCTCTGTGTGGAGAAGGCCTCACAGGTGAAGCTGGCAGCAATGGTTCCTTTGACAACTCCTTGGCGTAGATCAGAGAAGGTGATTTCTGACTGACCATCAAGGTAACCCGCCATGGCACCCAGGAAGCTATCCCCTGCACCGGTGGGGTCTTTGAGTTCTCTAAGAGGCCATGCTGGGCAGCGGAAGATCTGGTCGTCAGGGCCAAAGAGAGTCGCGCCGAATTCACCCAGTTTAATGATCACGTAGCGCGGGCCCTTAGCGCGTAGGATCTCACCTGCCTCAATGATATTGGAGGTGCCTGCGAGAATCTTAGCCTCTGAGTCATTGAGAACGAGGAGGTCGATTTGCTGAAGCACTTCGTGGAGTCTTTCCTTGGCGATATCAATCCAGAGATCCATGGTGTCAGCAATCACGAAGCGAGATGGAGCACTGCAGCCTGCGAGCATCTGGAGTTGATTATCAGGTGACATATTGGCAAGCACGATTATTTCTGAGT
The DNA here is from genome assembly GCA_937928735.1 of uncultured Verrucomicrobiales bacterium. Taxonomy (GTDB): domain Bacteria; phylum Verrucomicrobiota; class Verrucomicrobiia; order Verrucomicrobiales; family Akkermansiaceae; genus Rubritalea. The sequence continues at coordinate 36,945 of CALFVF010000027.1, read as the reverse complement.
CGGCTATACTTGCGGGAATCTTCACGGTCCAGTCTTCGAGCACATTGAGGGCGACAGCGTGGGTCTCGCGGTCATTCATGTTTTCCATGTATTCACCACTCCAAGTGAAGGATTCTTTCTGTGAGCGCTCCACTCCTGCGAGGGAAATATTATGCTGCTCTAGCATGTCGAGGTGCTGCTGGGGGTAGTCGTGGCCGATGATGCCCACTAGGCGGACATCTTTACTGTAAAAGCTCGCAGAAAGAGAGGCATATGAGGCTGAGCCGCCGAGGAGTTGAGTGGCTTCAGCAGTGGGTGTTTTGACGTTATCAATGGCAATGGTGCCTCCGACGATGACGGACATAATATTAGTTTGTTAGTGTGGTTTGATTAAGAATGAGTTTGGCGCTACCAGTGGCCTGAGAAATATCCTGAGATGTTAAAAGGTCTGAGACAATCACCGCGCGACGCGCCCCCGCCGTGATAATGCTCTGGAGATTATCTCGGGTGATGCCACCGATACAAAAGGCCGGCAGCTGGCTTCCGACAAGACGCTGCATGTCTTTTACCTCTTTTAAGCCGATTGCTGGGCGGCCTAGTTTTGTGGGAGTCGGGAAGAGTGGGCCATAGCCGATGTAGTCGAAGCCGTCTCGGAGTGCTTGTTTTGCCTGCTCTAGAGAGTGGGTGGAGCGGCCAAGAATCATGGAGGGGCCAATCAGTGCTCTGGCTTCCGCGAGGCTGCCGTCGTCTTGGCCAATATGGAGGCCGTCGACGCCGAGCTTGGCGGCGAGTTCACAATGGTCGTTGAGAATAAAGGGAATGCCCGCTTCTTGACAGAGAGGCTGGATCTCAGCGGCGAGCGCCTCTGTAAGATCAAGGGGGGTGTTTTTTGCACGGAGCTGGAGAATGTCGGCACCACCCGCTAAGAGCTCCTTGGTGGCTGAAGAAACAGAATCAGGGGAGATATAGCCGAGATCCACGATGCCATAGAGGCGTGCCTTTTCTAAAAGTGGGTGCATAGTGAGATAGAGACAGAAAGTAAGAGGTACGAGAAGGCAAGAAGGGTGAGAATTATTGGAGTTTTTCTCTCAGGGCTATGAGTGCGAAGTGCCCTGGCCTGCGTCGCTGGGCTTGCTCAAGGGCTTGCATGGCGAGTTCTTTTTTATCTTGGGAGAGATAGTATTCTGCGAGGCGTAGCTCCATGGGGTAGAGCTCCGCTGGTGGCATGAGGTTACTACTGGGTTTTTGGTATTCTGCGGCAGATGAATACCAGTTAGCACTACCGATCGTACTCTCAGTAATGAGGCCAGAGAGTTCGAGGTTGAGAATAGAGAGGTGCTGATGACCTCTGAGGTACTCGGAGTATTCGGAGGATTTAATGACTTGCTTACCCGCCTCTTTGTACTCGATGAGTGACTTGCTTAATCGGTTCTGTAGCTCCAGAGTTGTCTCTGTTTGTTTGGCTTCGAGGGCTCTGCGCGCAGCGAGGTAGAGGTGAATTCCCTCGTACTGGAGTGGTGCTGGTGAGTGAGGTAGCCAGCTGAGAATGTCTTTTTTTGAGGGCATGAGTTCTTGGGCTTTCGCGAGATCATTCTCCACTCCTCGCGAGTAATAGAGCTTGGCGGGGAGGGTTTTTGCCTCCCAGAGGAGTAGTTTAGACACAGCGGAGTGGGGGCGCTTGGAGTTGATCGGTAGAAGAGCCAGTATCTGCGCTTCCTTGAGTGCAGCATCAAATTCCCCTTGAGCGTAGAGAGTGTGAGCGAGATAGAGTCTGGCTTTGATCAGACCATCACAGTCAGAAAGGGGGATGCTGTGGTCTTGCTGCCACTTTGCATAGAGTTTGATCGCTGTGCGGAAGGATGTTTGCGCTTCATTTAGGTGTCCGCAGCGGAATTGGAAATGCCCTTGCAGGTAGTGTGCTGTGGGTAACTCAGGAGCCATCTCGACGAGTGAGCGAGCATCGGGTAGGAATGCGCTGAGCTCTGTCCTTTGGGCTGGTGCTTCGGCGTGGAGCATGAGCCAGAAGTGGAGGACAGAAGTGTGTTTTGGGTAGTCTAGTTTGAGTTGTTTTAGAGTAGCTATAGCGGCTGTTTGCTTCGGAGTGGGTAGGCCTATCGCATCATAGCCGCCGCGATTCATGAAGGCTGTGAGAGCGGCAGCTTGAATATCATTTGGATAGCGCTCGGTGAGTGCTTGAAATGCCTGTAGTCCATTCTGTAATCCATTTGTTAGAAGAACGCCAGTACCAAAGGCATAACCTCTCTCTGGCTCTGGGAAATAGAATTCTTCCTCCTCTTTATGCTCAGCGAGGTCTAGCATTCGCTCAATCGCGAAATTACGTTGATTAAAGAATTCGTGCGTGGGAGAGACTAAGGATAGAGCAATGCCAACGTAGGCCATCAGACAGGTGTCATCTTCTTTGGCGGCTTGGCAGAAATGTCGATAAGCCTCGAAGTCCCATGAAGCGTGGAGTAGGGCGAAGCCTTGTCTAACATGGGTGCGGGCCTTCTCTGAGTGAGTGGTGATGGGTAAGTGCAGCTTAGTGAGGCCCTGCCAGATGGGGGGGGCTGCTTTTTCTCTGAGAATAGGAGCAATGACGGATTCAACTTGGAAGTTTTTTTTACGAAGGGCGACAGCTGGATCGATTTGCTGACACCAGACGGGAGAAGTGAGAAGCACGAAAATAGATAACAACCAATATTTCATAAAATGTATGTAATGCCAATGAGAGCTCCAAAAAAGAGCAATGTTCTAGTTTAAGCGATTGGAAATAGAGTCAGTCGCGCAATAGATGGAAAATCGCGTTAGCGTTTTCTGAGCATCGCCTCGATAAAAGGGGTGATTTCACCATCCATCACGTTCTGGATATTCGCAGTCTCTTCACTGGTTCTGAGATCTTTGACCATTTGGTATGGCTGGAAGACATAGGAGCGAATTTGGTTCCCCCAGGCGATGTCACCTTTTTCTCCGTAGGATTTCTCAGAGTCGGCCTTTTGTTTGTCTTCCTCGATCTGGAAGAGCTTAGCCTTGAGTAGCTCCATGGCGAGCTCGCGGTTGCGCAGCTGGGAGCGCTCTTGAGTGCAGCGAATGATGATGCCTGTGGGCTTGTGTTTGAGGATGACAGCGGTCTCCACTTTATTCACATTCTGACCACCAGCACCACCTGAGCGTGCGGTCTGAATATCGACGTCCGCTGGGTTAATATCAATTTGTATGGATTGATCCATCTCCGGGGTGACGTCCACGGAGGAAAAGGACGTGTGGCGCTTCCCTGCGGAGTCGAAGGGAGAAATCCGAACTAAGCGGTGTACACCTCGTTCATTCTTAAGGTAGCCGTAGGCGTATTCACCAGAGATGTGTATTGTGGCCTTACTACAGCCAGCACCGTCACCTTCTTGGTAGTCCACCGCGCTGACGCTATAGCCTTGGCGCTCTGCCCAGCGTGAATACATGCGAAGGAGCATTTCTGCCCAGTCGCAGGCTTCAGTACCCCCCGCTCCCGCGTTGATAGAAAGGTAGGCGCTGCTGGCGTCATTAGGGCGATCCAGTAGTGTAATGAGCTCGAAGCTCTCTAGTTCTTTGAGAATGGCTAGGTGCTCTTCTTGGGCCTCGCGGCGTGAGGTGTCATCATCTGCCTCTTCGGCAAGTTCGAGTAGAATCTCGAGATCCTCATGGCGCTGGACTAGCTCGAGGAAGGGGTGGAGCTTTCGCTTGATTTGATTCGCCTGGCTGAGAGTTTCTTGCGCCTTGGACTGGTGATTCCAGAAGTCAGGTGACTCCATTTTTTTCTCGAGATCATGGAGCTGGGCTTCGAGTTTAGGCGTGTCAAAGATACCCCCTGAGATCGGACAGTCTTGCTGCGAGAGCAGCAGTGTCCACCGCCAGGAGGTCCGCGTTTTGTGATTCAGCCATGCGTATGGGAGTAGGCTTTAGGCACCGAAGAATCAAGACTTAATACTACCTTAAGGACACCTCCGATAACCTCATTTCTGAAAACACCACCGATTTTCTTCCTCTCTGTGTTGCCCTTAAAAAACGAACTAGCAGAAGAATAAAGAGTTGAGAGCGCAGAGTAAGCAGGCTAGCACAGAGGAGTGCATGAGATTTTACCCAAGCATCGCCCCGCTCTGGTCTTGGCGCCAATGCAGGATGTGACTGACGCGGCGTTTATGAAAGTCGTGGCTGAGTTCGGCGCTCCGGACTATTTTGTGACAGAATACTTTCGTGTGCATGGTCATTATCAAATCGAGAAACATATTCTCAAATCCATCACGGAGAATGAAACTGGAAGGCCAGTGTTCGCCCAGCTCATCGGCCAAGACATTGATGCTCTCGTGCGCGTGGCCAAGCAGCTAGAGCAGTACCCAGTCGCAGGGATCGATCTTAATCTGGGCTGTCCCGCACCCGTGGTGTGCCGCAAGGACGCTGGTGGTGGATTACTGCGAATACCAGAGCGGATGGATGAGATCTTAGCCGCACTGCGAGAGGCCGTGAGTGGGCGATTTACAGTGAAAACGAGAGTGGGATTCCACTCGATCGATGAGTTTGAAAGGCTTCTGGAGGTATTTTCTAAGCATGCGATTGACGCTCTAACAATTCATGGACGCACGGTCAAAGAGCGCTACCAGACACCTGTGCACCATGATTGTGTCCGCCGTGCTGTGGAGAGTCTGCCCTGTCCTGTGATTGCCAATGGGAATATGGTGGATGTCTCAACAGCGAGAGCCTATCACGCACACACGGGGGCGGCGGGACTGATGATAGGCCGGGGGGCGATTCGGCATCCGTGGATCTTCCAGCAGATTAGAGATAGCTATGAGGGGAAAGAGCCAAAGCAGATCACACGCCTAGATTTGTTAGAATATGTGGAAGTGCTTTTTGAGACAACAGCAGCTGCGTGGAAAGTCTTTGATCCCAGCAAGCACGTGAATAAGATGAAAAAGTACATGGTGTATATTTCTCAAGGACTGGACGCCGAATTTGAGTACCAAATTCGCCGCGCGAAGACCCCCGAGCAGTTCTTTGAAATCTGTCGCGCATTTATGGATGATAAGACACCACTGCCCGATTTCCCGCCAGAGCACTCGAAGTTGTTTTGTGGATTCCGTGACCTTCTCTGACTGCACTCTCCTAATGTATGGAGGGGGGTAAAGAAAATTGGGATGAAAAAAAGAGATACACAGGAGCTAGGAAATATGCTTGCCTCATAGAATGAGGTATAAAAACCAGAAAATGAGTCAAAGATATTGGTTTCTTGGGCTGCTGTTAGTCGCCGTAATCAGTCTTCCCCAAGTCTTTTCTCAAGAGCCTTCGCAAGCGTTTTTTCAAGCAGAGTCGATTTATCAGGAGTCTGATGGCCTGGTGATCATAGAGGCAGAAGACTCATCATCAGCACAGGGATTATGGGAAACCAAAACGCAGATAGAAGGGTTTACTGGTACAGGTTACATCGAGTATCAAGGTAAGAGTCCAGTCTCTGGGCCACCTAAAGCACCACAAAACTATAGCTTTAAGATTCATAAAGAAGGACTGTATTATCTTCACCTGCACTGCGCGCGAGAAACCGTAGTGATCAAAGGCAAAGAGCGCCACGATGTGGCCAATGACGGCTATGTGCGCGTGAGAGGGAATTTCGGCGCAGGGCCAAAGAAAGGTAGCTCTCATGGCGATGATGCGCCACTGAGTATGCTGCGTGAGCACACGAAGTTCTATGGGGGGGATGATCACGCCTTTGTCTGGGCTTCGGGGAATCGTCTTGACCCCGGGGGGCATAACAATAAGCGCGTGGCTGTGTACCACTTTAAAGCAGGGGAGGTCTATCAATTCACACTGTCGGGGCGCTCGGCGAAGTTTAAAGTGAATCGTATTTTATTTCGTCATAAAGATGTCTCTGTGGAGGATGCGCAGGACTTATCTTTAGAGGCCTCAAAGGTAAAAGAGAGAGAGTCTGAGGGCGCACTCACAGGGGAGCTGCGCCAGTGGCATAAGGTCACACTAAGCTGGGAGGGGCCTGCTAGTTCTGAGACTGCTGTACTGAATCCTTTTCTTGATTATCGACTCGATGTGGAGTTTCGCCATAAAGAATCTGGCACGCGCTATGTGGTGCCTGGCTATTATGCGGCAGATGGCGATAGTGCCAATACGCATGCGGACTCTGGTAATGTGTGGCGCGCTCACTTTGCCCCAGATAGGACAGGTGAGTGGGGGTACCGGGTGAGCTTTAAGAAAGGGACAGACATCGCCGTACTTAAGCGTTCAAAGAAATCGCCCTCTGCGGGATTCTTCGATGGAGATAGAGGTCAATTTAGCATAGAAGCTAGTGATAAGACTGGGAGAGACTTCCGCTCAAAGGGGAGACTCAGTTATGTCGGTAAGCATCATTTGCAGTTTGAGGGGACAAAGGAATATTTCCTCAAAGCTGGACCAGATGCACCAGAGAACTTTCTGGCGTATGACGACTTCGATGCGACTCCCAATGACCGCAAGAAGCAGAGTAATCTCAGGAAATCATGGTCAGCCCACCAGCAGGACTTTGTCGCGCAAGAAGCTGGCCAATACACCTGGGATGGGGGCAAAGGCTCAGAGATACTCGGGGCTGTACACTATTTAGCCAGTAAGGGGCTCAATGTCTTTTCTTTCCTCACATTTAGCCTAGATGGTGATGATGATAATGTTTTCCCACATCGCTTAGTGGGTACTGTGGAAGACTATGAGAATGTGGCTGATGATCGCCGCTGGTCTGAGGGCGTTGTCCACAGAGACCGCTTTGATGTGTCCAAGATGGCTCAGTGGGAAAGGGTCTTTGAATATGCCGGAACACAAGGCCTCTATTTGCATTTTAAAACTCAGGAGACAGAGAATGAGATGAGAATGGATGGAGGTGCTCTAGGTAGAGAGCGTAAACTCTATTATAGAGAACTCATAGCGCGCTTCTCCCACCATCTCGCACTCAACTGGAACCTCGGAGAAGAGAATGACGAGCAAACTGTGATGAATAAGCGCGCTATGGCGACTTACTTTAAAGAGATGGATCCCTACAATCACCTAGTAGTGATTCATTCCTACCCTGACCGCCAAGCAGAGGCCTATGAGCCCATGTTAGGTGGGAAATCAGATCTAACAGGCGCGTCGGTGCAGACCTCACACGTGGACTTTAGAAATGTCTACCGTGATATTAAAAAATGGGTCACAGCCTCGAAGCAAGCTGGAAAACCGTGGGTGGTGTCCTGCGATGAACCGGGAGACGCACAGAAGGCACTACGACCAGCAGGGGACGAGGGGAATAGCTGGATTGATGCGCGCAAAAACGCGCTCTGGGGAACCATCATGGCGGGAGGTGCAGGAGTGGAGTTTTACTTCGGCTACAAGCATGCGCACTCTGATTTGACCTGTCAGGACTACCGCTCTCGTGATGGTTTCTGGGATGTCTGCCGCGTCGCCTTAGAATTCTTCACAAAAAATGAAGTGCCATTCTATGACATGATTTCTAACAATGAATTGAGTTCGCACCCTGAGAGCTGGTGCCTGAGCCACGCGGCGGGTGAATTTGTCATCTATCTAAAAGAAGGTGGCTCGACCGAGTTGAATCTCAGTGATCACGAAGGCCAATTCACAGTCTCATGGTATAATCCACGCAGTGGTGGTGGACTACAGCATGGATCTGTGCGCTCAGTGACTGGAGGCCAAGCTGTCTCACTAGGGGACGCCCCAGCGCAGAAAGACCAAGACTGGGTTGTTTTCATCAGAAAGCAGTAAGTGAAAGCTACACCTAGAGATACACTCGTGTGACTCTAGGTGTGATGCCTGTTAGAATCTCCCAGCTAATGAGATTAGACTTCTGCGCGAGCTCACTCACGAGGATATTAGGGCCAAAGAGCTCCACCTCATCACCGGCCTGACACAGAGGAAGGGCTGAGACATCCACCATGATTTGATCCATAGTCACTCGACCTAACAGTGGGCAGCGAGCGCCACGGATTAGAACTTGCGCGCCCTTCAGAGACAGTGCTCTCGGGTAGCCATCTCCATAGCCCGCCCCTATGGTGGCGACTCGGGTAGCGTGGGGAAGAATTGTACTTCTACCATAAGAGATTCCATGCCCCTTGGGTAGAGTGCGAACCAGCGACACCTTGCTCTTGAGGGTCATCACTGGTCGTAGGGATGTTTGATGAGACTGGGTGGGTGAGATGCCATAGAGCATTAGACCTGGGCGCGCGAGATTGCAGAGATTCGATGTGTAGTCCAGGAGGCCGGCACTATTGGCGATATGAATATAGGGCGGAGGGCTAGTACTAACAGTTTGTTCAAAGAGTTGGATTTGTTGCTGTGTGAAGACTTGATCTTCATCTGCTGAGGGGAGGTGTGAGCCCACTCCTTCTAGTGTTAGATGGGAAAGGTTATGAATCGTCGCAATCGCCTCTGGGTAGTCCTTTGGTAGGAACCCACCTCGTCCCATACCGGTGTCTAGCGTGACATGGACACGGAGCTTGATGTTGTGTTTGGCGGCGAGTTGGTTGAAGTGTTGGATTTCATCCAGACTAGAGAGGCTCGGTGTCCACTGATGGATGACAATCTCCTCTCTTTCCTCGGCAGTCGTTGGACCTAACAAATACATACGAGTGCTGATGCCTGCGTGCGTGAGTTTTCTCGCCTCAAGAGCACTGGCAACACCGAAGAACTCAAGTCCCTCTTTCTCCAGAGCCTTAGCCACAGGCACCATGCCATGACCGTAGGCGCCAGCTTTGAGCACGGCCATGATCTGACAATGAGATGCTTGTCTGGCACAGTGGAAGTTGTGCTTGAGCGCGGAGAATGAGATTTCTGCCCAAGTGCGCGGAGGAGCTGGTGAGTATGAGGGGGCGGGCATGCTTAGTTAGGTTCTTGGTGGTCAGGTTTTGAGTGGCTTTGTTCATGGGTGTTGAACTCACGCGGGAGGGTGCCTTGGTGCTTAACGGTGATCTCTCGCTGGGGGAAGGGAATGGTGATATTATGTTCTTTAAATAGCTTCCAGACCTCCAGTAGTACAGCAGAGCGGATATTGCCGACACCTTGATTGGCGTCATTGATCCAGAAGCGAAGATCAAGATCAACCGAAGAGTCCCCAAACCCTGTGAGCAAGCAGACTGGCGGGGGTGATTTGAGAACACGAGTAGCCTTGCTTGCGGCCTCTTGGCAGAGCTGGATGGCTTTTTCAATGTCTGTGCTATATGCGACACCGATCTTTGTGCGAATTCTAACATCCGTATCTGAGAATGACCAGTTGACGACTTTATTGGTCACAAAGTCCTCGTTGGGGATGAGGATTTCTTTTTTATCCCGTGTTAGAACGGAGACGTAGCGAGTGTTGAGTGTATTAATCCAGCCATAGGTTCCATTGATCTCAATGACATCCCCGGGTTTAATAGACTTATCAATAAGAATGATGATTCCAGAGACGAGGTTAGAGATGACCTTTTGTAGACCAAAGCCAATTCCTAAACCCAGCGCACCAGAGAATACAGCGAGACCACCCAGAGGAACTCCAGAGATGGTCAAGGCCCAGAGGAAGGCGGTGACATAGAGAAGGAGTCGAGAGGCCTTGATCATGAGCACCTTGATGGAGGGAGGGATCGCCTTTTGCCGGTGCACTGTGCGGGTGATGAATTTATTGGAGAGCCCAACGATCCAAAGAAAGACAAAGAGTGCAAACATGCCCGAGAGGATCTTCCAAATATTCACCTCCAAGCTACCAATGCTAAACTGGACATTACTGAGCCATTCACGCAGAGGCGAGAGCCAGCCCATGAGGTGGAGCCCTAGAATAACAAGCATCCCACCCCCGATGATTCGAGGAGCAGCCATTCCCTTGGTGACGGCATTGGTGATCTGATAGAGAGAGATCGCACTGGCGAGCAGGGCGAAGGAATGCACGATATTGGCCTCGATCCCTTGCTCACGATAGCTCGCCCAGATGATCCAGAGAAATACACTCAGAAAGAATGTACTCCAGTGAATCGGGCGGTGAATGTGGAAAAATCGCTTCAGAAAGCGAGTCGCTTTGCTGTCTGAGGAGAGCACACTACGCTTGAGAAAAAAGTTAGCGATGAGCGAAATAATGAGACTCGTGCCAATAAAGCCCCACTGCCAGTAATCGTGTGGAGAATCCCAGAGGCGGGTGAACTGATCTTGTGTGATAAATGCTGCGGTAGAGATCATCGTGTGAAGTCGTTGCCCAAAAATAGCCCCTTATCGGCGAGTGAGCAAGTGCAGGGAATTCCAATCTCTATTTCAAGTCGGTATGTCCTGACCAGATAGAGAGGATAACGGGTGAGTTCATGTCAGAGGCTTTAGTAGAAATCGTTTAAGGAATTGTAAAGATAGATGAGAAATTGTGCTGATTGATTATTAACATCTTTTTTAGTGGGGGATATTGCGTAGAATAATGCGTATGAAGACGAATTCGTCATCAAACATCTCATCCCCCAAGTTTAAAATAAAAGACTCTTTCATAGAGGGAGAGCGTGTGGGAGGCATCGATGTGTTAGCCTCACTCATTGATTGGGAGGAGTTCGCGCCTCTATTAGAGAGCTTCACAGGCTACTCGCTGAGTGATTGGGCTCAGGGAGCGCCTTTAGGGTACGATCCGATTCTGTTAGTAAAAATCATCGTTTTGGAGAGTCTTCACGAATGGACTCATGAGGAAGTGGCGGCGTCGATTCGTGATCGCCTAAGTCTCATAGAATTTTTGGGGCTAAAGATGGGAGATAGAATTCCTAGAGTCTCAGATATCGCGAAATTTCACCAAATTGTGGAGAAAAGTCAAAAGCGTGGCGTAGAGAAGCTCGTGCAGATCGTGCATGATGAGCTCGCTGTGAGGGGTCTTGTTTTAGTGGCTGAGAATGCAGTGAGTATTGCCGCCTTTTATGCGCCCTCAGGAGTGGATCCAAATCGCGTCACAGTCCTTAAGCCTGAAAGCCTAAGTATTCTGCACTCGGCACGCAGTATCGAGAGAAACGCTCTGCTAAAAGAAACGGACTTTAAGAAAGTCTATAGTACAGAGGTGGCTCCTGAGAGTCTTGTTTCCGGTGAGGATGTCGCCACGATGATCCAGGAAGCGATGAGTGCAGAGTCTCGCTGGAATAGAGAAGGAAGGGCATTTCAATCAAACTTCGTAGCCCTCACAGCAGTGGCCATAATTGTTCTTACTATTCTTGGAGGCTTAGGCTACTTCGTGATGCATAGCAATAAAGAGGCCACTCATGGGGTCATAGCACAGCGAGAAGCGTCTTTTGCACAGAGTGACAAGGAAGCATATCAACATATATCACTCAGTCCCGTGGAGCTGGTGCGCCAGTTTGTGAGCGCAGAGACCCATCAAGAGCGGCTGAGCTATGTTCGCTATCCGCAGGAAAACAATGAGCGTGTTCGCGAGTTTTTCCAACGACCTGAGAATAAAAGTGATTCCATAAAAGCAGTTAGCCTCTCGGGCGTGGTGAATATCAAAGGCAGCAAAGTGGTGGAGGTACTGGTCGAATTCGAGAGTGGAGAAACGAGAATTGCCAGCGTGGTTCAGACCGCGGCAGGGAAGTTCATTGATTTTGCCTCCTATGAGAGGTACAATGCCACACCTTGGAAAGAGTTGCTCAGTGAGGGCGGACGTAGTGAAGAAAGCCGCGTGACTCTCTCGAGAGTCTCCTACTACAATGGAGAATTCAATGAAGACGCCTACGTGTCTTATGCACTACGCTCACCCGATATCGGAGACAAGACGGTCTATGGGTACACGGAACGTGGAGGTAACGCGGACGCTCTTGTGCAAGCACTACTACTTAGAGCAAAGAATCCGCGAGTAGTATTAAATCTAGTGTCACTGGGGGAAAGTCACCGTCTTGCTCAGTTTCATATAGAGCGAGTAGTGAGTGTTGGCTGGGTGCTGGGAGAAGTAGAGTTGCAGAAGTCCATAGAAATACTTCAGCAGAACCAAGAACTAGAAAAAAAGCTAGAGCTCCAAGTTCCCCAGTAAGGGAAAGACATTGACCGAATTAGCAAATAGTCTTAACGGTATTTGGTAATGCACCGTAGGTAGTTACTGTGTAGAACGACCATGCCGATGGCTGAAATGCCCCAGTAGTTCAATGGATAGAACAAGACTCTCCTAAAGTTTAGATGTGGGTTCGACTCCCGCCTGGGGTACTTTTTGAAACTCGGCAAGGTTTTTTTCGGAGGAGAGGATAGGCTCTTTACAGAAGAAGGGCAGAGGTGACATGATGCCCCAATCATACCAGTAGTGATCTTGGTCTGATAGGATGGCGATGAATAACGATATTATTGGAATTGATTTAGGGACGACAAACTCTGCGGTTGGTGTTGTGGATAGTGGGTTTCCTCTCTTACTTGCGGATCAAGAAGGTCATAGGATTCAGCCCAGTGTAGTCGCCTACATGGGGGATGATGTATTGACGGGGCGTGCTGCTGAGCGCTGTCCTGCGGAGTCGAGGGTGCGTAGCGTGAAGCGCCTGCTAGGCAGAAAGAGACAGGATCTCACGCATTGGGATCGACCTTTGAACTATGACGCGAATGGATTTGCCATGCTTCAGCTTAGCGAAAAAGAAGTGTCACCAGAGGAGGTGAGCGCGGAGATTCTCAAAGCTCTCAAGAAAATCGCAGAAGATCGCCTCGAGCGGGCAGTTGAGCGAGCCGTGATCACAGTTCCCGCCTACTTTAATGATGCGCAGCGCGCCGCCACGAAGCGGGCAGGAGAACTTGCTGGACTCAAAGTAGAGCGCATTTTAAGTGAGCCCACTGCTGCTGCCCTTGCCTATGGCCTGAGCAGTATGGGTGATGCCTCAAAAATTGCTGTGTATGATCTAGGGGGCGGGACATTTGATATCTCGGTCTTAGAGATTAAGGGCGGAGTCTTTCATGTGCTGGCGACTGCTGGTGATACGGCACTGGGGGGAGATGATATGGATGAACTTCTCGCTCAGCGAGTTCTTGGAAAAACGCAATTTGACTCACTAGCTGATCTTGAGATTTCTCAGAGTCAACGGCTGATGAAGGCCTGCCAGCAGGCGAAAGAGCAGCTCTCTGATTTTGAGGAAGTTGATGTCAAATTACCATTTTTTAGTGGAGAGCGGCACCTAGAGTGCACTCTCACTCGTGGAGAGTTCAATGAGCTTATTCGGCCGCTTTTGATCAAGACAGAGAAGCTTTGTCGTCAAGTGATGCTAGATGCTGATCTAGAGACTATAGATACTGTGATTCTTGTGGGAGGCTCGACCCGTATTCCAGCTCTCAGAGCGCATGTGGAGGCCATTTTTGGGAAAACCCCCGATACGAGCCAACATCCAGATGAAGCCGTGGCACTAGGAGCTGTGATACAAGGGGGGATATTGAGTGGTGCTGTGCAGAAAATGGTTCTTCTTGATGTCACGCCATTGAGTCTAGGGGTAGAGACTTTTGGGGGATTGATGAATGTTCTGATTCCCAGAAATACGACGATCCCTTGTAAAGCAGGGGAGATGTTTACCAATGCAGAGACCAACCAGCGCAAGATGGCTCTGCGTGTACTCCAGGGGGAGCGAGAAATGGCGAAGGACAATTGGCAGCTAGGCCAGTTCTCCGTTGAGTTCCAGTCAGCGCCCAAGGGACAGGCTCGTGTGGGCGTGCAATTTAGTATTGATGAAAACGGAATCCTTGAGGTACTCGCGCGCGACACAGTCACCGGTGAAGACACGGTGGTGGAAATCACCTCAGCCGCAGTGGACGTGACCGACGACCAGGTCGAGAGTATGGTGTCGGAATCCGTAGAATACGCCTTTGAGGACATGTCAGAGCGAGTCTTTACCGAAGCTCGGCTGAAAGCAGAAGAGCTCCTACCAGCGGTAGAAGAAGCCCTTGCCCAAGTGGGAGCGGAGCTGGATGCAGATATGCTCAGAGAGATTTCTCAAGCGAAGCGAGAGGTAGAGGAGTCTCTGGGAAGGAATGACGCCAATGCTCTCAAAGCCGCTGTTCAGGTACTAGATCATTCCACTGAGGTGATGGCAGCGATGCTTGTTGAGAAAGCGATGGAAGCGATTACCATGGAGACCCCCTAGAGGATAGTTCAGGATAATTCACCTAGGGTAAAAACTCACCGAGTCGATGATGAAATATAGAAACCATGACCAAGAGAGAACTGTTCCATTACTGAAGCAGTGTACTGAGTGCTTGAGAGGATTGGCAGTATTAGCCTTTTAAAAAAAGAAAAAGCACACCAGTATAGAAGATAGCTTGGCCAACGTAGAAGAAATGAAGGACAATCAAATAAATCATTCAGAAAACCACGAAGTATCCCCCCAGAATGAGGAGGTATCTCAAAGAGACGTGGTCAAACTCCCTCGACAAGAACACTCAGCTGAGAGTCTGTCTTTCACTCGATTAGTCTATGCGAAAGCTCCTCCAGAACAAGAAGAGGTAGAAGACTCTCACCAAGAAGAAATCCACCAAGAAGATAGAGTGGAGACTTCGGTAGTACCAGAGCAGAAGCCACCAGCGGAGCATGATCTATCCTTCACGAGACTTGTCTATGCCAAGGCACCCGTAGAACCAGAACCAGAACCAGAGCCAGAGCCAGAGCTTTGGAGTGGTGAAGAGGAGAATCCAGAGGGCGATCCTCAGGTGGATTCTGGGTTTATAGATATAGAGGCCATTAAGGAATACTACATTGAGGAACCCCCCATTGAGGAAGATCCCATTGAGGAAACCCTCATTGAGAAAACCCTCATTGAGAAAACCCTCATTAAGGAAGACCTCGAGAATACAGCGGACTTTTCATTTGCCAAATTTGTCTATGAGCAAGCTCCTCCTTTGCCAAATACCGAGGAACAGGAAGAGCCACTTTCCATAAAGACAATCACCCCAGTACAGACCCCAGAAATCGTAGAAGAAGAAGGACACGGTGGCACTGCAGCAGATAGTTCCTCGATTAGTGTGGCTGACAGTGTGGCTGAGACAGCACCCAGTAGTGTGGTGGGGACACAAGCTCCAAGCTCTGTAGAATCTCAGGATGACTTGCTGAGGCAGCAAATCTTAGCACTCATGCCAGGGGCTGAGACGATCGCTGTGAGCGGCAAGACAATGCGCCAAAAAATCTTTGGCGGCGACAAATCAGGAAAACTAAAACGCGAGAGTTCACCACCTGTGAGTGGGGATACGCAGTATAAGAAAATCACCACACCCCAGTCCCTACCACAAGTCCAGCAGCCTAAGAGTACTGTCGAAAAGAAAGAGGCCAAATGGGAAACATCCGGATTTTCCACAGAGGGTTGGGTACTGCGTTCTGGATTGTACGCCTTGGTTGGTCTCTTGGCGGTGATAGGAGGTTATCTTATAATTCCTAAATTCATGCCTGGACGATTTGGAAATGCAGGCAAGCCCAATACGGAGGTGAAGCGCCTCGTGAAGGAGAAAAAGCCAGATACTTCCACAAAAGAGTGGCGAGCTGGAGGAGGGGCTGCGATGCGTGAGAAAGCGATGACTCAGCTCCGTGGCTTCATGGCAGCAGAGACGGATGCCCAGAAAGCTCGTTTCCTGAGAGAGCCAGGTGCCTTCCTTAACTTTTCTCAAGGGTGGAGTGGGTTGGAAAACCTGCGCTTAGAACAAGAGAATGAGCAGATTTGGTCGTTGGTTGAGGATGAGAATGTTAATTTCTTGCTGTTGCGAGCAAAAGCATCTGACTTCACGCCCTTCCACGTCATATTTGTGCGTTCTGGAGATAGTCTGCTCATTGACTGGGATGCCAGTGTTGGCTGGAGCTCAATTAAGCTAGAGGAGATGGCAGACCTAGGCGCCTTTGACTCTGTCATGGTGCGCTGTGTGGTGGAAAAAGGTCAGCTCTACACAGAGGAATTTCCAGAAACGGAGTACTCCTGCTACATGCTAGCACCTCGGGAGACGAATGGAGAGGATCTCTTCTGGGCCTACACAGCATTAGACTCTGATCTAGACAAAGAGCTCAGGGCTTTGATGAATCACGGGATGTTTAATGTAGAGCTCAGAGAAAAGGTGCTTGTGACGCTCAATGTGAGTAAGGATCCACAGCGCTGTTCCAGGAAGCAGCTGATACTCGATGAGATGGTTCATGAAGGCTGGGTTGCTCCGACGAGTGACCTGAAGTAAGAAAAGAGAGTCCTAGAAAGCAGCTTGATGGAAGGGTATTATCATTGTGAAGAGTGTCATACGCTATTTTTGAGTGAAGCATCTCATAAGGAGAATCATTCCTGTGCGAAATGTGGCCGTCACCCTCTGTCTTCCCAGAATACTCGCAGCTTGATGGATCGCCGCAGAGAGAAGCAGCCCGAGGCACTGCCGGTGGTGGGGTCTCAACAAGGCCGAAGTTCAAAACGGGTGAAGCCCCCCGTGGATCAAGCTGACTTTGTGGGTATTGCTAAGGCGCGAAGAAAGCGCCAGTTCCAAGTGGCGACTCTCACGATGGGAACAGCACTTGTCGCGGCACTTGCTGTGGCGTATGGACTAAAGCACTATCACAGTACTGTCGAGGAGCCCGTGACAGAAGAGAAATCCCTGCTGATTGAAAAACAGCAGTCTCAGAATGCACTGAGTGAAGCATTGCCGGTCTGTAAGCAGCGTCTCGCGGGCTTTCTGGCCACCCCGGATGACTTTGCGAAGCTCCAGTACGTGTCAGATAGTGCGCGAATGGCCACGATCTTACCAAGGTATTACCGAGACCATCAGTTCTTTCGCCCGAATAATCTCTACATGCAGAGGGCAGGCTTTAGCGCGGGGACGGATGAGCGTGTGATTGATTCTATCTGGACAGATGGAGAGGCTGTTATAGAGGCGCGATTTGTGAAAGATGCAGAAGGAGACTGGCTGCTGGACTGGGAATCTTACGTTCGCTATGCAGAGAGCTCTTGGGTGGCCTTTTTGGCGAATCGCCCCACACAAGCAAGAGAATTTAGACTCTATGTGCGCGAGCGAGCGATTCATCGAGAAAATGACCCGACGACACTGAGTGTGCAGTTCTACGAACCCAGTCAGAATCTCATCAGAGGGGAAGGGCCAGAGTCTCCAGAGGCTCTACTCTCTGTGGATTCCCCACAAGGACAGGCTTTACTCGAAGCTTTTGAAAAGGCGAAAACCTATTTGGACGAAGAGGGGAATCTCCTCTCAACAAGTGTGGTGCGTACCAGAGACCCTCTCGGTATGGCGAGGGTGAGGGTGAAACTCGCCTTTGTAGAGAGTGAGGCAGGCAGGCCGACACTTGTCGTGCGCGAAGTGCTTGCTTCGGACTGGCTAGGAACTGACTTGCCGTGAAAGCTGTCGAGTTGGCCTTAGAGAAGATCCTTGAGGAGGCATTCCAGCGTGTCTCAGAACTTGCGGGTGAGTCGCTGGCGAATCGGATCGAAGTGGTCTGGAATCATCGAATGCGCTCTAGTGCTGGCAGGGCGATGTGGCCAGCATGCCGCATTGAGCTTAATCCTAAGTTATTGCAGGTGGATCTTAAGGAGGTGCGCCGCACATTACTCCATGAATTAGCGCACTTACTAGCCTATCACCGTGCAGGCGGGCGCCCAATAGCGCCACACGGAGTAGAATGGCAGCGCGCCTGCGCTGATCTAGGTATCCCCGGTGAGAGTGCGACTCATCACCTGCCTTTGCCGACACGGACAATGCGCAAACGCTGGCGCTACCACTGCCCAAGTTGTGGAGCAAGCCACGAGAGAGTGCATAAGATTAAGGGGCAGCAAGCCTGTTACACATGTTGCAAATCCTACAATAAAGGGAAATACCATAAGAAGTTCCGCTTCCAGCAAGAAGCTATAGAACACGAAGATCATAGCGCGTAGAGATATTATACCAACTCAGAAAACTAACTGGTATTAGAGGACACCTCCGGTAACCTCATTTCTGAAAATACCACCGATTTTCTTCATCTCTGTGTAGCCCACAATTTTTATGAATCCATTCAAAAAAGATTGTGTTTGCCTTGATCTGAAAAAAATCTGAAGGCATTTTTTATCGAAAGCAGGTTACCGGAGGTGTCCTAGAGTGTAGAAATGCTATTTCATTGTTAACAAAAATCCGCCAGCTACTGTATGTAGGATATGATAGTTGTATGGGCCATATTTCAGAGAAATTCTTATAGAAATCAGGGCTGGATGCGTCAGAGCCTTGCCGCGCTCTGGGCTATGATTTTGTCGTGTATTCTACTCAGCCAGCACCGTGTGAGCGCGGAGAATGGGAGTGCCAAGGAGGGAGAGCTGAGACCACCCAATGTCATTTTAATCATTACTGATGATCAGGGCTATGGGGACTTCAGCTGTCACGGGAATCCCTATTTGAAGACCCCGCATCTGGATGCCCTGCATGCCGATAGCGTGCGTTTGAGTGACTTTCATGTGGATCCTATGTGTGCGCCGACTCGCGCGGCACTGATGACTGGTCGCTATTCGGCAAGAACTGGCGTCTGGAGTACTCTCAATGGCTGCTACATTCCGCGTCATGATGAGGTGACGATGGGGCATATGTTTGGTCGTGCTGGTTATGCGACAGCGATGTTTGGGAAATGGCACCTAGGAGATAGTTACCCCTATGGGGCAGAGCACCGTGGCTTCCAGCATGTGGTGCGACATGGTGGTGGCGTGGTTGGTGAGGTGCCAGATTACTGGAATAACGACTATTTTAATGACACGTACTGGAAGAATGGTCAGTGGCTGCCAATGAAGGGATATTGCACAGACATTTGGTTTGATGAGGCGATGTCTTACATGAAGGAGAAGAAGCAGGAGCCATTTTTTTGCTACTTAGCGACAAATGCTCCCCACGGGCCGATGAATGTGGAGGATCGCTACGCCTTGCCTTATTTTGAGCAAGGCATTGAGGAGAGGCGAGCTAAGTTCTACGGGATGATTGCCAATATTGATGAGAATGTGGGCCGTTTACGTGAGTTTCTCCAGCAGGAAGGCCTCGCAGAAAATACGATTCTCATCTACATGGGAGACAATGGCACAGCGGCAGGGGTGACACTTGATAAGCAAGGTCACGCCAAGGAGGTGTCTATTGAAAACGGCTACAATGCTGGCATGAGAGGGACAAAAAAATGGACCTTTGAGGGAGGGCACAGGCATGCTTGTTTCCTGCACTGGCCAGCGAAAGGGCTGGTTGGCGGCAGAGATATTGGTGGCCTGAGTGCTCATTTTGACCTTTTTCCCACATTGGCAGAATTTTGTGATATCGAGGTGGATAGCGAGCGACTTGATGGCCAGAGCTTGGCGAAGGCGTTGAGCTCGGGTGAAGGTGCCACAGACTCTAAAGGGCAGGGCCTATCTGAGCGAACTCTTGTGGTGCATAACATGCAGAAAATGATTCCTGTAAAGTACAAGGACTTTGCGGTGATGCGTGGGGATATGAGGTTAGTGCAGATGGAGAAAATCCATGGCGGAAAGGCTCAGCTCTATGACCTATCAAAAGATCTTAGCCAGACGCAGGATATTAGCGCGCAGCACCCTAAGCTAGTCGAGGACTTACGCGCTCACTACGAAGCATGGTGGCAAGAGATGGAGCCTTCCTTCCAGAAAGTGAGTCACCATTATGTGGGTAGAGAGCTCGGAGAGGAGACTCCACTTAACTGCCATGCTTGGCGCACGAGTAGCTCGCGGAGGTTCTTTAGTCAGATGCATGTGCGCCTGGGTGTGGAGGCGGATGATGCTTACTTCCCTGTGCAGATCCAGCAGAGTGGGCGCTACCAGATTGAGCTGCGCCGCTGGCCGCGTGAGGCGCAAGCGGGGATTAATCAGACACTCCCTGCACGAGAGCCGCCATTTTGCACACCACTGCCAGAGGGGGTGAGTTTACATGCAGTTGCCGCAGAGCTCGAGCTTCAGGGGCAGTCAAAGACTCGCGAGCTCAAGGAGGGTGAGCAGGCTGTGATCTTTGAAATGGATCTGAAGGCAGGACAGGCGCAATTACGGGCGAATTTCTTACGCGCTGAGAAGAAGAGAACGGGTGCTTACTACGTCTACGTGAAGCGAGTGAGCTGATAGATAGTGCTTCTGAGGGGCCTTTCTCGTGGAACTGTCTCATGGAAGAGGCAAGCACCCTAGCTTGACAGTGGCGCTTGAGCGACGAGGATATCTTTATGTCATTCTATCAGTGGTTTGTTATTGAGCAGACCGCAGACAAGATGATGCGACTTTAAGTTTCTAAGAGAATGAAGATATTAATGCTCAGTGTAATGATGGGGTGCGCCTACACGGCGTCACTCACAGCGGAGGTCATTAGCCTCTATGTCGGCTCGGCTGCGAAAGAGGGTATATGGCAGGCGAAGCTCGATACGGATACAGGCACGATCAGTGACTTAGCTCTCGCTGTGGAGCAGACTTCTCCTACCTTTGTCACTCGAGATAAGACGGGTGAATTCTGGTACTCGACAGCAAGTGATCCGACTCAGAAGAGTATGAAAAAAAAGGGTTTAGTTGTTGCCTATCAGCGTAATGCGGAGACTGGGAAGCTAACTGTACTTAACACTCAGCCCACGATGGGAGCTGGTCCTTGTCATGTGAGTCTAGATCAGACAGGTACCTGTCTCTTTGTGTCTAATTACGCTGGGGGGAGTGTCACAAGCTATAAGATTCAGCCAGATAAGAGTCTTGGTGAGCCCGTGAGCCATATCCAGCATGTTGGCTCTAGTGTGCATCCGAGGCGCCAGAAGTCACCCCATGCACACTCAGCTTATGCGGGGGCAGAGAATCGCTTTGTCTATGCCTGTGATCTAGGGACAGATGAGGTGGTGACTTACGCTCTCGATGTCGAGAAGGCAAAACTCAGTGCCGTGGGCGCTACGAAAATCTCACCGGGTGCGGGGCCTCGTCATATGGACTTCGCCCATACCACGAACCGAGCTTTTGTGCTGAATGAATTGGCGATGTCTGTAGATGTTTTTGAGAGAAATACAGAAGACGGCACAATGAAGCTCCTCGGGGACTATCCTGTGCTGGAGAAGGCGCAGACTGAGATGAGCTGCTCAGAACTACGCGTCTCTGATGATGACCATTTCTTATACACCGCGAATCGAGACTTAGCGGATAAGGGGCGAGACTCCATTTCTGTATTCCGTATTCACAAGGATGCGAAGCTAGAGAGGATCCAAACCATCCCCGCAGGGATCTGGATCCCACGACACTTTGATATCACCCCAGACGGGAAGTGTCTAGTGGTTGCTGGTCAGCGGGCGGATGCGCTATCGGTCTTTCGCCGTGATCCAGAAACAGGAAAGCTGAGCTTAGTGTCCAATGACACTCGGGTGAAGGCTCCTATGTGGATTGGTTTTTTAGGTCAATAGAATGAAGAGGTGGCGAGCTTAGGCTGATGCGCAGTAATGCGCAGGAACGCATAGAGTGATGCATATATTTGAGTTTTATATCCTCCAGGACATTGCCTTCTGGTGTCTGCTTTCCTTTCTGGTGATGCTGCCGAGTTATGGCGCTCTAAGAGCATGGGGATTGCAGGGGGGGTGGAGTCTTCAGGGGAGAGTCGTGGTGAATGGGCTGCGCTGGTTTGACCTCATAGGGGTTGGCCTGTTGATGGTTTTTTTCATGCTGGAGTTCTTCGGACAGCCTGCTGCGGAGAAAAGAGCGATGGGAGAGCTGCCAGAGGCCATTGTGTTCCTACTACCTGGGACGATCTTTATTGTGCTCGCACTCATGATGTTTGCGACTCTAGTCGGGCGGGTGAATTATAGAGAGTTATTTGGCCTTGATGCGTCTTGGGTGCGGATCTGTGTGGTCGTGAGTCTCGCCCTCATTCTTGTCTTTGGGTTATTTAATGGCCTCAGTGCCCTCGGTTATGAGGACTGGATGACCCAGCGCATAGGAGTGCAGGAGGAGCAACTTCCTGTGAAGATGATGCGAGCAGGAGGGTCAGAGGCTCAGAAGCTCGCGATGGTGGTCGCTGCCTGTGTGCTTGCCCCTGTGGGGGAGGAGCTCCTATTTCGTGGGTACATCTACCCGGTGCTGAAGAAGCATTCTGACATCTACTTCTCGGCAGTACTCTCTGGAGTCTTCTTTGGGCTGGTGCATGGGCATTTGTGGAGCCTGGTGCCTTTGTCGATTCTTGGGGTTATTTTGGCCTTCGTCTATGAGTGGTCGGGGAGCCTCTGGGCGTCGATACTACTGCACGCAGCGTTTAATACCTTAACTGCTTTAGCCATTTACAGCGAATGAATGTGAAGGACATAGGGGAAGATCGTCTCATAGAGCGCTTGGTGTCAGGCTTAGCTCAGAGGGGTGAGGTCATAGTTGGCCCTGGGGATGACTGCGCAGTACTTGAGGGAGGTGTTCTCTTAAAAACAGACTGCGTGGTGGAGGGCGTGCACTTTCTGGCGAGTGAAGACGCCAGGCGCGTGGGCTGGAAGGCCGTGGCTCGAGTGGTTAGTGACTTTGTTTCTATGGGTGGGCGCCCTCAAGCACTTCTTGTGACTCTGGCAATATCCGAGCAGCACCGTGTAGACTGGCTAGAGGCACTCTACGCGGGTATGCAGTCTTGTGCAGAGCGCTATGATTGCTCGATTGTCGGAGGTGAGACTTCAAGCCTTCCTGCGGGGGCGGTGATTTCGGTGGCGGGAACGGGGTACTTAGCGAGTGAGCAGCCTCTCTTGCGCAGTACCGCTGCTGCGGGGGATGCAGTCTTTGTGACTGGGAGGCTCGGCGGCTCTCTGGCCGGGTGGCATCTGGATTTCCAACCTCGCTTGGAGAATATGCTCTGGCTGCTGGAGCATTACAGACCCTCGGCGATGATGGATCTCTCCGATGGCTTGGCGAAGGATCTCGCGCGCTTGGCGAAGGCGAGCGGGCTAGATTACGAGCTCGACCTCTCAAAGCTGCCTTGTATGGAAGGCGCGTCTCTTGAGCAGGCACTGGGAGATGGCGAAGACTATGAACTTTTATTGACTCTGCCAGAAGAGCAAGCAGGTAGACTCATTAGGGATAAAGGCTGGCTCTCCCTGCCAGCACCTTTCACAAAAATCGGTGTGATGTGTGAGAAAGGCGAGGGAGGTGGCAGAGAGCAAGGTAGAGGGAATTTAGCAGGAGGCTGGGAGCATTTTTCATGAAAAGACTAAGCAGGGCAGGTTCAGTGGGGATGCGAGGAATGCTCGGCGTGGCTGCTCAGCGAGTTCTTCTACTCCTAGCTATGTGGTGGTCTCCGATCATGCTCCACGCTCATGTGGTTGAGCAGATGGTGGCGGAAGTGGAACTCTCCGAAGAGGCGTGGTCGATGAAGGTCAAGTTTGATGCTGGCTACGCCCTAGTGGAGACTCGGGATGATCCTGATGCTCCAGCCCCCAGTCAGAAATGGCTAGAAAGCCTGAGTGAGGATCAACTCTCGACCATCCGCTACGAGGCACTCCAGTATCTAGAGCAGTGGTTTGAGCTGACTTGGTCGGGTGAGTCCGAGCTAGAGGTGATGGTGACATTTCCAGAATGGGAGACCGAGCCTGTGGAGTTTGAGCGTGATTTCGGAGATGGGGGGAATGCCTATTTCCGCGTGCTCTACACGGGGAGCATGCCCCAGCAAGATGGAGTGCTTAGCGTGTTCACTCGGGAGAGCACCCGGGAGAGCCAGAAGGGTGAAGAAGGGAAATTCCCTGATCTCGCACTCATCATCCATACAGAATCAGGAGAGAATGCCATCAAAGTCCTCTCGGGTGCTGAGAGCCTCGAGCTCTGGGAGCAAACACTGCAGACTCAGCAAGCATCCGAGATTCAAGCAGGTGGAGAAGAGAAATCAGCACTCAAGGTGGTCTCTGGCTGGAGGAGTTTTCTTCTCTATGGCTTCGAGCATGTCATTCCCAAAGGCCTAGATCATATTCTATTTATTCTGGGACTCTTTTTTCTCTCAGCACGCTGGCGAGATATCCTCTCTCAATCCTTGTGCTTTACGGTGGGTCACACCTGTACACTTCTGCTCATGGTTACACAGGGGATGTCCGTGTCAGGAAACTGGGTCGAGCCCGTGATCGCTGCCACCATTGTTTGGATAGGGGTAGAGAATATCTGGGTCGCGCGCGTGAATTGGCGGCGCATGGTCATGGTGTTTCTGATGGGACTTGTGCACGGACTCGGCTTTGCGAGTGTCTTGCGAGGGTATTTTATTCATGTAGATAGAGCCTGGATCGGTGTCTTGCTCGCGAATGTAGGTATTGAAATCGCCCAGCTAACCATTCTCGCCACAGCCGCCGCACTCCTCTGGTGGGCGAGGGATCGTACTTGGTATCGCTATGTCAGAGTGGGGGCATCTCTGGTGATCGCAGCCGTGGGTTGTCTGTGGTTGATCTCTCGGACAATCATGGAAACTACCTGAGAAGTGACAGCTGCGTGGAGGCTTGCATGGCGTGAAATCAAGGCTGAGAGGGAGAAATCTCTGGTCTCCTAGAGTGGAAATGGTAGCCTAGCTCTCAAGATGACAGGAAATTCATGGTTAATGTTAATCGTGCTTGCAGGCGTAGGTGCGGCTATGGAGCCTAAGTTGACCCCTTATTTGCTCAACCTGAGTGAGGCCAATTTAGCAGCGTCCCAGAAAGTGGTGGAACCAGATCTAGAGACCCCTGAGTTAGGGTTTGATCTTTCTGCCGCAAAGCCCGAGGACTTTCCGAAATACTTCACCTTAACAGAAGACTGGGTGGCCTCGACCAACCAGGGTGAATTAATGTCCATAAAGTCAGGCAGTGAGTGGAAATACGACCACCACCATAACGAAATAGTCTACTTCAAAGGGCTCGATGGCATCACGGGTAATATCCACATCGGGCACACAGACATGCTGGCGACTCTCAAGGAGACCATTCAAAATAGGAGCGTAAAAGCCATGGCTCTCAAAAACGCAAAAGCAGCCAAGCAGGCAGAACAGGCAAAACATGGAGAAGCGCAGCAAGAAGAGAGCAGCCCTCAGGCCACTGTCCAATCAACTCCACAAGAACAGCCCGCCACAGAACAGCAGCCAGAGATAGTGAAGGAGGCGCCAGCAGAGCCGAAAAATCAGGCTGCTCAAACGGAGAAGAAAAAGTCAGCTAGTGGATCAAAAGAACCGCTCTCGCCTGAGCAGATTGTGGAACTCATGAAGTCCTCTGTGGGAGACTTGAGTGAATTTAGTGCCGATCAAGTAGTGTCCTGGAGCCCAGGTAAAGACGCTAAAGATGAAGCTGGTGATCCGATACAGACAGGGGACGTCGTCTACTCCGCGGAGACTTTATTTGGTAAAAAAGAGATCCGAGCCCAAGCCATTATTAAGAACGGTGTTGTCGAAAAGTGGATTTGGCCAACCAGTGGCTTTGAGATTCATTAGAGCTAAATATTCATAGAGAGTATCATAGTCTTGGCTGTCTCTGAACTCGTTCTGGGTGTTTGGGTAAAAGGAGTGAAATGGTGAGAATGAGGATTTGACCAAATATTGATTTGGAAAATGATTCGATTTATTTCACATAATTTAAGAATACCTCGTAAAGGAGAAATTTTGACCATAAAGAAGTGTATCTTACGGGAGAAGAAAGACTTAAAGAGAAGAAAAAATCCTTTTTTTCTAAAAAAAGAGAAGAACCAAGCCGTTTTATTTTGACAGTGCGTCCCCCTCTGCTACTTTCCGCCCCGCCTTTCCCGCCTCGGTGGAGGTGAGGCTGGGTTTCATACTAATGCTAGGTGCTCCTGTAGCTCAGGGGTAGAGCGCATCCTTGGTAAGGATGAGGTCGGCGGTTCAATTCCGCCCAGGAGCTCCAGTATGAAGGCCGAAATCCTTTTTACGCTGAGCAAATCAGCGTAAATTCTACGAAATATACGAACAAATAAGACAATGGCTAAAGAAGCATTCGAACGTAATAAGCCTCACGTGAACGTTGGCACCATCGGGCACGTGGACCACGGTAAAACAACACTCACAGCTGCAATCACTAATACACTCGCTGAAAAAGGCGGTGCGGAAGCGAAGGCTTATGATGAAATTGATGGTGCTCCAGAAGAGCGTGAGCGTGGTATCACTATCTCAACAGCACACGTGGAGTATGAGACCGAAGGTCGTCACTACGCACACGTTGATTGTCCAGGTCACGCTGACTATGTGAAAAACATGATCACAGGTGCTGCCCAGATGGACGGTGCTATTCTTGTTTGTTCCGCGGCGGACGGCCCAATGCCACAGACACGTGAGCACATCCTGCTCGCTCGTCAGGTTGGTGTTCCAGCAATCGTAGTTTTCCTAAATAAGGTTGACCAAGTAGACGACGAAGAGCTTCTTGAGCTCGTCGAGATGGAAATCCGTGAGCTTCTTTCTGCTTACGAATTCCCTGGTGATGACATTCCTGTCATCATGGGTTCTGCTCTTAAGGCTCTCGAAGGTGACGCAACTCATAGAGACAATATCAACAAGCTCATGGACGCTGTGGATTCTTACATTCCTGAGCCAGCGCGCCCAGTGGATCAAGACTTCCTCATGCCTGTGGAAGACGTATTCTCAATCTCAGGTCGTGGTACTGTTTGTACTGGCCGTATTGAGCGTGGTATCGTCAAGAAGATGGAAGAAGTGGAAATCGTTGGTATTCGTGAGACAACCAAGACAACCATTACTGACATCGAGATGTTCCGTAAGCTTCTTGACGAAGGACGTGCTGGTGAGAACGTAGGTCTACTTATCCGTGGTCTTAAGAAGGAAGACGTAGAGCGTGGTCAGGTGATTGCCAAGCCAGGTTCTGTGACTCCTCACAAGAAGTTCAACGCAGAGGTTTATGTTCTTTCTAAGGACGAAGGTGGGCGTCACACTCCATTCTTCTCGAACTACCGTCCACAGTTCTACTTCCGTACCACAGACGTCACTGGTTCTATCAAGCTTCCAGACGGCGTGGAAATGGTTATGCCTGGTGACAATGTCACTATGGAAGTCGAGCTTATCACCTCTATCGCGATGGAGAAAGCAATGCGCTTCGCTATCCGTGAAGGTGGTCGTACAGTAGGTGCTGGCCGTGTGGCTGACATCCTTGACTAATTTTTGATCATTAGGATCAAGTTTTGATTTGCGCAGCCAATGCGTAGATCAAGAAGCAAATTATAGAGGGTGTTCCCACGAGTGGAATGCCCTCCATTTGCCTCAAACCTTACAGATAGTGATTTGATAATAGGGGTGTAGCTCAATTGGTAGAGTAGCGGTCTCCAAAACCGTTGGTTCAGAGTTCGAGTCTCTGTGCCCCTGCCATCTGAATATGAACTCACAACATCTGTATTTCCACATTGATTACCTACCCAAATCGTACTTTCATTCGTACTTTCACGACATGTTCCAGAAAATCATCACATTTATCGGTGAAGTCAAAGGCGAGCTTCGCAAGGCGACTTGGCCATGGGACTCTGACCCTAAGGCGAAAGGTCTCAAGAAATACAAAGAACTTGTAGACTCGACAGTGGTCGTCGTGATTGCGATGCTCTTACTTGCAGGTTATGTTGCAGCGAGTGATGTCGTCCTTAAAGAAGCGATTTCCTTTATTACTCAACTTGGTAAATAATTTCGATTAGATTGCGCGTGGTAGTGAGAAGCTGCCAATTACCATAGAGGATCTTAAGAGATCACTCAGGAAGAGACAATCTAGTTCACACTTTTCGATACCCACACAATACTTTAAATAATGCCAACTATTCCCGAAGCAAAGAATCAATGGTATGTGGTTCACGTACTCTCTGGACAAGAGAACCGCGTACGCCAGCGCATCGAGCGTATGATCGAGGCAGAGGAAATGGGTGATAAAATTTTTGAAGTCCTCATGCCAACTGAGATCGTTTCCGAAGTGAAGCGAGGCAAGAAGTCTGAGATGAAAAAGAAATTTTACCCAGGCTATGTGATCATCAACATGAATCTTTTCACTCAGGATAATCGCTTGGTGGAAGATGTCTGGTACTTTATTAAAGAAACAGACGGCGTGATTGGCTTTGCTGGAACCAAAGACAAGCCAATCCCTATGCGTCAGCGCGAGGTCGATGCTATGCTAGCACAGATCAAGGAACGCGAGGAGAGTGTACGCCCTGCAGTGACCTTCCAGGTTGGAGACACGGTCAAAGTCGCAGACGGTCCTTTCGAGAGCCAGAGTGGTGTCGTAGAAGAAATCGATCCAGAGAAGGGCAAGCTACGTGTTGCAGTATCTATCTTTGGTCGCTCTACTCCTGTGGATCTGGAGTTCTGGCAAGTGGAAGAATTTGAAGAATAGAAATTTTTTAAAAATTTCTGGTATGGGTGGCGACAATTCGCTACCGCGGCACGACAAAAATAATATTATATCAAACAATTAGTGAATTATGGCTAAGGAAGTAAAACAAATCCTAAAATTACAGATCCAGGCGGGTCAGGCAAATCCATCTCCACCAGTAGGCCCTGCACTCGGTCAGGCTGGAGTTAACATTATGGCGTTCTGTAAGGACTTCAATGCTGCGACTCAAAAGCAAGCTGGAGATCTTCTTCCTGTTGTCATCACAGTCTACAAGGACGCTTCCTTTGATTTTGTTACAAAGCAGCCACCTGCAGCTGTGCTTATCAAGAAAGTCGCTAAGATCGCTTCTGGATCTAGTGAGCCAAATAAGAAGAAGGTAGCGACAATCACTCGTGATCAGCTCATGGAGATTGTGAACCTCAAGATGCCTGATCTTAATGCCAATACACCAGAGGCCGCTGCTCGTATCATCGAGGGATCATGCCGCCAGATGGGTGTACTCATCGCAGACTAAACAGAGTCTGTTCTTACAAAAAATACTCCAAGTTGCATAAAAGAGCAGGTTGGAGTTTTTTTGTGCTCTCTCGAAAGTCTAGAATTCTCTTGACTTTCATTAGAAAATGTAGAACTTGCCCCTCCGCGCTCATCCGCAAGGGAGGGTAAAGCTAGAAACAAGCAGGAGGGTCATAGCCGATCCGCTAGACTGCAAACCACTAATAGAATGGCTAGAAAACCAAGTAAACGCTATCAGAAGGCAGCTGCCATGGTCGATACCGACAAGCAGTATGCCCTTACAGACGCAATCGGAGCTCTCAAAGGCTTCCCTGCACCAAAGTTTGACCCGACTGTCACACTTTCTTTTAAACTCGGAGTTGATCCACGCAAGAGCGACCAGATGGTTCGTGGCTCAGTGGCTCTTCCTCACGGCACTGGTAAAGAAGTCCGTGTTGTTGTTTTCGCAACAGGTGATGCTGCAAGTGCTGCGGAAGCTGCAGGAGCAGACAAGGTCGGTCTCGATGACTTGATTAAGGAAGTCCAAGGTGGCTGGACAGAATTTGATGTCGCTATTGCGACACCAGATGCCATGGCTTCAGTGCGTAAAATCGCACGTGTACTCGGACCCCGTGGCCTCATGCCAAACCCTAAGACAGGCACAGTAACCGAAGACACTGCAAAAGCAATCAATGAGGTGAAGGCTGGTCGTATCGATTATAAGCTCGATAAGAACGGAAATGTCTCAGCTGCTATTGGTAAGAGCTCATTTGAAGCAGACAAGCTCGCTGAGAATGTGAATGCTCTCATTGAGAGTGTAGTGAAAGCCAAGCCGGCATCCGCTAAGGGGAATTACATTCAAAATGTAACAATTGCCTCGACTATGAATCCAGGTCTCGCCCTTGAAACAGGCGTGTACTCAAAGGCATAATTTGAAACGAAGGAGAAACTAATGAATCCAGATAAAAAGATCATCATCGACGAGCTCTTAGAGCGCGTAAACGCCTCTCCGTTCGTTCTCGTTGTTGACTACAACGGAATGACAGTGACTGAGTTTGAAGCACTGCGTAAGAATCTCAGAGAAAATGGAGCAGAGTGCCATGTAGCGAAGAATACCTACATGCGTAATGCGATTAAAGAAGCGGGCCTACCAGACATCAGTGATGTGCTCAAAGGCCAGACAGCGTTTGTCACAGGTGAGAACGATGTTTGTGCTGCCGCTAAGGCAGTGAAAGACTTCGGTAAGGCGGCATCAAAGGCTGCTTTTAAGGCAGGGATCCTTGATGGAGACGTGCTCGACGCTGCACAGGTAACGGCCTTGGCTGATCTGCCTTCTCGCGAGGTTCTACTCTCTCAACTTCTTTCTGTTATCAACGCACCTGCCACCAAGCTTGTGCGTACAATCAACGAACCAGCTGCCTCGCTTGCTCGCGTGGTCAAGGCCAAGTTCGAGGGAGAATAAAGAGAACAGACAAGACTCTACACAATCTGAACAGATGGCAGCCTAAGGTAACTTGTGCTGCCTGATAACCAACCTTGGTTCCTCGTCGGAACTTCGGCTGAAGAACTGAAACGACCGGGTGCTCCGGTCACGACGAAACCTAACAAATACACATAGAATACAATGGCTGATATTGCTAAAATTGCTGAAGAGCTCGGAACATTAACTGTTCTTGAAGCTGCCGAACTCGTAAAGAACCTTGAAGAAGCTTGGGGCGTTTCTGCTGCCGCTGCTGCTGCTGTCGCTGCTCCTGCTGCTGCAGGTGGTGGAGAAGCTGCTGAAGAGAAGACTGACTTCAACGTAGAACTCACTGAAGCTGGTGGTAACAAGATCGCTGTGATCAAGGCCGTTCGCGGTGTTGTTTCTGGCCTTGGTCTTGCTGACGCTAAGAAGCTTGTTGAGTCTGCTCCAGTTGTCATTGCTGAAGGTCTTGACAAAGATGCTGCTGAAGAAGCCAAGAAAGGCCTCGAAGAAGCTGGTGCTAAGATCACTCTCAAGTAGTCACTACGATTTCACTCGAGATTTTAAAAAGGCGATTCCTGCATGGGAATCGCCTTTTTTCTTGTGTGAGTAGAGTCATTTGATGGTTCAGCTCAAACGGCTAGATTGAGTTAGAGTCGATTTATGGAATAAGACAAATTGGAGAAGAGGTGGA
Organism: uncultured Verrucomicrobiales bacterium; assembly: GCA_937928735.1. Classification (GTDB taxonomy): domain Bacteria; phylum Verrucomicrobiota; class Verrucomicrobiia; order Verrucomicrobiales; family Akkermansiaceae; genus Rubritalea. The sequence continues at coordinate 6,102 of CALFVF010000027.1, read as the reverse complement.
ACAAAAACGAAGGTGTTTTGAATGCCATCAGAGGTTGTGCTGATCGTTTAGGTAGTGCTAGAGTAGAATCGTAAATACTTAAAATAGAATCAGATAAGTTGGTTTTCTTCATTGGTATAAGACCGCATTCACTTAAATAGATCTAGACTGCATGAAACATAAACAATCTGCACAGAATACATCGAGGCGCGACTTTCTAAAATCTTCTATCTCCGCGGGATTTGGATTCACCTTTATCCCTGCTTATCTCACAAGTGCTCGTTCTTCTGCGAATCCCCAGCTGCCACCTAGTCAGAGATTAAATCTCGCCTGTATTGGTGTTGGTGGTAGAGGGACTAAGGTGATTCCATCTTTATGTCAGAAAGGTAGGGCGACTCCGGTGGCTCTTGTCGATGTGGACTTTGAGAATCCCAAGGACGTCGCTAAGATGTTGAACGCTTATCCGAAGGCGAAGCGCTTCCATGACTTCCGCGAGATGTTTGATACGATGTCTGCTGACATTGATGCCGTGAGTGTCGCCACTCCAGATCATACGCATTTTACAGCGGCGATTCAGGCGATGTCTCTGGGCAAGCATGTGTATGTGGAAAAGCCACTCACTCACACGTTTAGGGAAGCAGAGATTCTCATGCGAGCGGAAAAGAAGTATAAGGTTGTGACCCAAATGGGTAATCAGGGGCACACCTCAGCAGGAGCGAGTCAGTTTAAACAGATGGTTTCAGCTGGGCTGATGAATGATGTTGTTAAGATTGAAGCATGGAAGTCCCCGGCTCTCTGGTTCATGAAGGCGGATGGACGTATTTCAGATTATCCTGTGGCACAGCAGCCACCAGCAGGCTTAAAGAACTGGGATCTCTGGTGTGGGCCATGTGAGAAAAAGCCGTTTCATCCCCTCTATCATCCATTTGATTGGCGTGGATTTCACCTCTACGGGAGTGGTATGTTTGGTGACTGGGGCGCCCATATTATTGATTTTGCCCATGATTACCTTAACTTAGGGCTGCCGACTAGAATCAGACCATTGGCACTCGGGGATTTTAATGAGACCATTTTCCCGCTGAGTACAGAAATCATGTTTGATTTCCCAGAGCGTGGAGAGTCACTTCCAGCTCTCCAGCTTCACTGGAAAGCCGGTGGAAAAGACTACCTACCAGCAATTGATGAGCGCTATGCTGACATCAGTGCCGATGGCTCTAAGAAAGTGCCTAAACCAGTAAGAACTGGTACACTACTCCACCGTAAGCAAGGAGATTTCCTCGTGGAGCGTGCGCACCATGAGAGACCATCACGGCTTTTCCCGCAGGTGAAGATGGAAGAGTTTGCTGAAGTGATGGCTCTGCACGAACCTGAGCTAAATCACTTTGAGAGCTTTGTGCAGGCGGTGATGGGAAACTCGCAGACGGGGTCACCTTTTAGTCGAGCAGGGGAGCTTACCCAGACATTGAATATTGGCATGATCGCTGAGCGGTTGAATGTTGATCTAGAATTTGATCCCAAGACGAAGCGTTTTATCGGCAATGACACAGCCAATGCCTTGCTAGATGGGCCAGCTCCTAGGAGTGAGTGGGCGGATCATTACACATTGGCCTAAATAAGCTCTTACAGGTGAGAGGGGTCATATGTTTTTAGTGGAGTGAACTCAGGGAATAGAGTGGTTTTGTACCGCTCTTACCTCTGTGTTTCATGATTTAAAAACTGGCTTCTTTCACCAAGCAGAGCGCGCGCAAAAAGCCGAGCTCTTAGCGAAACGCTGGGAGGGCTTTCCCGAGTCCTTGCGTACGAATCGCCAGTTGGCGGGTAAAACAGCGGTATCCTGCTCAGCAACGCACCATGTCATGGAGCGTTGTAATTTCTCATGCACATGCTGCTATCTGGGCAAAGAGGCCAATAAGACAGAGCCACTCCCCTTTGCCGATGTGAAAGATCAGTTAGATGAGATTCGCGCTGCACTTGGTGTAGGTGGGAAAGTACAGATCACTGCCGGAGAGGTGACTCTGCTCCCCTTAGAGAAGCTCGGTCGAATCGTGAGCTATGCCTTGAGCATAGGGCTTGATCCTATGGTGATGTCACATGGACAGCGCTTTCTTGACGAGCCAGAATATTTGACGAGTCTGGTCAGTGAGTATGGACTTGAGAAAATTAGTATCCATATTGACACGACTCAGCGCGGGCGTAGGGGAACACATAGTAAGATGAGTGAAACGGATCTGCACGCAGTGCGAGATGACTTTGCGAGGCTGATTCGCCGAGTAAGGCATGAAACAGGGAAGCCACTTGTCGCTGCCTCAACTGTGACTGTGACTGAGTCAAACCTCTCTGAAGTGAGTGAGATTACGCGGTGGTTTTTTGCGAACTCAGATGCCTTTCGTCTATTGAGCTTTCTTCCCATGGCAGGAGTTGGCCGCACGAGATCAAGTCAGGAAGGCATAGAGAAAGAGGGACTGTGGGAGCGAATTGATGAAGTGTGCGGGCAGCGTATTGAGCGCCAGCCTTTACAGTTCGGCCACGCGGATTGTAATAACCTAGTCCCCCTGATTTTGTTTGTTTGGGAGGGAGATTGGATTATCTTTGAAGGCGTTAGAGAAGGAAATCGCAGAGATCAGCAGATGCTGTCACGCGCCATCGACACTATAGGTTCTCAGCTGAACTGGGCGCGACCATGGTGGGAGAACGTAGCGCCCTTAATGACTGTGTGTCTGCGCCGTCCGAAGTTTCTGATCCAAACTCTCAATTATAGTCTATATCGACTATGGAGTGAACGCCCAAAGCTGAAGCAGGTAATCTATCAGATCCTACGTAAAAAGGAATGGCCGCGACTACAACCATTCTTGTTTATCATCCATAACTTCATGTCGCCAGCGGAACTCAAGACACCTTTAGGTCAAGAGCGTCTACAAGCTTGCACCTTTAAAGTGCCTGTGGACGGAGAGCTCGTATCGATGTGCGAAATGAATGCCGCAGGGATTCGAGAAAAACTAGATCGGCTCAATATTAGTGCGCAGCAGGGGAGTCCCGAGCATTTAGCGACCAATCATAAGATAAGTGCTTAAGATCATAGCCAGCTTGCAATGCTTGTTGGAATTCATTTTTGTTAGAATAGTAGCGCTCTATAAAAGCCAGTGATCCTCCAGCTGAAGTGAAGTCCTCCTCATACCACTTAAATATGGAAGAAATGGAAATGGTCTGCTGATCATGATCGATCACCATTCCTCTATCAGAATTGAGAAATAACTTATTTTGTTGCTCTAATTGTTTTGTTATGTTTTCCGGCGTGTAAGCCCCACGCCTGAGAACAGGGCAGCTATGTGAGGCGCAGTTGAGCCCGAAGTGGAAGAGAGGGTCGGTAAATTGCTTGCGAATCACCTTATTTTCTAACTCGTAGAGACTATAGGCCTTTTGTCCGAAAAGAAACTTTTGGCTCGCGAAGAAGCCTCCACCCGCGAAGAGTGAATAGGGAGAGAGAGGTCGGTAATCTTGTACCGAATCAATCGGGTAGTGTTGCATGACTGCATAAATGGCGACCACATTGTACGCATTGATCCAGTAAGAAAGTCGAGCCTCTTGGGTAGGGAATCGTTCAGGGTGAGACTCAGGAGAGTACAAGGCGATTTCGCTGTACGCTAGTTCTAACTCTTTTGGGGACTCAGCGAGTTGAGTGTAGTCAACGAGCCCGTGACGATTAGCAGCAGTAGCGAGAAAGCGAGTGACAGCAGAATTCTTAGAAGGTAGTGAGAGAGAAGCAGTGGTGGTTGGAGTCTCTGGTGGGAAAGTAGAAGTACAGGCCGCACAAAGAAGGAGTAAAAAGCAAAGAAGTAATTTCATCATAAAATAGTGGATCAACGTAGTGCAGTGTAGACCATTTTATCAAAGAAGAAAGCCGCGTATTTAAGGTTCTGCAATCACCCTAGCCTCAACACGGAAGAATCTCTGTGAAGTGAGAGTCGGAGTCTCAAAGCTCGCAGAACTACTGTCCAAAAATCGAATAAAATCATTCTCAAGAGGCACAAAGGGGGAGATCAAGTCATCACTAGTTAAGAGGCGGTACTCACGAGCTGGGCTAGGAGAAAAGTCCACTGAAGTAGAGAAGCCAGGCGATAGACGAATACTAGAATTTGGGAAAATGGCAGGATCGGCGATAGCCGCAGTACCAAGGAAACTGTATTCGAGAAGGTCAGAAACACCATCGTTATCGAGGTCGCCATCACTCGTTGCTAGATCAGGAATGAGAGATTCAATCGCATCTGGGAGTCCGTCATTATCACTGTCTTGGAGAGTTTGTCGCTCAATGGCTCCTATATCTGGTGCATCTCCACTGAGGCGTGGGTAGTTGGCACCACGTTGGTCAATGCTGTGACTCAGTATAGATAGGCTAGCATCAAGTACAGGACTATTGAGGAGGGGAACATGAGACCGAGTCATGCCTCCATGGAAGTCGAGGGCGCTGAGCCTCGGATCACTAACAGCATATTGGCTCGACGAATCTCGGTTACTCAGAGTATTGAGAACTGTATTCTCCACACGTCCAAAAATGTTAGATCTATTGTCCCTGTAGAGCACAGACCTTCCTGGAATGGTGTCTAAGTCAGCCCCGGAATTACCTGCCACAATACAGTTTTCAAAAGAAAGAACACCACCACTGAGGCTGGAGATTCCAGCACCCTGGCCCATCCCTGGTGGAGCGCTGTTGGCAGTGATTGTGCAGCTAACAAAGGTAGCGTCTCCTCCCACACTGGCAAAGGCACCACCGACACTATAGCCACTGATACCAGTCGTAGCACCCACCACATTAGAGGAAATCGTGCACTGTGTGAGAGTGATATCTGTATCTGTGTAAATCCCTCCTCCGCCAGAAGAGCTCGCGAGAGTTTCATTATCTGCAATCTCGCTATTCTCAATCGTCATCGTTGATCGAGAACCAATACCACCACCCTCGGCTACAGTACCGTTTGTGGTGTTTTCAATGATGCGGCTTCGACGGATAGTTACCGTACCTAGCTGGGTGTAGAGTCCTCCACCTTGAGAGAACCCACCAATGGTGCTGTTCCCCTGGATGACACACGAATCAATCAGTAAGTTTCCACCAGAGTGAAAGATCCCACCACCGTCAGCATTCTGAGAATTATTGTTCGTTCCGCTTAGAGCGGTTGCCTGACCATTAAGAATTCTGCAAGAAATCAGCTCTAGATCACCAAAGGCACGAATATTGGCACCACCCAGAGTGGTGCGCCCATTCTGAATTGTTAGATGAGAAAGATGAGAAGGCCCTCGATTAAGACGAAAGACACGGACATTGTCATTACCACTAATCGTAATAGCCTGAGAACCCTCGAAGCCCTCAATACGAATCGGAGCACTAGAGGTGAGTGTAGAGGAGAGAGTGATCGTCCCAGTGAAGCCAGGAGCAAAACGAATCGTATCTTCCAGAGGTGTAGCATTGGCCAGAGAGATGGCCTCACGCAGAGAGCCAGTCCCAGAATCTGCGAGACTTGTCACAAGAAAGGTTTCTGCGTGAGCGACAAGAGAAGTGAGCGCACATGTGAAAATAATATCTCGTAACATACGTGTATCTATTTACCACTAATGTAACCCCATGACGAGGGTAAATAATCTATGCGTAGCAAGCTCTCTACTGCGTGGGACGTTATTGGTGCATGTTAGTTTCAATCCGCGCTCCCGTGAAGGAGCGACCAAATACAGAGCAATCATGTCCCCCAAAGACCAGTTTCAATCCGCGCTCCCGTGAAGGAGCGACAAATTATCAAAACAAGAGCTAAAAATAGCCTCAGTTTCAATCCGCGCTCCCGTGAAGGAGCGACCTACCACCGAAAGGAGCGGCTCTAGTGCATGGAGTTTCAATCCGCGCTCCCGTGAAGGAGCGACTTTTTACCTCTAATCCAAAGACTGGCATCTCGTGGTTTCAATCCGCGCTCCCGTGAAGGAGCGACCGCAGGGAGAATGAAATCGGTGACATCCTCAAGGTTTCAATCCGCGCTCCCGTGAAGGAGCGACTGCCAATCCAAGGTGATCTTGTCCCCGTGTTCAAGTTTCAATCCGCGCTCCCGTGAAGGAGCGACCAAGGAGGTTAACAACTTGATATACCTG
>CALFVF010000026.1 GCA_937928735.1 uncultured Verrucomicrobiales bacterium | reverse complement strand
AAAACCTCATTTTTGAAAATACCACCAGATTGCTCCATCTCTGCGTTGTCCACAATCCTTATGAATACATTCAAAAGTGATTGTGTTTGCCTTGATCTGAAACAATCTGACGGCATTTTTTACCAAAAGCAGGTTTCCAGAGGTGCCCTAAAGAATAGTTTTGCAGGCTCAAACTATTTAGACTAAATCCACAACCATGAAACGCGTGAATAGCCGCTTAGGTCTCTTGTACTTGGTTTCTGGCCCTGCAGGCTCAGGGAAAACCACCTTATGTCGCCGCTTGGCTGCTGACTCAGAGGCCATTTACGCGACTTCCGCCACGACTCGCGCTCCTAGAGCAGGAGAGAAAGACGGTGAGGACTACTTTTTTATGACAAAGGAAACGTTTCTTGAGCATATCCACAACTCGTCTTTTCTCGAACACGCGGAGGTACACGGTAACTACTATGGCACCCTGAAGTCAGAAGTGCTCGAACACCTAGAATCTGGCAAGGATGTCGTGATGGATATCGATGTTCAGGGTGCGGCTACTGTGCGTGATTGTGCTGACCCACTTCTCCAGGCCTCGATCTTAGATCTCTTTGTCATGCCTCCTTCTGAAGAAGAGCTCTACAGCCGACTCGTTGGCCGTGGCACTGACTCAGGGGAGACGATTTCTCTCAGAATGAATAATGCTCTCGAAGAAATGAAGCGCTGTGATGAGTACACTTACTGTCTGGTGTCTGGCTCAAAAGAAGACGATTATGAACAGTTTCTCTCCTTACTCAAGGGCCAGCGCCTACGCCGTGCTCTTCTTTCCCTCTGAGAGCTTTCCCTCTGAGAGTTCAGCGCATCTTCTGTCTAATAGTGATTCTCAAAAAGAAAATTTGTGACAAAAGCACAGGAAACACACCTCTTATACCTTTGAATTCTACCAGATTGTTTTTTGAAGTAGCATTCACGCATGGTTAGGAAAGCTTGCCATACCTACATTTACTCTCAATACTCCTCTGATCTCGACATAATCTCATGATAGCTCAAACCAGACTACTCATTTTCACTTCCTCAGCTCTTCTTACGCTTCTTGTTTCTAACTGTGCTCCGGTGGTGCCTTCACCAAATCCGGCGCAGAGAAGTGTCCTGAAAGCTGCCTTTGTGAATCCACACCCAGCTGGCAGCTATGCACACTTCCTTGCAGAGCCTTCCTACCCAAAGACTTATTCGATCTACCGTAATGAAGACTTACTGAAGCGCACCAATCCTTCTAATTCACGAGTACGCATCGACCTCTCTCAGCAAAGGGGCATGCTTATGAATGGGAATACTGTGGTCATGGACTACCCGATTTCCTCAGGCACTAAGAAGCACCCAACTCCCACGGGTTCCTTCAAGATCACAGAGAGGATTAAGAATGAAAAGCGCTCCAATCTCTACGGAAAAATCTACGACGCTTCTGGTAAAGTCGTGAACTCTAACGCCGATACCCGCAAGGACACTGTCCCTGAAGGAGGCCGATTTGAGGGTGCTCCCATGTCTTATTGGATGCGCTTAACTGGTGATGGCATAGGGATGCATCAAGGCAAGGTACCACGCTATCCTGCATCACACGGCTGTGTGAGAACATACTCGAAGGTCGTGCCTACTGTGTTTGCCAAAACTGGCCACGGCACACCAGTCACGATCACTCAGTAGCGACTGACCTGTCTTATACCAACTCAAAAAACTATCTGGCATAATTCGCTAGATCTTTGACGAGATACCATCGTTGTCACCCACCCGCAGATGCTCGCATCACCGGTGGGTTCCGCCATGATCTCCCACCAAATCTCTTCGCCCTTTCTACCAGTTAGTTTTCCTCATTGGTATTAGCGGTGTGGTGAAATCACTTCCAAAAAAATGCTCTAGACAGAATCCCCTCTAGAAAAGAGCAGAGAATGAAGGTCACATAAACTGAGCTCAAGCAGACAGAGCTTGGTGCAGTGGTGGTAAGCCGTGGCGCTTCATATACTGCCAAGCCTCAAGCTCAGCACAACATCGATAGGTGACGCCATTCACAACAGAGTGAAATGTTTGATGATAGTGACCATAAGCAACGTGCTTGGCTCCACTCATTCTGACCACTTGGCTCAGAAGCTCCCGCTCCTCAGCAATATCTGCTGTAAGAGCTGCGTCATACTGCGCATAGTAAGCTATGTCAGGATCACTCAGTGAGTAAACTGGCATGGCGTGAGTCGGCCCTGCATGGGTGATGAGCAGATCTGCCTGTCCGTACTGCTTCACGAGATTTGTTATTTGCTCAGGTGCGTGTTGAGTCACGCCTTCGCCTTTCCACCATGTCTTTCCATCTACTCTGTGGCTCTGTGAGCGATCAATGGATATCGCACCACCCACATACATGATGTTCATACCTTCGAGTGTGACCTGTCCGATATCTTCTAGAATTCGCACGCTCACTAGCTCTTCATTCCAAATGTGTCTGCCAATGTGCCAAATGGCGGGATCATCATGGTTGCCACGAATAAAATAGAGGGTCTGCTGGCGACTGGCGGCGATAAAATCAACCTCCCTCAGACATTCTGCATCGAGACTATCTGAGAACCCTAAGCCGATATCACCAACTCCAAAGATAGTCGCGCCCTCAGGTAAACTTCGCATGACTTCTATGAGCCTTGTGAACTTACCGTGAATATCGCCTAGACAAAAGATGTTCATGTTACTGTGTATTGGGGAATCAAAAAGAAGATTGTATTACAATGTATATACTATGTAACACAGCGCAGTCCATGTCCATCTTTGTTTGATAAAATATAATCTTGCTGGTAAGTAATATTAGAAAACAGCCATTATTTCAAACTTAACTCATTTAAAATAAGCTTTTTATGATTAAATCCACTTAAATTTTATACATGAATAAAGTTCAGCCTCCTAGTACATGAACACCAGAATCCATGAAAAGTTGCTCTAAACGGAGTAGCTTTCACCTCATTTCGTTTCCTAAAAACTCCCCTATATGCTTCATAGCCGCATAGTGGGAAAAACATGGCTGAAAAAAACTCTAGTCTGGATGGAATTAGCCTGTCACCAAATCACGGCTCATGACTGCTGGCTAGCAAACCAGTCTTTGATGGATAGAGCGGTTTTCTCACCGATTCCCTCAATGGTCATGAGTTCTTCTAGTGTCGCCTTGCGGAGATTACTCACGGACTTGAAGACTTTGAGCAACTCCATCTTGCGCGCTTGCGTGACCCCTGGGCAGTCATCGAGTATGCTCTCTCGAATGCGTTTTCTCAGCAGAAGTTCATTGTAGTTATTGGCATGCCGGTGGGCTTCATCACGAATTCTCTGCATGAGCTTTAGAGCACCTGTCGCGTGATCTAGTCTTAGTGGCTCAGATTCTTCTGGAAAAAAGATCTCTTCTCGCTGTTTGGCCAAGCCTACAATGGGTAATTCATGCAGTCCGAGTGCTCGCAACTCGCGCAGTGCTGATGATAATTGCCCCTTACCGCCATCCACAATCACGAGATGCGGCAGCAGAATGGGTAATCGCCCCTGCTCTCCTAATTCCCAGAGCTGCTCGGTGAGTGTATGCGGGTCAAATTCACACTCGCGGTTCGCGCGCCTCGCCTCCTGAATAATACGCGCGTATCGCCGCCGAACCACCTCAGCCATACTAGCGAAGTCGTCTTGGCCTGAGACACTCTTGATTCGGTAGCGCCTGTAGTTTTTATTATCAGGGGCTCCATCATAAAATCGCACCATTGAGGCCACGATATGATTCGAGGAGACATTGGAAATATCAAAACACTCCATCACACGCGGCGAGTGCGCGAGCTGTAGCCTTCGGCCTAGTTCTTCAAGGTCTTCGAGAGGCTTCACTGTCGTTGGCACACCCCGGCCTTGGCGAAACTGGCGTGTGGGATTAAGCGCATTCTCAAAGTGGGTGATCATATCGCGTATTTTAGCGGCGAGCTCGAAGTCTAGATCTACTGCGGCTTTTTCCATTTTCTCCCTTAAGCCATTGAGTCGAGCGCGCTTCCCCTTTCCTTCTAGAATATCACAGGCTTCGAGGATTCTCTCTCGGTAGGCTTCAGAACTAGTCTGACCGACACAAGGGGCTGAGCAATTCCTGATCAAGTCATCGTGGCAGTGCTTATAGTCCTGCTCACTGGGAACTCGTACTTTACAGGAGCGCACACCAAATTCCTTATTCAACCACTCAACAATAGCTTTGATGGCACCTGAGTCCACAAAGGGGCCAAAGTAGCGCGCACCATCTTCTTTTCTCAGCCGCGTGGTGCTAAATCTCGGCCACGGCTCATTGAGCTGCACTCGCACAAGCATAAAGCGCTTATCATCGCGAAAACTCACATTGTAGCGCGGACGGTACTGCTTGATGAGCTTACTCTCAAGGATGAGAGATTCGGGCTCATTGCGCACTTCATAGATATCAAAATCCCATATAGAGGAAATTAGCGCGCGAGTCTTAGGGTCAGCTTTTTGGCGTTTTGAGGGGGTGAAATAGGAGCTGACTCGGCGTTTGATATTCTTTGCCTTACCGACATAAATCGTCTCCCCGAGGCGGTCTTTCATGAGATACACTCCTGGCGTGTGCGGTAGTTCGCGGACTTTTTGTGTTAAATCTGGGCGCTTTTGGCTCATGAGTGCTATAAATTTAGCAGATTTTTCTTACTGCTGTCGTTATTTTAGTAGAGCTTTTGACAACAAGCAACATTGTCAGCACAATAAATATCTATAGAGATGACCTTTCTGCTGCTAAGCCTTGCTTGAAATCTGATTCTTTCTACACTGCTCCTTATCGACTACATCATGAAATTATTACTGAGAGTTGTTCTTTTTCTATCCTCTGCCTCATTCGCAGTCGCTGCTGAGAGCCAGCCAGAAGCTTCGACAGAGAGTGCGCTCTCTATTTTGCAGAAAGGAGGCATGGCGATGTACCCACTGGTCGCACTATCCATTGTGACTCTCATTCTTATCTTTCTCTACTTTCTCACCATTCGGCGTAATTCAGTCGTCAGTGATAAATTCATGAATGCTGCGGAAGCTCTGATCCGCAAGCGCGATTACTTGGGGCTTGTCGCTCAGTGTAATCGCCAGAATGACTCCATATCCTATGTTGCTGAGAAGGCACTCGACTTCATGACCAAGAACTCTGGTGTCTCCTTCGCTGAGGTACGCGAAGTCGCCGAGGCCGAGGGCTCACGCCAAGCAGGCATTCTCACCCAGCGCATTAGTTACTTGTCCGATATTGGCTCGATCGCCCCTATGATTGGCCTCTTAGGCACTGTGATTGGGATGATTAAGGCCTTTTTGACCTTGTCCAATGGCACTAGTCAGGGGGTGAAGCAGCTCGTCTTGGCAGAAAATGTTTCTGAGGCTCTCATTACAACAGCCACGGGGCTTGTTATTGGTATTGTGGCAATGGTGTTTTATTCCGTATTTCGCGGTAAGGTGCAGAAATACATCGCAGAGCTCGAAGCTGCCGCCACCCACCTCATGGCACTACTAGCCGCCCAGTATAAGCGCAGTGGCGGCCAGACACCTTCACCAGTCTACAGCCAGTCCTATCCCCAAGAAGCCGCGTATGCCGAAGCACCGCCTCACGGCCCCAGCCCTTCTCAGCCACCTAGTGCTCCCGCCCCTCTAGAGGAAACAAACAGAGACATTCGCGGTATTTAGTATGCGTTTTCACACTCCAGCTCCTCAGTCTGCGGGCTTCCAGCTCGCTCCGATGATTGATATCGTATTTCTTCTACTCATTTTCTTCCTTGTGCAATGGAGACACACGCAAGATGAGACAGAAATAGAAATCTCTATCCCTACTGCTGAGGAAGGCACACCCTCTGTACAGGCCATTTCAGAGATTATTATTAATGTTTCCTCAGAAGGTGAAATTCGAGTCGCAGGAACCACCCTCAACCACGAACAACTCAAGCAAAAACTCACCAACATTGCCCGTGTGCACAAAAACCAACCAGTGAGAATCCGTGGTGACAAAGACACAGATTTGCAAATCATCGTTCAAGTACTAGATACTTGTAGTAAAGCTGGCATCTGGAACGTCAGCTTCGCCACAAAAGCTCCTGCCCAAGACCAATAATGGATACGATACGATCAATCATGGAGACTCAGCCACTATTCATCAAACGACACCTACTCGCTGTTCTATCTCTCAGTGTTTTCTGCATAGTGGCTCCCTCACCACTCATGGCTCAAAATAGAGCTCTGATCGTGAATCCTGCTGAGGATTACTACGAGCGCTGTAAGCAGTTTTATGACTCAGCCATAGGGACCAAAGACGTTCGCCTCAAGAGCCAGTACCTCCAGCAGGCGATCCCATTTTTTAAAGATTATCTCAATCAATACCCTGGGCATGAAAACACCCAGGCAGCAAAGTACTACTTAGGGGAAAGCTACTACCTCCTCGGAGACTTACGCTCCGCAAAGCGCTACCTCTCCAGTGTCATCCATCAGTATCAGCACGGCCGCTATGTCGCCGCTGCCGCACACCGTCTCGCCTATGACGCCTATTCTCAGAAAAACTACACCGAAGCAGCACCTCTCTTTGAAAAAACAGCACTCAATGCAAGCCGAGAAGAAGACAAACAGAGAGGACGCTACCTCCAAGCTCAATGCTATCTGCATTTAAAACAAAACAAAAAAGCACTCTCCGCTCTACGCCCCATTCTGATCAGTAAGAATAAAAAGAACGTCTACTACCAGAGAGCCCGCCTGCAGGCTGCGCACATTCATCGTGTCAATAAAGACTACGCCAAGGCTCTCTCCTACTACAAAGAGCTCGATGCCGACATGACAGAGGAAGCCATACGTGTCGAAGCACTGCTCAATGCAGGACTCTGCTCAGCACAGCTAGAGCAACCAGCAAAAGCAGAAGAATACTACCAAGCCGTCCTACTCTCGACCCACTCCGACTTTAAGCCCCAAGCTCAAGTCTCGCTCCTCAGTGCCTACTACGACCAAGGTGAATACGATAAAGTACTTCGTCTAGTGAGTCGAGAGCGCGTCCCGCTTCAAGGCGAATTACTCGCCCAGAGAAGCCTCATACTAGGCCTCTGCTACATGCAGAAAAAGAACTACTTCGAGGCGGTTGATACGTTTAAACTCGTTGAATCCGCAGCCCCAGGATCAGAGCTTGGCTTTGAGGCGGGGTATCGTCGACTTCTCTGTCAGTATAATTTAAAACGCTCCGCTGTCCCCTTCTTCACAGACGAATTTGTCGCAAATTACGCCGTAGGACGTGGAGGTCACAAGTACATTCACCAAGCCCTTCTCATGAAAGCGGAAACACTCTATGATGAGGAGAAATTCACCGAGGCCGTAGAAGTCTACAATGCCATTAAGCCCGAAATCATCGCAGAGTCCAATCGCCCATCTCTCCTCTTTAAAAAAGCCTGGACACTCTCTGAAACCGGCAACTACGACAATGCGGCTGTCCACTACAGCCAATTCATCGAAGGGTACCCCAAAGACCCACGAATTCTTAACGCCCGCACGATGCGCGGCCAAGCCTACATGGCACTGGGTGACCGCCTCAATGCACTCAAGGACTTTGATGCAATCATTGAGCAAGACCCCGCTAGTGACTTCGGAGCTATCGCCCTGCAGAGTAGCGCGAAATTAAAAAAAGAATCACAGAACTACGTCGATATGATTCGCCGCTACGAAATGCTACTCACCAAACACCCACAAATTGACAAGCCAGTCTCAGGCAATGCTAAATACTGGATCGGCTGGGGCTACTTCCAGCAAAAGAACTACTCAGAAGCCACGGCTCCACTCAAAGAAGCGATCCAGATTGACCCGAAAGCCTACGGTAAACCAGCCTCACTTCTTCTCGTTCTCTGCCACTACTCTCTCAAAGACGTCGAAGCACTCAAAGAAGCCTGTATGCTCGCGACTGACCAGAACATCACCACAAAGATCCCCGTGAGTGTCTTTCGCTGGCTAGGGAGCCAATGCTACAGTGCTGGCGAATACACCCAAGCCGACCTCTATTTATCACTGGGAGTTACCCCAACCAGCCCACGCCAGACACCAAAGATCTTCTGGCGCTTACTGAGTAAAGCCCGCGTGAAGTCAAAACAACCAGAAAAAGCACTTGAGGCCATCGAGCACTTCCTAGCTGTCGAAACAGACCCTCCCCTTGTCGCGGATAGTTTACTCGACAAGGCCATCTCACTCTATCAGGTCGAAAAATGGGTCGAATCAAAAGAAATCGCCACACAAGCCATGAATATGAACCCCCAAGGCCGCCTCAAAGCAGGCCTTAGGATGGTTCTCGGTGACATCGCTTTCCAGGCTGAAGACTACCAAACTGCTGTGAAAGAATATGTCATTGTCTCCAACTTTGATGCCGACCTCACACTGCAGCCACGCGCCCTCCAAGGAGCCATGAAATCTCTCAAAGAACTCGGCAATCACACAGAAGCGCGCCGTTACGAAACACTCCTGAGAGAAAAGTACCCTGAAATACTTCTCCAATAATCTTCCACGCCGCGCTCTTGGTACTAGTTACTTGCACGCACTGCCTCAAGAAAATGACCTTGTTCTGCGAGCCAGTCCATTTGGTACTTGCCGCAGCATGGACTTCTGCCTTGGATACTGATCGCAACCTCTCTCGCTGAAATCAAAAACTCCAGTATGAGCCTACGTAAGCAGTTAAACGAAATTTTTCCAAATATCCTACCAGCGAACCCCAAAGACTCCATCAAGGGCACGGAACTCATTCGCCTTGTCCGCATGCGTCTAGAAGGAAACTACTCGGATGCGTCACTGCGCTATCATTTCTCAGTCATGTCGTGTGACCCTGCTTCCTTCATTGCTAAGGTGGAGAAAGGCCAAGGTTACTACAGACGAACAGCGCCAGTACCTGCCCTAGCTGGAGCTCAAGAACTCATTTCCATGACTCAGGGGCGCCTTGATGACCTCACAAATACAGGCCCCGAGGCGATCGACTCCGCCCTCATGCGAGTGAAGAAATTCCGCGCTGTCGTGCAGCGCTGGTGCGAAATGAACGGCCGCTACCCCTTCGTCTACCGAGAGCCATTCCAAGAAAATGCCCCGCTCCAAAATCTCTGGAAATTCCCCGAAATGGCACTTGTAGACTGGCAGGGTGCTCTAGAGGATGAAGATAATTCCCCGCTCTTTCAACTCAAGAGCCAATTAGGCCTCCCTCCCTTTCGCCTCTCTACACTAAGACTGAGAATCCTTCCCACACACCATTGCTTCCGCGAAGATTTCTTCCAAGCCCTCAGTGCTTCTAGCTGGAGCCAAGGTGGTGAGCTCTTCTATGCCTCAGCCATTGAAGATGAAGCGCTCGCAGAATCTTTCCGCAAGCTCAATGCCTTATTTGGTATCGGTATCACAACCTTTGGCCTCTCCGCAGAGGGTCTTGATGAACTCCCCCGCCCAGCGAATATACTCAATGCCCATCCCAGAGAAACAGAAGCACTCATGGAGCGCCTCGATATCACCAAAGTCGCCGCCCCTAAATTCCGCAGTCACATCGACTGGGAAGGCCTCAATAGCATCCGCAGTGATAGTGGAGAAATGAATGATTTACTAGAGTGGTTAGAGAGCTCTATCAAACAAGGCTACCCGACATCGAGACCAGTCTAATCTCCAGATAGAGCCCTCCCATATTCCACGTACCCACTCCATGTCACAACGGCCTAAACGAACCAGCGGCTCCGTCGCAATGGATGATTACCTCGAGCAGATCTACACTCTGATAGAGCAGAAAGGCTATGCGAGACCTATCGATATTTCCGTTAAACTAGGAATTTCCCAAGCCAGTGTCACCAATATGCTCAAGCGCCTCGACGCCGAAGGCCTTGTCTGCCACATCAAGTATCGAGGCACCACACTCACTGAACAAGGAACCCAAATTGCCAGCGCAATTATTCGCCGCCACGCGACTCTCACCGAGTTTCTTCGACTATTTAAAATCGACGAAGAAACCATTTATAAGGACGTCGAAGGCATGGAGCACCATGTCTCCAAAGACACTCTCGCCGCGATCGAAGTCCTCACCGAGGAATTACAGTCGAATCCAGAGTGGCTGAAGAAAATCTCTGCTCGTCTAGAGAATTCATAAAGGCAGCCGACCCAGCTAAAATCTCATGCTAACAATTTAGCAGTTGTTCGCTTACCAATAATCATAAACTCACTTAGTTGTAGAATTAGCAATTTGTAAGCGACGAAATCGTACAAACCTAAACTGTATCATGAATGGGTTGCAGAGCCTTATTCTGGCCCGACTCCAAAAAATTAGACAGGGAATCACTGTAGGTTTGGTGGTATAACCAAATCGAATTATGAAACGAAGCCGCTTTAGCGAAGAACAAAAAGTAAGAATCCAGCATGAGCTCCGCGCAGACAAAAGCCGTAAGAGATCTGCGCCCAATACAATGTAAGCCCTCAAACAATATCCGCTTGGAAGTCTAAGTACGGGGAAATGACTATCAGTGAGGCACGCAAACTCAAGGCACTTGAAGATGAGAACTCACGTATAAAGCGCATAATAGCGGATCAAGCCATTCAGATTGATATTCTTAAGGAAGTGAACTCAAAAAAGTGGTGAGTGAGGCGAAAAAGAAGGCGGTAGTTCGCACACTAGTAGAGGAAGGAATAACAAAAGTAAGTGAAGCATGTCGAGCGCTCTCGCTACCACGAGCAAGCTTTTATGCTCCGAGTTCTAGAAGCCCAGAAAACCTTGATCTTGAAAAACAAATCGTGAGCCTTAGCCATGATAACCCTCGTTATGGCTATCGTCGTATCACAGCATTACTGAGACGATTAGGAGAAAAAGTGAATCCAAAGCGAGTACAAGCCACGCGCCGCCGTCATGGTCTTCATGTGCTCAAAAAACAACGAAGAACACGCCGTGT
Source organism: uncultured Verrucomicrobiales bacterium (assembly GCA_937928735.1). GTDB lineage: Bacteria > Verrucomicrobiota > Verrucomicrobiia > Verrucomicrobiales > Akkermansiaceae > Rubritalea. Next base: position 38,902 of record CALFVF010000026.1, on the reverse strand, counting down.
TCATGAAAACAGCAGCCAGCGACTATGAGCGAGTGCCTGTAACGAAGTCTGGAATTGGGACTTTGTTCACGACCAGATCGACTGGGGTTCGAGTTTGCGTATCTTAAGTGTGATGGACGAATATACGCGCCAGTGCCACAGCCTAAAGCCTCGACATAGCTACAAGGCAGAGGATGTCATTGAAGTCCTAGAAGAGCTCATCACCCAACATAGAGCCCCGAAATGTATCCGAAATGACAACGACCCAGAATTCATTGCCTCTAAAATACAAGACTGGCTTAGAAACCAAGGAATACAAACCCACTACACCACCCCAGGCTCACCATGGGAGCAATGCTATATCGAAAGCTTTCATGATAAGCTGCGCGATGAGTTTTTAAACCGAGAAGTATTCTACTCTTTAGCAGAGGCAGATATTTTGCGAGAAGGAAGGCGAAAAGAATACAATGACGAGCGACTCCACAGCTCCCTAGGCGTATCACCCCCCAATGAGTATGCGCACAGCGCAAAGAAGGACGCATTGTGTGCTCCAGCTTTATCGAGGCACCTCGGCAACGTAGAACAAAAAATCAAAGGCGGAGGACGTCCTGAAGAGTTCGGCCCTAATGCCGTTAAATACTAAACTCATCGACAGCTACTAGACGACTTCTGCTGAGGCTCATGATAGCAGGTTTTAAAAAATCTCGTCGATGAAGGCGATGAAACCGTTTGGACTGACATTGCTTACTACTCCGAGGAGCATGAAGAGTATTTGTTAGGGTGTGGTGTACAGGAATTTTTTGATGAGGAAAGCCTATCATAACAACCCCTCGAGTAAAGCTGACGAAGTCTTTAATCGGAAAGTGAGCCGAGTCTGAGTGTGAGTAGAGCATGTCTTTGGCCGGGTGAAAAAACACGGCATTGACTACGTCCGCAGTATTGAACTAAGGAGAGTGAAGCAACACAACAGTCTGTGTAATCTCGTCTACAACATGAATCGCTATGCCTTTTAAAACGCTAAGCCCGACGAAAGCTCAGAAAAGATTTTAAAGTTCTCAAAAAAACAACTCCGTCGAAAAATCAGTCCTAGAATGATGCCAAGGAGATTAAGACAAGAAGATGAGCCGGACTCAGATCCGGTAAATAAAGTTTTAGGAGGTGCCCTGAAGAGAAATTTCTAGCCAATTATCTAAGTGTGTGCTAACAGAAGCGCGTTATTATAGAACTACATAATGAAAACACCCCTATTCCGCAGCACACTCTTTTCCCTCTTCACTCTAACAGCAACTTCAGCTGATGCTGGTGACCTAATCTTGGAAAATTTGAAACCAGTTAAATCTTCCGCTGCCAACGCTTTTGCTAATGCCCGTCGCCCAGTCACCAATCCGACTCTGTTCGATTCTCCGCTCCCAACAACTAAACTTCACGGAATTTTTTTAAATCACCAGTTCCCGGATCAACTCAATTTGTCTAATGGCACACAAGCTGATTTCGGTGGAGACTTACAACTGTATGCATTACAGTTTGAATATGCTTTCACAGAACGTTTTTCACTTGTCGCACTCAAGGACGGTTACGCTGACTTCAATCCAGACGACACTTTCTCTTCTGAGACTGGCTTTGCCAACATTGGTGCCGGTCTTAAATACGCTTACATTTACGATCCTGCGAAAAACTTTGTAGCATCAGCTACGCTGGCATTCGAGATCCCTCTTGGTGACGACGAAGTCTTCCAAGGTGAAGGCGATGGCAACGTGATTCTTACTACTCAAGCTCTTAAGTTGAATGGACCTTGGCAGTATCTTGGTGCACTCGGTGTCTCCATTCCACTTGACGACGGCTTCTCAACTAACGCGTTTGCTAGTGGTCACATCAGTTACGAAGTTAGCCGCTGGTTCATTCCCTTCTTTGAAGCGAATGTCTTCACTGTTTTGGATGAAGGTGATGGTGGAGAGCGTTTCAGCCCTCAAGTCGGCGGCCAGGTAGCAGCGCTCGCGCCTTCGGAAGGAGCGGATATACTCAACTTCGGTTCGGCAGAGTCTGAAACTTATGTGACTGCTGCGATCGGTTTTCAAACCCGCCTCACCGAACAGGCCACATTTGGCATCGCTTACGAGATTCCACTTACTGACGAAGAAGACAACATTACTGAAAGCCGGATCACTATTGATCTGAGCTATACATTCTAAGAGGTATTGATCTCCAGCTCGGAAGGTGATGAGGTCTCTTGTGAAATAAAAATTCCCATCTCTAGCCTGTTATGTCTGAGACTCAGAGCGGCTAGGAGCAGTTCTCTACAGTGCTTGCTGATTCAGGACTGCCCTCGAAGCGGCCGCTTGCCACACTCCATCAAATTTCGCCATCACACTGTTTTGCGCACCATTCAGGATAGTCCTGAATGGTGCGTGTTTCGGCGTGGTTGGAGATTAAGTGGCATAGATCTGTTGGAGGTTCAATATCGGGTCTCTATGAAGCGCAAAGTTGTAATCAAAAAATAGAACGATCAAAAGTAGTCGGCACCATCAGAGGAAGTGTTGGTATTACTGGAGGGGGTGAGGCGAAAGTTAGTATTGGCAGTGTCAAATTCCGAGCAGGAGCAACTGTTACTAGAGATAATACTTTCAAAACTATTCAAGTGACAACATATTGTAGCAAAGTTGGCAAAACAAACAGCCTCATAACCGTCATGGATTGCCGCTAAAGGGTCTTATTGAGGTTGGCAGTTGTAGGGTTATCTGAATTATTTAAAGTATGTTAGATTCAACAAATGCTAAACTCTTTACATTAAAGGTTGATTTTGAGGCTAGGTAGCCGAAAATTTTACGGCCTTAACTTCATCCAATCAGACTCGTCTTCGTGAGACCTTTTTGTCTCCCATCCACAATCTCTAAGGTGTCTCACCTGAACTACGTGAGCTCCAAAGCTGGATAATTCACCTCGATTTTCTTCATGTAGTGTGATCTACCAAATAACAAAACCCTTCAAAAATTCTCTTGCGTATTCGAACATTTCTACGTAACTACACAAGTACATTAGGACACAATCACGTAGGTTGCGGTTCCTAAAAAGTGTTACTAAAAAAATTAAAGCATGAGCAAGAATATCGAAAAAACTTTGGCAGAATTAATGGAAATTAACGGTTCTGTTGGCGCCTGTATAGTAGACTACACATCTGGAATGTCCCTCGGATCCATTGGTGGTGGCGTAGACTTGGATCTTGCCGCAGCTGGTAATTCCGAGGTCGTAAAGGCTAAGATGAACACAATGAGCTCACTTGGAATTAAGGGAGAAATTGAAGACATCCTCATCACACTTGAAAAACAGTTTCATGTAATCCGTCCTTGCGCTAAGCACGACGGTCTTTTCATCTATCTCGTTCTTGATAAAGCAAAGGCGAACCTCGCTCTCGCACGCCGAAACGTTTTAGCTTTGGAAAGCTCTCTTGCTGTTTAATCACCCTCTTCTACACTTATTAGATTTGTGCGCGCGCGACTAATAAGTGTATTTTTTTGCTTCCCTCTAAAATATGCAACCTAGAGTTCTCATCTGCTTGGGTATCCCCCCCAAGCTCTTGGATGAAAAAAGTAGCTCTATTTTTCTTTCAAAAGTCTACCAGACTGCTCGGAAGGCGAATGTAGACTGCGGGACCACTGGGGCGTTTTTTCATAAGCAGGGTCAATTTCTCTTAGTGATCGAGGGTGAATTTACCAAGCTTCAGAACTATTTAGACAGTGAACAGCTGGCAAAGTTCTCAGGATCCGTCCAACTGGTTCTTGATCTTGAGTCCAGCGCTTTTTTCTTTGGCTCTTCCCCTCTTTTGCTCAGTCCTGACTCTGATAATGATCTGGGCCTCAAATCATTATTAAATGCAGAAATTGCCTCTTTTCAGGCATTGCAACTCCGCCACAAAGTCGCTATTGAGAACTTTTTTAGTTGCAGCGAGCTGTACAAGCATACGCCTGACACTCAGAAATTCGAGGAGGTTATTACTGTTCGTAGAGCTCTATCAATTTCCGATGAACCAAAACCTCTGCCACGGCCAATCCACGCCAAGCAAAATTCTGACACTGTCGGCAGTCTACCAAAGAATCCTAGAGTTTGGAGTAACCCTCCTACCGAGAGCCCAAAAATTCTCGCATATCCGACGCCCGCAAACCATTCAAACGGAGTCGCATTGCAGCCAACAGTAACTCCCTCCGTTCCAGTCTCTGATTCTGCAAAGCCTAATGCATTTGAAGGCTGTATTCTTCAAATGTTTGCATGGCCAGACTTCGCCAAGGTTGAAGCAAACTCTTTCACAATAGACTTGTGTGCTAAGCTTTTAGCATCCCCACATTCCTACGAGTCTTTAATGCTTGAGACTACTGAAGTTGAAGCAAGTGAGTTAAATTTGCTCATCGATCAGCTCCAAAAGTTGGAGGCGATTACAATTACTCGACCAAATGCTGATAAATCAGCGAAGCCAATAGTTTCGGCACCGGTTCCTCTTCCCCGAAGGAAAAAAAATAGTTTCTACAATAAAATGAAGAGCTTTATCAAAAGTAAATGGTAGTATGGAGTACTTCAAATTAGCTATCTTCGGCGAAGTCGGTTCTGGTAAATCATGCTTGATCAAAACCTTGAGTGAAATTGCTCCCTTGGAGACTGAAGTCGAATCTTCCGTTGACATAGGAAAACAATTTACAACAGTAGGTATCGACTACGGACGTATCTGCCTCGATGAGACAGTTGCGCTAGGACTCTACGGTGTTCCTGGTCAAGAGAGATACACTTTTCTGTGGGAGATGGTGACTACTTCTCTTTGGGGTGTTGTCATTCTCATAAAATTTGATGAAGAGCTCAACGAGAGTGATCTTAAGACACTCCTTCATTTTTTCTATCCTGAGAGAACTGATGCACCGTGCGTCATCGGTCTAACTCATGCTGAAAATGCAACGGCAGAAGAGATCGGAGAGATTAGCGCAAAAATTCAGAAGATTCTCTTATCGCACGGGATAGTATCTCCAGTGCTACGCGTCGACTCAAGAGATAAGGGTAATGCAATGTCTGTTCTGTATACTCTGAACACAATGACTGCATACAAAAAGAAATAAGACATAATGAAATCAATTAACAGTTTATACCCTGAGATCACTCGCCTAGCAGAGGATTACTGTAAGGAGAATACCGACCTCCTGATCGTAAATGTCTGTTCAGAGGACGGCTTTGTTATGGGACATACCTCTAATGAAAGAACCGAAATCGAATCAGATAAGATGGCTGCAATTTCAAGTTCTATAAGTTCAATCTCGAACTCCGCACTGATGATGATTTCTGGGAAAACCTCCAAACTTATTATTGTAGAGTCAGAAAACTATAATTTTCTCCTTACACAATCAACTTTTAGAAAGAAGAAATGCGTGGTGAGTTTCTGCGCATCTTCTCTCGTTTCGCTCGCGAAGATGCGATTCCTTGTAAAGCGTTTCGGAGACTCATTGTCAGAGTTATCTTGAGTTGAATAAGCCTTTGAGTTTTTCCAACAAAATTGCTCAGCAACTCTCCGAATGCAGGGATGTATTCAGGACTTCCTGAAAAACTATCCCATCATGCTGCCCGGCGAATGATCTGATGGATGAAATGGTTATAATACCAACTCAAAAAGCTAGATGTCAGGCCGGATGAGCTGTTTTTTAGGAAACCCTACTTACCCTTCATCTTTGACTTATTCACGTTTTCAGAAGGGACCTCTGGCCTCTCCACCTGAAAGGGATTTTCACGATTCGGAGCTGTCGTGGCACGGCCGCCACCACTTCTGTCGACTTGCTTAATCAGAAACCAAATCGCTATCGCCAGCATCAGAGAGGCCAGTTTCGCTATCCAGTTTCTCTGTATGATGCTCTGTAGTTTCATGGTCATCTTGGTTTTCCTCTACTTTTTCTGTGGGCAGGAAGACGCTCTCCATCGCTTCACGGAGTTCATCTTTACTTAAATTTCGCTTCAGGCTTCCATCAATACACAGAGAGATCTGCCCTGTTTCTTCACTCACTATCACCGCAACGGCATCGGTGACTTCCGTGAGTCCCATGGCTGCTCGGTGCCTAAGTCCTGTGGAGCGATCTGCGAGCTCAACTCGACTCACAGGAAACACACATCCAGCGGCACTCACACGTCCCTGAGAGAGAATCATCCCTCCATCGTGTAGCGCTGTTTTTGGGAAAAATATGGTCTGGACGAGTTCAGAAGAAAACTCGGCATCCAGTGCCACTCCAGTTTCGAGATGCTCTTTGAGACTAATCGAGCGCTGAATAGCAAATAGGGCGCCGATTCGTTTATTGGATAGCTCTACCACTGCATCAATAAAACTCTCTAAGAACTCTAGGCGCTCTGAGGTGGAGAATGAAAATAGCCGACTACTGCCGAGTCGCGCGAGGGCAGATCTGAGCTCTGGCTGGAAAATAACCACCAAGACAAAGGTGAGTAGTAAACTCGAACGAGTGATGATCCAGCCGATGACCTCAAGCCGCGCGAGATAGGCAGCGAGTGTTACGACGATGAGTATGGCGAGTAGTCCCACCAAAACTCTGGCGCCACGAGTGGCTCGAAATACGCGGTAGATTTGATAGATCCCTATCCACAGTATCAGTATCTCAAGAACATCTCGCCAATGTTGGAGCAAATTCATGTCTAGCCTCAGCTTATCCTCTCTGCTCGATGAGGGGAAGACATTTTAGATGGTCTCAAGAAATCCCATACACCGGGCTCTCCTAGTCATGCTCTCTCCTATCTAGCTCGCTTGGCACCTTCGTTTTTACTTGAGCAAAAATCGTAATCTGTGTCTCTTGATGATCTCATCTTGTCTACTCTAAGAACTGATTGACTCACTACCTTTCTATGAAACACCTCACCTGCCTTTTTACCTGCTTTGCTCTTTTTAGTCTGTGTACTATTACGTGCTATGCTCAGGAAGCCGACGCTCTGGCGGCTAAGCCTAACATCGACGTAGAGATAGAGGCAAAAACAAAGACAGAGTCAGCCAGTGCTCCCAAGGAATCAGAAGACACTCAAACACCCGCTAAAGAAAAAACGCTCGATGAAGTGATTAATGACAAAGTCGCCCCAGCGACAGAGTGGCTCGGGAAGATTGTCTTCTTCACAGCCTTTGATGTCACCTCGGGCGATGAGAGCACGGGTGAGAAGAAGAAGACTTCAGTTCCTTTCTTACTCATCTGGCTGCTTGTAGGTGGACTCATTATCACCTGCTACTTTAAGTTTGTGAATCTCCGCTACATCCCACTGGCGATTCGCACGGTGAAAGGGCGCTACACCTCTAAGGACGCTCCCGGTGAAATCACCCATTTTCAGGCTCTCACGGCAGCTCTCTCAGCCACCGTGGGTCTGGGTAATATCGCGGGGGTGGCGGTAGCGATTTCTATGGGTGGGCCAGGTGCCGCCTTCTGGATGATTATTATGGGGTTTTTAGGAATGAGTACAAAGTTCGCTGAGTGTACTCTGGGGGTGAAATACCGCGACATCGATAGTAAGGGAAAAACGCGAGGTGGGCCAATGCGTTACATGCAGAAAGGCTTCGCTGAAATGGGTCTAGCCCCTGTAGGGAAAGTCTTAGCTCTTCTTTTTGCTCTACTCTGTGTCGGTGCTGCGATGGGTGGTGGTAATATGTTCCAGGTGAATCAGGTCTGTGACCAGCTGATCACTGTCACAGGTGGAGAATCTTCTTACTTTAGTGACCGCCGCTGGATCTTTGGTCTCATCATTTCCATAGTGGTTGCGGTGATTATTCTGGGGGGAATTACCCGTATTGCCACGATCACCTCCCGCGTCGTCCCTGTGATGTGTGGTGTGTATATCATCGGTGCCCTCGTAGTTATCGGTTCTCACTTCAGCGAGATCCCTTCAGCTGTCAGTTTGATCATCACAGAAGCCTTCGCGCCAAAGGCCTATGTCGGTGGTATTATTGGCGCGATTCTTCAGGGCATTAAACGCGGTACTTTCTCCAATGAGGCAGGTATCGGCTCAGCCCCTATCGCCCACTCCGCAGTGAAGACTGATAAACCGGCCAGTGAGGGACTAGTAGCACTACTTGAGCCATTTACTGATACCATACTAGTCTGCTCTCTCACAGCACTAGTGATCGTCATTACTGGCACGTATGGGGAAACGTATAATACCGATGATATCTCAGGTGTGGCTTTAACTTCAGAAGCCTTTAGCACCGTGATTAGCTGGTTCCCTTATGTGCTTTTTGTAGCTGTGCTCCTCTTTGCCCTCTCCACACTGATTTCTTGGTCCTACTATGGCCAGCAAGCATGGTGCTATCTATTTGGCCACTCCTCTACTGCGCAAACAATTTACAAGGTCATTTTCTGCCTGTTTATTGTCATCGGCTCCTCACTGAGCCTCGGTCAAGTTGTGAATTTCTCAGACTACATGCTCCTAGGCATGGCTTTCCCCAATCTCTTTGCAGTGTATTTCCTTCTTCCAAAGGTCAAAGAAGAGCTTAGGGACTATGAGGAACACGTCGCAAAGGTTGATTCACAGTCCTAAAGACAGAGCGTCTAAAGACAGAGCCTCTAGAGGCTGTATTTAGCCGTACAACTGAGCGCTAATAATCCCCACAAAAATTTTCGCTTTTGCGCCTGTTAGCACCCTCTCGACTAAATAGCTTTGCGCCTACATGCCTCCCATGGACTGCTCGCGCATCTCCTCTAACTTCGCCCGTAACTGGTCCTGGAAGGATGCCGCATCTTCCTCACTAGGCTGGTAACCAGGAGTTTCTGCATCTAAGTCTAGGCGCCCCATTTGATCTAGACCCCATAGCGCTGGCTCCCCATCACTAAATGTCACTCGACCACTGACCATCATCCCCGGGCGTACCAGTTCATCGAGAGTCATACTGACCTCACCAGTCGCTACTCTTTGCTTCTGTGGCTCTTCTTTCTTCTCCTGCTCAGGGCTCAGGATCTCAACAGCGAGGTCGAGAACAAGCATGCGCGTATCTAGATACGTCGCCGCATGGCCAAACTCGCTCTCCAGTTTTTTCTGAATGTCAGCAAGTTGATCGCCCTCAGAGGCCCATTGGTGAATTTGTTGAATCTCTTCTTGAGAAAGTTTGGATGCGTTCATGAGTCCCTAAGTCTTGGTTACCTCTGCGCTGTCTAGCTGGTTGAGAGTAGTTTGCAAAGCTATCATTACAGCTTTCTGAAAACAGATCCGTCTCAAAGAGCTCTTTTCTCCTGCCAAAAGCAGCTAACTGCGCTCATTGAGCCTAATTTATCCAACAAAGAAGATAGGAATCCGTCATTTTCTATACTGTGTTTAAAATTTCTCTAAAAGCTGTCGAATTTACCTTGACGCAGACATTATCCTCCTAGAGATTCTGCTCCTCGTCAGCCGCAATGACTTGACGAGAAACAGAAAGTACTACTGTACACATACATCTCGAGTAATATCCCCACCTCTCTGCGGAGAAAACAACTCAGCGTCAATATGGCTCAAAAAAAAGCAGCAGCAAAAAAAACAGCAAAAAAGAAGGTTAGTGCAAAAAAGGCAACAACCACAAAAGTGGCGAAGAAAGCTGTAAAGAAAACAGTGACCAAGGCCACAAAAACCACCTCTACGACTTCCAAAAAGGCTGCTAAGAAAGCTGTCACAAAAAAGACTCCCGCCAAAAAAGCTGCAACTTCAGCCGCAAAAACTTCATCCAAAGCTACCGCTAAAACGCTAGATTCTAAAAAAGACACGCCTGCGAAAAAGGCTGTCAAAAAATCGAAACTCCAGGCCCTCCTAGACGCTGAAGCAGAGGCCAAGTCTAAGCGCGCGAAAAAAGCACCAAAAAACAGAATCGACACTCCAGAGATTCAGGAAAAAATTCGTGAACTCATCAAACTCGCCAAGGAGCAAGAATACCTCACCTATGATGACATCAATGAGGTTCTCCCTAATGATCTTGTCGAACAAGCAGACGTAGAGGCTATTCTAGAGCGTCTTCGCAACATGGAGTTCGACATCATCGACGCCTCCGAAGTAGACCGCTACCGCGATAAAAAACGCGACGACGATGATGATGAGCCAAAGGGTGACCAGAAGCTCGACATTCTCGATGACCCTGTCCGCATGTACCTCAAGCAGATGGGTCAAGTCCCCCTCCTCACTCGTGAGCAGGAAGTGGAGATTTCTAAGCGTATTGAGGACGCTGAACTCTCCGTGCAGAAGTACCTGCACCGCTTCGGCTTTATCGCAGAGAGTTACCTCGACTTAGCAGACAAGCTCATCAAGGGCAAAGAGCGCTTTGACCGTGTCATCCTCGATAAAAAGATCGAGAGCCGTGAGCGCTACATGAAGATCCTACCTAAGCTCAGTGATCAACTGCGTGCCGCTCACGAGACCATTGACGACATCTTCCGCAAGCTTAATGCTAAGAGCCCACGCGGCAAGGCGAAGTTAGAAGAAGATCTTGAGAAGAATTTCACAGCGATCGCTCGTATCTACACACGCTTCTACTACAAACAGAAAGTCGTCGAAGACTTCTGTGAAGAAGTGGAAAACTATCAGAAGAAGTTCTGGAAATTCAACCGTAAGCTCCAAACAAATCCTAACGACAAGGAATTTGAAACCAAAATGCGTGAAACCCAGCAGCTCGCTTGGCACACCTATGATGGTTTCCAACAAAACAACAAAGACCTTCGTCACTGGATCAAACAAGCCTACAATGCGAAGACCGAGATGGTCGAGGCGAACCTCCGACTCGTGATTTCTATCGCCAAGAAATACACCAACCGTGGGCTCTCCTTCCTCGACTTGATCCAAGAAGGTAACATGGGCCTCATGAAGGCGGTGGAGAAGTTCGAATACCGCCGTGGCTATAAGTTCTCTACCTACGCGACATGGTGGATTCGCCAGGCGATCACCCGCTCGATTGCTGACCAGGCCAGAACGATCCGTATCCCAGTCCACATGATTGAGACGATCAATAAGCTGATGCGCGTGCAGAAGCAACTCGTTCAGGAATACGGCCGTGAACCGACCCCTGATGAAATCGCTGAAGAAATTCACCTTCCAGTTGAGCGTGTTCGCGCGGTTCTTAAGATGGCTCAGCAGCCGATCTCACTGCAAGCACCAGTGGGTGACTCCGATGACACCTCCTTTGGTGACTTCATTGAGGATAAAGCCGCTGACAATCCGATGGAAGAAGCTGGCTTCGCCATGCTGAAGGAAAAAATCGTCGATGTCCTCGACTCACTCACGGAGCGTGAGCGCGAGGTTCTTGAGCAGCGCTTTGGTCTGAAAGACGGCTACAGCCGAACACTTGAAGAAGTCGGCCGCCAGTTCCAAGTGACTCGTGAGCGTATCCGCCAGATCGAGGCCAAGGCACTGCGTAAAATGCGCCACCCTACCCGTATCCGTAAGCTCGAAGGCTTTATAGAGCTGCCTAACATGTAGTTTCAGACAGGGTCAAATTTTCAAAGCCCGCCGCTTATGCGTTGGGCTTTTTTGTGTCTAGGTCACGGCATCATCTCTGTAACTCATTCTAATACCAGTTAGTTTTTGAGTTGGTATAATGAGCACACACTCTCTGCTATGTTCTTTCATAAAAAGGACCGCAAATGAGAGATGATTTTCGCTAAAAGCGTTTCAAATTAAATTCTAACATACTTGTCACACAACAAAGATCTTCACAGCAACTAGGAGTGTTATAAAGGCTCATATCAATGACGAATCACAATAACACATCCATAGATCTAGAGCATCTCCAGCCAGTCACACCAGCTGGACTCAGCGGCCCAAGAAATAAGACTGCCTACACAGACCCTATTGTCCAACAAGTTCTTACAGAGAGCTTTGATAAATCCTTTCCCCTGATTCAATCTAGCACTTCTGGAATTCAATACACTTCTCTTGACGAAAAGACACGCAATCAACTCCAAAAGGCAACACCCGTCGTCAATATCGAAGACATTCCAAAAGGGGAGCTCTTGCGCCTGATGGAAGGCTGGATGCGTATTCGACGAAGAATCACTGAGGAGCAATTTCCTAAAGGGGTGCAATCGATTTTACTTAATCTCAAAGTTCCCTCTCCTCGCTCTTCCATTCAGCAGTACTTGCTCTACAAAAATGGTGAGCAGAAAAAACTCTTTGTACTCTGGGCTTACGAATCAAAACAAGAACCTCATATTCCTCTAGAGAAAGCACTTTCTTTCTTTCTGGATGTTCCTCTTACCCACCTCCAGTCCATTCTCACAACATCACTCTCCAAGCAAACTGCTTCTGTCACCTCAGCAGTTAATATGAATACAACGACTGTACAGTACTTACGCGATCCCAGTCAGGCACCCTCGCCACATATGGAACCTATAAGATCTTCTGCTTGGAAAACATTCGCCATGATGACAGGAGCCGCAGCTATTACGTTTTTTGGTTACGTAATGTTTCAGCAAACAAAGAACTCAAATGAACTCACTCTTAGTAGTCCAGCTGAGCCTCTTCCAACCAATCCTGTCGTTATTGAGAGCCAAACCACATCTTTTTCTGACCAGACAATTGAGCCAATGACGGAGCACGAGATCATAATTACAGAGTCGCCCATCATTGAGACAGAGCCTTCTGATCAAAGCCAATCAGAAACAGCTCTTTTGGCTTCAACTGAAAATGACACTGCCTCTATCAACCTAACAGACATGATTCCTCCCAAGGAAATCTCTTCTGACTTATCACCGACTTCATCTCAGGTAGAGGTAGATATATCTCTCGACGCGATGATGCAAAACACACAAGAGCCTCGCACAGCTTCACTCCAACACATGCTCGCCCAATGAAATTCATGACTTCTTTATCCATTCTCTCATCACTTCTACTCGTGTTGATCTCTCTTTCCTCTCAGGCCTTTGCCTTGACTCCTGAAGAGGAGTTTCAACAACTGAAAGAGCGCCGACAAAATCGACAAAGTCTCATTAGTTATTTCAAGTCTGAAGGCTTAGCCAAAGAAACAAAATCTGGCAGTCTGTCCTTTAACGGCTCCAAAGAGAGCAATGCCTTTCTCAAAGTCGCTGAAGAAAATGCCGATCGTCATCGGATGTTTGCCATTATCGCCGGTATCCAAGGTTCCACGAGTGATTCTGTAGCCAAACAATTTGCAGAACAAATGGGCGTGGACTTCTCCTCGCCAGAATTAGAAAAGGTACTTTCTATTCACGGATCAAATACAGTGGGTGCTCATCTAGCTCCCGCCCTTGTGCGCCATTTTCTCGAGTCGAAAGGTTATCAAAATGTCGTCACAGAAACTAATGGAGTCGAATCAACAATCAGTTTCCAGAGACCGACTAAATCTTCCCTTGGTGTCATTGAAATCAAAGCTCACGGCTCATCCACAGCGTTTGATGCCACTTCTTCCGTCAATCATGTAGGTATCGCTGGTGGTTACTGTGATATCGGCATGTCCTCTCGTAAGATCAAAACAGAGGAACTACAAAAGCTTGCAGCTCTCAAACTAGGCCAAATGGACACTCCTGCCTGCGAATACCCCATAGCGCTCGATGGCGTGGCTGTGGTTCTCAATGCCTCAAATCCCATTCAATCTCTCACTATCCCTGAGATCGCTCAAGTGTTTGCTGGAGAAATCACAAATTGGCAAGAACTCGGAGGCCCTGACCTACCGATTCACATTTTCGCGCGTGATCAGCAGTCTGGCACCTGGGACACCTTCAAATCAAAGGTTCTCAAGCCTTATAATCTGAAACTACGTGAAGAGAACACTCTACGCTTTGAAGACACAGGTCATCTTATCCAAAATGTTGCTAGCCAGCCTGGAGGTATCGGGTTCTGTGGGCTCGCCTACATCGACTCTACTGTCAAAGCTCTGGCAGTCAAAGAAACGAGCGAACTTACTGCCTTTCAACCTTCCAGACTAACAGTAAAGTCTCAAGACTACCCTTTAGCCCGTCTTCTCTACTTCTATCTTCCTAACTCTACGAACTCCATCGCACGTGAATTTGTCAAATTCACTATGTCTAACGAAGGTCAGCAAGTCGTAGATAAAGTTGGACTTGTCGGACAAGGTCTCGTCACAGAAACAGATAGAACTGCCGCAGATCGGTACAAGAAACAACTCCTAGAGAACCCTTCTATCCCCGCAGAATACAAAGCTTTGATCCAAGAAGCTGATCGTCGTGACACTCAGGCAAATCTCCGCTTTAGAGCTGGTTCCATGCATCCTGATATCGATTCGATCAACAATCTTAATCGTGTTTCCCATTTACTATCTCAGTCTGGCTATGAGGATGCAGAGGTTTTACTGATTGGTTTTGCTGACAATGTTGGTGCAGAGACAGCAAATAAAACCCTCTCCACACAAAGGGCAGAAATAGTTGCCAATCAACTCCGCGCAAGAGGTGTTCGCACAGTACTTGTGGAAGGATTCGGCGAGGCTATGCCCATTGCTGATAACAGTTCAGAATCTGGGCGTGCGCGCAACCGTCGTGTCGAAATCTGGCTAAAACGCTAGAAAAGATAACTCGATTCATTCAAACTCCTTGAATCTAATTAGCTCTTAGTCCTCCCCTAAGAGCTCTGCTCCTATGAACTCTGGGCGACCCAGCCTTCATCCACGGGTAGGTCATCTGCCATTCCAGCATTTACAGCAAGGGTGTCACAGCGCTCATTCTCGGAGTGGCCTGCGTGTCCCTTGACCCAGTTCCAGGCGATTTCGTGCCCAGTGACTGCTTTGTAGAGGCGCTTCCAGAGGTCGACGTTTTTTAGTGGGTTTTTCCCACGGCTCCAGCCTTTCGCGCGCCAGCCGTGGATCCAGCCCTTGTCCATCGCCTCAATCACGTACTTGGAGTCTGAGTAGACACGGATTCTACAGGGCTCACTGAGGGCTTCTATCCCGCTGATCACTGCCATGAGCTCCATGCGGTTATTGGTTGTTTTCTTATAACCCCCGCTGATTTCGCGCTCTTTACCTTTGTAAACTAATAGTGCTCCATAGCCACCAGGGCCTGGATTACCTCGAGAAGAACCATCGGTGTAGAGCATCACTTCCTTCATTGGGCGAATCTAATACAGATCACTTGGAAAAAACAATCCTGCTACACTTGAAACTTGAAACTTCACAATCAGGGCTCAGATTGCCCCTATGAACACTGAGATTATTCTTTCGCGTGAAGTTGATGCTATTCAAATCCCTAGTGGAGACAGCATCACTCTGCCTGCTGGCACAGCCGTTTTTATCACCCAGACTCTCGGCGGCACCTACACTGTGGCGACTCAGGCGGGACTAGCCCGCATCTCTTCTAGTGACAAAGACGCTCTAGGCATTGATGAGGAAGAAGCGCAGAAGAAGTCAGAGGCTTCAGAAGCTCTCAAGGGCGCTCCTCTCGAAGATCAAGTCTGGGGGCAGCTCAAGGAAGTTTATGATCCTGAAATTCCTGTGGATATTGTCAACCTCGGTCTTGTCTACGACTGTATTCTTAGTGAGGAAAACGGGAAAACTTCTGTGAACATTAAGATGACTCTCACAGCTCCAGGTTGTGGCATGGGCCCGGTCATTGCTGCTGATGCTCAGTCTCGAATCCTCACTGTCGATGGCATCGAGGATGCGACTGTGGATCTCGTCTGGGATCCTGTCTGGAATCAGGATATGATCACAGAGGAAGGCAAGATGAAGTTGGGCATGATCTAAGTCTCTAAAAACCCTCCCTCTCACAGATAGCGGACAAACTCGGGTGAGAAGAAACCTCAGACTCTCTCACTGGAACAGTTTTTCACTTCTCACAGTTACAATGAGGGTCTGCGTCCCAAAAAACGGTCTGACTAGACATGCACTATGGCTCTATGGTTCTCTAATTCACTATGAAAATACCGTGGTTCATCGTTATCCTAAGTGCACTTCTGGTGTTTGGAGGTGTGCTCTACTTAGGCTCACGAAACTATGATTTCACGCAAAAACCTAGTACAGAAGACCTTCAATTTGTAGCACAAGCGTGGCAAGACTCTCACCCGCCACTGCCTCACAGAGACACCCCTCTACCCACAGACGCTAACGACACTTCCCGGGAGAACACGGCTAACTCAGCAGGGAGTGCTTTCTCAGATACTGCTAGGCCCATCGAGCAGACATCGAATCATGGGATGGATGTTTCTCATCACCATCTTCTAGAGGCAGAAGATCTGATCACTCGTCCAGCATTGGATCACTTTATGAATAGATCCGCTGAGCATTTATCTCTGCTCAAACTCGCAAAACAACTCGACGCCCAGGGTCACTACGAATTCGCCCTCTTGGCCTATGAGCGCCTACTTGACTCATCGATAGATACTGAACCTAGAGAAATTCTCCCAAAAATAACACGTTTACGCGAAGTGGTGAAGCCGTGGAATATTGATCCAGAACTCACACGCTCATTCACCCTACACTGCCATGTGCCAGAGAGCCATTATGGTGCCATCACGATTATTTTAGAATCTCTACCAGAGCTTATTGCAGACTCCTCTAGTTTTCTCGTTCTTCCAGTCGTAAAGATTTCATCCATCAAACAGCGAGAGGGCTACCCCACTCCGCCGATCTCGATGTGGTGTAGTCTAGAGTCACACGAAACCCCTCGACTGAGCTTTCAGCTAAAGCCCACTGATGCGCAAACTAGCTCAAATGAGATAACTCCCAATGAAATTCAGCAAAAAATTCACTTTTGCCTCTACCAGCTCGTACAGCAAACTTTAGCCCATCAATCCCAGTGTATTGTCCCCACAGATCTCATTGCCCCAAACACCGCCAGCTCCGCCTTTAAATCACAGATCACTCGATGGTCGTGGAGTCAGTTTGTACAGATTCTCGCAGCACAACATCCCGAGGAGAAAAAACAGCCTCACACCCAGAGTGAGCCCCCCCAACGTCCCCCACGGGCCATCCCCGTCAGTGAATAACTCGTCGCCAGAGCTTTTTATCTATGATCCACTCTTTCTATTTAGTAAATGGGAGTGTTTCCATAGATGAAAAGAACATCGTCGATTTTATCTACGTTTTTGTTTGAAACCTTAGTAATACTAACTAGGCTCTTATTTTAGATATGAAAAACGCACTTAAGTTACTAGCTCTTGCATTATTCTCAGCAGCTTTTTCTTCCTGCTGTGGACTTGGCTCCTGCCCAGGTGTTATCGAAGGAGAAAAGCGCATCACCACCTATGAGACAGTTCCTAGCCATGGAGCAAAAGGTGGCGTTGACGTACAAGTTCCCGTAGTGACTACAGAGAAAGTGAAGCATAAATGCACTAAATGTGGTTCTTCATTCTGCCCAAAAAACTGCTGTGGCATCATTTCTAAGAATGTTCTAGCACGTGCAACGACTCAAGGTGGAAGCGGTGAGCCGCACATTGGCTTAATCCCCACTATGAAGGTACTTGCCCCTGCGCAGTAACGACTGAGCTGTCCATTCTCTCTGCAGAATAGATATCTTTCTCCACCATCTACGAGAGCGTAGACTCTTTAGTTAACACCCGCTAAGCTAGCTTGCGGGTGTTTTTTTTTGTTCCTTTTTGTTCCCTAGACCACCTCTAGTCCCTCTACAAAACTCACGCGAAGAACCTGTGTTTTGATGTACTAGAACTGTAGTCTAGCAGAAATTTTCTTCTAAACTTGTCTCTTCAATGCCGCTAAATGCTACTAAAATTCCACTCTAAGTGAAATTGCCCTGCCATTTCTCTTGCACTTCCTTGGATAATCACAGAGAACACCAAGTATCTTATTTAGCTAAAAACTTTTTTACTATTACGCACTATGGCCATTAATATTGATATGCCGAAACTCTCTGACACCATGACTGAGGGCACCCTCGTGAAGTGGCTCGTCAACGCTGGAGACGAAGTCGAAATCGGCGATGTGATCGCAGAAGTCGAGACCGATAAAGCCACCATGGAAATGGAGGCTTTTGACGAAGGCACTATTCTTGAGCTTAAAGTCGCAGAAGGCGATAAAGTCCCTATCGGAGCAGTTCTCGCTATCCTCGGAGAAGACGGCGAAGCTGACTCAGCTGCCCCCGCTCCAGCACAGACACCTGCTGTAGAAAGCAGCCCTGCTAGCCCAGTTGCTGAAGCCACTCCTCAGGTGGCTACTGAGAGCAGCCCTGCTGCCACTGCGGCAGCTTCATCATCAGGGCAAGAGCGCGCACGCATTTCTCCCTACGCACGAAAGCTAGCCTCGCAGAAAGGTCTCGAAGTGGCCCAAATCTCAGGAAGTGGCCCTGGAGGCCGTATCGTAGCCGCTGATGTAGAGAACTCAGCGAGTGCGCCAGCTCAAAGTGCACCTGCTACACCGAGTTCCACAGTTCAAAATTCAGCTGCTCCTCAGAGTACGCCAAATGCCATACTACCCGTGGTGGGAGAAGAGGACACGCTTCTCCCTCTCAGCAGCATGCGCAAGATCATCGCGGATAGACTCCTCACCTCTAAGGTCACGATCCCGCACTTCTATCTCCACGTTGAGTTAGATGCTGCACCTCTCATGAGTATGCGCAAGCAAATCAATGCGCAAGCAGAGAAGACACACGGTAATAAATACACTGTGAATGACTTCATCGTGAAAGCTCTCATTGGCGCCTGCCAAGCAGTACCTGAAGTCAATGCATCCTATAATGGCGATAGTATTGTCCAGTTTGCTAAGATTGGCGTCTCTGTCGCTATTGCTGTGGAAGATGGTCTAGTCACACCAGTGATTAAAGACGCTAGCTCGAAGTCTATGCTTCAGATTTCAAAGGAAATCAAAGACATGGCAAAGCGTGCGCGCGATAAGAAGCTCAAGCCAAATGAATTTGATGGTGGTACCATCACAATTTCTAATCTTGGTGCCTGGGGTATTGAGAGCTTTGATGCGATTGTGAATCCACCACAAGCAGCGATTCTTAGTGTCGGTGGTTGTATCGAGAAGCCTGTTGTTGAGAATGGTCAGATAGTTCCTGGCTTACGGATGAATATCGGCCTCAGCTGTGATCACCGTGTTGTAGACGGCGCTGTGGCAGCTACTTTCCTCAATGAAGTTAAGAAGCTCATCGAGAATCCTGCTCTCATGCTGGTCTAACTCCCCAGCATTGCTGCTTCATTGCTGCATTTTTCCAAATATCTAAGAAAACGCTAATTGAATCTGAGTGTATGTGGAGAGACTTTTTAAGTCTCAAACATAGAGTGTTCAAATAGCGTTTTCAAAGTTGGATCTTTTAGAAAGTGTCAGCAGACACGGTACGATAAGCTTCTCGCCACCGTGGAAGAGTTCATCCAACAAGGTGAACTCATGATTGTCGCCATGCCCGACTACCTTGATGGCAAGTGCGATCACATGTGCATTAGGACCTAAGCGAATTTCTTAAGTCGTACCTTAAGGCGCTCAAAATGTCGCTCCAGTTTATTATGGAGCATAAATGGAACGTAATCACAGATCTTTATAGCGTCAGAGTTTCCAAAACCATCCACTAAAATAAGGTCGTAGTCTCCATTTAGCTTTCTCTTCACAAGGAAATTAGCAGGATTAATATCGCTTACCACCCCCTTTTGCTTAATCAATTCTTGGTGAATCTGATTAATTTTATCATGTACAATCTTTTTGTCTAACTGTGCATACATTTCTTCTAATGTTGGCGATGTATTCCCATCCTCGTCACACACTAGATCAAACACATAGCCTGTACCTTCATTCGTCTCCACAGTTCCATGATAAGGAGAGAGAAAAGGCAAGCGTGATTGAAACTTCACAACATAAGCAATTTCACGCAGAACAACCTGTAATCTGCGTTTTTTATCTTTCTTGGGGACTTTGATACACTTTGTTGGATCCTCAGGGTGGTGGTAAGTCACTTTCTGTTTCCCTTCACCAATATATTCTGTGGGGCCAATATGTATCATGCAGGGCACACAAAGCCAAATGAGAGAAAGAAGTCAATGTTTTTCCAGTAGACACTCTATCTCCATAAAATGGCACATACACTATGAATTTGAATAGTACCTTACAGGGCAGCCAACTATAGTCCGGAGCGCAATCCAGAGAAGTCGCTCAATGACGAATTGGAAACTCGACTGAGTATAGGTTACCCCCGAAAACCTCCTTTCAATGGATAGGCTCAAGTCTGTCTGCACTACAGACGCTGCGAGCACTTTTATCCAACAATAGACGAAAAAAGCCTCCGCTTGTAGGAACACTACAAACAAAGGCTTTTAAAATCATCTCGACCACCTCTCGTGATCTGCTTGAGCACTTAGAGGCCCACTTGCTTCATCACGGCAGCAATGCCATCAAAGAGGCTGTCTTCCACCTTAATGAGCTCTTTTCGATCGAGAGCTGAAAGTGCGTCTGCGTCTTTGCACCCGATAAGTGCCTCTTGCAGTGCCTTTGTGAAGCCCTCACCAAAGCTCTTCTCTAGCTGAGGGTGTGCTGTGAAGTTGTAGTCAGCGAAAGTCGGTGTCTCCCAGATTTTTACACAAACTTTAGGGTCAATTGTCCCAGCTTTCACCATTTTCTCATACTGACCAAAGCTGAGTGCTCCGACTTCAAAGGTACCATTCTGCACTGCGTACGCTGTCTTATCATGAGCTCCTGAGAAGCCGATTTCACCTTTCTTAAAGAATGTGTCTGGCCACGCACCTGTATTTTCATGCACATAAAATGATGGCATCACGCGCCCCGAAGTTGACCCTGTGCTACCAAATGTGAAGGTATGATTGGCAATCGCCTTTGGAAATTCTTCACTGTAGGTGAGGCCTGTGTCCTTGTGTGCGATGAAGTAGCTCTTGAACTCGAGATCCTTCTGCCCCGCGGCAATTGCTGTAGCACCCTCGATCTCGCGTGCTTGCACGCCTGAGACGCCACCAAACCATGCTAGCTGGATATCTCCTCCCTTAAACTTAGCGACTGAGGCAGAATAACTTGCAGAGGGCACGAACTCGACTTTCACTCCCAATGAATCGGCTAAGTAGTCAGCAACTGGCTGGAACTTAGCGGCTTGAGCTGTCGTGTCTGAGTCAGGAATCGCTGAGAATCTTAGAACGGCATCTTGATTCCAAGCGCTATCGCCCCCAGAGTCAGCAGTTTCCTTATTTCCACAGCTCGTAAACACCGCGGCAGAAACTACTGCGAGGGCGGTCATTGATACTATTGTTTTCATGGTATGTTTCGATAGATGAAAGCCGAATTAATCTCGGCCGATTGAATACAGCTAGCGCAAGTCACCACGAAGTCTAGAGTTTTTGCATTTCCATTTTCCTAAAGACTGTGAAAGCGTACCTCCATGCGCTACGAGCAAAAGCTTCAATCAAGGATTCACACCACTGGATCTCGCCTCTGTGTCGGCCTAGATCCTCGCCCTCAACTCAGTGGTGGAATAGAAGTAACTCCCGGTTTTCTAAAGCAAGTCATAGAGGAAACAACTGAGTATGCCGCGGCCTTTAAGCCCAATATGGCCTACTTTGAGGCGATGGGGATTCGAGGCTTAGAGATTCTCGAAGATGTTTTGGACTCTATCCCTAGAGAAATTCCCGTGATCTTGGATGCCAAACGCAGTGACATCGGCGAGACCCAGAAGTACTACGCCCAGTCGTACTTTAAGAACTGGAATGTCGACTCCGTGACTCTGAATCCTTTCCTCGGCTACGATACTCTGGAGCCATTTCTAGACTGGGAGGGGAAAAACATTTACCTCCTCGCTGTTACCTCGAATCCCGGGAGCGCTGATTTCCAGCGCCAGATGGTAGGAGAGCGCTATGTCTTTGAGCTCGTACAAGATCTCGCTACTCGAGCTCGCGAAGAAAACCGACTGACCAATGTCGGCATGGTGGTGGGGCTGACCAATGCGTCCAACCAAGTACTGGAACGTCTCAAGGACTATCCACTCCTCGTTCCTGGTCTTGGTGCCCAAGGAGGTCAGCTCGAAGATCTGGCCAAAGCTGGCCGCACTGCCCCCGATGTGATTAATGTCTCTCGTGGCATTCTCTATCAAGACGATGACCAAAGCTTCGCCACGAGAGCCAAGCACTGGCATGAGCGTATCGCTACAGTCTATCCACCAGCTGGCCAATAAACTTACTCTATCAGCTATACACTCACAGTCAGAAATTCTCAAACTGATGCGCTACGACACAATACCCCCAGAGTTATTTATCAGCAATCGCCAGCGCCTCGCTGATTTACTCCTACCCAACAGCCTTGTCATTCTGCACTCCAATGATGTCATGCCGACCAATGCGGATGGCAGCATGCCTTTTTGTCAGAATAGTGATTTGCTCTACCTCACAGGAGCGGACCAAGAGGAGAGCATTCTCATTTACTATCCAGAGGCGCTAGATAGTGCCGAGCGCGAAATCCTCTTTGTCCGAGAGACGAGTCCCACCATTGCTGTCTGGGAAGGTGCCAAATACACCAAAGAGCAGGCTCAAACTATCAGCGGTATTCAGCGAATCGAGTGGACAGACCAATTCCCACAGCTCAGCGAAACTCTCCTCGCTAAGGCTGATCATATCTACCTCTTTGCTGAAGAGCACCCTCGCAGTGCCTCACTCGTGGAGACTCGCAATGACCGATATCGAAAACAATTAGAAGACAAGCACCCTAAGCTGAAGTTTGAGCGCCTCGCACCCCTCATGCATCAGCTGCGTATCATTAAGTCTCCTATCGAGGTGGAGCTGATCCAGAAAGCCGCCTCTATCACTGAGGCAGGATTTCGCAGAGTGCTCGGCTTTCTTAAGCCAGGCATAGGTGAATGGGAGCTCGAGGCTGAGTTCGCCCATGAGTTTCTACGCAGACGCTCTAAGGGTTTCGCCTACTCACCCATTGTCGGTAGTGGAGCGAATGCCAATGTCCTTCATTATTTAGAAAATAATCAAATCTGCCAAGATGGTGACCTTGTACTCATGGATGTGGGAGCAGAATGGGCGAACTGGAACTCTGATATGACTCGCACCATCCCCGTGAATGGCCGCTTCAGTGAGAGGCAGCGCGCGGTCTATGAAGCAGTCCTTAGAGTCATGCGCTATGCGAACTCGATTCTGCGCCCAGGAATCCTACCGAGTCAGTATCAAGGGGCGGTGCTTGAGTTTATGGAAAAGGAACTCATAGCTCTCGGTCTATTCTCCAAGCAAGACGCCCAGCAGCAAGATGCGAGTAAACCACTGGTGAAGCGCTACTTCATGCACGGCACCTCACATCATCTCGGGCTCGATGTGCACGATGTCGCCCCTGTGGATGAGCCTATTGCCGAGGGTATGGTGCTCACCATTGAGCCCGGTATCTACATTCAGGAAGAATCTCTGGGTATCCGCCTGGAGAATAATGTAGTGATTGGCAAAAACGAAAATACCGATCTGATGGCGAATATCCCCATTGAGATCGAAGACATAGAGGCTCTTATGAATCAACATCAACCATCCCACTCACTCCACTAGGCTATGTCTGAGCACGTTTTACTCATTGGTCATGGCTACGTAGGGAGTGAGCTAGCACGCCAGCTCAGAAGTACGGGCTATAGTGTCACTGCTATCTCTCGCCACGCGCAGCCAGAGCAGGCAGTGATAGAAGCTGATGTCACCTCTCTGGACTCACTACGTGAGCTCGCTGTCTCACCAAATTTCATTATTCACTGTGCCTCCTCAAGTCGTGGTGGCGAGGAAGCCTACCGAGCTGTCTTTATTGAGGGGATTAAGAATCTTCAAGAGCTCTATCCGAGTACCCCCATTCTCTTCACCTCGAGCTCCTCGGTCTACGCACAGACCGATGGAAGCACAGTCACCGAAGAGAGCGAAACGCTACCAGATAGAGCCACTGGCCAGATTCTACTCGAAACAGAGAGACTTGTCCTCGCCCAGCAAGGTGTGGTGCTGCGCCTCAGTGGCATCTATGGCCCTGGGCGCTCTTTTATTCTAAAAAAATTCCTCAGTGCAGAAGCTCACCTTGAAGAAGACGGACGCAGGATTCTCAATCAAATCCACCGCGATGATGCTGCCGCAGCGATTCTCTACGCGCTCCAGAATTTAAACGCTGCGGCCGGGCAGGTTTACAACGTCTCTGATAGCACACCCAAGAGCCAAAAAACGACCTTTGAGGCACTCACAGAGATCTTTCAGCGTCCCATGCCAGATTCCAAACCTCGCGACCTCAATCGCAAACGAGGCTGGACGCACAAAGCTGTCTCGAATGCTAAGCTACTCCAGCTTGGCTGGCGCCCTCGCTACCCGAGTTTCACAGAAGCAGCGAAGGAAGTCGCCCAGTCTCTCAAGCTATCATGAATTGTGTCAGTGATCGTACTATGGAGCCTATCAAGCAAACCATCGAGTTCATCAAAGAGCTAGATGCCCTCAAGTCAATTATTCGTAAAACATTACTAATTAATAGACAACGCCACGAAAACACAGCGGAACATAGCTGGCACAGCACCATGCTTGTCCTCACCATGGCGCAGCACAGTAATGAGCCTATTGATCTGCTTAAAGCCCTCAAGATGCAGCTCATCCACGATATTGTAGAAATCGATGCCGGAGACACATTCTGTTATGCCACTGACCAGAGTGGTAAGTACGAGAAGGAACTCGCGGCCGCTGAGCGGATCTTCGGGCTATTGCCTGACCCTCAGGGAAAAGAACTTCTCGACTTGTGGATCGAGTTTGAAGCGGGTGAAACGACCGAGTCTAAGTTCTGTAATGCCTGTGACCGCCTTATACCGCTCCTCCACAACCATTCTACAGAAGGCCAGACATGGAAGGAAAACTCTGTCACCGAAGAGATGGTTCGCCAGAAAAACCAAAAAATTGACTCAGGTTCACATGCTCTCTGGGCCTACACAGAACAACTCATCGAGAATGCCGTGCAAGCAGGGCACCTACCTAGATCCTAGCCAAGCATTAAGAGCTTAGAGAGACTCTTGAGCGCCTTTAAAAAGAAGTATTTCAATTATGCACTCAAATACCAAAGAAGCTCCATCTCACAGTATATAACCTACCCTCTAGCACTTATGGAGGCTCGTCGATTTCTAGGTATTGAGACACCGGAATTCTTTGGAGAAATGATTGAAATTCTATCTTTTTTTGAAGAAATTTGAGTTCAGTGACGTAGTATTAGACAACAAAAGCTCTGACATTCTCTTACTTTCTGCCATGACTCCTATCACCCGAAAAACTATTCCCCGCCGCCACTTCCTTAGAGGACTCGGAGGCGCTGCCTTGTCCTTGCCGCATCTCGACATTATGGCCAATACAAGTGACACGGCCAAAGCTCCCAAACGCATGGTTTGTATCGGCTCCAATTACGGCTTTGTCCCCGACCAGATGTTTCCTACTCACGGTGGCAATAACTACGAGCTCTCCCCCCTGCTCAAGCCCCTCGCTCACATGCGAGATGACTTCACAGTGATTTCTGGTCTCGACCACGGCGAGCTTGGCCTTGGAGGTCACAAAGGTGTGCACAGCTTCCTCTCAGGAGTCGTTTCTCAGAGTTCTGGGAGTTTTAGAGAAAAAAATATTAGCGTGGATCAAAAAGCCGCTCAGTTTGTCGGAGAGCAAACACGCTACCCCTCCATGCAGCTCACCACTGGCAGTGTCCCCATTAACCTTCTCTCATGGAGCTCAAGTGGTGTCGCGATTCCTCCGGTACAGGATCTCCGCGCTATATTCGCCGCTCTCTTCCAAGATCCAAAGAAAAATAAGCTCAACATCCTCAAGCGTGCCTTTAATGAAGAGCAAAGCATTCTTGATCTCGTAGCACTCGATGCAAAGGCCCTCCAAAAACACCTTGGCAAAGACGATCAAGAAAAAGTCGATCAGTACTTCACCTCACTCCGTGCCATTGAGCAGCGCCTCACACAGTCAAAGGCATGGCTAAACCGACCAAAGCCTAAGGTCAGCTACGCCCTTCCTGAGGGTAGTAATGAGATGGACTTCATTGATCGCACACCCCTCTATTACGATCTCATGGCACTTGCCCTACAGACAGACTCAACTCGTGTCTTCAGCTTTGAGATTTCTGAATTTGGCCGCAATAGCGGTGGATTTGAGGGTGTCTCTAAAGGCTACCATCAACTCTCCCACCACGGTAAAATGCCAGAATATCTCCAAGAGCTCTCCATTGTAGAGAACTTCCACATGCAGCAGTTTGCCCGTTTCCAGGATAAGCTCAAAGACATCAAGGAAGTCGATGGCTCCAGTCTCTTTGATAACACAATGTCTCTCATCGGCTCTGGAATGGGAAATGCTAGCTCCCACTCCAATAGAAGCCTACCCTTCGTACTTGCGGGAGGTGGATTTAAGCATGGCTCTCATATGAAGTTTGAGAAAACCAAAGATCAATCTCTCCCGCCAGCCACCAATATCTACACCTCTATGTTGCAGAACTTCGGCCTCGAACTCGATACATTTAATACCTCCACAGGCACTCTCACAGGACTTGACCTCAAGGCATAGAGCCAGAGACTCCCAAGCAACCCAATAACTAGTACATCCATCTTTCAGCTCGTATAGTCACTTTCTTAGGTATGAAATTTCCTTTGATCCGCACCCTTCTCACGCTCGGTGTTCTCAACCTCAGTCCATGGAGCCCGCTTCATGCAGAGTCTGGGAGCCAAGAAGAGGAAAATAGCCCCCAGATTCAAGCAGACATTCCCGGGAAACTTGAAAAAACAGCAGAGTTCGTGCGCACTTATTGCTCTGACTGTCATGATGAATGGTCTGAGCGAGGTGACCGTAATTTTGATGATTTTCTGGATGACCTCTACAACCACGATCACCTGCTCACAGTAGAGGAAATTCTTGACCAACTCAATCTCGGGGAAATGCCCCCAAAGAAGAAAAAAGTCCTCCAGCCCAGTGCGGATGAGGTACGCGCCGCTGTAGCGAGTCTCACTGACTATCTCATCCAATCTGAGAGCAACTCAAAGCCCCAAACAACCATTCTTAGGCGATTAACGACCGCAGAATATAAAAACACGATTAGTGACCTGCTTGATGTAAACACCTACACAGATGACCTAACCACAGAGTTCCCCCCCGAGCAGGATCACCACGGATTCCGCAATATTGGCGAAGCTCAAGTACTCTCTGACATCCAGCTCCAGCGTATCGTCAAAGCGAATCGCCACTACGTGGAAAAAGCCTTCCCATTCCACAAGGAGAAACCAAAGAGCGAGCTTAAAGTCTATAAAGCCAAAGACTTCAATGCTCGCCCATACTCAACAGGTGGCGTCAACTACCAAGTCGCCCACGAAGAGAATAAGTACCTAGACATCGGTCACGGCAGTGCCAATGAGCGCTTCTCAAACTATGTCAAAGAACATAAATACAAAGGTGGCATTCAAAAGGCTGGTTACTATACAATCACCATTGATGCTACAGCGATTAACCGCAAGCACCCCTACCCCACTGATATCTACCATGCTCTGGACCTAGAAGAGCCACTCCAACTCGCTCTCTGGATCGCCACTGCTCCCGACCAACTCGGCGAATCCTCCATCACTGGGCGCAAACACCTTGCCCTTTGGGATCTCAAGGATCATCAGAGAGAATCCTACTCCATCACCACATGGCTCCCAGAAGGAGCTATTCCCTCCATCAGCTGGTTGAATGGTGCGTCCAATACAACGGGAATCTTCACTCGCCTCTACAATAAAGTCCTCAAAGACAAGATCTACCCCACCGATTATGTACGCATTCTCATGCACAGAGAAGCCAAAGACATCCCCACACTCGAAGAATCAGGCCTACCACCGCTCTCAGACTTATACGAAGGCCCTAGAGTGCGTGTATTCCAAATGCAGATCGAGGGGCCGACCTATAAAGAATGGCCCACAGCTCTACACCAGTCGATCTTTGCCGAGGCCAAGACAGCGGAGGAAGTTGACATCGCCAATGCAGTCCTCAACTTTGCCACTAAAGCCTTCCGCCAACCAGTGAAGCCACATCAACTCAAACACTATGTGGCAGCCATTGAGAAATACATCCAAAAAGGCATGAAGCCAGATGCGGCGATTCGCCTAGGTTTTGCAGGCATACTTAGCTCACCGAGATTCCTCTATCTCAATGAAGGTAATTCTGACAAGCAGAAGCACCTCAATAGCTACGAGGTCGCCAATCGACTCTCCTACACCTTCTGGTCGAGTGCCCCAGATGAGCGCTTGCTCAACCTCGCAGCTTCTGGGGAAATTCTCGTGCCCTCAGTCATGAGTGCAGAAGTCACACGTCTACTCCAAAGCCCCAAGTCAGAGGCCTTCCACATTGGCTTCACAGACACTTGGCTGCGCCTCGATAAGCTCGGCAGCATGCTCCCCTCAGAAAGTCAATTTCCTCGCTACTTCCACAATCGTCTCCAGCAAGCCATGAAGAGCGAAACACAACTTTTCTTTGCGGACATTCTCAACAATAACAAACCTATACGCAGCTTCTTAGATAGTCGCTACACCTACGTCAACGGCGCGCTCGCGAACCATTACGGCTGGGATCACGTGCATGGCTCTGAGTTTAGAAAGGTCGAGTTCCCAAAGAACAATCCACGCCCCCCAGGTGTTGTCGGCCACGCCAGTGTACTGACTTCTTCTGCTAATGGCGTGGAAACCTCTCCCGTCACCAGAGGTGTCTGGGTACTCGAGGCTCTGCTTGGTACACCACCAGCACCAGCACCACCCGATGTGCCACCCATCGAGCCAGACACACGCGGGGCAACAACAATCAAAGAACGCCTCGCCAAACACAGAACCATGGCTGTCTGTAATGACTGCCACGCCAAAATTGATGCCTGGGGCTTCGCACTAGAAAATTATGATCCCGTGGGTGTCTATCGCTCGAACTACCCGATCACCAAAGGAGATAAATTCCTCAGAAACAAAGGCCCAAAAGTCGACCCTAGTGGTGAACTCCCTGATGGCACAGTGATCCACAATGTTTCCGACCTCACCAAAGAGCTCCTCAAGCGCGAGAAAAGTGTCACCAGAAATATTGTTGTCAAATTCCTCTCCTATAGCACGGGACGCGATCTCAACTACGCCGATCAGCAGGAAGTAAACCGCATTACCACTCAGGTAAAGAAGGAGAAACTCGGACTCCGTGATCTGATCGGCCTCTGTATTAGTAGTAAGGTTTTTTCTAAGAGATAAGAAGAACAGACTTTTTATGAAAATACACAGCACGCGCGTAGTGATTATCGTTGCGGTCATTTGCAACTCAAAGCATAAAAATACCCCTTCTCTGTCTCTTCCTTTATTTAAGCATCAGAGTCCGTTGATGTTTCCACTCATGACATCAACTGTTATTATTTCTTCCATTGCCGGCATGCTAATTCGCTCTCTCTATTACGATACAGACAAGTACGAAATTCTAATTCTTGCCGTAGCCGCAGTAGGACTTTTCTCAGCCACTAAACTAGGAGAAAAAATATTAATAAAGCGTTACGGAAAGTAAAACCCTACCTCTCCCTTATAACTCAATCACTCTCCTCTTTGCCAGACTGGCGTGCTTCAAACTGACTTGTAAATTCCTGCCAACTCAGCAGAAACCCTGGGGCGAAGTCTTCTGGGCGAGTATCTATCCAGAGCTGGAGCTGCTCCATGCCTAACCAGAGACCATCTTCCACTTCACTAGCTGGATATCGCAGAGCGCCATCATGGCGATTAAGAAACAGTGCGACATGCTCCCAGCCTGTCTGCTCTGAGGGTGTGAGTCTGGCGATTTCTTGCACCTCTACTGCCTCCTGCTCTGTCGACTGGATCCCTAACTCTTCACCAAGTTCACGAATCGCACAGGCCTCGTAGCTTTCTCCGGTATCGAGATGACCCGCAGCACTCGAGTCCCAGCGTCCTGGACAGACATCTTTGAGGCGAGAGCGTTTCTGCAAAAAGACTTCCTTGCGTTTATTAAAGACCAAGATATGCACAGCTCGGTGCATGAGTCCCTCACTATGGACTTGCTTGCGAGTCGCCTGCCTGAGCACCTCATCTTGCTCGTTCACCACATCAAAGACTTCGTCGTCTTTTTGGGCAATATCCTTCAGCGGGTGATTATCATAGCAGCGCGTTAGCTCGATCCACTGATCCACGGAGAGTTCCTCTGCACGTGTGGACTCAGAAACTCCGAGTTTCTTCGCGACCTCACTCCAGACTGCGGTGTCTAGGAGTTGTTTACGAAGCTGCTTGCGGCGCTGTGCGAATCCTCGGCGAATGAGTTCATCAAACAATCGCTTATCATAGATAGGGAATCTATCCTCAGCCACCGGATCACACACCATCACGGTCGAATCAATCACCGGTCTCGGGTGAAAGGCTTCTGGAGGAACAATTTTCACAGGGCGACTCACCCACTCGCTCTGCATGCGCAAACTTAAGACGCCGTAGGATTTCTTATGAGGTGGCGAGATGATGCGCTCAATAAATTCCTTCTGGAGCATCAGCACGGCTTTAGACACTGGCGAGGGAGATTTCATGAAGTTTCGCATAATCGCCCCTCCTGAAGAATAGGGCAGATTTCCGAGTAATTTCACCTTCCCATAAGGAAGTAGCTTCCGTGTATCAAAGCGCGCACCATCATGGTGGTGCACAATCACATCCTTATTCTCAGCGTATTTCTTGGTCTGGTACTCAGCGAGTCGTGCATCATATTCGACTAGAATCACGGTTTTCACCCTACCCACGAGATGCTCAGTGAGTGCCCCTGTCCCCGGCCCCACCTCAACAACCACGTCTTCGGGCTGAGGGTCGAGTTGATCCACGATCCAGCGCGCTACATTGGCATCACAGAGGAAGTTCTGGCCAAGTTGCTTTGAGGGGTGCACCCCTGCGGCATCAAGGACGTCTTTGATTTCTGAAAATGTCATGCCTGAGTGAGTACCTCAGTGAGTTGTTGCCAGTGGAGTGCAGGCTTCACTTTAGAGAGAACTGCCAGAATCGTGCCGTCTTTCTCAATGACAAAGGTGCTGCGCTCCACTCCCATGTAGGTTTTCCCATACATTTGTTTTTCCACCCACACGCCATAGGCCTCGACAATTTCTTTCTCCGTATCCGCTATGAGTGGGTACGGCAGGTTTTGCTTCTCAATGAATGTGCTATGGCTTTTTACAGAGTCTGGACTCACACCAAAGACCAGCACATCATCCCCCAAATTCTCCCATTGATCTCTGATCTCACAGGCTTGGGTAGTGCAGCCTGGTGTATTATCCTTCGGGTAGAAGACTAATACGACTCTACGACCTCGGAGATCTGAGAGTGATAGTTCACTTTCCTCTTTGTATTCGCCGCCAATTACTTTGGCACTAAAATCTGGAGCTACACTCCCTGTCTCTGGCTTCATGCTGCTATGGAACGTCTTGTTTGTGAGATTAGCAAGAGAGAAGCTTCGAGAAAAGCAGCTCAAGTCTATCGCCCACCATCTAGCTCTGACATTCGCCCTAGACACTCAGTATGACACAATCAAATGCACCCTACGTCCTTTCCTGATTGCTAAACCAGTGTCTAATGGTCTAATTTCAGCCTGCTTCTTTTCTCTAAAGCCCCTAAATTTTCCATTCTCAACTCTTTCGCCAAATCTCTTTGTTTTAAGCTTGCAAATCGTGCCATTGTGACGATTTTCGTGAGCCATTTCGCTAGTTTTCTAGGCCTATTTCTACACGACTATGAACCGTCCTTATCATCAAAGTACTATTGATTCCTCCGGCTCTCTCCACAGTTTCGACAATGAGCGCGATAACTGTGGCATGGGTGCTATCATCCAAATCCATGGAAAACCATCCCATGAGATTCTGAGCATGGCCGTCGAATCTGTGTGCAACATGACCCACCGTGGTGCTGTGGATGCTGATATGAAAACAGGTGACGGCTCTGGAGTCCTCTCTCAGATCCCACGTAAGCTCTTCCAGAGAGAAGCCAAAAAGCTTGGCGCGAGCGTCTCAGACGCTGCCGATCTCGCTGTAGGTGTCTTCTTCTTCCCGCGTGAGAACACAAAGGCCATTGAGGAGATCAAAGCACTCACCATAAAGACTGTCGAAGCACGTGGTATCGAGGTCATCGGCTGGCGTGAGGTGCCCCTCGCCCCTGAGGAGCTCGGCAAACTTGCCCAAGAAACTCGCCCAGAGATCGCCCACCTCATCATGAGTAAGCCCTCTGGCTGGGAGGAAATCCACTTTGAGCGCCAGCTCTACCTCTGTCGCCGCACTATTGAGCACGCTACCACAGAGGTGGCAGATTTCTACATACCTTCCTTCTCTGGCCGTCTGATTTCCTACAAGGGGCTCGCTATGCCTGCGACCCTCAAGGCCTTCTATCTGGACATGCAGGATCCTGACTTTGAGACAGCCATCGCACTCTACCACCAGAGATTCTCCACCAACACCTTCCCAGCATGGCCACTGGGTCAGCCATTCCGCATGATGTGCCATAATGGTGAGATTAATACCGTGCGCGGCAACCGTAACTGGATGGCCTCTCGCGAGGAGTTCTTCCAGTCAGACATCTGGGGTGATGATGTCGAACTCCTTAAGAACTGCCTCAGCAAGAATGAGTCTGACTCAGCCTCACTCGACCACGCTCTTGAGCTCCTGACTCTCTCAGGCCGTGAGATCGAGCACTCCATGTGCATGCTCGTGCCACCTGCTTACAGACATGACAATGAGATTTCAGAGGAACTCCGCGCCTTCTATCAGTATCATCATTCTTTCTCAGAGCCTTGGGACGGCCCCGCTGGCCTCGTCTATACAGACGGCACGAAGGTCTGTGCAGGTCTCGACCGTAATGGCCTTCGCCCATCACGCTACAAGCTCACCGAAGACGGACTTCTCTACATCGGCTCAGAAACTGGAGCTGTGATTATTGATGACAAGACTGTCATTCGCAAGGGCCGCTTAGGACCAGGTCAACTCCTCCTTGCCGATCTCTCTACGGGAGAACTTCGTCAAGACTGCGAGGTCAAAGAAGCTCTCGCTCAGCAGGCTCCCTATGGGCGCTGGATTGACGAGCACCAGCATGACCTCAAGGACTACATTTCCCACGAAGCCATTACACCTGCTGTCGACTTTGAGCCCGTTGAGCTCTCTCGCCTACAGGTGATGAATGCAGTGAATGAGGAAGATCTCGACATGGTCTTCCCGCCGATGATTCGCGGTGCTCAGGAAGCGGTCTTCTCTATGGGAGATGATATTCCCCTCGCTGTTCTCTCCTCCTATCCACGCCTTCTCTACACATACTTTAAGCAGCTCTTTGCCCAAGTCACCAATCCACCCATTGACCCGATTCGTGAGTGGGCAGTCATGTGCCTGGGTGCGAGCCTAGGAGCTGAGCTCAACTACCTCGCAGAGACTCCTGAGCACGCTCGCGTGCTGAATCTCGAGTCCGCGATTCTTCTCGAACATGAGATGGAGCGTCTCAAACAAATGGGAGATCACGGTTTCCAGAACCGCATCATTGACGCTACCTGGCCTCTTGCCGATGGGGCAGAAGGCCTACAGGCAGCTGTTGAGCGCGTGGTGAAGGAAGTCGAGGCAGCAGTGGATGAAAATATTGAGATTCTCATTCTCTCTGACCGTGCAGCGAATGCCCAGCGTGTCTCCATTCCTTCACTCCTCATCACTGGTGCGACTCACCACCACCTCAATCGCGTGAAGAAGCGCATGCGCGCCTCCATTGTGGTAGAAACAGCAGAAGCTCGTGATACCCATCAGATTGCTTGTCTCTTTGGCTTTGGTGCCACTGCTGTCTGCCCATATCTTGGCTACGCGACTGTTCGCCAGCTCGTCGCCAATGACAAGAAGGCTAAACTTGGTGAAGGTATGACCGCTGAAAAGGCGATGACAAACTACCGCAAGGCTCTGGAAAAGGGCTTGCTCAAGATTATGTCCAAGATGGGTATTAGCGTGCTCAACTCCTACCAAGGAGCTCAAATCTTTGAGGTACTTGGTCTCGGAGAAGATGTTATGAACTTCTGCTTCACAGGAAGTAAATCACGCATCGGGGGAATCGGATTTAAGGAAATTGCAGATGAGTCCATCATCCGCCATCTGGCAGCACACGCTGACCTCGCAGAAGGAAAGCCCACCGAAACTCCACTCCCACTCGGTGACCCAGGCTACAATCGCTACCGCAAGCAAGGTGAGCGCCACGCTCTCACCACAGATGTGATTAAGAACTTCCACACCTATGTAAAAACTGGTGACGCAGATGCCTATGAGGACTATGTGAAAGCCTCACTAGAAACTAATCCTGTCACCATTAAAGATCTCTTCGAGTTCGTCCCTGCGAGCTCAGGGCCTATTCCACTGGAGGAAGTCGAGCCAATTGAGGATATCCGCAGACGCTTCACCACAGCTGCGATGTCTATGGGCGCTCTCTCTCCTGAGGCGCACGAGACTCTTGCGATTGCCATGAACCGTATCGGTGCGAAGTCTGATTCTGGTGAAGGTGGTGAAGACCCTAAGCGCTTCACTCCCTACCCGAATGGTGATCTCGCACGCTCTGCGATTAAGCAGGTCGCTTCTGGCCGCTTTGGCGTTTCTGCCCACTACTTGGTCAATGCCGATGAGTTAGAAATTAAAATGGCACAGGGTGCGAAGCCCGGTGAAGGTGGTCAGCTGCCAGGGCATAAGGTCAATGGTATCATTGCTCGCTTGCGCCACACCCAACCTGGTGTGCAGCTCATTTCCCCTCCTCCTCACCACGATATTTATTCGATCGAGGATCTTGCTCAGCTCATTCGTGATCTGAAGGAAGTGAATCCACGCGCTAAGGTCACAGTGAAACTTGTCTCAGAAAATGGTGTCGGAACAGTCGCTGCTGGTGTGGCGAAAGCCTCGGCGGATAATATTCTGATCTCTGGTCACGATGGCGGCACTGCAGCTTCCCCTCTCTCCTCCACCAAGCACTGTGGCCTCCCATGGGAACTCGGTCTTGCAGAAGCCCAGCAAACACTCTTGCTGAATGGCCTGCGAAATAAGATCACTCTGCGTACAGATGGTGGCCTCAGAAATGGTCGAGACATTGTCACTGCTGCTATCTTAGGTGCAGAACAGTTTAACTTCGGCACCATTGCCATGATCGCTATGGGCTGTGTCTATGTCCGTAAGTGCCACCTCAATAACTGCCCAGTGGGTGTGGCCACGACAGATCCAAAGTGGCGCGCTAAGTTCAAGGGGACACCTGAGCAGGTGGTCAACTTCTTCAATGGCGTGTCTCAAGAGGCGCGTGAGGTGATGGCGTCTCTTGGTATCAGAAAACTCGACGACCTCATCGGTCGCCCTGAGTTCCTGCGCCAGCGCGAGATCCCTGATCATCCAAAGGCTAATACAGTCGACCTCAGCCCAGTGCTCAAAGATGTCGTCCCTGCTCTCTGCGAATCCACTGGCCAAAAGCCTGAAGATATTTCTCGCATCTGCACGCAGGAGCGCAATGACGGCATCGATAAAATCGCTCTGGACATCCAGATTATTGAGGACATCAAAGAGAAGCTCAAGATTGAGGATTTCTCAGCTCTTCTTGACCGTAGCCCTGTTGAACTCGAATACGATGTGGTCAATACAGACCGTAACCTAGGCACTCGCCTCTCTGGCCGTGTGGCCGAGCATTTTGGCAATAAAGGTTTACCTTGTGGCCAGATCCAGCTCACCTTCCGTGGTTCTGGTGGTCAGTCCTTCGGCACCTTCCTCACAGGTGGTGTCCATCTCCGCCTGATTGGAGAAGGTAACGATTATGTGGGCAAGGGTATGGCTGGTGGTCGTATTGTTGTACACCCCGAAGCTGGCGTGCAATTTGACCCCGCAAAGAACTCTATTATTGGCAATACCAATCTCTATGGTGCAACCGGTGGTGAGCTCTTTGTCAATGGCCGTGCTGGCGAGCGCTTTGCAGTGAGAAACTCAGGAGCTAAGGCAGTGGTTGAGGGTGTGGGTGATCATGGTTGTGAATACATGACCAATGGCCTCATCGCGATTCTTGGCCTCACAGGTAAGAACTTCGGCGCTGGTATGTCTGGTGGAACCGCCTATATCTACGATGAAGACGGCCGCTTCCAGTCACGCATTAATCCTGAGATGGTCGTCGCCCTGCCAGTGCAGCGAGAGCAAGACATCGCAGAAGCCAAGCAGCTACTCGAAGAGCACGTGCAACACACAGACTCAGCTCGTGCCAAAGACCTGCTCGAACACTGGGAGAAGTCCATTAAGAAGCTCATCCGAGTTATCCCTAAGACTCTAGCCGCGCTCGAAGAGGCGGAAGAAAGTCACGAAGCAGCGACAGATTTGACAAAAACGGTGTAATCTCAAAGGAGACGATCCACTCAGTCTAACTCACTTCTTTCACACGGCGCTATGCACTCTGCTGCTTAGCGCCGTTTTCTATTGTACTCATCGAGCGACAATTTAGTTTATGAGAGTGACACCTTCGCGCTCCAGCTCATAAATCACTCAGGAAATTCGTGTTTATTCTCACTCATCGATAATTTCTACACAGAACTTCATCTCTCTGGCGCTTATTGTGTCAGTTCTATTCTGTAAGTTATTCTTCTAGCTATTTCTTTTTTTCATTATCTAAACACTACTCTCTATGCATAAGTCCAAAATCATTTTCAGCTTACTCTGTCTCGGCGCCGGTGTGGGCGTTTTTTTTATCCCCCCTCCTGAGAATACTAAGAATGACAAGGCTACCTCGGTACAAGAAGCGGCAGCGAAGCCCTCTGTGGTGAACTCAAAGCCCGCCGGAGAAGTTCTCACTTGGGCACACGAGCGATCTAACATCGCCCCAGATACGGATGTTCACTACGGTATTCTGCCCAATGGTATGAAGTATATCATTATGCCTAATACAGAACCTCCCGGTCAGGTGAGCATGAGACTCCACGTCGCCGCTGGCTCTCTGCACGAGGATGAGGATCAACGAGGGCTCGCTCACTTCCTTGAGCACATGGTCTTTGATGGTACAAAGAGCTTCCCCGAAGCGAGTAAACTCATCCCTGAGATGCAGCGACTCGGCATTGCCTTTGGCGCCCACGCTAATGCCTATACGACATTCGATGAAACTGTCTACAAACTCGACTTGCCTAACAATAAGTCCAATGTCATTGAGCTAGGTCTCAAAGTCATGCGAGATTTCGCCGACGGCGCTCTTCTGCGAGAGGAGGATATTGACCAAGAAAGGGGTGTCATTCTCGCGGAGAAGACCTCTCGTAACTCCGCGCACATGACAGTCCTCGAACAAGAGCTCTCATGGCTCCTTCCAAGTTCTCTCATCCCTAAGCGATTACCCATTGGCACTGAGGAAACAATCAAGTCCGTCCCTAGAGAGCGTTTCCTTGATTTCTATAATGAGTTCTATGTCCCTGAGAATATCACTTTTGTCTACACAGGAGATATCTCCAAGGAAGATGCCGAGTCTCAAATCAATGAAACATTCCAGTCATTCCAGAGAGAAGGCAGCCAGCGCGCTGACACCTCCATTGGTAGTATCCCGAAAGCCCAAGGCTTTCGCACAAAGGTTTTTGCGCATGAAGAGCTAGAAGATACGACTATAGAAATTGCCGCGCTGCACGCGATCGAGCACCAAGTGGATAACACTCAGGAGCGTGCCAAACAACTCCCCCTTCAATTAGCCAATACCATGCTCAATCGCCGTTTCGCTCGTATGGTCAAAGAGGAAAACAGTGTCATCACCTCTGCTTATGCCAGTACTGGTGTGATGTGGAAGACTCTCGAGTTCGGCCAAGTAAGTGCTACAGCTAAGGAGGATAACTGGAAACCAGTCGTCGCACTAACGGAACAAGAAATACGCCGTGTCATCGAACACGGTTTCTCAGAGCCTGAGCTGAAAGAAGCGATTGCAAATCTGAAAAAGCAATATTCAAATCGAGTTAAATCCTCAGTGACTCGCCTCAGTAGCAACCTCGCAGATGATCTCGTGCGCCATGTGCACAACGATAGTGTCTTTTCTACGCCAAAACTAGATTTAGAAATTCTCGAAGATTCTCTCAAAACAATCACAGTCAAATCCTGCCATGAAGCATTCGCTAAATTCTGGGACACTTCTGATATTCACCTCTC
Organism: uncultured Verrucomicrobiales bacterium; assembly: GCA_937928735.1. Lineage (GTDB taxonomy): Bacteria > Verrucomicrobiota > Verrucomicrobiia > Verrucomicrobiales > Akkermansiaceae > Rubritalea. The sequence goes on along the minus strand of CALFVF010000026.1, from coordinate 924 downwards.
ACTCAAAGGCAAAAAAGAACCAAACAATGCTCTAGCAGATCTTCAACAACTCTATCAAGACTCTCGATCCATCGCTGTAGAGTCCCTAAAGATCGAGGAAGCAGGAGAATTCGCCTATAATTACTCAGAAAAGGGCGCCACTGTCACAACTCAGCGATTTATTGAGGACTTGGCGATTCATCAGCTTGAGCTCTCTAATGGTGTGCGGATCAATTTAAAACAGACCGACTTCAAGAAGAACTCAATCAATATCCAGGTAAACTTCGGCAATGGTATCCTTGACCTACCAAAAAACCTTCCCGGACTACAAACTCTTACTCAAGTCGCTATCGATCAAGGAGGCCTTGGCAAACACTCTGGAGAAGAACTCAGACAGATCTTTGCCGGTCAGTCTATCAGTTCTCATTTCAATGTTGCCGATGAGAACTTCAGCCTCTCAGGTGCGACGACACCTGAGGATCTAGAGACCCAACTAGCCTACATGTGCGCTCAGCTCTCTGACCCTGGTTTACGCCCAGAAGCTCTCAGATTATTCCAAGCTCAATTACCCAGTATCTATCATAGTCTGCGCTTCAGCGTAGGGGGTGCCCAACTCGACATGATGACCTGGCTAGGTGGCAATGACAGTCGCCTTGGTTTTCCTGAGGAGTCACTCATGGATGGATACTCACTCCAGGATGTGTCAGACTGGATATTACCCATTCTGAAATCAGCTCCCATGGAGGTGTCTATCGTCGGGGACTTTGACCCTGAGCAAATACAACCACTTTTGGCTCGTACCTTTGGAAGCCTCCCACAGCGAGATACCCTAACACCTGTACCAAAGCGTTTACGCCAGATCACAGCCCCCAAAACCCCAAGTCAAAAAACATTTTCTTTCGAGAGCAAGGAAGAGCCTGCCAATGCAATGGTCGCCTGGAAGCT
>CALFVF010000025.1 GCA_937928735.1 uncultured Verrucomicrobiales bacterium | reverse complement strand
AAATACCTCCGCGAGGTACTTTGTTGCCTACTGCAAGCTTACAGAAATTACCGAAATGTACTCAAACCAGCCAATTATAACCATTTCACTCATCAGATTATTGGCCAAGCAGCATGATGGGATAGTTTTTCAGGAAGCTCTAGTTAAGGCCATAAAAATTTCGGCCACCTAGCCTCAAAATTAATCTTTAATGTAAAGAATTTAGCATTTATTGAGTCTAACATACTTTAAACAATTCAAATGACCCTATAGCTGCCAACCTCAATAAGACCCTCTAGAGACAACTCATGACGGTTATGAGACCGTTTGTTTTGCCAACTTTTCTACACCGATCTTAATGGACACTTCTTTTAATCATTTGTCGGTTTTTTTGTCTTGAGGTTGGCAAACGGCGATTCTGATGTTGAACAGCAAAAATGGGCATGTTAGGATCTGTTTATGTTGAATTATGACGATCTGGAGAACAGCCTCGAATCGACTCAGGAGATTCGATCACCGCGAGAAATATACGTCTCGCTGCCGAATAAAGACCCTCGTTTTAGCTATCCAAGAGATGTTCAAGGGATGGTCTGGAGTCAGTGGCATGAACGCCGCTCTGAAAAAGACCTCGTTATCAAACTTAACACAGGAGGAGGGAAGACCGTTGTCGGGTTGATCTTGCTTCAAGCCTGTCTTGAGGAGAAGCAAGGGCCAGTTGTTTATGTTACTCCGAATCCTCAACTGACAGTTCAAGCAATCAATGAGGCTCGTTCACTTGGCTTGCAGGTATGCGATGACCCTAAAGATGAGCGGTTTCAATCTGGACAGGCAATTCTGGTGGTTAATATCCACAAACTGGTCAATGGTCAGTCGGTTTTCGGAGTGCAAGGTGGATGGCGAGATGTCATTACGATTGGTTCAATAGTCTTCGACGACGCCCATGCCTGTCTTGAGACGATTGAGGAACAGTTTTCGCTCAAAATCCCTAGGAAATTGAACGATTTATACGACCAGATACTCGCTCTTTTTAGTGAAGATCTTACCCAACAAAACCCGACAAGAATCCAAGAAATCATTGAATGCGCCCCTAATCGCTCAATGCTTGTCCCATTCTGGACTTGGAAGGCAAAGCTGCCGAGAGTTATTGAGCTGTTGGTGAAACATCGGGAGCACAAAGATCTGCGTTATCAATATCCTCTCGTGAATGATCATTTGCGACAGTGTTCCTGCGTGGTGAGCGAAGATGCTATTGAAATTACACCACATGCTGTTCCGATCACTAAACTCCCAAGTATTGCGAATGCAAAACGACGGATTTTTATGTCGGCGACTCTAGCAGACGACGGTGCTCTATCCTCACATTTTGGAGTGTCTGCTGAGGCAATTCGCTCCCCCATCGTTCCTGAGAGTGCTGGAGATGTGGGCGACCGGCTTTTTCTGACCCCCTCCCTGATTGATCGTGAGAGTGATCGAGACGAGGTCAAAGAAATGTTAGAGAGGCTAGCTGAGAATTTTAACGTCGTGGTCATTGTCCCATCAGAATCGAAAGCTCAGTTTTGGAAGGACTCTGCGGAAGAGGTCCTATCTAAAAATAATGTTGAAGCCGGCCTTGAGCGACTTAGGAATCAGCACGTTGGATTGGTCATCTTAATTAATCGGTATGATGGTATCGACCTGCCAGACAATGCATGTCGAGTCCTTGTGCTAGACGGACTACCTGATGTGCGGAGAGAGATCGATGTGATACGGCAGGGATATCTTCAAGGCAGCCAGAAGGTTCTCGCACAGGTTGCACAGAGGATTGAACAAGGTGCTGGTAGAGGAGTGCGCTCTTCAGACGACTATTGCGCGGTGTTGTTAATGGGTGAGAACTTGTGTGCTCAAGTTCACACGGCCGGTGTTAGAGAGAAATTTTCTCCAGCGACTAAAAAGCAGTTTAAATTGTCCGATCTTGCGACAAAACAAATATCGAAGGTCTCAGAAATTGAAAAGGTCATCAGAGAAGACTTCATGAACAGAGGATCTCAATGGGCAAAAATGAGCCGTAATGCAGTTTCCGCGATAAAATACAGTAAGCCAGAAGTCGATAAGATCGCAGTGGCTACCCGGGAGGCATTCGACAGCGCTGCTAACGGAGATTTATCCTCCGCAACACAGACCATTCGTGAGCTTGTGGAAAAACTTGATGATCCAATCGAGAAAGGTTTTGGGCGGCAGATGCTCGCTGAGTATCTAGACGCCAAAGATTCTGTAGCGGCGCAGAAACAGCTCATGAGAGCAAAGACAGAAAATTCAGCGCTCCTGTTACCAATGGACGGTATTTCGCTCGTGAAATTAAAGGAGCCAACAAATCAAGCCGCCGACTGTTTGCGCCATCTCCAGCAGTCCTACCCTAGCGGGAATCATCTTATTGTTGCGATGAATAGCCTACTAAGTGATTTGGTTTTTGACGAGGATAGGGTTCCACAGTTTGAGGCTGCGATGAAGAACCTTGCTCCTTTGCTCGGGTTCATTGGTCAGCGGCCAGAGACTGAGACTGGAAAGGGGCCTGACGTCTTTTGGCGAATGGGAAAAGGTGAGCATCTCATCATAGAGTGCAAAAGTGGGAGTGTGACCCAAACAATCAAGAAGCGTGATGCTGGTCAACTAGGAGTTTCGGCAGCTTGGTTTGAAGAAGGTTTCGGGCCTGACATGCAAGGATACCCTGTGATGATCCACAATGTTCGAACATTGGCAAAAGATGCAGCGTTAGATTCACAGGCTCGTATCATTGATAGAGACACTTTCGATTCATTTAAGAAGGTAGTGACCTCATTCCTAAAATCGCTAGCTGAGTCTTTCGATGACCTAAGAGTAGAGAACGTTATGGAAAGGCTGCAAACACATAATTTAACGCCAAAAACATTAGTGCAAAAGTTTCTAAAAAGACCACGGCGGTAATAGTCAATCTTAGATGAGTGTCTTCTATGTTAAGCCCTTTCTTTTTGAAATGCCCGAAAACAACCTCAATCCCCCAACGTCGTTTATAGGCGTTGAGTGCTTTTTTGCTTTGGAAACCATTACTAACAACATAGAGCGTTTGAGTGCGTTGAGTGTGAATTTCTTTTTTACCAAAGTAGAGGTTCATGCCCTAGATCATTTGCTTCTTCAGGCTTGAGCGTTTCCATTGTCTGGCGGGCTCACCTCCGACAATCGTATTAGCCTTGATACGTAGAACAAAAGTCACGTTTTGACGATCTAACCAAGCGAGCCACTTTTTACCATGAAAATCACGATCCATCGCGATAAAATAAATATCCTTGGCAGGAAGGACTTCAAGGAGTTGATTCATTAATCCAATGCGGAGATTTGTGTTGGAGTTCCCTCGTTTGGAGGTCTGTGGTAAGGTTTGCCAAACGAGTGGAACAGCTATTTTGTCGACGACAATACCAATGGTGAGAATGTTGATGTGAGTTTCACCAAACTGCCAATTGGTTCGGTCAATACTCAAGATGTACCCGTCTTTAGGTTTAGGTATTTTGCTCAAAATCAGTCGAGATATATGAGCCTTTGACACATCCCAACTCAGCGAAAAACCGTTGAAACCGTCGGGAGCGGCTACTTTGAAGACTATTTATTTGGCTATCCGTAGCCGCTTTTACCAAATTAACGGATCTCGATTTGGCGATGGCAAAGACGAGATCTGTAAGGCATTTTAGGCGAGAAAGATTGCCACTAACTTGTTGCTTAAGAGTGTTTAGCAAAGAATCGTAAAGAGACATGCATATTTTGCGGCATAATGGCTCTGGTCAAGCTTTTATCTACCAAAGACTCGCGATTTTTTGTCGTGGAGTGTGACTTCTCACCAACTTTCCATGCACTATTTCTGCCTCAGCCGCTCGTCAATGACTAGCTTCTTTAGGCCCTCTAAAATAATCTGGGTTTAAAAGGTTGCGCAGCTAAGAGGCTTTGAATAAGTACACCCTCAGATTCTTTCTATCATTTCACCACACAACCCGAGTTTACCTCTATGAATCACTCAGACTCCAAAAAGGACTTCATTCGCGAAATCGTGACCCAAGATTTAGCCTCTGGTAAGCACCAGAGTGTGGTGACACGTTTCCCACCTGAGCCCAATGGTTATCTGCACATTGGTCACGCGAAGGCGATTCACATTAGCTTCGGTATTGCCCAAGAAGTCGCTGGTGGGCGCTGCCACCTGCGGTTTGACGATACGAATCCTAGCAAAGAAGAAACGGAGTATGTGGAGGCGATTATTCGTGATGTCCAGTGGCTCGGCTATGACTGGGGAGAGCATTTGTACTATGCCAGTGACTATTTCTCATTCTTCTATGAGCAAGCTTTGACTCTCATCAGAGCAGGGAAAGCCTACGTTGACCTGAGCTCACCTGAAGACATCCGTGAAATGCGAGGTAATGTAAAGGTCGCTGGAAAAGACTCACCCTACAGAGACACGACTGTAGAGGAGAATCTGGCTTTATTTGAGAAAATGAAATCAGGTGAGCTGGAGGAAGGAAAGGCAGTGCTGCGTGCGAGGATCGACATGAGCTCGCCCAATATGAACATGCGTGACCCTGTGGTCTACCGAATCATGCACGCACCTCACCACCGCACAGGTGATACATGGAAGATCTACCCGATGTATGATTTTGCCCATCCACTAGAGGATGCGAAAGAGCACGTCACTCACTCGCTGTGTTCACTGGAATTTGAGGATCACAGACCACTTTATGAGTGGGTGAATGAGCAGAGTGACGCACCATCTCGGCCGCGCCAGATCGAGTTCTCAAGGCTTAATCTCACCTACACGGTGATGAGTAAGCGCAAACTTCTCGAATTAGTGGAGCAGGGAGTTGTGGATGGCTGGAGTGATCCACGCTTACCGACAATTTCTGGAATGAGGCGTAGAGGCTTCACCGCTGCAGCAATTCGTAATCTCTGTGAAAAAGTAGGTGTGACGAAGTTTAACGGTACGACTGATGTCGCTCTACTAGAGCATGAGGTTCGCCAAGATCTCAATGCAGTGGCTGAGCGCAGAATGGCGGTACTACGACCTCTCAAAGTGGTGATTACCAACTGGGAAGAAGGCAGAGAAGAGTCTATGGAGGTGCAGAACCATCCAGAGAATCCTTCTCTAGGGACGAGAGAGGTGACACTGACTTGTGAGGTCTATATCGAGCAGGAGGACTTTATGATTGAGCCTCCGAGGAAATTTTTCCGCCTAGGCCCTGGGCGATCTGTAAGACTACGTGGAGCCTACATTCTCACATGCACGGGCTATGAGCTCTGCTCAGATACTGGAGAAGTGAGTGAGGTGCATGTGGAGTACATTCCGGATACAGTGGGCAAGAATCCTCCAGAGGGAATCAAGTGTAAGGCAGCGATTCACTGGGTGAGTGCAAGTCACGCAGTTGATATGGAAGTGCGTCTCTATGAACGCCTCTTCCAAGAAGAGAGCCCCGATGCCCATGAAGATGGCTTTATGGCCTGTCTGAATCCAGATTCACTAGAAGTCCTTACAGCTGCGAAAGGTGAAGCCTCGCTGAAGGACGCAAAAGTTGAGACTTGTTATCAATTTGAGAGACTCGGCTATTTCTGTGCTGATGAGCGCGATCACAGTGCGCAAACACCTGTGTACAATAAGACACTGGGTCTGAGAGATTCCTGGGCGAAGAAGAAATAACAGGCTAAAAGAGGCTAAAAGAGGCTAAACTCTGAGTGATTCATAGCGGAGACTCAGCAACGAGAAATTGGAGAAAGCAGGTATCGACAAGTTGTTTCTATAGGCTAATTTCTCACTCCTATGGAACCTGCGATCAAGGACTTGTTTACGCTGTGGGATTGGGCAGTGATTGTCGGCTACTTACTACTGACGACAGTGGTAGGCCACATGATGCGTGGCAAGCAGGGGACGATTCGTGACTTCTTCTTAGGGGGGCGCTCTCTGCCGTGGCAGGCTGTGAGTGGCTCCATTATTGCCACAGAGATCTCAGGGGTGACATTTATTGGAGTGGCGGGAACTGTCTTTGCCCTTCAGGGGGATTTCACCTACTTGCTGTGGGGGCTGGGCTCGATTATGGGGCGCATTATCGTGGCCTATTGGTTTGTTCCCAGATTCTATGAGGAGGAAATCTATAGCCCCTATGACTACATGGGGCGGCGAATTGGCCCTGCCGTGAAGAAGTTAGCGACTGTGGTGTTTACCATAGGAAGTATTCTCGGACAGAGTGTGCGAGTCTTTGTGGCGGCGATCCCACTGAAGGTCGTTACAGGCTTAGACATACAGATTTGTATCGTAGCGATTGGACTCTTCGCGATCGGTTGGACGTTGATGGGGGGGATGCGCACTGTGATCTGGACAGATGTGATGCAGTTCTTCCTCTTCACTTTTGGGGGGCTACTGACCCTCTTTTGGATTGTAAATTCTCTAGATGGAGGCTGGGGGGAGTATTGGACAACGGCCAATGACTTAGGCAGAACAAAGACCTGGGATGCACGCTGGGGCTTCGGGCCAGAGTTGAAGTTTACTTTCTGGGTGGCGATCTTAGCGGTGCCCTTCCAGAATTTGACGGCCTTCGGAGTCGACCAGCTCAATGCCCAGCGGATGTTCTGCTGTAAGGATGCGAAGTCAGCGTCCAAAGCCCTTGTTTGGAGCTCTTTTGGCCAGCTTATGACCTTGATGATGCTCTTGGTGGGTGCGGCTCTTGTTGTTCACTATGATAAGAATCCGTTTACGCCTCAGGAGGGTGTTGTTCTCATGGATCTTGAGAAAGAGAAGGGGGAGAGTGAGCAAGATTTCCTCAACCGCTCAGAGAACATCCTCGCTGAAGCTCCAAGGATCGGCCATCCAGAGATACTGAATCAGCAAAGTGGCGAGGGTGAAACGGCCAGCGAAGGAGTCAAAGAAGGGATCAGAGAAGGTGCTCGGATGTCCGCTGTGGCAGAGGTGAAGCAGAAGGATAATATCTTCCCAATGTGGATAGTGAAAAACCTACCCGTGGGATTATCTGGCCTCATTCTTGCAGGGATATTTGCCGCAGCGATCAGTAGTCTAGACTCGATCTTGGCGGCACTCAGCCAGACCACTCTGTCCTTACTCTATCACCCTGAGAAGAAAACAGACGAAGAGCTAGAAGCGCTAAATCTAGTCACGAAGTCTCGAATCCTTGTGGTTATTTGGGGGATTCTATTAACAGCATTCACAGTCCTTCTCTCAAAAATCGCAAGTGATGTCCCTGTGCTGCCATTGGCCTTTGGGATGACAGCCTACACCATGGGGCCGATGCTTGGGATTTTTCTCTGTTCACTGATCGGCCGTGGGAATGTCCGTGGTCTGAGTGTAGGCTTTGCGCTGTCTTTTCTTCTGACCTTATTTGTCCGTATGGATATCTGGGTGATTCTCAAAGACTATGAATTTGAGATTGATTGGCTCGCTGGCTTACCGACCTATGAATTGGTGGGAGAAGCGATCAAACCGACCTTTGGTTTTGTCTGGATGTGGCCACTGACCACCATTGTGACTTTACTCTGCGGTCTCTTTCTCTTCCCCAGCCAACCAAAAGTAGAGAAAGACTCTGAATGGAGAGACTAGTCTCAGTCCTGCTGATCTCGGTTCTGCTGATCCCAGCCCTTGTTACTTTCTCCATAGGAGTGGCCAAAGACTTCGTCAGCGGCCTGCTCAAGCTGGGTGCCTAAGATCTCGTCTGCGAGCGCGCAAATCAGTCGATTCGGGTTCGCCTGGGGGCGAATTTCTCGAATATAGGTCGCAATTTCTAGCTCTGATCCAGCACCGTGTTTCTGGGCGAGGATTGCCATCGAAATCGCTGTGGAGCGGGATATCCCTGCCATACAGTGGACGAGGAGATGCGCGCCACTCGGAACGGATTGAGCATACTGAAGAGCGGCTTCGACGTGATGACTCTCAGGGCCCTGCTGGTGATCACCTTCGACATCTTGGAAAATACCGAAGTGAATATCACTCTGTGGGAAACCGATTTCCATATTCTCCTGAAACACCTGCAAATTAGGATTTGGGTGCCAGATGGAAATAATGTGGGTGAAGAGGGAGCGGTCGATTGTCTGAAAATCAACCACTCCGTGAATACTGAGCTGGTAGGGTAGATCCATGGGTAGAATAAGAACGTGTTTCGCAGGAGATTAGACCATGCCAAGATTTCAAAAAGCCGATTCTTCTCATTAGGGCATTTTGAACAGAATAATCAGAGTATGATGAGGAGGGGAAAATCAGGGCGCTTTCTTGATTCATTCACGCTCTCAATACTTTCTAACCTACATTCACAGCTGTGATTGTGTTTGTCCTTATGGAGGGGATGGGTGGTTATGCTGGTGAATTCTCTCAGATTGTTTTTTGAGCTGGTGCTAGAATGAGAAAGAATGGACGAGGGGAATGAGATGAGTAGTGTCAGGATATGAAGGGAAACTGGGGAGCTGTCTTGACTGATTTCGAGCTTTGACAGAGCACGAAGGCTCGCTATACCCAGCCTATGTCGAAACAACCTGTAGTTCTAATCATACGCGATGGCTGGGGAGAGAATCCCGGCGGTGCCGCCACTGCCGAGGCAGATGGAAATTCTGTTCTGCTTGCGGATACACCTTACCATGAGCATTTGTGGGAGAAGTATCCCCGTGGATTTGTGAGCGCTTCTGGTCTGGATGTTGGTCTACCAGAGGGTCAAATGGGTAATTCGGAGGTAGGGCATCTCAATCTCGGAGCTGGACGTGTTGTCTATCAAGATCTAACTCGTATTAATAAATCGATCGCAGATGGTGAAATGTCCCAGATTGAAGTGCTACAAAAAGCCTTTGAGAAAGCCAAAGAAAAGGGCAAGCGCTTGCATTTTCTGGGACTCGTTTCTGATGGTGGGGTGCACAGTCACCACGATCACCTTGTGGCTCTAGCGGCAGCGGCCAATAGTGCTGGAGTAGAGGATATTATGGTGCACGCGATTACCGATGGGCGTGATACCTCACCCACAGGCGGTACAGATTATCTCAGAGAGGTGGAGTCAAAGCTTGCTGAGCAGAATGCCCAGATCGCGACAGTGGTTGGGCGCTACTATGCGATGGATCGAGATACTCGCTGGGAGCGCAACAAGCTCGCGTGGGATGCTATTGTACTTGGCCGAGGAGAAGTGACGACTCAAAAGCCTAGTGAGGCTGTGGCTGCCAAATATGAAGAAGACAAGACGGACGAGTTTATGCCAGCTCTGATATTCTCTCATGCAGAGGAGCAGCGAGTGCGTGATGGCGATGTGGTGATCTTCTTTAACTTCCGGGCAGACCGTGCGCGCCAGATCTCAGGTGCGATTCTAGATGGAGACAAGTTTACAAACTTTGAGAAAGAAGTGCATCCAGATGTGCACTTTGTCACCTTGACAGAGTATGATGCGAACTACGACTGCGATGTGATCTATGGCTCAAGCACGATGAGTAATGTCCTCGGAGAAGTCGTCGGGAAAGCGGGTCTTAAGCAACTGCGGATTGCTGAAACAGAGAAGTACCCACACGTGACCTATTTCTTTAATGGTGGAGAGGAAGAGCCAAATCCTGGCGAAGACCGGGTGATTGTCCCTTCTCCTAAAGTGGCGACCTACGACTTACAGCCTGAGATGAATGCTCCTGATGTCACGGAAATTGTCGTTGAGAAACTAAAAGACTATGACCTAGTCATCTTAAATTTCGCCAACCCCGACATGGTCGGGCACACAGGTATTGTGGAAGCGGCAAAAAAGGCTGTGGAAACCATTGACGCGAGTGTGAAGGCTGTGGCTGAGGAGACTCTGCGACTTGGTGGGAAATTACTCATTACAGCAGACCATGGTAACTGTGAGAAACTCATCAATGCGGATGGTTCACCACACACAGCTCACACGACAAATCTCGTCCACGCGATTTACGTGGGAGCAGACAGTGAGAATGTGAAGGTCAAAGACGGCATTTTAGCTGATGTAGCACCAACACTCTTGGATATGCTAGGTGTGGAGAAACCTGCAGAAATGACAGGAAGCAGCCTGTTAGAAAAAGCCTAATAGAGTCTAGCTAATACCAACTCAAAAAACTAACTGGTAGAATTCGCTAGATCTTTGACGAGATGCCATCGTTGTCACTCATCAGAGATACTCGCATCACCGATGAGTTCCGCCTTGATCTCCCGCCAGATTTCTTCGCGCTTTTTACCAGTTAGTTTTCCTTCTTAGTATAATTTTATTTAAAAGCCATGGCACGAGCAAGTGTCATGGCTTTTTTGATGCGAGTCACCGCAAGGATCTTCCCAGTGATTGGAAACTATAAAAAAACCTCTAAGTAACGCGAGCTACTTAGAGGTTATCTATGAAGAGATGATTGTCTCTGGGCTTGTGCCTATGACTCGGCTCCTTGAGCGACAGCGTTATCGATTTCTTGCTGTAAGTTCGCATCGAGGACTTCACCACGGAGGTTAGTGCCACGGCGCTTCGCGAGAATGTAAACGATAGGGGCTGCGATAAAGATCGAAGAGTAGGTTCCCACGAGTACACCCACCATGATGGTGAAGGAGAAGTCCTTCAGAGCTGCTCCACCGAAGACATAGAGAAGGAGAACAGAAGCGAAAGTCGTCGCAGAAGTCAGTATCGTTCTTGAGAGAGTCGCACTGATTGCTTGGTTCATCACGTCCTTCACGTCTCCCTGAGCTGTTTTGAGACTCTCACGAATACGGTCAAAGACGACAATGGTATCATTGATCGAGTAACCAGCAATGGTGAGGAAAGCACCGACATGAATGAGAGTGAACTGGTCTCCCTTAAGAGCAAGAATACCAATACAGGCGAGAATATCGTGCGATAGCGCAAAGAAGGCGCCGACTGCAAAGGAGAACTCAAATCTCAGTGTGATATAGATGAGAATGCCAAAGAGGCCAAACACAAGCGCCCAGATGGCATTGCTGAGGAACTGACCACCGAGAGTTGCTGAGACCGTGTCACGAGTGGCCTGTACAATGAATTCACCATTAGCACCTGTGTCAGAGAACCCTGGGATAGATTCACGGAGTTTATCCTCGGCAGCTTGGAGGTCTTCTTCCTTTGAACCCATAGTGACTTTTACGAAACTCTGTGAACCAGGAACAGCCTCGATCTGAGCAGAGGCGGCTTGGCCGAGAGTGAGCTCATTGAGGAGAGCGGAGACTTGAGTTTGCTCGACTGTTTGTCCCTCAGGAATGTCAAAGCGCATAATGGTACCACCAGTGAAGTCCGTCCCTAGTGATTTGTCACCCTTTACACCTAAAATGCCGAGGCCCGCGATAATAGCGACAATAGAGATGCTGAAGGCTGCCTTTCTCTTACTTAAGAAATCAAAGGAGCGATTTGGGATGAGATTCATGAAGGAGAGCTTCTTGAGTGTGCCTGTGTGGCTCGCCCACCAGAAGAGAACTCTGGTGCAGAGTAGTGCTGCGAGAAGAGTTCCTAGGATGCCGATGGTCAGAGTCACCGCAAAGCCCTTGATTGTGCCAGAAGCTTTCCAGAAGAGGATGAGTGCGGTGATTAGAGTGGTGATATTGGCATCAAAGATCGCTGCAAAGGCCTTTTCATAGGCGGCTTCGATCGCGGCTCGTACAGACTTACCACGTGCCATTTCCTCGCGCAGGCGCTCATAGATAAGAACGTTGGCATCCACGGCTACACCAATCGTGAGGATAATTCCCGCGATACCTGGCAGAGTGAAGGAAGCACCAAAGAGAGCCATAGCCCCAAAGAGAATAAGGACGTTCAAAATCAGACCAGCAAGGGCGATGAAACCAGCAAAGCGGTAGTAGAGAAGAATGAAGACAACGGTCAGAGCGAGACCAGCAAGGCCTGCATTAATACCTTGTTTAATCGTCGCGTCACCCAGTGTCGCTGAGACAGTACGCTGCTCGTCGAGAACGAGAGGGTTCTCAAGAGGGTTTACAAGGGCATTGGAGAGCGCGACACACTCTTCGAGATCATCGAGACCTGTGATGACAAAGTTCTTTCCTAGTGATTCGGCATTGAGAGTGGCACTGTTGACAATTTTGCCATCGAGAACAGTGACAATCTGATCTACATTTTGACGAAGAGATCTCGTAAAGGTCTTCATTTTCTTTGCACCTGTGCTGTGCAGCTCAATGAGAACTTGGTTATTGGTACTACGATCAGGCTGAGCGGCTTTAACGTCTTTTCCCGTGACGTGAGCTTTACGCTGATAGGCAATAGGGCGCGAGGTGATATTGCCATTACGATCTTTGGATTCATAAACACCAGCGACAACTCCTGGCTCTGCGGTGTCTCCACTGAGAATTTGCTGAGCAAGAACTGGATCAAGGAGTGATTTGTGGAATGTCAGACGGGCAATTTGGGTGATTTGCTTAGAGACTTCCTTTGCCTGCTGTGGAGTGATGCCAGGCATCTGGATTTCGAGGAGATTATCCCCCTGAATGGTGATAGGAGCATCTGTGACTGCCATTTGGTTGAGGCGTTTCTCAACGATCTGCTTGGCTGTTTCCATCGCTTCCTTCGTGACTGGTAAGGTTTCCAGAGTCACTGGATCGACACCTTCTTCCACACGCATGATGAAGGAGGTTCCACCGACGAGTTCGATGCCGCCTTGGAGATTATGCGCACTTCCTGCCTTCTCACCAAAGAGATCACCGATCTTGGTAGGAGGCACAATAGCGAGAAAAGAACCCACTGCGAGGGCAGCCACAAGTATCGAACCTAGATTACGTTTCTTAACTTCCTTCTCAGTGGCTAAATACCAAAAGAAGAACGCCAGAAAGAGCAGTCCGCCAAATAAAGTGAATGTGGCATCAGTGGAGATGTTCGCAAGACTAGTTGGATTCATAGGTGTTATGTTTATTTCGCTGGGTTGTTTCTGAGTGCTGTAGAATGGAATGACTACGATACTAGAATATTCACCTCTATCCCTTGAGAGAAGGGACGAAGATTTGTGAACGCGATTGGGTGGCTCGTCAACGGTTTGTTTCCGCTTGATAGATGTTTTTAGTAAAAAAGGAGCTGACTATAGAGTGTGCTGATCCATACCTTTTCTGTGTCAGCACAAGTGTCGTGGTGTTTGATAGCAGGAAACCGTCGAGTGAAAGATGATGGAAATGGAAGGAATATCTGGTGTTTCTGGGTTTTGGAGCTATTGAATTAGTCTCACCTTATCGATGGTTTATTCTATAATTTCACGACAGTTTTGGACACGCTGCATGTGCTACAGCAGCTTGATTCTTATTTTACTCAGCTTTGTTAGTTGTAGTAGTGGGCCCACTGTGAGCCCAGCATTGAATTCCTCAGTCCAGCGCTCACTACCTGTGAGTCTAAAGAAAGATTCATGGGGGCACCGAGCAGGACCCAGGGGCTTTGATACCGTGGTGATTGATGCAGGGCACGGGGGAAAGGATCCAGGAGCGAGTGTCTCAGGGGTGCATGAGAAGGAGCTGGCTCTGGATACAGCCCTTAGGCTGAAGAAAGCCCTGCAGAATGACTTTCATATTGTGCTACTGCGAGATGATGATCGGTTCCTAGATCTCGATAAGCGAGCTGCCCTTGCGAGCGCTCGCAGAGGAGCGGTGTTTCTTAGTCTTCATTATAATCATGGGCCTAGCTGGGTGAGGGGGCCAGAGACTTACTACTGGAGAGTCGATAGCCATGGTCTGGCGACTCGTATTCAGCGCAAGATGGAAAAAGTCAGCCCCAGAGAGCGTAGTAACGCTGGTCTCACTCGCCGACGTCTACGCCTCACGCGTAATGTAAGAGTGCCCAGTGTGCTTGTGGAAGTCGGATATTTATCGAATTACTCGGAGCGCTCGCTCGCTAAAAAGGCGTCTTATAGAGAACGTATGGCAAGAGCGATCGCTGAGGCTGTACGCGAGCAGGCAAAGTATGGTGATGCCGGTACGGGGACTAAACCAGCACCTCTATGGTCGCCCTTGTCTCGGAAGGGAGACCGCTCGAAGCTGTAGCTGAGTGACGAGAGATGCTCTTAAGATCTTAAATTGGAACAAACTGAGCTAAATTTGGTCAGATTCTGTGTGCTCTGGGATCAAGATGAAAGCTGAGTTTTGTTCCACAAAAAGTGATTTTATTTCGAGAAACTCTGGAAAAAACAGAACTCATCATTGACGTGAAGCCTTCTCTGTTGATAATCCGCGCGTCAGTGCGCTAGAGCGAACTGGCTCTCACATTAACCTAAACTAGGTTCTAAAAACAATGGCTACATACGCAATTAATGGTTTCGGGCGCATCGGGCGCAATGTTCTCCGAGCTCTCATCGAAAAGGGTGAGCTCGAAAACGTGGTCGCTATCAACGACCTCACTGACAATAAGACTTTGGCTCACCTCCTTAGATATGACTCTTCACAGGGCATTCTTAAGGCAGATGTTTCCTATGATGACGCCCACCTTATTGTGAATGGCCACAAGATTCATGCAACTGCTCAGCGTAATCCTGAGGAGCTTCCTTGGAAAGAATATGGCGTAGACGTGGTTCTCGAATCGACAGGTTTCTTCGCCTCACAAGAAGGCGGCCAAAAGCACCTCTCTGCGGGTGCCAAGAAGGTTCTGATCTCAGCTCCAGCTAAGAATCCAGATCTTACAATGTGCATCGGCATCAATGACGGTGACTATGATGCATCGAAGCACGACATTGTGTCGAATGCCTCATGCACCACAAACTGCCTTGCTCCACTCGTCAAAGTTCTCAATGACAAGTTCGGTGTGGTCAAAGGTGTGATGGCAACAATTCACAGCTACACAAACGATCAGCGTATCCTTGATCTGCCACACAGCGACCTTCGTCGTTCACGTGCAGCAGCTCTTAACATCATCCCTACTAGCACAGGTGCTGCTAAGGCGATCGGTGAAGTGATCCCTGAGATGAAGGGTAAGCTCAATGGTAACAGCTACCGTGTGCCTACTCCTACAGGTTCTATCACAGACTTTGTTGCTGAGCTTAAGACAGCAGCGACTGCTGAAGAAGTAAACGCAGCATTCCAAGAGGCCGCAGAAGGCCCAATGAAAGGTGTGCTCGAGTACACAGAGGAGCCAATCGTTCTTCAGGACATTGTTTCTAACCCACACAGTTCTATCTTAGACGCTGGCTGCACAATGGTGTTAGAAGGTAACATGGTGAAAGTAGCATCATGGTATGACAATGAGTGGGGTTACTCTAACCGCGCTGCAGAGGGTCTAGTTATGCTTGGTGCCTCTCTCTAATCATCACTAGATGATCGGAATTTTTCCAAACGGGGAGGGGTCTTTTACCTTCCCCGTTTTTCTTTTCTCCCTAGACTCATCTCTCTAAGTAAAATCCCATTTTTTTTAGAATCTCCACTTTTAATTGAACATATATTATGGCAAAATTATCTATTCGTGACCTCGATGTGAAAGGCAAAGAAGTACTCATGCGTGCTGACTTCAATGTCCCTTATGACGATGCGAACAACATCACAGACCAAACTCGTATTCTTGGCGCACTCAAGAGCATCAAACACCTTATCGCAGGAGGAGCTAAGCTTGTTCTCTGCTCTCATATGGGACGCCCAGAGAAGAAGAGACTCAGCCTCGAATCTGTAGCGAAGAGCCTTAGTGAGCACCTTGGTCAAGAAGTCGCCTTCGCCACTGACACAGTAGGTGCTAACGCCACAGCAAAACGCGCAGCTCTAGGAGAAGGTGGAGTTGTTCTTCTAGAAAACACTCGCTTTGAAGAAGGTGAGACAAAGAACTGTGCGGACTTTGCCAAGGCACTTGCTGGGAATGCGGAGATTTTTGTCAATGATGCCTTTGGCACAGCACACCGTGCACACGCGTCCACTGAGGGTGTGACTCACCATGTGTCTCAGAGTGCAATGGGTTTCCTCATTGAGCTCGAGCTCGAGTTTTTACAAGACAAGTTAAAGTCACCTGCAAAGCCATTCCTCGCCATCATGGGGGGGGCGAAGGTTTCTGATAAGATTCAGGTGATTAAGGCAATGATGGAGAAGGCCGATGAGTTCATCATTGGTGGTGCCATGGCCTACACCTTCCGCCTTGCTCAAGGGCATAAAGTTGGAAACTCACTTGTTGAGCCAGACTTTGTGGAACTCGCGAAGGAGATTCTTGAGGAAGCAGAGGCCAAAGGCATTCAATTCCACCTACCAGCGAATACACGTATCACCCAGGAGTTCTCCCCGACTGCGGAAACCAAAGTCACAGTCCCCTATGCTGATGGTGGCGGTATCGATGATGGCTGGGAAGGGATTGACATTGGTGATGCCGCGATTCCACAGTTTGAAGAAATCGTAGCACGTGCAGGAACGATTCTCTGGAATGGCCCTATGGGTGTCTTTGAAATGGATAATTTTGCCAAGGGCACAAAGGCTCTCACAGCCTCAGTCGCGAAGTCAAGTGCACTGACAATTGTCGGTGGTGGTGACTCAGTGACTGCAGCCAATAAGTTCGCGAATCCAGAAGACTTTAGCTTCCTATCCACTGGTGGTGGAGCCTCTCTCGAACTTCTTGAGGGTAAAGATCTGCCGGGTGTAGCTGCTCTGAGTGAAGTCTAACATTTTTATTATTTAAATCATTCAATTATGCGTAAACTCATTATTGCTGCAAACTGGAAGATGAACATGGGGCCTCAGGAAGCCGCTGACTTCATTGATTCCTTTTCACAAAAAGTCGCTGATGCCAAGGGTGTGGATATCGTCCTCTCACCTCCCATGGTGTCACTCGCTGCCGCTTCCTCGAAGCTTGCTGGTTCATCCATCGGACTTTCTGCTCAGAATGTCTCAGAGAATGACAACGGAGCCTTTACAGGGGAAACTTCCACACTGATGCTCAAGGAGCTCTTTGTGCAATATGTCATCATTGGTCACAGTGAGCGCCGTAGTATCTATGGCGAGACAGATGCGATCATTAACGCGAAGATCAAAAAGGCGCGTGCGGCGAATCTTAAGCCTATTTTCTGCATCGGAGAAACTCTCGAACAGAGAGAAGGGGGGCAGCTAGAAGCTGTGCTTCGCACACAGATCACAGACGGACTCGTTGGTGTGTCTGTAGAAGATCTCGCAGAAACTGTGATCGCCTATGAGCCTGTCTGGGCAATTGGCACAGGAGTGACTGCTTCGGCACAGCAAGCACAGGATGCGCACGCATTCTGCCGCTCAGTGATTGCTGAACTCTATGGTCAAGAGGCCGCAGATAAGATCCGTATTCAATACGGGGGTTCTGTAAAGCCTGCGAATTCTGCTGAACTACTCGGCCAAGAGGACATTGACGGTGCTCTCGTGGGTGGTGCTTCATTAGACCCGCAGATATTTGCGGACTTGATTCATAATGCTTTAACTTAAACTTTAAGTTAAACTTGTTCTCTTGGTTGTATCACGGTGCGACCAGAGAGGATTTAGATCGCGGAAGTTCACCTTGGTATCGAGGTTTGGACTTCCGCTTTTTTTGTGCGTGATTCTAAAGTTGCAGCACTGAGAGGAACCAGTTACCCTCCTGCATGCGTGATGGGCTAAAGAAGCAGATACGTTATCCTATCAGAACAGACTGTTTGACTGATATAGCTGATGCTCAGGGTGACTGGGTGCTGGTGGATTGGCGTGTTAAAGATGCTGGACTCGTGGTAGCAGCCATGGCTGTGGTCGAGGTGAAGTCTATGCAGCGGGACTTAACTCTCGATCTGGAAGTGCAGCACACAGGGGTGCTAGAACATAAGGTTCTGGTGGGAGATTTATTTCGAGCAGGAGATATTATTGGTTCTGTAGTGACGGTAGCTCAAGCAACCCGCTTGCCCAAGCCTCCTGATCCAAGAGAATTTTCAAATCTAACGAACCCTGCTAACCCTGCTAACCCTGCTAACCCTGCTAACCCTGCTAACCCTGCTAACCCTGCTAACCCTGCTAACCCTGCTAACCCTGCTAACTCTGCTAACTCTGCTAACTCTGCTAACTCTGCTAACTCTACGCAGCCTTCGAGATCCACAGAGTATTCTAAGCTAACAAAATCTCCTGAAGATATGCACATTGAGCAGCTTTTTCCTACGCAAAAGGTGCAGGATGTTGTTAAGCCAGAAGATCAACCAGAAGATCAACCAGAAGATCAGCCAGAAGATCAGCCAGAAGATCAACCAGAAGATCAACAAGAATCAAATACAGAAGCAGTGATTCTTCATGAAGAAGATATCATGAATGTAGAAAGTCAGACTGAAAAGCTCAGAGCGAACACGTCTGCTAGTGAGGAAGGGTCAACTGTGGAGTATAGGGCAGAAACAGGCTTGACTGAAGAACCCACCGAAGAGTTAGACGAGGGACCTATCGATAGCCCCAAGGAACAATATCGAGAAGAACCCAAAGTCTCATTAGATCATAGCCAGCTCCAGTTGATTTGTCTCACTGTATTAATTATAGGGGCTTTCTTAGGAGTTGTGCTTTCTTCGGATGATGTGAGTCGCTATATGAGTGCTGCACTCATGCTGGTATTGGTTCATCCATTTTGTAAGCGTTATTTTAACGGGGAAGAGTGATGGAACTGTATGGACACAAAGAGGTGTGATCTGTGACTAGATCGTCACAGAGCATAGAGAGACAAAATAGGTGAAAATAAGACACACTTTCTATTATGCCGACTGTATTAGTTATCGAGGATGAAATCGATATTGTAGAGCTCATTGAATTTAATCTAAAACGACACGAATTCGATGTGCTGACAGCGTTTGATGGCATGTCAGGCTTTGAGCTCGCTCAAGATAAGCGCCCAGATTTAATTATTCTGGATGTCATGATGCCAAAGCTAGATGGCTATGGTGTCCTCCAGCAGCTCAAAGACCACACAGAGACAGTGGATATACCAGTCATTATGCTGACTGCTCTGGGACAAACGGAGGATAGAATTAAGGGATTAGAGAAGGGGGTGGATGATTACATCGCAAAACCATTTAGCCCAAAAGAACTCGTTCTTAGGGTGAAGTCTGTGATGAAGCGCTATTTACTGCAGGCATCGAGCAGTGATATAGAAGCTGGACCATTTCGATTTGATCGGAAGTCATTACAGTTTTATGCAGGTGAGAGTGTGTTAGATCTCACTATGACAGAGTTCAAACTCATGCTCTACCTCTGTGAGAGAGCTGGTGAGGTACAAGATCGCTTTGTTTTACTCAAAGAAGTCTGGGGCTATCATGACGATGTTCATTCCCGTACACTGGATACTCACATGAAGCGCTTGCGCCAAAAGTTAGGTGAACATTCAGAGTTGCTGGAAACAGTGCGCGGAGTGGGCTATAGAATTGCTGAGTTATCTCGCTGAGAAGCGAATTTAAGCACTTCAGTAACTCTATGAACTCGATGTTATGAAAACCTTTCTGATTCTACTCGTCCTTATCTTGGCATTCAGCACGGCTCTGCTGTGCATGAGTCTTCGGCGTCGATTAAGGGAGCGTGAGCGTATGGCTCAAACATTCAGGAAAGAAAAGCAGAGCCTGCGAGAGGATCTTGATCGTGAAAGGCGATGCTTGCTCGACTGTCTTGTTGATGAAGTGTTATTTTTTGATGATAAAGAGAGACTGTTGTATTATAACTCATCTGTTGAGTCCCTTTTTCAAGGGCGCCGTCTAGAGGGGGTGATGGTGAATGAACTTCTCTATGAAAGTTCTGTCACGCAAGGTATTCGTGAATGTTTACATAGTGGGAAGCCTTATTCTACGGAGCTTCCTCTCGGTGATCTGACCAATATCATGGGAGTGAGCCTGGAGAGGCGCGATAGTGTCTGCCGCATCGAGGTCTCTCAGGCGCAACTCGCTGATGCTGGCCTCACTGTCTGTGTAATACTGCGTGATGTCACGGCGGATGCGGAAGCGGATCAAGTGAGGCGTGACTTTGTGGCGAATGCTTCCCACGAGCTACGCACACCCATGGCGATAGTTGGTGGGTACATAGAAAACTTATTAGAAGACGAGGTGCTAGAGGATCCCGTGATGGCTAGGAAGTTTATTGGTATTATGCAAAAGCATAGTCAGAGGATTAGCCAGATTATTGAGGATATGCTCTCGATTTCTCAGTTAGAGTCTGCTCGTGATTCGATGAATAGTGCGCCATTCTTCTTCCGTGAATGTGTCGAAGATGTGGCTGAGCGCCTCTCAGCACTCATTATTGAACATGGTGTCACCTTAACGATCGAGGTCGAACCAGATGATCTAGAGATTATTGGAGATCGGTTTTACTGGACTCAGATTTTATTTAATCTCATCGAAAATGCGATTAAGCAGAACCAGAAGAAAGATGACCTTCAAGTGATCACTAAGGCATGTGAGCAAGGAGGGGAGTTTGTGATTTCAGTCTCAGATAATGGGAAGGGTATCCCTGCGAATGATGTGCCGTTTGTCTTTAAGAGGTTTTATAGAGTCGATAAGCATCACACGAATTCTGAGATTAAGGGCACGGGCTTAGGCCTTTCAATTGTACGACGGGCTGTGGAGGCCCATGGAGGTACAATTACATTGACTTCTGTACCCGGAGTGGAAACGAACTTTACCATTAAGTTACCTTTTCCATAATCTAGGGTTTCGCTGTGGTGTAGGGTGAAATTCGATCCAGCAAGTGCCATTGATTGGGGTGGTGTTTTGTGTGTTTTGAAAGGTTTTTTATTGAATAGGTTTAAAATTTTCAAAAATAGAGAGAATTTTCTGAGTTTCTGACCTCTTATAGTGTAGTTTATAGTATTCCGCATGCGGAAATTTTACGTCATCACGATAAAAGGATATGAGTAGGTTGAAATTCACTAGAAGGCACTGGAGGCAGTCATGGATAGGAGCTGTCGCTATTTTATTGTGCCCTTTCTCTGTGATGGCTCAGCTCAATGAGCAGATAGGCTACAATGAGCTCCTAGCATGGGCTGAGTCTGGTGCGACGACATTGCCGAGCACCTCTGGTGTCAGAGCAGGCCAAGTAGAAGCCTCGACATCGACTACGGCGGCTATTTACACACCGACAAGTGCTTCTAGTGAGAACTCAGGGAAGACATTAACGATACAAGGGGCAACACCTTCAGCGGGGAACTCAAGCCATGCGAATTCTGTAGCAGCTAGTTTCTATGGAAATCTCACAAGTATTGCTCCTGATATTGTCGATGTGGATCTATGGCTTGCGGAGGATTTCATCAATGACTTCATAACGGGTACTGTCGATAGTTCGAGTGTTGATGTGATGAATCACTCTTATGTGGCGAGTCCCTCGACAGAAGAGGCGGCATTGGCTGTGGTTTCTCGGTTTGATTTTTTTAGCCAAGACTCCGCGGTACTCAATGTTGTCGGTTTGAATAATGGGGCGTCTACGATTGTTCCCGCTATATGGGCGGAGAGTTATAACGGCATTTCTGTGGGAGTGAGTTCTGGTAGCCATAGTTCGGGAGACACGCGCACTAGCCTATTGGTCGCTGGTCGGCAAAAACCAGAGATTGTCGCTCCCCAATCTGTCACCAGCTGGGCGACAGCGAATGTGTCCTCAGCGGGGGCTCTGTTAGCAGCGAAGGCGAAAGAACTAGGAATTGATAAAAATGATCAGCCACTCATTCTGAAATCTGTCCTCATGGCTGGAGCGACTAAGGGAGAATTAGACTGGAGTAATAGCCCAACTCGCCCTCTGGATGATACCTTTGGAGCTGGGGAGTTAAATATCTTCCATAGCTACCGAATACTCGATGCTGGGAACCAAAGCGGGGGTTCCGTGGCTCTGCGAGGCTGGTCAAAGCAGACGATTTCTTCACGCTCCACGGATAACTTTCAAATTACGATTCCACCATATAGTGGTCAGGCCTCTCTGAGTGTGAACCTTAGTTGGCAGCGCGATGTAGTCGAAGCCACGAGATTTGGTGTGAGTAGCTATACGTTTCAAGACCTTGCTGATTTGAGTCTATTATTGAGAAATAGTCAGGGAGATATAGTTTCTCAAAGTGATAGCTCAATGGATAATAATGAGCATATTTGGCATACAGAATTACCGCCTGGTGACTATACGCTAGAAGTGAATTCAGCAGACACAGCGATGACAGAATATTGTTTGGCTTGGCGCGCGGAAATCACACCAAGGCATGCTGCAAACACGACGGAGTTAGGTGTGAGCTATTCCTCAATGATTCCTAGTTATCCCTATGAGCTCCAATCATCTGAGAATCTCACGGATTGGAGCCCTATTCTGGATTTCACCTCAAGTAGTACAGGAACCTTTGACTTCACTGATCCTGCACCGAGTGCGCGGAGGTTTTATCGTTTAGAGTTTTTTAGGCCTTAGGTTGACCGATTACAGTAGAAAAAAACCTTAGAGCAGACACTCTAAGGTTTGGTAAGCTGGAGAATAGGGAAAGGGTTGTTAGACTAGGTTATCCGATGTCACGATCCATTCCGATCATGAAGGTCTTGCCACGTAGCTTGGCACCTTTGACACTTTTGATGATCTTATCTGCTTGATCTTTAGGGACTTCCACCAAACAATGCTTTGGAAACATACGGATTTTTCCAATCTTGCCATTGGAAATACCGCTTTCTGAGTAGAGCATGCCTGCGATTTCACCGGGACTCACGCCGAGCTTGCTTCCTAGGCTGAGGAAGAGCTGGGTCATCCCTTCACGGAGTTTGACCTCGCGCTTTTCGTAGCGGTCACCACCTCGCTCACCACGACTATGGCGTTCCTCACGCTCGAAGCGTCCACCGCGCTCTTTGCGATCATTTCTATCGCCACGGTCACGGCGGTCTCCTCGATCACGGCCTTCGCCTCGCTCGCGGCGTGGTTGCTCTCTCTGTGGTCTGTCTTCTTGAATTTCTTCCCCTTCACGGCCTATGGATTCGCGCCAGAGTCCAAACATGGTGGCAGCAATGTCAGTTGGTGTGTGACCTTGCTCTAGTAGACGGTCGACATAGGTCTGGTACTTGAGTAGAGGCTTCTTTTCTAACTGTTCTTTGATTTGTTCAAAGAGAACATCACCGCGCTTACCCTCGACTTCTTCTTGTGAAGGGATTTTCTCACGGCGGATTTTTTGGCGAGTGTAGCGCTCGACATTTTGTAGGCGGTAGACATCGCGGCCAAAGACGAAGCTCACGGCTCGACCATCTCTACCAGCACGCCCAGTTCGACCAATTCTGTGAACATAGTCTTCTGGATCTTGGGGGAGGTCGTAGTTGATCACGAGGTCGACTTCATCAATATCGAGACCACGTGCTGCGACATCTGTGGCGATGAGTAGCTCAATAGTTTTGTCACGGAAGCGCGATATGGTGCGCTCACGCATTTGCTGGGTGACATCACCGTGGAGTCTATCCGCGGAGTAGCCTCTTGCGAGGAGTGCTTCGGTGCATTCATCCACACTGCGCTTTGTATTGCAGAAGACAACTGCGAGTCTTGGTGGTTGGGTGTCGAGAATTCTTGAGACGACTTCGACCTTAGAGCGGTTGCGCACCTCGTAATAACTCTGGTCAATACGGGAAACTGTCTGATTTTGCTTGGCAATTTGGATCTTAACGGGGTCGTTTCCAAAGCCCTTGATGAGTCTCTCCACATTCTTGTTCATTGTGGCGGAGAAGAAGAGTGTCTGGCGAGTTTTTGGGCATTGAGAGAGTATCTCTTCCATGTCCTCGCGGAATCCCATATCGAGCATTCTATCGGCTTCATCGAGGACGATGAGGCAGATCTTCTTTGTCTGAATGGTGCCTCGGCGTAAATGATCCATCAGGCGCCCCGGGGTGCCGACAACAATCTGTGCGTCCCGAAGACCACGAATCTGGCGATCGATCGGGGCTCCACCATAAACAGGAACGGAGCGGATACCTGGCAAGGTCTTGCTGAGCTTGCGAACTTCTTCACAAACTTGAACGCAGAGTTCTCTAGTTGGGGAGAGAATGAGTATTTGTGGGGTGCGCTGATGTGGGTCAATGCGCTGCAGAGCAGGGAGGGTGAAAGCGGCTGTTTTACCTGAGCCAGTTTCTGAAAGGCCCACGATATCATGACCTTTGAGGATTTCAGGGATCGCAGAGCTCTGGATATTGGAGGGTTCTTCATAGCCTAGTTCGTTAATGGCTTCGAGAAGCTCAGGGATAAGGCCTAATTTTTGGAATGACATAGTGTGTGTGGTGTGAGGAAACTAATTGGAATGGAGCAAGTGAATGCCTGGTGATTGGGACTTCAAATGGTACACTTTAAGTTTCCATCGAATTATGGATCATTCTGAATTCCCAGTCTCTCAGTACAGCGGGAGTGCTGTGAGAGTGTACGTTGAAAAAAACAGCCACGGAGGGAACGAGACCCAACGTGGCTGTGAGTAAATTGAATGGAAGTAAGTACAGCGCTTAGGCTGCGTTTTTCTTCTCGAGTGCAGCTTTAGACTGCTCAGCAATCACATTGAAGGCTGCGATGTCGTTGACAGCGAGGTCGGCAAGGATCTTGCGGTCGACCTGGATGTCAGCAGCTTTTAAGCCCTCAATAAAGCGGCTGTATGTGATATCCTGTGCGCGTGCGGCAGCAGAGATACGCTGAATCCAGAGACGGCGGAATTGTCCCTTACGTTTCTTACGGTCACGATACTCGTATTGACGTGCTTTGAAAACAGCGTCCTTCGCGTAACGATATAGCTTGGAGCGGAAACCACGGAAACCCTTAGCGCGTAGTAGAATACGCTTGCGGCGGGCGCGGCTCGCTGGACTATTTGTTGCTCTTGGCATTTATTTGTCTTTTCTTTGAACAGATTGTTTCTAATTAGCTCCCACAGTCTCACCTGTTCGTATCCCTCAGAGAGGGCTAGGCTGTGTGGAGTTCCACCCGATTTGCGGATGGTGCGAGGCGAGTGCCTTGCTTTTAGGTAGTTAGCGGTGGTTACGCAAACGGAAGGCCTGCCTTCACGTTCTTGATGTCCGCGTCCGAAACCAAAGTCGCTTTCCCTAGGGAACGCTTACGCTTACTAGACTTCTTTTGAAGAATGTGGCGCTTACCTTGCTTGCGGCGCAGAATTTTACCGGTGCCTGTTACCTTAAAGCGTTTTGCAACTGCCTTTCTGGTCTTCGCTTTTCCTGATGCTCTGGCCATGGGAGGCGCAAGCTAGCCAGAATAGTCAAATATGCAAGAGAATTTTTGGAGCATTTTGTGATTTAGTAAAGTAGTTCCTAAATTCTGGGTGCTGGGGTTACTTCCTGAATGTGAGGGTATTGGTTGAAGTGTATGGTCTAGTTTTGGAGGAAATTTTTATGCTCAATTTCGCTGGGCACTGTGGTATAGGTTTCTTATGAAAGCATTTCTTCTTACCTCTTGGACTTTGTGTTTTAGCTCTCTAGCTACAGTTGCTGAGGAACGACCGAATTTTCTTTGGCTAACCAGTGAGGATAATAGCACCTCCTATATTGGTTGCTATGGGAATGAATACGCGGTCACGCCTCATATCGACCAGCTGGCGAAAGAGGGTTTCCGCTACACCCACTGTTACTCGAATGGAGCGGTGTGCTCTGCATCGCGCTCAAGTTGGATTATGGGAATGATTTCTGTTTCGGCGGGAGCCCATCATCATCGCTCTGTTGTGGATGTCCCAGAATCACTTGTGATGTACCCTCAGGCACTGTCTTCCGCAGGGTATTATACAGCCAATGGATACAAATGTGATTATAATATCCAGTACGCCCAAGATTTATGGGAAGGAGGAGGCACTCTGGATTGGGAAGTGCTTCAGAAGCGAAAGCCGTTCTTTCAGATTATTAACTACAAAGAGTCTCATGAGAGTCAGGCGATGCACATCGAGAACACTCATCCTGTAGACAGGGTGAAAATGGCGCCTTACCACCCAAATACAGAAGATTCGAAGAAAAATACAGCAGTCTACTATGATGCGATTACCAATATGGATAAAAGAGTCGGTGAAGCTCGCGCACAACTCATCGAGGCAGGGCTCGCAGAGGATACGATTATTATTTATTGCTCAGACCACGGAGGGGCACTTCCGCGCGGCAAGCGCTACATGTATAACAGTGGTACGCACTGCCCACTGATTGTTTATATTCCTGAGAAATGGAAAAAACTCTACCCAGCAGAACAGCCGGGCAGTGTCATTGAGAGACTGGTGAGTTTTGTTGATATGCCAGTGACTTGGTTATCATTGGCTGGTATCGAGCGCCCTGCGAACTACCAAGGGCGTGTATTTTTGGGAGGTGAAATCGAGCCAGAGGCGAAGTATCACTACAGCTTCCGTGGACGCAATGACGAGCGTGTCGAAAACGTCAGAGCGATCAGAGATAAGCGCTATTTATTAGTAAAAAACTACCTGCCTTATGTGCCAAGAGGTCAGAACCTCTTCTATCAGTGGAGAATTCCTATGCAGAGAACGTGGGAGGAAGAGTACAAAGCTGGACGCTTAAATGAGACGCAATCTCGCTGGTTTAAGGAGCGCTCAAGCTATGAGCTCTACGACACGAAAGAAGATCCACACTGTATTCATAATCTCATTGAGCAGCCGCAGCATAAACAAAAGATTTCAGAGCTTAAAAAGGCACTTCTCGCCAAGCAGCTAGAGATACGTGATGCCGCTTTATTACCAGAGTCGATGCTAAACCATAGAGCTCAGAGTGCAGGCGTGACACCCTATGAAATCCTCTCTGACCCAGCTGCCTATGATATAGAATCAGCACAGGTAGCAGCAGATATCGCTCTTGAACAGGATCCTGCTCGTCTCGCAGAGCTAGTGACACTCCTTCAGGATAAAGACCCTGCGGTACGCTACTGGGCGGCTCAAGGGATGCTTATGCTAGGCACGGAGGCAAAGTCCGCGAAAGAGGAGATACTCAATGCTTTAGTGGACGAGAGTCATACCGTTGTGATGTCAGCGGCGTGGGCAGCGATTAAAGTCGGCGAAGAAGAGAAAGGTTATGCGGCACTTAGAGGTTTACTAGAGAAGAAAAGCTATGCGATGCTCGATATTCTCAATCAGATCGCCTGGATGAAGGGGGCGAATGAGCCACTTAAAGAAGCGGTTGCTGGAGTGAAGGATCTCGAACACATCGAGTACCAAATCCAGCAGTACATCCTAACTGGAGAAGGAACGCCGAAGCCAAAGAAGAGAAGAGCTCCGAAAAAGAAGAATCAAGTGAGTAAGAACGTCACGTTACTCAAATAGGGAGCGAGTCTTGGTAGGCGTATTTTTTGAATCATAGAGAAAGCCATGAAGTTACCTCAGTTTACCTTTATGGCCTTCTTGTATACGTTACTAGTGGGCCATGTGCCTCAGTTGCAGGGACAGGAGAGTCGTTCGCCCTCCATCGAGGTTCATACTCTCAAGGCGGATGAGGAAATCATCTACAAGACCTTTCCTGAGGGCGAGGATCTTAAGCTGCATGTCTTTTACCCAGAAGGGCATCACTCCGGAGTAGCGCGCCCCTCGATTGTTTTCTTTTTTGGGGGTGGTTGGTCCAAAGGTGAGCCCAAGCAGTTCTTTGGGCAGTGCCGGTATTTAGCAAGAAGGGGAATGGTTGCCATCTCTGCGGACTATAGGACAAAGCAGTCACACGGCACAGCTCCTATAGCCTGTGTGCAGGATGCGAAATCTGCGGTACGCTACATTCGTGCCAATGCTCATAAGCTAGGTATTGATCCTCTAAAGCTCTGCGCTGGTGGAGGCTCAGCTGGTGGACATATAGCGGCAGCGACAGCGACTCTCAAAGGGTATGATGAACCAGGTGAATCAAAAGCAGTGAGCTGTGTGCCCGCAGCTCTGGTGCTATTTAATCCCGTTTACGATAATAGTCAGAAAGGCTATGCTCACAAGAGAGTGAGGCCTTACTGGAGGGAGTTTTCACCGCGGCATAATCTCTCTCCAACCACGCCACCGACAACGGTGTTTTTTGGGGATCAAGATCGCTATATTTCTGTGAAATTAGCGAAAGAATATCAAGCTACTATGCAATCTCATGGTGTGCGCTCAGATCTGCACCTCTTCCCCGGCGAAAAACACGGTTTCTTTAATGAGCGCAAGTTCGAGGAGACTATCAAGCTAGCAGATGCGTTTTTGGTCTCTTTAGGCTTTCTTGAAAACGCTCCTTAGAGCCTAAGATCTATAGATGCTGAGCTGTGGTGATCTGCTTGTTCTGATCTATTTATTCTGAATGGCGCGTTTTGCGTGGCTGATGGTATCGAGCTCTTCGTGGTCCATTTCGGCCATAAGCTCAGAGAGGTTTTCAGCGATTTCTCCGCGCATTTTTGTCACGAGGTGAATGCCCTTAGAGGTGATGCGAACCATGATTTTACGACGATCTTCTGCGGCGTGAACACGCTCGACAAAGCCAAGTTTTTCAAGGCGATCCACTAGACCTGTAGCAGCTGCCGTAGAATGCCCCATTTTCTTAGCAATGTCTGACATAGTGAGATATTCTTCGCTCGATAAGTAAGCGAGAAGGAAAAACTGGGGAAAAGAGATGTTATCCTTGTTGAGCTCAGCGGATAGATTTAGAATACAGGAACGCTGGGTGAATAAGACAAAGTCTGCGAGGCGTTCAGCGTCTACGCTGTTTATTCCGGAAGATGAGTTGGAATTCATTGTGTGTGGTGTGAAGCTAGAGACTTTTTAAAATCTCTGTGTGGAATGAAGACGAGTGGTTGAGTGCGGTAGATTTAAACCTCAAATTTTTATAAAAATCAAGGTGATTTTAAGGTTTTATAAAATATCTGGATGACCTTGATGTCTTAAATTACGTTTTATTGCTTTTAGATACAGAGCAAACAGCTCCAGTGAGAGACCGCCAAGAAATCTTTAAAATAATACCAACTCAAAAAACGAACTGGTCGAATTCGCTAGATCTTTGAGCAGATGCCATCGTTGTCACTCATCGAAGATGCTCGCATCACCGATAAGTTCCGCCTCAGTCTCTAGTCAAATCTTGCTGCGTTTTTTGCCAGATTGTTTTCCTCATTGGTATAAAATCACTCTTGAGCTAGTGGGTAAATTAATCTTGCTCATTCAGGTTCTAGGGGCTAGGTCTGCCTCCTCACTACTCTGGTGAGGTAATCTATATATACGACTTTATGGCTATTCAACGCGCACTTCTTTCAGTGTCAAACAAGTCAGGCTTGGTGGACTTCGCCAAGGGACTCAATGATTTCGGGGTAGAACTTCTCTCTACGGGAGGAACAGCCGCCGCTCTACGTGATGCAGGTCTCCCTGTGATTGACGTAGCAGACTATACGGGTGCGGAAGAACTCTTTGAAGGCCGCGTGAAGACCCTACACCCGAAAGTCCACGGCGGACTACTGCATAGACGCGATAGCGAAGATCACGTGAAGCAGGCGAAGGCGCATGATATTCCACCGATCGATATCGTCGTGGTGAATCTCTATCCTTTTGAAGAAACAGTGGCCCAGGAAGGCGTGACACTTTCTGAGGCGATTGAGAAAATAGACATCGGTGGCCCCTCTATGCTGCGTAGTGCCGCGAAGAATTACACCAGTGTCACAGTGATTACTGATGTGACAGATTACCCACGTGTGCTCGAGGAGATGAAGGAACACGATGGAGATACCACACTCAAAACCAGAGAAGAGCTCGCCGTGAAGGTCTTCCAGCGAACATCTACCTATGATGGAGCGATTACTAACTACCTCAGCCAAGCTGCTGAGGGCACGCGCTCTAGCTTTTCGATCACTCTGCCACTGGACAGAGAACTCCGCTATGGGGATAATCCACATCAAGCATCCACGCTCTATGGTAGCTTCAGTGAGTGCTTCACTCAACTTCAGGGGAAAGAACTAAGTTACACAAACATTCTCGATATCGAGGCTGCTGGAGATCTCATTAGCGACTTCGCAAGACCTACAGTGGCTATTCTCAAGCATACGAATCCATGCGGAGTCGGGCAGGATGAAGTCTGCCTACGTGAAGCGTGGAATAAGGCCTTTGCGACAGACACACAGGCACCCTTTGGTGGTGTGATTACTTGTAACCGCCCTTTGACCGAGGCACTTGCTCGCGTGATCTCAGGTATTTTCACCGATGTGATTATTGCTCCAGACTTTGAGCCAGAAGCACGCGCTATTCTACAGAAGAAGAAGAACCTGCGCCTGATTAAAATGAACAAGGACGCTTGGGATATCGCCCGTAAGGCGCCAATGCTTCGCTCGGCCCCTGGTGGACTGATGGTCATGGATCGTGACCATACAGCCCTCGGTCTAGATAACTTAGAAGGCCGCGTAGTGACAAAGCGCCCACCGACAGAGGAAGAACTCAGAGCGATGCGCTTCGGCTGGAAAGTGGTGAAAAACGTGAAATCAAACGCCATTGTCTACGCTCTTGCTGACCGTACCGTGGGGATAGGGGCTGGACAGATGAGTCGTGTTGACTCATCGCGTATTGCTGTCTGGAAAGCTCAAGAAGCGGGACTCGCGATCAAGGGTAGTGTTGTCGCCTCAGATGCGATGTTCCCATTTGCGGATGGGATTCAGGCGGCCATTGATGCTGGTGCGACAGCGTGTATTCAGCCTGGTGGCTCGATCCGTGATGAAGAGGTCATTGCCGCGGCAGATGCTGCGGGTATTGCCATGGTCTTCACGAGTCACCGCCATTTTAGACACTAAATGTCGTCTTAAGGGGTTCCGCAGGAATCAAAAAGAACCATGGTGTGGAAGAGTTCTCACCATGGTAGAAAGTAACGCTGTAGTGCATTTAGCTACAGCGTTTTTTTTGGGAATCTGTTAGAGGCGTCATGAATTAGGGTAATTAGGAAATCACTCTGACTTCATTTTCTTTCCAAAGATTGGTTTTTGGAGCTACGATTCATTAGAAAAGTATGTTTCCAGAGCTATTCCATAGATGGTTAAAAGGCTGGTCTTCATTTTGGAGGCAGGGTTGGAGGGGTTACCTGAGCGCGGGTTACTTTTCAGCAGAAGCCGCGCATGTAGGGAGAACTCTACCGCGTCATCTAGTCAGCCTAGCTCAGCTTACCCTGGCCCTGACCTTACTCGCTCGTGGCTGGCTGACTTATCACTGGGATCACCCTGTGCGTGGACTTATCTGGTATGAGGAGTGGTGGACGCCTGTGCTTAGGACATGTTTTGGTATTTCCTGGAGCGAGTTTGCCCAGACATCAGACACGTGGATTACGCCTTGTATTGAGGCTCTGGGTCTAGGATTGATGCTGACTGGTGGTTTCGTTTTGTTACTCAGGCAGAGATTCTGGCAGAAATGGCGTATTCTCTTGGTGCCTGTGATGCTCTTTATGCTGGTGGATGTCTTTGCTCGCTATGCAGAGAAGGATTTCCAAGTAGGTATGGCGATTGAATATATGCTGCAAGCTTTCACACCGTGGTTATTCTATTTGCTGTTAGCTAAGAAACCACACTGGCGCCTGATCTATCCAGCTACGATCTTGAGTGTGGCGTGTTGTTTTATTGGGCATGGGAGTTATGCCATCGGCTATTATCCAGTTCCAGCGCACTACCTTCTGATGACGATGAAATTACTTTCCATAGATATAGAGAGTGCGAGGGTGTTTCTAACTATCGTCGGGACACTGGATATTCTCGTAGTAGCGGCACTACTTGTTGCGCGGTTACGCCAGCTAGCTCTGGGCTACATGGCATTCTGGGGGCTAGTGACCGCCTTGGCTCGTGTACTTAGCTATATAGACTCTACACAGAAGTGGTATGGTCTGGATCCATGGTTGTTAGAAACAATAGTCAGAAGTTCACACTGGCTAGTGCCTCTTCTTTTACTCTCTCTACTGAGGACAAAGCAGGGGGAACCACTCGCGATGCAGAAGCTCCTAAGAATCGACAAATTCACTTAGAATAATTCAATCTGATCTTCACCCTCGATACTCCACGCATTGTAGCCACGGCGGCGCAAATCTGTGGCGAATGATTTTGTCGAGCCATGCACGGTGAGAATGTCACGGGGATTGACGCGCTCAATGATCTCTAGAAGCCCCGGATAGTCTGCGTGATCAGAGAGCGGGATGAAGGCATCAATGCCTCTGCGTTTGTACTGCACATCAGGGTCGAGAGCCCAGCCTGTCAGCATGGCGGTACGTTTGTGTTTAATGGAGGCAATATCTGGGTGCTTTAAGTACCCAGGAGGAATGATGAGACAGTGCCTGTCAGGAGCGAGTTCCTCGAGGGTGCCGTAGTCACCTAGGTTCACACCAGCCTTGATACAGGTGAGAGCCATCTTTGCTGTGGCGTGGTGGAGAACTGGATAGATGTTATTCTTGCTAAGAATCGCGTGCGCTTCCTGAGCTTTCCCCAGAGCATAGGCGATGAGAATGGGGGTGACGCCATCTGTGAGGGCTTGCTGCACAAAGTGGACTAGCTGCTGGCTGGTTTCTGAATGCGCTGGAAACGTGTAGATGGGATTGGCGAATGTGCTCTCAATAATGAGCTGATTGGCGGGTTTTATGACAATGGCTTCGGCAGTGAGAGAGTCTCTGGTTTTACAGTCACCGGTGTAGAGCAGGGTGGCTCCATCGGAGAGGCGCGTGATATGGAGCATGGCCGAGCCTGTGATATGGCCTGCGGGAAGAAGCTCTATGCGGTAGCCTTTGAGCTCAAGGGGAGTTTGAAACTCAAGTGTACGAAAGCGTTTTTTGCCAAAACGGTAGCGTGCTCTGAGGATGACAGCAGTGACTGGTGAGCAGAGAATAGTCTCGTGCGAGCCGACATGATCGGCATGGGCATGGGATATAAAGCCAAACTTCTGGGATGTTAGGCTATCGAGATGGAGGCCTAACTCAGGGAGATAGAGTGAGGGTTTTGTCTCTAGCGGGATCAAGGTGAAATCATGTCTAGTGGTGATGGTGCCGAGGTGGGATCAATGGCTGTGTTTGATACCCTTAGCACAAGCCTCGCAGTGTGGCCATGCCGTTGAGCCATCCACATAGTGTTCTTTTTTCCAGATCGGCACGCGGTGCTTAATCTCATCAATAATATAGCGGCAGGCCTCAAAGGCGGCATCCCTGTGGGCGGCAGAGACAGCGACATAGACTGCCATATCTCCAATTTGTAAGTGGCCGACTCTGTGCGCGCACTTCGCATGTACGATGGAGAAGCGCTCCAGCGCGTCACTGATAATGCGCTCACCTTCCTTTAGGGCGAGCTCTTCGTAACAAGAGTACTCCAGTGACTCGACAGCTTGGCCTTCGTGGTGATTGCGCACCCAGCCCTCAAAGCTTGTGAAGCCTCCTGAGGTCTGATCAAGACAAGCTTTACGTAGTTCATCCGGGCAGAGGTTTGTAGATTGTATGCTGAAATTCACAAAAAGATTAAGAAAGTGTTAGGAGTGTGGAAAGAAGGTCGAGAGAGTTGAGCAATTAGGTGTGTTTATCTGTTAGTTATACAGCTCGGAGAATCTAACCGCCGGCGACAGGCGGGATGAAGACAACCTCGTCTCCCTCTGCAAGTTCGTGCTCCCAGGTGGAGAAATTTTCATTGATAGCGACCATGAGACTGCGCTGCTTGTGGGTGAAATTATACTTTTGGCAGAGCTCTTCATAGAGTCCTGCTGGAGTGAGCGCGGATGTTGTGAGAGTCTCTGCGGCGATGCCTGCTTGTTCCTGAAGTTGGGCGAAGTAGCGGAGTTGGATTGTTTTTTGCACGCGGGTGTTGTTAAGGTGAGATAGAACCTCAAGTCGTTCAGCGGGAGTATTCGCATTCATGAGTGAGGTCGGCTTTAAGGTTTCGATGAGTTTGATATTGAGCTTGGCCAAGACATCACGAGGGCAGTAGGAATCTGCTTTGAT
This sequence comes from uncultured Verrucomicrobiales bacterium, assembly GCA_937928735.1. Lineage (GTDB taxonomy): Bacteria > Verrucomicrobiota > Verrucomicrobiia > Verrucomicrobiales > Akkermansiaceae > Rubritalea. The sequence goes on along the minus strand of CALFVF010000025.1, from coordinate 43,367 downwards.
CGCTTGTTCTACCATAGTCGAGGAACTTGCCTCATAGATGGTGCAGAGTGTCTCTGGTCGCTGATCATGGCGGCTAATGTAGCTAGTGGCGTCTTTACTACGATCTCTTTGTTCAAGGAGATAGCGAATATCGATATCTTCTAACAAAGGTAGATCACAAGCTAGCACTAAAATAGCGTCATGGGGATAGGCTTGCTGGAGTGCATGAATGGCTGAGAGAGGGCCTTCACCTGGATCAGTGACAAAGGGTAGTCCGTGGTCTTGGTCTTCGCGGTGGCAGAGAATGGTATCTTCACTATGTGTCTGAAGAAGCGCGAAGAGTCTCTGCACCTCGGTGGTCTCATTCCTGTAGATGAGCGTGGCTTTTTCTTTCCCCATACGTGAGGACTTTCCGCCTGTGAGTAGTGCCGCGATCATGTGTGCTAAAATGTCGTTAGATTACGCTGATTGGTTATGCTGGAAGTCCGACTTACCCCCGGTTTTCTTCAGTAACTTGGTTTGATCAATGACTATACTCTTACTGGCGGCCTTGCACATATCATAGATCGTGAGTGCCGCGGCACTGGCACCAGTGAGAGCTTCCATTTCCACTCCTGTACGCGCAGAGGTGAGGCAGGTGCAGGTGATTTCTACAGTGGTTGTATTGAGAGGCGTAATCGTAATTTTGCACTTTTCAAGAGGGAGTGGGTGGCAGAAGGGAATCCACTCAGATGTGCGCTTAGCGGCCATGGTGCCCGCAATAATAGCTGTCTGGAAAACGGGACCTTTTTTTGTCTGAATATCGTCACCCTCTAGGAGCTGCATGATCGACTCACCGAGGTGGACGTGACTCTGAGCTGTGGCTTCGCGTGTGGTGATATTCTTTTGGGAGACATCCACCATTCCTGGTAGATTATTGTCGTCAATGTGAGTGAGCTCGCTCATGCCAGAATCTTGCGTGTGCCTAGGCATTAGTCAAGTGAGTGCGAGCATTGTTCTAGAACTTACTTGGAGCGTGTGTGTTTGGTGTTTGGGGCACGTTGAAGAATCGTCTCTATGGCTGTCGTGAGTTCTTGGCGCAGAGGTTTAGTTTGCTCTGCGAGTGCGCGCTGTAGGGTCTCGTATTCTGTGCGGCCTTGCTTGGTTTCTACAGCTATGGACTCTAGGCCGTAGTTGGAGAGATCATAGGGCGCGGCTCGCATATCGAGTTCTCGAATTTCTAAAGCATTGAGAAAACACCTCCAGAGTAAGTCACTGGAGATCCAAGGCATGCACTTGTATGCCCATTTGTACACGTCCATATTGGTGTGAATACAGGCAGGTTGTTCATTCTCCATGCGCTCCGTTGCTTGGGGTTGTAGGCGGTTGAAGCGAATACTTGAAGGGGTGAAGAAGCGAAAGGCATCATGGTGGCTGCAGCAGATTGGGCGGCTCTCCACAAAACTATCTATCTCACACTGACTGAGGCGAAGGGGAAGAGACTCTTTGTGTCTGACTTCCTCACCCTTATAGACCATCGCCCACTCGTGCATCCCATAGCAGCCGTAGTTAGGAGGATTTGCCTCAGTGGCCTGGAGTAAACTATGAATCCAGTGCAGGGTGCGCAGGCGGCTTTCTGGGAGTTTTGCTAGATCAAGGAAGAGAGTATTGCCAGCTTGGCTGTAGTGCTTGTTAGTGAGCTTATCGAGGCGTTGCTGACTATTCTCAGAATGAGTCGGGAGTTCTAAGAGGGTATCCAGTCCCGGGTGCCATGTTTCTAGCCGACCAGGAGGATAGGAGTAATAAGTGAAGAGGAAGTCCTCAATGGGGTGGACTTGGCGCATTGACTTTCGCTTGCGATGAGGGGTCGTTCTCTTCAGCACTTCCTCGCGAAACTGTGAGGTGCGCTCTTGCCAATCTAGAAAAGTGAGTTTGGAAATCATCGGAGAAGAACGGTAGTCGTAGGTACGCTGTGTGGATTGACTACCGCTGGGTGGAGAAGTCTACAGAGAGAGTAATAAGTTGAAAAGAGACAAACAACTCATTCTACTCCATTATTTTTTACCCAGAATCACTCTTGAGAGAGAATAAATTTCATAACTTGGCGGTTGCGTTTTTAGTAAATAACCGTCACTAGTGGCTCACCATAATTTAGTGCACACGACAATGAATCAAGCTACTTACCGAATTGCTCTAGGAGCCGACCATGGCGGACTAGAACTCAAAGACGCCCTTGTTCGCCATCTTACTCAAAAAGGTCACGAAGTGACTGATTTCGGCACAAACTCTAAGACGTCTGTTGATTATGCAGATTTTGCGAGTGAAGTGACCTACGGAGTGAGTGATGAGCACTTTGACTATGGGATTCTCGTCTGCACCTCAGGTGTGGGCATGTGCATCGCGGCGAATCGCCACAAGGGCATCCGCGCGGCCAATGTCCGCACAGAGGAAGAAGCGCGCATCACCAAAAACCACAATGACGCCAATGTCCTCTGCCTCAGTCAGAAGGCGACAGATGAGCAGACAGGCATTGCGATGGTCGAGGCCTTTCTGGCCGCAGAATTTGAGGGAGGGCGTCACGAGCGCCGCCTCTGCAAAGCCTCTGGTAGTAGCCTCGCCTTGGTGGATCCAGATGTCTATGCGGCCATTGAGTTAGAGAATAAGCGCCAGCGCCAGAATATCGAACTCATTGCTTCGGAGAACTTCACAAGCCCTGCTGTCATGGAGGCACAAGGCTCTCTGCTGACTAACAAGTACGCTGAGGGCTATCCAGGGCGCCGCTGGTATGGTGGCTGTGATCATGTCGATGTGATCGAGCAGATCGCCATTGACCGTGCCAAAGAACTCTTTGGAGCAGAAGCCGCGAATGTCCAGCCACACTCGGGCTCGCAGGCGAATACAGCGGTTTATTTCTCCGTTCTTAAGCCAGGGGATAAGATTCTGACAATGGATCTCGCCCACGGTGGCCACCTCACACATGGTCATAAAGCGAACTTCTCTGGAAAATTCTACGATGTGACTCACTACGGAGTCTCTGAGCAAGATGAACGCATCGACTATGATGCGCTAGAGGCTGTGGCCGTAGAGCTGAAGCCAGCCCTCATCACCACAGGAGCCAGTGCCTACCCGCGTGAGATTGACTTCGAGCGCATGGGACAGATCGCGAAGAAAGTCGGCGCGTATCTCTTTGTGGATATGGCGCACATCGCAGGTCTCGTCGCCGCAGGAGTCCATCCGAATCCTGTGCCACACGCAGACTTTGTCACATCGACGACACACAAGTCACTGCGCGGCCCTCGTGGAGGTATCATCCTCTGTAAGGAAGAGCACGCGAAGAAGATTAATGCCACTGTCTTTCCCGGCATACAAGGTGGCCCACTCATGCACGTGATAGCCGCAAAGGCAGTTTGTTTCGGCGAAGCCTTACTTCCTGAGTTCAAGGACTACTCACAGCAAGTGGTGAAAAACGCACAAGCCATGGCAAAACGCCTCGCTGAGCATGGCTACAGAATCGTCTCTGGCGGTACAGATAATCACCTACTCCTCGTGGATCTACGTCCAGCAGGGATCGATGGAGGAATCGCCTCACACGCTCTGGATGAAGCGGGAATCACCATTAATAAGAACTCGATTCCTTTCGATACAGCAGGACCTTTCAAACCTAGTGGCATCCGTATCGGTACTCCAGCAGTGACCTCAAGAGGCATGAAGGAGCAGGACATAGTCCAAGTCGCAGACTTCATTCATCAGGCGCTGCAAGCTCACGATGATGAGGCAAAGCTTCACCAGATTCGTGAAGAAGTGTACGCATTCAATAAAGCGTTCCCACTGCCACGTTAGAGTATATTTTCTAAATAATAGGTATTAGCCTATGGATTGATTAACAAGCCTGAGGTGTTCTGCCTCAGGTTTTTTAGTATGGGTGCCAGAGGTACCCTCAAAACAATAGCAAGATGAGTCCTAGGCTCAAAAAGGAGAGAAAGGTCCAGGAAACGAGACCTAAGTAGAGCGGTTTCCAGCCGAGTTGGCGGAACTTCTTGAATTGGATGCCCAGTCCCATAGCGGCTAAGGCCATGGTGAGGAGAATTTGATTTCCCTTAATGAGACCCATACGGAGAGGTTCACTAAAGATCTCGAGGCTATTGAGCCCCGCACAGACTAAAAACCCCATGACAAACCAGGGAATCGGCAGATTGCGTAGGTGAAGTGCTTGTGATGTACTATCTGCCTCAGCAGTACAGGATTCTTGAGTTTTTGCGAGCTGATGCCTACGCAAATCAAGATGGCCGAGAATGAGCATCACAGGAATGAGGAAAACAACTCGCGAGAGCTTAGACACGGTGGCTGCTGTGCCACTAATTTCACCAACTTGGAAGGAAGCGGCAATGACTTGGGCGACCTCATGAATCGACGCACCACACCAGATACCGTATTGCTCCGGAGTGAGCGAGAAGAGTTGATTCACCAGCGGGTAGAGAAAGAGGGAACAAGTGCCGAGTAGAGTCACAACTGTGATCGAGTAGGCCACATCTTCGCGAGAGCTTCGAGTGACGCCACTTGTCGCCATGACAGCAGAGGCCCCACAAATAGAGGTTCCCGCAGCCACTAGACGGGACAGTGACCGACTAAGGCCCAAGTAGCGGCCTAACCAACAGGTGAAGATAAAGGTGCTACCAAGAGTGATTGTTACTAGTATAAATCCATAAACGCCAATGTCTAAGAGCTGGCTAAAGCTAATCCGAAGACCAAGTAATATCACAGCGAGGCGCAGAAGCTTCTTGAGCGAGAAGGTAATTGCTGGTTGGAGGATCTCATCTTGGCATAAAACAAAATTGCGAAGCATGGCACCCAAGATGACCGCGAGAATCATAGGGCTAAGAATGTGTGAATCACTGTAGCGATTAATGGCAATAGAGCCCAGAGCCAGAGCAAGAACTACGAGTAGGCCTAGCAGGAGTGTGAAGAGAGTATCCTGCGAAGAAGCAGAGGCGCTACTAGAGTCAGAAGAAGAATCTGAAGTAGAGCTAGAATCAGGAGTTGGAGGTGGGGTGGAATTGGGGGCTGAAATAGTTTCGGCCATACAAGGGAAGAGATAAATAGGGAATATCTTATTCCCAAAAGTATGCTCAAATACCAAATAAAAACGGAAGCCTAGTTTATGAAAGTCACTAGATAAATCAAACAGAGTGAGTTAGAGGGATAAAGTGTCCTAGTTGCGACTAAGCAGAAGGAATCTCCGACTTTAGTGTGAGGACGGCAAGCTCTGGGCTGCAGGCAAACCGTACCCGAATCCCTGTGGTGCCGACACCTCGGGAAACAAAGAGCTTGGATTGTGCTTCTTCAAAGAGTCCGTAGTTGTAGTTTTTCCCGTATTTCACGCTCACGGGCGCATAACCTGTGAATGGCACTTGGCACTGTCCTCCATGGGTGTGACCAGAGAACTGTAGGAACTCTTTACGGTATTGTCGCATCGTATCGTAGTAGTCTGGCTCATGAACTAGAGCGAGGGTAGGGATATCATCAGCAATTCCTTTGAATGTTCGCTGGGGGTTAGGCACTCCGTGCCAGACGTAGTGTGTGCCAGCAATAGCGAGGGGAGTGTTGTGCACCTGAATGATGGAGTTCTGGTTGATTAGGAGTTCAATACCAATTTTACGCAATTCTTTTTCAATAATATGTGGTGTTGAAGATCCTCTTGCCCAGCCATCGTGATTGCCCAGAACCGCGTAAATTCCGTGCTTCGCCTTGAGGTTGGCGAAGTGTTTGGCTAGTGGGGGGAATGTAGAGACATCAGAGTCAATAAAGTCACCTGTTAGAAAAATGAGGTCGAGATCAAGGGCGTTGGTCGTTTCAACGACATCAGTGATAAGGGAGTCATCCTGATCAGGGTGGTAGTGGAAGTCCGTGAGCTGGCCGACGCGCAGTCCATCGAGAGATTCTGGTAGAAAATTCAGTGGAATCGTGAAGTGATTCACACTTAATTGATTCGGCTCGATGAGGAACGCCCAGCCAGCAGAGCAGGCTCCAGAACCTATGAGGCCACCGAGAGTACCCAGAGCTCTACGTCTAGTGAAATGGTGTGAAAACGACATTTGTTTTATAGGATTCTATAGATTCCATTCTGAAACATAGAATCTTCTTATGACTTAGAGTTTCCAAACTGATAAATGTTCAAATTTGGGCGTATGCTGCGTTTATTTAAATTCGATTCGGATTGATTCGATCCAGCTGGCGATCTGCCAGATTTCTAGCGGACTGAGAATTTCTGCGTAGCCAAGCATCGGTGTGCCATCGAGACCTGTGGCTATGGCTCGGTAGAGATCTTGGTGCGTTTTCCCAGATTTGATGGGGTGGGTGAGATTCGCGGCGTGGCTGGGATAGCCGACACTGTCTTTGAGGTCTTTTGCGGCAGGGCCGTCTCCCTCTCCTTTGTCACCATGGCAACTAGCGCAGTGCTGGATGTAGATTTCTTGGCCTTTGGTTTTTTGCTCTGCGTGAATCTTGGGATGTGCTTTGGGGGCTGTGAGCCAAGCGGGTGGCTGGGGAATGGGGATCGCTGGAGCGTAGTGGCTGGGGTCTCTCCATTTTTTAGAAAAGCATTTGATGTATTCGATGACAGCGGCGTACTCATGCTCTTGGAATGTGTTTGAGAAACTCGGCATCGCTGTACCTGAGACCCCTTGAGATATGGAGCGTCTGAGGTCTTCGTCTGTGGGGAGTTTACCACGGGGTGTGGAACGTAGCTTATAGATCGCGGCGTGGAAGTCTCTTGGAGGGTTTGTCCTCAGGTCTTTTGACCAAGGTCCGTCACCTTTACCTAATTTGCCATGGCATTGGACACAGAGTTTTTGGTAAATGTGGCGACCTTCAAAATGCAATGCCCAGTTTGTTTTAAAGGTAACTTGGTCTTTTTCTGGGGTTGTTTGATTCCCTTCACTTTCTGCACAGAGGAGAGATAGCGAGTGAGAGTAAACTATCAGAAAAACAAGGAAGCATGATTTCATGATCGATGGATGAGTTTTGTGAGGGCGTCTAGGTTCGGGGTGAGGTCTTTAACCTTGTACTCATCAAGGTGGTTCCAGAAGGCCTGCTGCGCCTCTGCTAAGAGGGAGCGCAGGCGACAGGCCGTGGAGATCATACACGGGCTGATGCTTGTGGTGCCCTGACATTGGGCGACTTCTTCTTGTGGCTCGAGAGCTTTCATGAGCTGGCCGATGGGATACTCGAGGGCTTTTTCTTTCAGCTGGATACCACCACCCCTACCGCGGCTGGCACTCAGTAACTCTAGGTTGACCATAGTGTGGCTGACCTTATTGAGATGGTTCACGGAGAGCCCGAAGGCTTCTGCGATCTCTCTTGTTGAGACACATTGATCAGGCCGTGTCTGTAGATAGATGAGAATACGAAAGGCGTATTCGGTGGAGTAGTTGATTCGCATGTTCTCGATAATGTTAGTTACTTGAGAACCGAAGCAAAGACAATCATATAATACGACTGTAAAATTCATATTTAATCCATTGACAGATAGGAGAAGGAACTGTTTTCTATACTATCTATTATGAGTACCGCATTATCAGCAAAAACCATTGAGAGCGTGAAGGCGACAATTCCTTTTCTTCAGGAAAATGGCCTAGACCTTACCAAGCATTTCTATAAACGTCTGTTTGAAGGGAATCCAGAAGTGAAGGCATTCTTTAATGTGTCCAATCAGCAGTCTGGTGCTCAACAAAGAGCTCTCGGTGGCGCGATCTGTGCTTTTGCCCAGAATATAGAAACTCCCGAAGTCCTCGCAGCAGCTGTGAGCCGTATCGCCAATAAACACGCTGCTCTAGGTGTGAAGCCTGAGCACTACCCGATTGTTGGAGAGCATCTTTTAGGCTCGATTGATGACCTTTTAAATCCAGCCCCACCCGAAATCCTCGAAGCCTGGGGAGAGGCCTACGGATTCTTAGCCGGTGTGCTCACTCAGACTGAGGGAGATCTCTATGAGGAGCAAGAGTCACGCGAGCACGGCTGGAGCGGCTTCCAGAACCTCACTGTGGTGCGTAAGCAAAAGGAGAGTGAGAGTATTACGTCATTCTACCTAAAAGCTGGTGAAGGTAAAAGCTTGCCAACATTTCAGTCTGGCCAGTACCTCACGGTGCGCGTGCCTATGCCGAGCTCAGATGATCCGACAGCACCGGCGACAACGATGCGCAATTATTCACTCTCGGGCGCACCGAGCTGGGATCATTACCGGATTAGCGTGAAGCAGGAAGTGGGGGATGAGGTCACTCCAGGTGGCTACGTGTCGAATTACTTGCACCAGAATGTCGAAGTAGGGGCTCAGCTAGAGATCGGTCCTCCCTGTGGTGATTTTTATCTCGGCACACACACTGAGGAAACTCCGATACTATTACTATCAGCTGGTGTGGGACTCACCCCTGTACTATCTATGTTGCATAGTGTGGAAAATCAACCAACGACTTTTCTCCATGTGGCGCAGAACTCTGAGACGCATGCCTGCCGCACTGAGGTGGAAGAACTCGTAAAATCAAAAGATAACTTAAAACTGCATTTTCGCTACACTGCTGCGAGTCACACAGATCGTGAGCAAGCAGCCTGTGAGAGTGAAGGCTATCTGGATGCGGAGTTCTTAAGTAGCTTCCTGAGCGAAAACACAGAAGTCTATCTCTGTGGGCCAGAGGTGATGATGAAGAGTACTTTAGCCATTCTTGATTCACTGGGTCATCCTAGTGGCCAAATCCATTACGAGTACTTTGGCCCCGAGTAGGTAGGGCATAGTCTATAGATGGTAGAAGAACGTGCTCTAGGGATCGCTCTGAGCTGAGTAATGATTCTGTGATTTTCTCCATGATTTAGCGTGTTTCATCGGCGAGAAGGCCATAGACTGCGGGGGGGCTAGAAACGCATTGCCCATCGTAACGCATTCTCAGCATGTCTATTGTCTCACAACAAAGAGCGCAGAACTCCATGAATCACCAGAAACCTAGCAGAATGGTTTCTCGGTGGATGAATGGTGTTCTGGGAGGAAAGGTTCTTGTGAAACACACACTGATGAGCAAGTTAATGATGACGCCTCTAGTGAGCTGTTTCGCTCTATGGATCACGCTACTTGGATCACAAGTGACTACTGCGCGAGAGTTCTTTGAGCTAGAGCCTATTCTCTACAGCCAGAGTAAGCCCAATAATGCCGTAGAGTCACTAAAGCTCATAGAGGGCTTTGGCTCTGAGGTGCGCTCAGAGAGTGAATTTCTTGAATTACTGCTAGAGGCTCTCAATGTACCTGTGAGTTCGCAAGTTCTTGTCTACTCAAAGACGAGTCTACAGAGAGGCCTCATCTCGATGCGTAATCCACGCGCGATCTATTATAATGACACCACTTACATCGGCTATGTGCGTGGAGGAGATATTGAGATTGCCATTCATGATGAGAATCTGGGGATTGCATTTTATCTCATCGCCCCACCGAGAGTAGTTGGTCAAGACATAGAGATTGAGCGACCAGATTCTTGTCTCAACTGTCATGTCTCCAGACGCACTCAGGATATACCAGGAGTCTTTATTCGCTCCGTATCGGTGAATGAAGAGACAGAGCTACTCGAACCAGGTTCTTTTGATACCACACACAAGAGTCCCTATGGAGAGCGCTGGGGAGGGTGGTATGTGACAGGAAATTGGAACACGAATGCCCATCTAGGAAACACCGCCGAGATTCGTCGGCGCACAAATCAGGCTGGAGAGCTCACCGAGTTAGACTTTCTCACTAAGAATCATTTTCCGCTAAAGACAAGTGATGTGGTGGCTCTAGCAGTGTTAGAGCACCAATGCACGATTCATAATGCACTCATCATGGCACGGCTGCGCTACCAGAGAGCGTGGTATTTGTACCAGTCCATTGAGCCAGAGGCATTGCAAAGTGATGTGACGAGTTCGTCCTGGAGAGTGGCAGATAGTCTTGCGGAGAATATTGTGAATGCCTTGCTCTTTGTAAACGAGGCTTTGATAGAAGGTGACGGATTGAGTGGAGACTCAGCCTTTATTGATGCCTTTGAGCAGGCCAGCTACCGCACAGAGTCAGAGCAGACTCTGCGTAAACTCAGAGCAGTGGGGCGGCTCTTTAAGTATCGCTGCTCATATATGATTCACAGTGAGGCATTTGAGTCTCTACCAGAGACAGTGAAACAGCGTGTCTACACGCGCCTCAAAGCAGCACTCACAGAACCCAATCATACTGCGAGCGCACACCTCGGTGAGCGGGAAAAAGCGAAGATTCTAGAGATCTTGAATCAAACTCTTACTTGGTGAAACCGTCTCAGGAAGTAGTAGGCAGATGCTTTGTGTGATTTTCCGCAATTTATTTTGTTAGATCGTTGGGTGGTTATTCTGCCAATAGAGAAATAAAAAAACGGCATGATAAAATCATACCGTTTTTGTGAAAGAGAGTTAGTAATGTAGTTATAGTGACTACTTCTCGCTGTCTTCAGAGTCAGACTTGTTTTCTAAGACCTTATCGACGAGGCCGTACTTAGTCGCGTCTTCAGCGGACATGTAGTTATCACGGTCAGCATCCTTTTCGACTTCTTCCTCTGTCTTGCCTGTGTGGTGGGCGATGATTTTATTGAGTCTACCCTTGAGGCCGTACATGAACTCAACGGTACGCTCGACATCTGAGGCGGTACCCTGAGCACCACCAGAGACTTGGTGAATCATGACGTGTGAGTTCGGCAGGCAGAAGCGCTTACCCTCGGTCCCTGCTGTGAGTAGCACTGCTCCCATTGACGCGCAGATACCAATACAGTAAGTATTCACATCACAGGTGAGGAACTGCATAGTATCGTAAATAGCCAGTCCCGCTGTGACAGAGCCACCGGGGGAATTAATGTAAATGTGGATATCCTTTTTAGGATCCTGCATTTGCAGAAAGAGCATCTGGGCTATCACAGAGTTCGCAACAAAGTCATCAATCCCTGTACCGATAAAAATGATACGATCCTTGAGAAGACGTGAGTAGATATCATATCCACGCTCTCCACGCCCATCCTGCTCGATCACAGTAGGGACGAAGTGATTATTCTGAGGGATCATTGGGTTTGGCTGCTGTATATTACTCATCATTGTCCTTTGCTTCTATCTCTGACACCTCAGCTTGTTCGACGAGGAAGTCAATGGTTTTTCCGATGAGCACAGAATTGCGGATGCTATCGAGACGGTTTTCCTTCTGGAGCTCTTTGACAAACTTTTTCAGGGGCTTGTCCGCTTCTTGAGCCATCGCAGAAACACGGCCTATCATATCTTGGTCATTAACCTCAATTTCTTCTTTTGTCGCGATTTCCTGAAGAATGAAGTTCGTCTTCAGGCTAGAGGTGGCTTGTTCTCTGGCTGCATTCTGAATATCAGCTTCTTGATCCTTGAGCATTTCCTCTGTCATGCCCTGGCGAAGTGCACGCTGAGCCATCTCTTGCTTGTTCGCGGCGATTTCACTTTCGAGAAGTTCTTCAGGGAGATCAACATCTGTCGCGTCATTGATTTGAGCGACAATTTGATTCACCTTTGAGTCAGCGATTCTGCGGCTTTTCTCGCTGGCGAGCTGCTCGGACATAACTTCTCTGAGCTCTTCCATTCCCTTGTCTGGGAGGAGCATGCCTGCGAATTTGTCATCGAGTTCAGGGAGCTGCTGCTCCTTCACACCTTTGAGCGTGACATCGAATGTGACGTCTGCACTGCGAATATCCTCTAGAGGGAAGTCTTCTGGAATGGTGACTGTGATTTCCTTTTTGTCGCCGATTTTGAGGCCTTTGAGCTGAGGGGCGAAGCCAGAGATGAAGCTCTCTTCATCTATTTTCACCCAGTGTCCTTCACGGCCACCAAGGAAACCAGCAGACTTACCAAGAGCTTCTTCCAGTGGCTTACCATCTAGCGTGGACGTGAAGTCAATCACTGCGAAATCACCATCTTCGAGCTCACGCTCAACGTCTGTGTGCTCCGCGAAGCGCTGGCGCAGATCATCAAAAGCGAGTTCCATTTCCTTGTCTGTTACCTCCTCATTAGGGACTTCGACTTTAAGGCCTTTGTACTCAGGAAGTTCGATTTCTGGAGCTAGAATAATGTCTGTGGTGAAGGTAACCGCACCAGATTCTGCAAAGTTAGGCTCTTCATTCATACGAACGTGGAGAGCTTTGAGGTCATTTTGGCGAATCGCCTCAGAGACACCTTCATTGACTAGACGGCTAGAGAGCTCATTCTTAATCTCATCCGCATAGCGCTTTTCGATTACTGAGGTAGGTGTCTTACCTGGGCGAAATCCTGGTATTTTAGCCTGCTTAGTGAAGCCTTTTACGATCTCCTTGCGCTCGGTGGAAACTTTATCCGCTGGAACTTCGATGTTCACTGTAGCGGTGGTCTTTTCTTGCTTTTCAACAGTAATGTTCATAGTAAATGCTCGTTCTAATAGAGAAATTTGTATCCCTCACCGGTTTTACCTGCCAGAGAGGCGAATCGCGAAAACTAGGCAGGAATTAGAGGAAGGTCAAAACTTTTGATTCTGAATGACAGGCTTGAAGATTCTGGTAGGATAGCGAAGGGTGAGTTTTGGGAGCAGAGAGTGATTTGAGAGAGTTTTATGCCACGAGGAAAATGACTGTCTATCAATTGTTTACGATATCTTTCTCTATGGGAAATAAAAGTCTTTATGAGGATGGGTTGACCATGTGTGTTCTCTGAAATTAGACTCGTGCTGCCAGAAGGGGTAGAAGGATTGCTATGCTACTGGGTGGCATAGTGGAGATATGGTCAATATGAGATAACTATGGAATTTTCAGTCTTTGGGGAGCGCTTAGCGCAGGGCAGTGGTATCGAGGAGTTAATGCATGATCTCGGACGTGCTATGGAGGAGGGTGGTGAGGGGATGATGATGCTGGGAGGTGGTCAGCCTGCCATGATTCCTGAGCTGACGACTCTCTGGCGTGAGAGACTTCAGGAAATACTCGAGCAGGACGGTGGCGTGGAAAATCTCGTGGGGACGTATGACCCGCCTGGTGGGCAGACTGAGTTTCTGGAAGCTCTGGTGTCTTTTTTTAAAGAAGAATTCGGCTGGGCACTGAGTCGTGAGAATCTAGCCATCACTGCTGGTGGGCAGACTGCCTTTTTTTTACTCTTTAATGCTCTTGCGGGGCTCCAGCCTGATGGCTCTCGAAAGAAGATTTTGCTGCCACTCGTCCCTGAGTATATCGGCTATGCGAATCAGGCTGTCAGTGAGGACATCTTTGTCGCCCTTATGCCAAAAATTGAAGCGATCGGTGAGCATCAGTTTAAGTATAAAGTGGACTTCGAGGCTCTCGAGGTGACTGAGGAGATCGCTGCAATCTGTGTCTCTCGTCCCACGAATCCCTCTGGAAATGTACTGAGGGATGAGGAAATTCAGCAGCTCTCTGATATCGCGAAAGAACATGGCATTCCTCTGATTATCGATAATGCCTACGGGGCTCCGTTTCCTCATATTTTCTTCGCGGAGGCGAGTCCTTGCTGGGACGATCATGTCATTTTGACGATGAGTCTCTCAAAAATAGGACTACCTGGCACGAGAACAGGGATCGTGCTCGCCTCTCCAGATGTGGCAGCAGCGGTGACCTCTATGGTGGCGATTAGTGGTCTGGCGAATGGGAATCTGGGGCAGCGCTTGACTCTACCTTTGATCGAAAATGGAGAGCTCTACCGACTCTCAAAGCAGGTCGTGAAGCCATTTTATCAGGAGAAATCACATTTAGCGCAGTACTGGGTGGCACAATATTTTGAGGAAACTCTACCTTATCGAGTCCATTTGAGTGAGGGGGCTCTGTTTCTGTGGATTCACTTTGAGGGGTTGCCTATCTCCTCTAGAGAACTCTATGAGCGGCTCAAGAAACGCGGTGTTCTTGTGATTTCAGGGGATTACTTTTTCTTTGGCTTAGAGGAAGAATGGCAGCATACGCAGGAGTGTATTCGGGTGACCTACACGATGCCAGCAGAGATTGTCGAGGAGGGGATTCGAGTGATTGGAGAAGAAGTCTCGAAGGTGTATAGAGAAAAATGTGAATAAGTGATTTCTATGTAAAAATAGATGTAAGTCGCTTTAGGCTAAAGAATTAGTTAAATAAATTATATATTTTGAAGAAGAAAATTTATCAACTCATGGTGCGCCATTTTGGCAATGTGAATAAGCATCAAGTGCACAATGGAAGTCTGCTTGAGAACGGTTGTGGGAAGTTTGTGGATATCTCAGAGAAAGCTCTCGCTGAGATCAAGGCTCTCGGTTTTACCCATGTCTGGCTGACGGGCATTCTTGAGCATGCCAGTGGCACAGACTATCCAGGGAGAAAGGCAGACCCCCAGAGTATTCTCAAAGGGAGGGCGGGAAGTCCATACGCGGTGCGTGACTACTTTGATGTCAGTCCTGATTTAGCACAAGACGTAGAGAATAGAATCGAGGAGTTCTCTGAGCTCATGGTGCGTGCTCATGATGTAGGGCTTGTTGTGCTGATCGATTTCATTCCCAATCATGTCGCGAGATCCTATGGCAGTGATGTGATACCTGAACTTTCGTTTGGTGAAGGAGACCAGACAGAAGACTTCTTTCACCGTGATAATCACTTTTTCTACCTGGATGACTCACATGGTTCTGCCCCCCTGACACTTCCAGATGGTGTGTATGATGGGGAAAGCCAGATTGGCCGAGTAACGGGGAATAATGCAGCAACCTGGACTCCGGGGAGCCATGATTGGTACGAAACTGTGAAGTTAAATTATGGTCATGATTATCGCCAAGGGCGTCATACTGAGCACCTTGAGGGGCTCTCTTGTGAGGCAGTACCGAGAACTTGGAAAACCATGGACGCGATTCTAGCGTACTGGCAGGAACTCGGTGTGGGTGGCTTTCGCTGTGATATGGCTCACATGGTTCCTGTGGAGTACTGGAGCTGGCAAATTGAGAGAGCGAAGGAAAGATCTCAGGACGTGTACTTTATGGCAGAGGCCTATGATGGCGACCCTGCGAAACTTACCGAAGACAATATACTCCATGCGCTCCTCGAAGCTGGGTTCCACGCCGTATACGATGGGGATAGCTATGAGCTCGTGAAGGCGATTTATGAGGAGGGGAAATGGGCGAATGATCTTGATGATGTTCTCTGGGACGCGTGCAGACTTCATAAAATGCTGCGCTACGCTGAGAACCACGATGAGGTGAGAATCGCCAACCCACAGCATTTTGGAGGGCATGGCGCGCAAGTTGGCAGGGCGGTGAGTGCTCTGCTTTATACTCTAGGGCGAGGGCCTGTGATGCTCTACAATGGCCAAGAGGTGGGAGAGCCTGCGATCGGCAGTGAAGGTTTCGCGGGAGATAATGGCCGCACGAGTATCTTTGACTACACCAATGTCCCTGAGCTCGCAAAGTGGGTGAATGATCATGCCTATGATGGCGGAAAACTATCGAGTGAGCAGAAAGCTCTGCGCGCGTGGTACGGGAAACTGCTCCATGCACTTAATCGCCCAGCCTTTGATGCGGGTGATGTCTATGGGCTAAACTACGCAAACCAGGATAACCCTGACTTTGGGCGACTAGAGGGGGAGACTCATAGTGGGCATTGGCTCTATGCCTTCTTACGCCATGACCCTGAGTCGAGAGATGCGGTACTTGTTGTCGTGAATCTCTCTCCGAGTGCTGCACTAGAGAACATTAGAGTGCAAATCCCCACGCATGCGAGAGAATGGCTAGGGAGAGAGAATCCAGAGGTGGTGGAAATCGAGCTTCTCCCAGCTTGTGACTATGTGCTAGTCGAGCTTGAGTAGTTTTCATTGAAATTTGCGACAGAGTAAGATACTGATAGAGCGGTTTAGATTTCATATCCATGACCATGTGAGTGAGCGGAGATTCACTTTATGACACCCAAATAATCAGACAATAAGAACTTGGAATGGAGCATAGATTGAATGCAGAGTTATACATACTATTTGTATCAAGTATTACTGCTATTTAATCTCTGCAGCAGAGCCTGCGCCTTCTTCATCATTTCTCTCCATTTTAAAATCTTTAAAACCTCACTAATTGGTGGGCTTTCGGCAGCTATTACTGCATTCACAGCTATGTCTAAGTAACCTGAAAAAATCGATACTTCGATAAGTTCGTCTCGATTAAATTCATCAGTAAATTTGATCTCTTTTGGTCGGAAGATATCGAAAAACTGCTCTGCTACCTCTATTGGTACGTATGCTATCGCAACCTCTTTCTCATATTTTAGTAACTCGTTTGCTAAAGAAACAGTTTCAAGAAAGCTGCAAAGTTGTTCCCTGTATGTCATCACAATTAATTAATCCTATTTGGGCAGCTAACCATCGTTATTTCAGCTTACACCTGAATCAGATTCTCAGGGACTGAGGTGGAGAAGAGGGCGAGGTGGCGATCCACAGATTTATTGGGAGCGTCATTGAGCGGTCTTGAAAATGGATTTTTAGAGGACTGGAGTAGATGGCCGCCTAGGCCGCTAATGGCCTGTAGTGCCTGGTGGTGTTCTTTATCAAAATAGGAGGTGATTGCAAGTATGCCGGTGGGTTTTACACGGTGGAGTGCCTGATCGTAGATCTTGTGCCAGACTTCCGCGCCATTCCAGTAGTTTTGGTGGCGCATCATCACGATGTCATAAGGGCCGTCGAGCTCCTTGATATGGTCGAGCTGACTCGCATCATGCACAAGAAATCGGCAATCTGCGATTTTTGAGGGCCTCCATCGAGTGTTCGCTTCACTGATCTCTGGCCGGCGAATATCCACACCTGTGATTTCCACAGAATCAGCAAATTGCGCGAGAATTTCTGCCAGAATACCTGTCTCATCCGCACGACCACAGGCGATATTGAGAAGCTGGAGTTGCTGGGAGTGCTTCGGGAGCTGCTCCGCAAACATGGGGAGCAGGACTTGCTTGAGCACTCTGAGGTCGGCTTGCGCGTACTTGTTGGAAAAAGGTAAAGGCATAATCTAGGAGATTCTCAGAGAGGCTAAGCCCCAGAGGGTGGATGAAGCAAGTCACATAGGTCGATGTTGGTGATTTAGAAATATCTGATGCTGAAATGGTTTGAACTCCTAGCGAGAGGGTGAAAGCATGGGATGAATGAGTCATAAGGAGAGAGCATCGACAGGGATGGATCAACAAAACGTCGACACTGAGCTGTGGCTCTCTGAATTGTGCGCCCGTTTTCAGCTAGAAGGTGATATGCAGAACTGGGAGACTCTCGAAATTGGGCTAATGAATCGCACCTACAAAGTAGAACTCACTAGTAGAGGTAATGTGAGGGGCTATATTTTACAGAAACTCAATGGTGAGGTCTTCTCTGAGCCAGTTCGTGTCATAGAGAATGTGAAACTCGTCACAGAACATATCGGAGCTCAGACTATTCTGGCAGGAAAACAGAAGCTCAAACTTTTCTCGACGAGTGAGGGCTTAGCCTATGCTATCGACCACAGTGGTGGTTACTGGCGTTGTTATAATTGCATAGAAGATGCTTATACAGTAGATGTGGTGGAGAATGAAGACCAGGCTTATGCTGCGGCAAAGGGCTATGGAGAATTTCTAGAGAATGTCGCAAGTCTTGATGCGAGTGCCCTCTACGAGGTCATTCCAGACTTCCATCATACCCCAAAACGTCTGAGCACACTCCGCGTGAGTATCAAGCGTGATGAGTCATCCCGTGTCGAGCTGGCGAAAGCAGAGATAGAGGTGATTCTTGTTAGAGAGTCAATCTGTGCGTCTTTACAAAATCTACGAGACTCTAAGTCACTCCCTGAGCGAGTGACCCACAATGACACAAAGATCAATAACGTGATGCTCTCTCGCAGTTCTGGAGAAGCAGTTTGTGTGATCGATCTTGATACTGTGATGCCGGGGCTTTCTCTCTACGACTTTGGTGACTTAGCGAGAGCTTCTGTCAGTCCTGCTGCTGAGGATGAGCCAGATTTGAGCCGAGTCGAGGTGCGGCTTCCTATTTTTCAGGCACTCTGCCGTGGCTTTCTGCAAGGCTGTCCCTCACTGACAAGGGTGGAAAAGGAAAATCTTGTTCGAGCTATTCGTGTGATCACCCTTGAGCTAGCCATTCGGTTTCTCACAGATTATCTCGACGGAGATCAGTACTTCCCGGTGCAATACCCAGAGCATAACTTAGTGCGCTGTCGCAATCAGTTAGCACTAGTGAAGGCACTTGAGGAGAAGGAGGAAGAGATGGAGAGTTATGTGAAGCAGTTATTCTAACAATGGTGTTTGTGGGGTTCACTCCGTGGGCATCGCCGCATAGATCTGAGCGAGTGTAAGAACAGCGTAAGACGTGACGAGCTCGGGCTCATTTTCCCACCAGCGTGAGTTCTCATTCACCCATGAACCATCTTCACGCTGGCTAGTGAGGATTTTCACAGCGAGCTGCTGGCGCCAGTCAATCATGCGGCCGTCTGCTGTCGAGAGCTGCTGTATCTGTGCTGCACTTAGTGCCTTGGCCATCACATGGTAGTAGTAATAGAGGCCTTGAGCACCGAGACCTGGGTTCTCCTCTAGTGTGTAGTTTTCAGCGAGCCACTGCTTCACCGCAATCACACGTGGGTCATGGATATCTAGATCAGCATAGATGAAGGAGAGTAAGCCAGCGTAGGACATAGAACCATAGGAGCGTAGGGCAGTTTTCCCATCTTCTTTTGTCCGTGTACCCGCCTTTGAGTTACCGGGGAAATAGACAAATCCTCCGTCATTATCAATGCCCGGCTGGTCATTGGTAGACTCTAGGTTCTGCGTGCGGGAGATAAACTGCAGTGCCGCCTCCCAGTTCAGATCTGGCTGGGAACCGTAATCACCATCTTTCGCGATCAATTCAGAGGCCTTTAGTGCCTCGATAGAGAGATAGGTGTTAGACATATCCGAGTGGGGATAAGTCCCCCCGTAGCCAATACCTCCATCCATGACATTATCTGTGGTGCCAGGTGTGTCCCAGTCTGCCTGTAGGTTAATGAGAAAGCGTCGTGCTTTGAGAATCGCTTCATGGTGCTCCTTCTGATCAGAGGCTACGAGAGCGGTGACTGATAGAGAGGTATTATAGGTGGCGAGGCCTTTGCCATAAATACCACCGTCTGGTTTTTGCTGACTAAGTAGCCATTGATAGGCCTTTTGGATATGAGGAGGGGGAGTGTTTCCAAGTGTCGCAGGAGGAGCGACTACGGCGGCAGTCGCTGCGAGAGCCGTATAGGCAGGGGTCGTTTCATTGCCCCAGTATCCAGCGGGGTTTTGCTGAGTGGCTAAGTATTTATTCCCCTTCTCTATCGCACGCTCGATTTCTAACTTGATTGAAAGATAGGCTGAGCTTTGCTGCTGGAGTTGCTGCTTTGTCACAGGGGTGCTATTCTCTTGTGCTGGGCTGATTGGCGAGCTAGCGAGCACGAGGCAAAGAGATGTGAGAAGTAAGCTAGGAGATTTCATTGTGTGAGAGATGATCATTCTAAATTGGGCGCTTAGATGGCTTTAGCGTGATGGTGACGGGGCTGCCGTATTCTGGCAGGCGTTTTGTGTTAGGCACCCAGAGGGTGTCATCGAGTCTGTCTTCACCTGGGTAGTTGAGCATGGCGGCAGAGTCTGTGAGTAGGGCGATAATATCACCGTTTCGATCCGCTAAGTAGGTGCCGTTTTCTAGATAAGAACCACCATTGACATAGTCTGTTGGCGTCATGTCGGCCTTGGTGTGGTTGTGAGTGATGAGTTCGTGGAGAGCGAGAGTTCTTCGTGGGTTTTGTAGGGTGACAAAGACTTCGAGTCGCGCTTGCTTACGAGTTTCTAGAGGCACTTCATGGAGCTGCTCACCCGCTTGAGCTTCTGTGATGATGGGGAATAGTTCCTTGGATTCCTTGTAGTTAAGAAGCTTAAGGACGACGTTGAGCTGGGAGGGCGTGATGTCTGTGACAAAGAGTGATTCGTGGATCTTCCCTTTGGATAAAACCAGCACATACTCGATGATCGCGCGAGTTTGCTCCACCCGTGCCGGAAAAGAGATTTCTCTGCTCTGGGCGTCAAAGGTGATTTGGCCGAGCTGGAACTGACCATTGGGCAGTTGTTTGATCTCACTAGATAGCTGTTTAGCGTCTACCTTTATCTCATTCTTTGCTTCTACTGTAGTCTCTGGCTTTTCAGTGGTGGGCAACACTTCTGAAGTAGGAGCAGAAAGCCTTTCTTCAGCCCTTAGCAGCGCGGCTGAGAATAAAAAGCAGGTGATTAATCGCTGTAGCATCTTAGAGAAGATGCGGGCTCTAGGGAGTGATGTCAAATGGTGAAATACGAGCGAAAGGGGGATCGGGTTCAACTCAGATTATTGTCTGATTGAGCGAGTGAATAGGGAGATTCGATTCTTGTGGTCTTCGTGGGAAAAGCCATTAGCGTACTACCGTGATCAAAGTCGAGAATGTTCATAAAACCTACACTCCTAAACGCCGTAAAGAGGCAGTGAAGGCGCTCAAAGGCGTCAGCTTTCAGGCGCAGCCCGGCAAGGTGCTAGCCCTGCTTGGGCCAAACGGCTCAGGGAAAACGACGTTGCTAAGAATGATGGCGACACTTCTCCAGCCAGATGAGGGAGAAGTGCAGGTCTGTGGCTTTGATACTACCAGAGATAGCCTAAAGGTGAGGGAGCAGATCGGTTTTCTGACAGGGTCAGCAAAGCTGCATGATAAGTTAACAGCGCGTGAGACTTTAGCCTATTTTGGAAAACTCTATGCACTGGGAGATGAGTATTTAGCCACTCGTATGGAGACTCTCATAGAGACTTTAGAAATGCATTCCTTTGTGGATCGGGTCGCAGGGAAGTTATCGATGGGGCAGCGCCAGCGCATCATGATTGCGCGCACTTTGATCCATGATCCAGCTGTAGTGGTGTTTGATGAGGCGACTGCGGGACTGGACGTCTTAGCGGCGCAGACTCTCATGGATATTGTGAAAGCATGCCGTGACGCGGGGAAAACAGTGCTTTTTTCGACCCACATTATGGGTGAGGTCTCCCTCCTAGCCGATGATGTCGTGATGATTCATAAAGGCTCACCGGTCTATGAGGGGAGCTACCAGCAGCTAAAGGAGCAGCAGAGCGCCGCGAGTCTAGAAGAAGAGTTTGTGCGGATGCTGCATGAATTCGAGAAAGAAGGGGGTGCTGCATGAAGATCTCATTGGCTATTCTTCTTGCGAGCTGGAAGAAAGAAATTAGAGAAGCTCTCAGAGACAAGCGTGCTCTCTTTTTAACTCTGATTGTACCTCTTGTCTTCTATCCTGCGATGCTCGGTCTCACAGGCTGGATGCAGCATGATCAAATCCAAAAAGAGTCGAGTAAGCCTCTCAAAATCGGAGTGTGGAATCAGTCAGATAGTATTGTGTTTCCAGAAGCAGAAGGTGTAGACTGGGTCACTGTGGATTCTCTGGAGCAGCGAGATAGGTTTTCTTTCTTTGTCCATGTCGAGGAGAAATCATACAATCATTTTCCCATAGAGATTTATTATAGAGATACAGCCCAAGGGGATTTTGCTCGGAATCGAGTGCAGAAAGTACTCTCAGACATTGAGAAGAAACTGATTAAAAAACGCCTAACAGAAAAAGGACTTGACCAGGGTTTTATCGAACCTCTGTCCGTGCAGTGGCATAATCAAGCTACAGTGCGCGAGAGTGCAGGTAGTCGCTGGGGGGGTGTGGGAGCTTATTTTATTGTCTTCTTGGCATTCACAGGTTGTCTTTCTGTCGCTATTGATACGGGGGCTGGTGAGAAAGAAAGAGGGACCTTAGAGGCTCTTTTAGCGACACCCGCAGAGCTGAGTTCTATCGTGCTCGGTAAGTTAGTACATGTGATACTCATGGGGGTACTCTCAGTCCTAGCGACGATGATTGGCATGGGGACACTCATTGCACTTGGTACTTCCATCAGCGGTGTAGGCAATATTGAGTTAGATAGCCGCCTAATTTTGAGTTCTCTGAGTTTAGTGCTCAGTGTGATTGGTTTTTTTGCCTCAGCACTTCTGAGCCTATCACTAAGGGCAAAGACGATCAAAGAAGCTCACATGCGTGGAAGTCTGATGCTGCTCTTTGTCGCCCTAATACTCATGTACAGTACACTACCCGGAGTGGAGTACAGCAATTCTCTGGTGTGGGTTCCAGTGCTCAATGTCGCCTTAGCGCTACGAGCAGCCGTTGAGGGGAGTTTGACCTTAATGCAGTGGGTTCTAACAATGTCTGTGACCCTCACTCTCACTCTAGGCTGGCTACTGTGGACGAGTCGGCTAATCCGACATCGTACAGAAGCCGCGTTTCTTAAAGATTAGTTTCATTCAGAGCTACGCTCAATGACCTGTAGGCCGTTTGCATTGGCCGCGATGACAATGAAATCATCATTTGCGTCTACACCAGTGGCAGAAGTGACACCACTGAGAGTTTGTATGGCAGGTGGAGTAGATGGATTTGTGAGGTCGATCTGTGCCAGCATCGAAGAACCGCTAGGTGCTAGACCTATGACAAAGGCTATTTGATCGACGATATCAACATTAACGGCAGAGAAGCCCAGAGCTGCGGCAGGAATCGTATTTTGTAGCGCGCCGTCAGCCGCATTGAGTATTGAGAGCCCTCCACCGTGGGCGACGACAAGAGTCGCACCAGAAATCGCACTTTCGATCGGGAAATTCGCAGGAGCTTGAAACCCCGCGGAGAATCCAGCACCAACAAGGCCAGTTCGAGAAACGATATTTAGTGGGCTATTTGTTAAGTCGAGTGTCGTGATGCCGAATGTCTGTCCGTTAAACGTACCAAAAAAATCAGTGGAAACGTAAGCTAATTCTCCATCTGGCGCAATGAGCACATCTGGCTGGCCGATACCTAGATCCATTGAGGCGACATCATTCGCTAAGACTCCAGTTGGGCTGTAGCTTCTAGATGTCAGAAGACTCGTCCCCCCTGAGACGACGACTCGGCCATTGGCTGCGGAAACACCAGAGAACACATCGGCAGTGAGAGCTACGGGGCCTGAGGCTAAAGTAGGACTCAGAGGGTCTGCGACATTGATAGAAGATAGAAAATCACTACCTGTCGCATCCATAGTGAAAAGAACATCACCATCCAGAGAAATATCATCCACACTATCACTAGGGCTAGGCGGAGCCAATACCGTATAATTACGAGTCTGAAGATCCATAATAGCGATACCCTCACCACCTAGTGCAGCGTAGGCGTATTGCTCATCAGTTACCACATTGTTGGCAACAATCGGATCAAACGTGACATCAAAGTCTAATGTCTCAACGGTACCTGTAGCATTACTAACCTCGACTGTGAGTGAGTTAGAACCAAGAGCTAGAGGAAGGTTTTCAAAACGAAATTGCACAGAGCCATCTTCACCACGAATAATCTCTGCTTCTTGCGTACCAACACGAACACTTAAGCCCTCAGTGCGGCTAAAGGTAGGAGAGAGGGTACCAGCTAATGGAATCTGCCCAGTCCCTGCAGTGTAGATTCCTGTTGGGATGTCTAAGCTAGTCGCTGCTGGGGTGAGTAGGAGCTGGTAAAACTCGCTGGAGGCAGCTTTGGTAGAAACGCTAAAAGGACTCGTAGCTCCAGCCACTTCGTTCCAAGTCGATAAATCGGATGAAGAAAACAGCGAAAAACCACCACTCCAGCGAAGAGTAATCTCATCCTCAGCGCTTTGTTCCAATGAGATCAAATCCTGTGCCATACCCTCTGTGGGGAAGGAAGAGTAGACGCCTAGTATGCTGAGAGGTAAATAAAACCAGTGTTGTCGTGTTTGGAAGGGAGCAGTCATAAAATGCGATACGGATGGTCTTTTGTTGTAAAACCCTAGAATGATCAAGGAATGAGAGTTGTCTCTAGAGTATAGTTCCCAGTATCTCCAGGTGAAAATGAGGTTGCACGTATTCGGTAGGGTACTCCCGGTTGCACAGTGAAAATGAGTGAAGAGTTTATCGTGGGTGCCGAAAGATCACTAATGGCGAGAAGCTGTTCGGTATCGTCATGGATTAATTCGATGACATTATTAAATGTATTTGATCTTAAATCAATACGGATTTGCTGACCTGCGATAGAGTTATTCAAACGGTAATCATCGAATAAAGCACCCTGTACAAATCCGTTATTGGGATCACTAGAATCAAGGCTACCAGTGAGTATCTGTGAAGTAGAGATAAGGACAGCAGGTGCTGAAATGGATTCTGAGAGCTCTAGGCGAAAAGAACCTGTTTCATTGGGACTGAAGCTAGAGACTTGAATCAGATAGTCCTGACCAGGGGTTGGCCGAAAATTAAGGATTTCGACATTGTCGGGAGTGCCAAAGAATTGATCTACATGAGCAATACGGCTGCCTGTTTCCAGGTCTATGACAGTGATATTAGAGTCAAAAGAAGAAGTGAGTCTAAGTTGCAGACTAGCGAAACTATGATTGGCAAGATGAAATTGCTCAATGAAAGCACGGTGAGGCTCGCGCGTCGGGTCTGTAGCGTCTGAGCTCTGTAGGGCCGCATTCACGCTCGAAGTTTCAGTGATGACTGGTAGAGAGTTAGGGAGAAAGCAGCCGAGGTTAAAAGAACCCGTTTGCCCATTAGCTGCACTAGTTAGGCGGATCAGATAGTTGATTTCAGAGTCTGGAATTAGTGTGAGAAACTCATCTTGACCTGTGAGTCCTAAGGCGTTGTTAGAGTCGGCGACTTGAAGGACTTCGAGAGTATCAGCATTGAGAAGTTCAAGGCGCATGTCAAACTGTGTAGATCGACCAGAAATAGTGACTATTTGCCCAGGAGAAGGGTCTGCTAGAAAGAAGAGTTTTTGATTTCTAGCAGGGAAGTCAGGGTGAATGAGGTCATTGGTCGTCAGGTAGCCATTAGCGCCTCCTGGCGTATGGAGAGTGCGAGGGCCCGTTGTGGGAGATTCTACAGCTGCTGCCCCTACCTGAAAGAAAGCTTGAGGCTCATCAGCAGAGAATTTTGTAACAACAGTTCGAGTGATGGTATCACTGCGGCCAGAGACAGGAAGGGTGTTTGTCGTGAGAGCCTCTAGGTCGAATGTCTGCTGAGTGGAGGACTGGAGATCAGTAGAATGTAGCAGAGAGTAGTCGATCTCCTCGGTTTTGGAGGGAGTCTGAAGTGTGATAGCCTGGCGACGCTCGCCTGAGACAGTCTCTGGGCGATATTCTATGAGAGGGGTGTCAGGGATCCGGGGTGAAGTGTTAAAAGCAAACTCTGCTAGATTATTAAGCTGGTCTCCATCTGGATCACGAAGCTCGCCGCGGATACCTTTTGTCTCTTCCCAGAGAAGATAATTGGGGTAAATGTGGGAAAGAACAAAATCACGGAACGTTGACACGCTTGTATAAATACCAAAAAAATTAGGCTGAGCACAGCCGCTTCCAAAACTGACAATACCAGCAATGGACCACCCTGTACTCAGAGGAGATGGGACCATGAGAGGCCCGCCACTGTCACCTTGGCATGAATCTTGGCCCCCACCAGTAAAGCCGGCGGGAAGCATGAAACGAGTGATTTGATTATTGTATGAGGAAGGGCTGTTCGCACTGGCAAGAGAGACGATAGGGACATCAACTTCCTGCAGAATAGTCGGAAACTGACTGCCTGTGGCCGAAGTGTTTCCCCAGCCAATGACTCGAGCCAGAGTACCAACTTCCTCGAGCCTATCGTCGTCAATAAGAGCAATGGGGGTGAATTGAGAGTTAGCAGGTTGCGATAAGCGGAGTAGAGCGACATCAAAGTTAGTGACAGTATCTTCAGTAAATTTTGGATGAAGAATGATTTCATCCACATTGAGTCGCTGGATACCAGTAGGATCGGTGAGATCATGTGCTCCCAGAACAACTTGGATGGAATCTGGAGTTTCACCAACAACACAATGTGCAGCAGTGAGAATCCAATGGGGGTGAATGAGTGATCCTCCACAAAATTGAGAAAGAAACAAATTAGGAGTGCCCGAGGAGGTGATTGCAGCCATCCATGGGTAAGCTTGGGCTGTAGCCTCCTTGCCGCCAACAATGCGAGAAGTGAGCAAATTTGACCTTAGTCTCGAGGTCTTCTCCGAAGGCGGGTTTGAGAAAAGTCGTCTGTGTTGCAAGCGCTTCTCAAAGAGCGCGTTTCTTGTTATTTGAGACCACTGATTTGAGGCAGGCTTAAGTACTTGTTGATTTTGAGCGGTAAGATTTTGAGCGATAAGACAATAACTGGAAACTAAGAGCAAAATCAAAGACTTAAACATAACAAGAATATGTTATGTTTCTTGAGGCGGGGGTAAGCAAGAATTTTTTCAATTACTTTGAATGTCTAGCTCAAAGTTCTGCTCTCAGATAGAATTTTACAGTAAGAAAGAGTTTAAGGAGTCATGGTGTAGGGCATTAGAAATAGAGAACAAAATCAAAAATATGAGGATAAAGAATACTTCTAGTAACCTGCTTTTGATTGAAAAATCTGATGGTATTCTAGATATGATGTTACCAGGGGTATTCTGTAGAAGGGGTGACAGAGATATTATGCTAATCATTCTGTGATTAGGAGAATGCTTACTGCTTGTGCTTATTTTCCTTTCCTGGTTTGTTTTTTTCTAAGTAATTGATTGTTAATTTAATGTAAAGTTTGAGGCGACAGGTTTGGAATATAAGAAATAGATTGACTTTGGGTTCTAATTTCATTAAATGAAAATTAATTTATAAAAATCATAAACTCACAAAAATGAAACCCATGAAGAAAGCATTAGTCACTTGCAGTGTTATTAGTTTAATATCTTTTTCCAGTAGCCAAGCAGCGGTTATCTTCTCAGAAGATTTTACACAAGCTGATGGTCAATTCTCAGACCGAGCTGCATCCAGTGGAGCAGGATTTATTGATGTAGCTGGGGGATCGGCACTAACTATTGTCAATAATGCCTTTGTGCTAACTTCAAATGGTGGTGGAGATCGTGTAGAATTTGAATCTACAGCGCAGGCTACAACAGGTTTTTTTGAATTTGACTTCACGATTGTTGAGGCAATGGGCCCAGGCACTTTATCCGATCGAGGCTTCATACAGTTGGTGTCAGGAGATTCCCGTAGCACAGGAGGTAGTCCAGTTGCTAATTTGTCAGATACACTCGAAGCGGGAACCGTGGGAATAGTTGATGGGGTGACTAGTACAGTTCGCTACTACTTTAATACGACAACGAGTGATTTTGTCTACACAGACCCAGCTGGGGTTTCACAGACACTAGAAGCGGGAGGTTATGATTTCTTTGTGGATAATGTTTTAACGCAAGAACAGCAGTCTCAAAGTGCAAACTCAGCTGGACTTCCCGCATCGATTGATACACTGGTGGTTCAGACTTTTGCTGCTCAGGAGGGTGTATCTATTACCTTAGACAATGTTTCTTTCAATGCGATAACAACCATTCCAGAACCTAGTACGACAGTGTTATTTGGTCTTGCGTCTTTAGGGTTTTTCGTTCGCCGACGCTAGTGCTCTAAGTAGCTACGAATTCATTCGATCTTATACCAACTCAGAAAACTAAGTGGTAGAATTCGCTAGATCTTTGACGAGGTGCCATCGTTGTCACATCATTGGAGATGCTCGCATCACCGATGGGTTTCGCCCTGATCTCCCTCCAAATCTCTTCGCACTTTCTACCAGGTATTTTTCCTTATTGGTATTAGGTTAGGGAGTTAATTTGTTATTGTATTTGTAACGAGTGCAAAGACATTATAAAAATTTTCTTCCAGTCGCTGATGCAATGAATTTTCAGGTGTTTTTAGGATACGGCTAAGGCCTTGGATATTGACGAGTAAGTTAGCGGGGTGATTATTTGGCAGAGCATTTATGCCTACTGTATGGACAACTAGTGATTCAGGAGGAGTCATGTCTGGAGCGTCTGTTTCAACCAATAGACGCTCTAATGGGACTTTTTGATAAGCTTCCTGAACTTTTTGTTTGCGGGGGTGGAGAAAATATCCAGAAAACGAGAAGTAACAGCCTAAACTGACTAGTTCTGGAACTAGTTCTTTGGACCCACCATAAGAGTGGAGTACAATACCTCTGTGAGGTTTAGGCTGTGTGCGTAAAGTATCCAGTAGATGTCCCCAAGCTCTTAAGCAGTGTACAGAGATAGGTCGATTATACTGGTGTGCTAGGTCAAGTTGGAGCTCAAACACCTCTTGTTGCAGGTCAAATTCATACCCTTTGATCCAGCGATCGAGACCACATTCTCCAATGCTACTATGTGGATTATTGAGCAGTAACTCTTCTAGTTGCTCTGCCCAGTCAGGGTAGTGATTTTGAATCTGTGTGTGCGTAGCCTTCCAAGGGTGGAGCCCATATGCTGGGAGGATGAATTCAGGGTACTTACGAGCTAGTTCTTCAACTCGCGGCCAGTCTTCTGGAGACGTTCCATTCACCACACATCTCTGAATGCCTAGCTCATGTGCCTGCTGGATGTACTCCTCAAGGGAGTCTTCCAGTCTTGGGTCTTGCAGGTGAATGTGGGCATCCTGCATGAGTTCTTAATTATTTGTCAGTGAGATTGAGCTTTTCGAGCTTGGGCGCGATCACGACCTGGCAGTATGGGTTTTTGTTGCCGTTGAGCTTATAGTACTCTTGATGGCCGATCTCTGCGGGATAGAATTGTGAAGCCTCAGTAATGGCTGTGACAATGGGCTTATCGAAGGCTGCTTGGGCAGCTTCTTTAGAAGCGATGGCTTGTGCTTTCTGCCCTTCGTTGTGATAGAATATTTCTGTGCGGTACTGGGGGCCGATGTCATTGCCTTGGCCATCTGCTTGTGTAGGATCATGGAGTTTCCAGAACCATTCTAGAACTTCAGCGTAGGCGATAACCTTTGGATCGAAGACGACTTGGACAACCTCGGCGTGACCGGATTTTTTAGTCAGAATGTCATCGTAGGTTGGGTTTTCCACATGCCCACCTGTGTAGCCTGAGGTGCATGAGTGTACGCCATCGAGTCTATCATAGATGACTTCAACACACCAGAAACAGCCTGCTCCAAGTGTCGCAACTTCATGCCCTTCGGGTATTTCGGGCATGGGGGCGGGTGTGCTATCAAATTGTGACATGGCTTGTTGACAAGAAAAGAGTGAAAAGACAGAAAGAAGGGTGAATTTGGCGAAGGAAGATAATTTCATAGTGGTGTGTGTAGCTCTATGGACGATGACAAACATTCGTATCGAATGCGTCATTGACCATTGTTCATACATCTTAGAGTGATGGCTAGCGTTTATATTCCTTCAGTGCGACTGGTAAAAAAGCGCGTAGTGAGCGAATTCTCGTGGTGTCCACAGGGTGAGTACTGAGCCACTCAGGTGTCCGAGAGCCAGATTTTCTAGAATAAGCGGCGAATCGCTGCCAGAGTGCAATCGCCTCTTCTGGGTGATAGCCTGCTCGCGCCATAAAAATAGCGCCTATTTTATCTGCTTCTAATTCGTGCTTGCGAGAATTGGGCAGCGCATAGCCTACTGAAGCACCAGCTCCGTATAGTCCACCCACTGCGGCACGGGAGCTATCTGTACCACCTCTGGACTGTAGAATGGAGTCTAGAACAAGACCTCCTAGAGCGAGTCCTTGCTGCTGCTGGATTCTAGTGCCGGCGTGATTGGAGGTGATATGAGCGATCTCATGACCTATGACAGCAGCAAGGCCGGCATCGTTTTTGGTGATGGGAAAGAGACCTGTGTGCACACCAATTTTCCCACCAGGCAGGGCAAAGGCATTGGGTGTGCTGTCCTCAAAGACCACAAATTCCCATTGGTTGCCGGGGAGTTGATTCGCACGAACTAAGCGCTGTCCCACTCGGCTAAGCTGTGCCCGGTAGGCTCTATTAGTGGAAATTTTCTTTTGGTTTTTAAGCTTGGCGAACTCACTGACTCCTCGGCTATTGAGGCTAGAGGAACCAGAATTTAGGCGTACCTCACCGTTTGGCCCTAAAGAAGGAGGAACCGGAGCACAAGCTGCTAAAAAAATCATCAAACTTAAACAGGAAGCATAAATCAAATGGTGTTTCATAGAGACAGAATGGTTGATTGGGTGTTTTTTGGCAATTGTGATTTTAGGGTATAGAGAAACCGAATGGTCAGTTGTCAATACATTGTAAGAAGCGTTGACAAGGAAGTCTTAATGGCAGTATGATTTAAGCATGTTAGCAGTTCTGTGACTTCCGAAG
The DNA here is from genome assembly GCA_937928735.1 of uncultured Verrucomicrobiales bacterium. GTDB lineage: Bacteria > Verrucomicrobiota > Verrucomicrobiia > Verrucomicrobiales > Akkermansiaceae > Rubritalea. Next base: position 13,187 of record CALFVF010000025.1, on the reverse strand, counting down.
GCACAAGAACAGTTGTCCTTGTTCCACTTACCGTGATAAAGTAAGTAGCACTTCAAAAAACTCCAAAGACTGACGACCAATGATAACGAAGTTTGGCCCGATCAAAAAGCAGCTCAATACTCCTAGAGGCTCTTGGCTAAAGTCCTCACAGACTACAAAAAATAGTTTAAAGCGCCGAGCAGGTTCCTTTCTAGTCGAGGGGACAGTGGCATTGAGTTTACTCGTGGCTATCGCTATTATATTGCTCAGCTTATCCATTGATGTGATTACACCCAGAGTCTGGGTGATCCGCCAAAACCTCGCAGATGCGTATCTCACCAGAGAGGTAGCACTGGGTAATAGTATGGATTTTGATATCATTGCTGGGCGTGATGGTAATGTGAGCCCTTGGCCAGTGTTTCCTGCCAATACGGTCACCAATAATGTTGTTATCGGCACTCTCAACAATGGGCAGAATGTCACAGCAACTTTGACGAGAACGAGGATTTTACGTAATTCTCCAGGAACCCCTCAATTTTTAAGTCTTACTGACTTGGGGATTAGTATGTGGGAGCTACAGAGTCATCTAAGCTATACCATTGGAGGGGACACCTACGTAAAAAGCCGCACGATGGTACGAACTGAGTGATGTTTTTGGAGGAAATCAATAGAATCGCATAGTTGGAGGCCTGAATTTCTTACCAGTGCAAACACAAAAACAAGAACAGGTGTGCATTTTTCAACAATTGACCGTATCCAGTCTCTGGCTCTGAGTCATTGCTAGAATTCGGTTTGTACTATTGCTTCTTTTGGACGAAATGTGATGATGCGCGCGATGCCTGTGCATGATCATCTCTCTAACCTGCCGTCACCCACTCGCCGTAATTGGTTTTCTTTTGTGAGCCTAATGGTGATGCTTGTGCAGAATTCTTTTAATGATAAGGCCGTTCAGTTCCTTTTAGTTGCCTTAGGTGTTGCCCTCACAAAAATCAGCGCAGAAGGTGTGCCCACAAGCATTGCTCATATCGAGTATATTCTCGCTGGTCTTATCGTTACGCCATTTATCGTATTAGCACCACTAGCAGGCTGGGTGAGTGACCGTTTTTCTAAGACAAGGGTCATACGGTACTCGAGCTGGTTTCAGCTTTGTGTTCTAGCGTGTTTGTTTCTTTGTTTATCACAGCAGTGGATCGTCGCGGCTATTGCGACGTTTTTCTTGCTTGCGGTGCAGTCCACGTTTTTGAGCCCTGCCAAAATGGGAATTATTAAAGAATTAGTGGGTAGTAAGCAGTTGGGCTTTGCGAGCGGTATTGTCGAAATGGGAACCATTTTGGCGATTTTAGCAGGTTCCATTCTCATGAGTTTTTGGTACGATCATCGCTTATTTGCGGGTTTAGATCCTTGGGAAGCAGCTTTGTTTCCTGTGTGTTTACTCCTTTGTTTAGGGCCGGTATCGACACTTTGTTCTTATGGGATTGAGGCTGTGCAGGCGTCTTCTCAGTTACCATTTCGCTGGGGTTTGATGTTCAATCACCTCGAGCAATTAAAGGTTGTGATGAGACAAAGGTCCTTACGCCTAAGTGCGTTTGGCGTCGCTTTTTTCTGGACGTTTGGGGGGTTTATTCAACTTGTCTCAATCCAGGTGGCTAAGGAGAATAATCTTCATTCTCTTGGTGGTGAGGCTAGTTCTCTCGCGTGGATGATGCTCGTATCTGGTCTAGGAATTGCACTGGGTAGTCTAGCGGCTTCTTGGATTTCAAAGCGCGGCATTGAGCTCGGCTTAGTGCCTGTGGGTGGGTTTGTCATGGCGCTGGCGACAGCGTGGATTGGCCTCTGTTCACCAGAGAGTGTCGCATTTTATGTGGCGATGAGTGTAGCGGGTGCGGGTGCTGCGATGTTTCTTGTTCCATTGAATGCGACATTACAAGACGCGAGTCTGCCCAGTGAGCGTGGAAGTGTATTGGCCGCGTCGAATTTGCTTAATTGTTTTGGAGGTCTAGGGGCGGTGGGGTTGCAGCTGATACTTAAGCAAAATGGAGTTTCTGTGAGTGCGCAGTTCTTCCTGTTTGGCGCACTAGCATTATGGGCGACTTGGGTGGCGACTCGATTATTGCCTCAGCAAACTCTGCGCTTTGTGATTTTAGCAATGTTTCGATTTATTTATAAAATCAAGATTGAGGGCGTGGCGCAAATGCCAAAGAGTGGTGGGGTATTACTCCTTGCGAACCATGTTTCCTATATTGACTCTCTAGTTCTTTCTGCGGCCTCTCCACGGCCTATTCGCTTCTTGATGGATGAGAAGCTCATTGCTCAGGGAGGAGTGGTGGCGAAGTTCGCTAAGTTATTCGGTACTGTGCCCATTTCGCCAGCGAGAGCGAAAGATGCGATTCAGATCACAGCAGATGCTCTAAAGGCAGGGGATGTCGTGTGTATTTTCCCGGAGGGTCAACTCACGAGATCAGGCTGTATGAATGAGCTCAAAAAGGGATACCAGCTGATGGCTCGACGTGCAGGAGTTCCTGTCTTACCTGTTTATATGGATGGTCTCTGGGGTTCCATTTCCTCTTTTGAGCGCCAGCGTTATTTTAAGAAATGGCCATACACGCTCAAGTATGGGGTGAGTGTGGTTTATGGAGAACCTCTCAATGCGAAAGAAGCGAGTACAGAGCGAGTGCGCTCAGAACTCTATGATTTAGGAGCACTCGCATTTCAACAGAGAGATCTACTCACGAAGCCAGAAAAGGTCTTTTCGAGAACTCTTTTGTTGAGAGAGGGTGATGATGCTGCGGATGTTCATCCTTTTCAAGCGGCACAAAGGCAGCTTCTGGAAAGTTCGCCAGAGCAGCAAAGGCTTATTCTCACCAATGCCTTACAGCTCGCAGGTGGCTGTGGCTTTGAGCGCTCGATGGATCTGATAGTGGACGCGGACAGTCTTGGTGAGTCACTTGTGAATGTCGTAGCATTCGCTCTTGTCCTAAAAGCGCGTCTCTCAACCCCCAATTCTAATGGGCAAACTGGAGGTGGGCAAAGTGAATTACGCAAAAAAAGAACTAAGGTGCTGATTGTAGGTAATGATTTTTCGATGGAGGGGTTGGCTGGTGAAAACGAGTTAGATTGCTACCGAGTTAGCTCAAAACCTATGTTAGAAAATTCTTCTCATGGCTATGTGATTGGTTATAGGCACTCTCTGTTTCTAACGAGATCGATGCCACATCTGACAGCGCAGCAGCGTGGGCAAGATTCTCAAATAGGATGGAAACCAAAGAGTCTAGGAAGACTATTGCCAGGGTTTTCTTATAGAGAGCACGATAGGGCAGATGATGGAGAGGGAAGCACTAGAGGAATGAAGAGCCTAGAACTTAGTCTTGCTGGAGTGGAGCAAACGTTTCTGCTGAATGCTGAGGTAGATGAGGAAGGCTTTGTCTTTCCTCGTATGACATGTGATGCCTAATGAAGGCCTTGCATACGTATTTGGCTCTGTAATTCCACTTCGTGGTAGTCGTAGCGAGTGAGCGCTCCGTGGTAGGGGTGCTTATAGAGTCGATAATATCTTATCTTCGGACTAGGGATATCGCAGAGGAATTTGGTGAGAGTCTTTGAATTATTGAGACCAGTGAGAGATTCTTTGTGGATTTTATCAATGAGTTCGACTTGTTCGCTCTCTAACTCAGGGAGTGTGGGTGCTGTGATTTTACGAGGTCTTGGTTCTTTTCGGCAGGTGGAGCAGTGACCGCATGGCTGGGCGAGTTTTTCACCAAAACCTTGGAGCAATCTTTTAGTGATGCAGGATTTTGTAGTGATCAGAGAGGTGACAGCATCGAGGCGCTGGTGATCTTGTTGAGAAAGCAGTGCATGCTGCTCGTGAAGATGTTTGGCAGTTTCTTTCAGGTCAAATTCTGCGTTGATGACTTTATACTCTTCTGTCCATCCACTGCGCTGTATGGAGAACTCGCCTGATGATTCGATAGTGTCGATGAGCTTGAGTAGCTGTGGGCGAGGGATCTGGAATGCATCTTCACTCTCAAAGGTGTCGAAGCGACGACTCATTTCACTGATAGATTGGATAATGTTTGCCTGGCGCTTTGATAAGCCAGAGATGGTGGCGCTGTATCGCAGCTTACGAACTCTCAAGTATCTCCAGGAGGTGACTTGGTGTTTGATGAGCTTGAGCTGCTCGAAGTGAAGTAGCAATATCCCAATGGTGCTCGCACTGAGGTCATGCTGAACACCAAGCATATAGGGAGCGCAGAGCCAGAGTTTTCCAGCACTTTGTATGGTGCGAAGTATAGATTCTAAGGCGCGGGGCTCAATATCGCGCATCTCAATAAAACTTCTGAGATGGCGAATGTCATCCCCGCAGGCGAGGAGAGTGCAGTTGGCTGCTTTCCCATCACGCCCAGCGCGGCCACTTTCCTGCATCCACCCTTCAGGGGATTTTGGCATGTGGTAGTGGATGACTTGCCTCACATCTTTTTTATCAATCCCCATGCCAAATGCAATGGTGGCGACGATCACTCGGAAGTGGTTATTTAAAAATCCATTTTGCACCTTTTCTCTCGCTTGAGAGTCCATTCCCGCATGATAAGAGCGAGAGGTGATTCCATGGCTCTCTAGATGCGCAGAGAGCTGCATGGTATCGATCTGGCGCATGACGTAAATAATACAGGAGCCAGCGGGGCCTGTATTGAGGAGTTTGAGCACTTCTTGAGTTCTGTCCTCGAGAGTTGTTGGGATAATTGTGTAGCTGAGATTTGGGCGGTAGAATGACGTTGAGACTTGGTGATCACGTTTGATACGGAAGGCTTTTCGGATCTCTGTGGCGACTTTCTTAGTCGCTGTGGCTGTTAGGGCTAAAACGGCATGAGGTTTGAGCGCTCTAATAAGTCTGGGTAAATGCAGATAGGCTGGGCGAAAGCTATGCCCCCATTCTGAATAACAATGCACTTCATCAATCGCTATGAGATGAATGGGTACACGCTTGAGTAGTTGCTGCACCTCTTTGGAAGCGAAGCTCTCTGGAGAGAGATAGAGCAAGTTGACATTCTGTGACTCTATCTGTGCTAGGCAGAGTTGTTTCTCTTGGCTATCGAGGGTAGAATCATAGCGAAGGGCATTTCGCCCATGAGCTACAGCACTATCGACTTGGTCTTTCATCAGTGCCAATAGTGGCGATATGACGATGGTGAGGTCTTTGGAGAGTAGAGCGGGGAGTTGATAGCAGAGCGACTTTCCTCCACCTGTGGGAAAGAGAGCGAGAGTATTGACACCAGCTAGCAGCTGCTCAATGACAAGCTGCTGACCAGCACGGAACTCGCTATGGCCGAAATGTGTCTGTAGAGTACTGAGTAACAAGAGTGCGGGGTGCCTTAGTGCTTCTGTGGGAGATTGTTAGTGTCTGAGAATGTTTGGTTTCTCAGGCGTGAAACTGATGACTGAGAAATAGCGTCCATTTTCAAGTCCAATACCTGATAGGATATAAACATCTTCATGCCGCCAGACATGAGAATAGGTCATTTGCCCTTCTATGACTTGAGAGCGAGGCGGGTAAGTACCAGCTTGAAGGGCTTTCTCATAAATGCGTGATGTCCACTGAGCCGTCTCTTCCCATAGTTTCTGAAGAGTTTCTGCATAGTCTTTGGGTGAGAAGTCTTCGGAGCGGAAGTGTAGGCGCTTGAGGCGATTTGCCGACATGTCGAAGTGGAGAGAATATTCGACATGAAGAATAGGTTGTTTACTGCGGTAGAATCCGTTGAAATTGGCACGATCGAGAATGCCTGTAGTCTTCTCACTAATAAATAAGTCACTAGCTGCGAGTTTGTCTTGGATCGTATTTCTATCATCGCCGAAATGGAGCTGGTCGATGGTTGTGTGCTGCGCCCAGGCAAGAGTCTGGAAATGGAGGAGAAGCAAAATAAAGTAACGCATGCTTAGAGGTTAAAAAAAAGAGCCAATGAGATCAATAAGAGAGTCAGTCCAGAAGCGTCTTTTTTAGCGCATTGATTGTCTTTAGCCGTAGATCCCGTATGGAGTCTTCCCCGCACTGCTCCTTGACGCTGAGGAGTTCTTCTTGCATCGTGGCTGTAATGAAACGCGTTTTATTCATATGCACAGGGAATACTTGTCGTAGTCCCATGGCGGAAGGTTTTTTTAGAAAAGCGATCCAAGGACATTCAGAGATCGAGTGTCTAGGCTCGGCAGGAGTCGCCGCCTATGATGGTGATCGAATGAGCCCAGAAACAGCTGCCTTACTTGCAAATAACCAAATTGAGCTCGCAGATTTCTCGAGTCGAATGGTAACCACGGAATTGTTAGAATCGGCGACGCATATTTACGCGATGACTCGTAGCCACCTAGCAATGCTGGTGGGAACATTTCCCGCAGTACAGTCAAAGTGCTATCTGGTCTGTGACCACCTTGAGGAAGATCAAGGAAAAGGCATGGATGTCCCTGACCCTATCGGAATGGGAAATGCGGCATATCTCCAAGTTGGTGAGGTATTTACGCACGCGATACCTACAATTATAGAATCTCTAGAGAATCATTCATAGAGAATGGTGATTAGCCGATTCTGTCTTCTTGTCTTTTCATTTTATCGATTCGTCTTTGATTGGTTATGTTAGAGAGTTTGCGAGTCTATGAGCTCAAAGAGGAGTTAGAGGCTCCATTCCCTGAGTCTCAGCCGTGGCGCGTGCTGCTGAGCTCTCCCACTGGCTCTGGGAAGTCCACGGGTATTGCGCCCATGTTGCTGGGTCAGACAGAAGGACTCATTCTTGTTGTTCAGCCCAGAAGAATAGCTGCTCGTATGCTCGCGGGTCGTGTGGCACAGATACTTGGTGAAAGGGTTGGTCAGACAGTGGGCTATAGCGTTAGGCATGACTCGAACTATTGTGGTAAGACTAGGATTCTCTTCATTACAGATGGGATGCTGCAGCGCTATTTCGTTGAGGATCATACCTTATCTCGCGTGGGTTGTGTGGTCTTTGATGAATTTCATGAGCGCCGTATTAGCTCAGATATTTCTCTCGCCAAATGCATTCATCTCCAAGAAACAAGCCGCCCAGAGCTCAAGCTCTGTGTGATGTCAGCAACTCTCAACAGTGAGCTGCTCAAAGATTATTTAGAACCCTGTCGGTTGTTAGAATCAGAGGGACGAAGCTTTCCCGTAGAGATTAGGCACTTGGCTGACCCAGTTCAGCAGAAAACGAGTCGTTCTATGAAAGGCTCATCTCAAACAGCTCTCTGGGAGCGCACGGTAAAGGTCTGCCAGCGCGCGATTAGAGAGGACCGCGCAGGGCATATTCTCATATTCATGCCAGGAGTGTACGAAATACAGCGCTGTATCGATCAACTTCAGTATCTAGCTGAAGCGAAGAACTACAGCATACACGCACTCTACAGTGCCTTGCCCGCGGAGAAGCAAGACCTCGCGGTACTTGGGAAAGGTGCTGGATTGCGCATTATTGTCGCAACCAATGTCGCGGAAACATCACTAACAATAGACGGTGTGTCTGTGGTGATTGACTCAGGACTCGCACGCGTGGCACGCTATGATGCAGCGCGAGGCCTGAATTCACTGATGATAGAGTCCATTTCCCAAGCTTCAGCGAAGCAGCGTGCTGGACGTGCTGGTCGCACAGCAGAAGGTATTTGCTATCGTCTATGGAGTGAGCGCCAGCACGCGAGTCGAGCTGAGTTCGAGACAGCAGAGGTGAAGCGGGTCGAAGTCAGTGAAGCACTCTTACTCATCGCCCACTATCAAGCTATAGAGAAGAAGCACTTAGAGGAATTTCGCTGGCTAGAGAGACCTGAAGCACAGCGCTATGAGCTAGCGAAGGGTGTACTCATAGAACTCGGAGCACTGGATGAAAGTGGTGAAACTCTCACAGAGATTGGTCAGGATTTGTTAGGGTTTCCTCTTCATCCCAGATACGCACGCTTACTTCTAGCAGGACAGACTCTCAATTGCCTTGCAGAAACTCTCTTCATCGCAGCTCTTTCTCAAGGGCAGTCTCTTTTCCGTAAAAAGGCAGGGGTAGTAGGGAAGGACGCCTACACTTATGATGAAGATCAGAGTGATTTCGAGGCAGAGTATCGTGCCTATGAGACAGCGAGGCAGATGCAGTTCCAGCCTAGCCGCTGTGAGCAGGCAGGTATCATCGCTCGAGAGGCGAGGGATCTGGAGCGCATGCTAAAGCAGCTCACAGCAGCCATTCAGTCTCGCGGGTGGGAGATAGCTTCACTGGATTTTTCAGCAAACCACAAGTCTATAGAAAAAGCCTTGTTGCAAGCTTTCCCGTCTCAAGTGGGAGTTCCTGTTTCATCGAGTCAAGTCGCGCGCATGGTAGGTGGGCGCTCAGCACAACTAGCGAGCGATAGCCCTGTGAAATCAGCAGAATTATTTCTAGCCACAGAATGCACCGAAGTCGGTGCGAAAGATATTATTATTCATCTATCGCGCTGTATCACTCTATCTCAAGAAAGTCTTAAGGAAGTGTGGCCCGAACATCTAACACTTAGTGAGGGTGCCCACTATGACGAGACGAGTAGACGGGTGGTGGAGAAGCGCGAGATTTGCTATCAAGGACTAGTGATCGAGTCCAAGTCTGGGCCAAACCCCTCAGCAGACCTCGCAGCACAGATATTAGCAGAGAGAGTCGCTGCCGGTGAGCTGAAGCTCAAACACTGGAATGGGGAGGTAGAGCAGTGGATCGCGAGATTGCTGAGCCTACGAGCATGGATGCCTGAACTCGAGCTACCCTCCTTTGATGAGGAAGATAGAGCGCTAGCTCTTGTTCAGATCTGTGAAGGAGCACTTGGCTATAAAGACATTAAGAATCGAGAGGTGATGCCAGCACTCGAGAGCTGGCTCTCGGCAGGGCAGCATGCCAGTCTCGATGCTTATGCTCCTGTACGCATGAAGCTCGCCAATGGGCAATCTGTCAAAGTCCGCTATAAACTCGGACAGCCGCCAACTATCTCACTCGTTGTGCAGAGACTCTACGGTGTGAAAGAAACACCCACGATTGCCAATGGTGTGGCACTACAAATCAATATCTGCGCGCCAAATCAGCGACCTTGGCAGATGACTGCAGACTTGGCGAGTTTCTGGCAGAGTGGATTTGCCCAGATGAAAAAAGACCTCGCAGGGAGATATCCGAAGCATAACTGGGAACCACCTGCTCATTAACACTCACAAATTGAGAAAGAGTCGTAAACCTAGAGCATAAAAAATGCCCACAGGCAGAAACCTGTAGGCATAGAAATTTCTCATACCAATGAGGGAACCTACTTCTTGTAGATAGAGTTCCCTGTAGAGAGAAGGTCGTCACAAGCCTCCTTAAGGCGCTCACAAATTCCCTGCTCACCCTTCTTGATGTAGGAGCGAGGATCATACTGACCCTTGGCACCGACTTCACCGTCGATTTTGAGAACGCTTTCGATGTTCTGGCAGATATGCGTCACAATCGGGCGAGTGAAAGCATACTGAGTGTCCGTGTCGATATTCATTTTCACCACACCATAGCCGAGAGTCTCGCGGATTTCCTCAAGAGAAGAGCCCGATCCACCGTGGAAGACGAGATCCATCTCAGCGTCTGCGCCGTACTTATCCGTCACAGCCTTTTGACCGTCACGCAGAATCGTTGGCTTCAGCTTAACAGCACCCGGCTTGTACGCACCGTGAACGTTGCCAAAAGTAGCCGCAAAGAGGAAACGGCCAAGACCATTGAGTGTCTCATACACTGTAATCATGTCCTCAGTGGTCGTGTAGAGCTTATCGTCAGGCATATCGGAATTATCCACACCATCTTCTTCACCTCCGACAACACCAGCTTCGACCTCAAGGATGATGTCAAGGGCTGCACACTCCTTAATGAGATCAGCAGAGAGCTTCATGTTTTCTTCGAGAGGAAGAATAGAAGCATCAAGCATGTGAGATTGGAATAGGACATTCTTACCCTCGGCCTTTCGCTTCGCAGACTCAGCGAGAAGCGGGCGCAGGAAAGAGTCAACTTTCTCAGGATGGCAGTGATCTGTGTGGAGAGCCACGAGAATGTCATACTGCTCCGCAAGGCGGTGAGTCGCCTCCGCAAGAACAATCGCTCCAAAGGCTTCATCCGCACCCGCAATACCAGAGGCGAACTTGCCCCCACCTGTGGAAACCTGGATGATGCCGTCTGAGCCTGATTCAGCGAATGCTTTGAGAGCACCATTGATGGTAGCGAGTGACGTGATATTGACTGCTGGGTATGCGTAACCACCCTCTTGGGCGGCATCCAGCATTTGTGCATATTGTTCTGGTGTAGCAACTGGCATATCGTGGGGTGATAACCAAAGGGATCAGACTATGCAAGGGTTTCTCGAATTTAGATGCGCTTTCGGTGTACCCTAAGAGCCATCTTAGGGTTTCTGGGAGTCTTTGAACCTGAGAATCTATTATGATTGCCTAGTACCATCAGACAGAGGTAAAGGTACTTTATATCTATGAAAGTGTATCAAACTTGGATTCTCTATGCTGCTCTCGGGGTGCTTCTGTTGTTTTCTGGCTTATACGCTCTCCATCGTGCGACGCGCCAGAGTGCGGATGAGAGACTAAGTTCAGATCCAAAAGAAGAGAGAAGAGTGCATTCGGTACGTGGTCAGCAAGGTGCTGGGAGATACTCAGCAGGTAGAGGTGAATTGGGTCGAAATAGAGAAAGAAATCCAGAGCGCCACTCAGGGCGAAGCGAATATTTGAAATCAAAATCAACTGGAGGTCTAAAAGGAGCCCCAGAAGGTAGACCAGAGCAGGGAGCTCTGTCTGGCTATGGTTCCAGAGAAGTAGAACTTAACACAGAAGATGCCATTAGTGACTACCGTGATGAAGTCAGTGAGCAGCTGCGCGAACTAACATACCAACCGGATTTTCTAGAAAACCGTGATGAGGTCTTTGAGCAATTGGCCCAATTAACGCCAGAAGAGAGGCGCTTAGCCATGCGAGAGCGTGCCAAAGAAAATAGAGAAACTCTCCTAAACTTCGAGAATAATCTCAGTGAGAATCAGCGCTGGCAGCGTGAGAGACTCCAGCGGACAGAGCGTTTACTACGAATTCTTAATCGCACACGTCAGCAGCAGGATGATCCTGAGCACGGGGAAGCTTCACGAAATCTCTATCAAGAAGTCCTAAGTCTACTAGAGCAGGCCCCTGTCATGGAGGAAGAGACCTTTAGAAGTCAACTTCGTGAGATCTCTAAGCAAAATGGTATGCTACTGAGAGCACAGATGCCTGGAGGGTTTGAGCCAATCAGTGCAGAAGGTGATCAATAGTTGTTAGCTTGTTAGGCCGCGCTTATTGAGAATACCCAAAGAGCTCCAGGTGCTTTTCTAAATGAGGTATACCTTCGCGCAAGTAGGGCTCATAGTGCTTCCATTTCTCCAGTGCAGAGGTGTACACGGGCTTCGCCACATCAGCGTAGGTGGGTGAGTGCACATGCTTCTCTCCAGCACGTTCGTAGAATTTCCCCTGCTTATCCTGCCATGTTAGGCCTAGGAACTCAGTAGCGGCACGGCCTTCTTGATCGGGCAGGGAGACGACATCTTCGTAGCGAGTGGTGTGAGAGAGTTCACTAGGTAGTTTTTCACGAAAGGCTAGCCATACATCTGTGAAGAGCGCGTAGGCTTCTGCCGCTTCTGTCAGATCATACCAGAAGCAACTGATCCAGGTCGTACCGTAGGAAGGGAGAGTGAATGAGCTCCAGACGACAGAGCGTGGATCCCGCACAGCGAAAAGAAAGCGAGCGAAAGGAAAGAGCCTCAGCGTGAGCAGGCCTGCATCGGTAATCGCAGGATTCTTATCTAGGAGGAAATGTTGAGACACCTTGCAGCCAAGCTCTTCATTAAGAGATTGCAAGTATCGTGTTCTGCCTTTTTGTAGAGTGATCGGAGAGAGCGTGTCGAGGTAGTGACGGAACTCTTCAAGTTGTTGATTCTCAAGTTCAACATTGATTTCAGAAATACCAGATGAATGACTAGGTCGGAAGCCTCCCATCAGAGGGTCGATGACTTTATCTTGGAAGCTTGTCTGTTCATCAGAAGAAATGAGCCTGTCGTTGCCATCAAGAATGTTTTCTAGCAGAGTCGTGCCTGAGCGCGGGTGTCCGAGTAGAAAGGCGATATCTTGCTGAGTCTGAGCCCTATTTTTTGATTTTTCTCGTGCTTGGTTGGCCTCGTCTTGCCAGCGAATGAGCTCAGAACTGTCCCAGCCTTTGACGATCTCTCTGAGTCTCAGATAGCTTTGTTTCTTTTGCGTTTGCATACGTCGCAGACGATTTTCGGTGACGAATTCTCGACTAATATCCTTGGAGCGGCAGAGAGCTTGGTAGGCATTTTCATAGTCACCTTCAGCATCATGGGCGCGGAAGAGCGTGTGATGGTATTCCGTTCCTTCCTTTGCAGGCAGTTGATCGGCATGTGGGAAGGATCGTAGTAGTTCGATCGCTTCTTGGGATTGCTTTTGTCTGACAAGTATCTTTGCCTGAAGTATCTTCGCCTCAGCGATTTGGAGGGGGACTTCAGCCACACTCAGAGCCTCTGCGATCCAGTGGTTGGCAGACTCTAGGCGATTGAGACGCTCAGAGATTGAGGCAGCGAGGAAGAGAGCAGGGTACTTAGGTTGGCGCTTTTGAAAGGCCGATTCGAGAAGGCTGAGTGAAAATGGCAGATCATCAAGCTGATGTGCGATATCTGCGGCATGGAGCTCAAAGAGATCATACTTTTGAGGGGCCGCGCAGGCTTTTGCCAGAGCCTCTCTCGCGTGAGATTTCTCACCCTGAGTGAGAAATTGGTGGGAAAGCTGCAGCCACAGATCCGCTCGTAGGCGGTCTTTTCCCTTAAGAGTCTGTAGAGATCGGTGAGAATGAGCAGTTTTCATAGTCTAGAGAGACCATGAACTAACAATAGGTCAAAAACAAATCAATTAGAGATTGCCAACACGAACGAGAATTTATAAGGAATACATTATGGACAAGAAAGTGTTTCTTAGTTTGCTTCTTAAGAAGAGATGTTCTGTAACTTCAGCGAGGTGCAGGAATATATGCGTGAAGCAGTCTTCAGAGCTCAATCACCTGATTCACTAAGTTTTTTCCCGTCTATGTTTTCTCACTGATTATCAGATATTATCAGAACGACACAGAATTTCTTGCCCAGATTTCATTTCTAACCAGCATCACATT
>CALFVF010000024.1 GCA_937928735.1 uncultured Verrucomicrobiales bacterium | reverse complement strand
ATATGCGTGAAGCAGTCTTCAGAGCTCAATCACCTGATTCACTAAGTTTTTTCCCGTCTATGTTTTCTCACTGATTATCAGATATTATCAGAACGACACAGAATTTCTTGCCCAGATTTCATTTCTAACCAGCATCACATTATGGCTCATACTCACATCTTACCCAAGGCACGCTGGCAGGCAACAGCCGCTATTTCTGCCTGCTCATTGCTCATAAGTTCTGTGGTGACCTTCTCAGGGCCTCCACAGTGGTGGTTTGAGCGTGGTGTTATTGATGAGAATGCGCAGGAAGAGAATTATTCCGCAGTGAATGCAGGTCAGGCGAAATGGATGGCCACTCAGGCTCACGCCGAGCTCAGTGAGCGCCTAGCACCCTTTGGAGGGGTCGATTTTGAGCTAGAAGATGTCTTCCCTGAAGTCCCTGCGAATCCTGATGCAGAATGGTACGAAAAGCAGAAAGCACCACTTAATCTAGGCCAGCTCAAGGCTATCTCAAAGCCCTTCTATGATAATCTCAATCGCGTATCACCAGGGTTTCTGAACTTTCAAGCAGGTATCAATGGTGTACCGTGGCAGCAGGGGCAAGCCTACCCTTGGAACCCTGACACACCAGTTGAGGAGAACTTAGCTCTAGCGAACATAGGCCAGCTAAAGTCGACCTTTGCCTTCCAATTTGGCGTTGACTCAGACTCAGATGGGATTGCCGACTTCTGGGAATTTGGAGCCACAGCTCAGGCAGCGGGTGGCATAGTAGAAGGGTTAGCCGCACTGGGTGGAAATGGTGCCAATAGTGACGGCGATTACCTCAGTGATACGGAAGAATTCGCTTTAGGCACAGATCCGTTTGATGCGAATTCTGTTGCAGGGATTGAATGGGCAGACTCTCGAAATGTTGAGATAGAACGAACAGCTGAAGGCTCAGCCATTCATAAATCGAGGAGTGGAAACCAGTGGAATGCAGCCGCTGTTACAGCATTAGCGATGCAGGCAGATGGTTCCGTATCCTTTGAGTTTTCTATCACCGGAGTCTCCGCCATGGTTGGCTTCAACTACGCGAATACAAACTGGGCCCACACAGACATAGCTCACGCATTCTTTCTTAGTGGTAACTCACTTCATATCAGAGAGAACAATCGGAATATTCACACACACGGAAACTACACCCTTGGTGATCAGCTAAAGATTACAAGAGAGGGCGAGCAGATTCGTTACTTTGTGAACGATGTGCTCATCTACACCTCAGAGCTCGCCTCTCCTCGACCAGTCTTTGCCAAAGTAGTCGCACATCACCAGTTTGCAGGAGTAGAGAAGCTTCAAATAGAAGGCTTCACAGATCTAGACACAGATCGTGATGGACTCATTGATAGCTGGGAAATCGCCGTAGTCATAGAAGCTAACACCACGGACAATTATCGAACTCTCGCTGATGTCGAGCCCCTCGGAGATATTGATCAAGACGGACTCTCAAATCTCACAGAGCATTACAATAACTCAGATCCAGTCAACACCCCACACCAAGGCTGGCTCGAACTTCAGTGGCAAGATCTACGAAATACAATTGCAGAAAATTCCAGTGATCAATTTGGTTCTAGCCTGGCTAAGAGTGCCGTAGGCAATGGCTACAATGCAGACGGTAATAGTGCTCGTACCATTACTGGTGATGGTGGCATCTCTTTCCGAGCTGGCAGAGACTTCACTCGTATACTATGCGGATTAGACAGCGGAGATGGCAGTATCGATAGTGCCTCATTTACAGACATAGATTTCTGCATTTACCTAGACCCACGAGGAGTATTCTTTGCCTATGAGAATGGTCGAAATGTGAAAACAGGTGGGCATTACGGCGCAGGAGACAGCTTTTCTGTTGAACGTGATGGCGATAGTATTCTGTATAAGAAAAACGGAGAAGAATTTCACCGCTCTGAAAAAGAATCTATAGGGGCACTCATAGCTGACTGCAGTATACACCGTCGTAGGCACAGTATAGTGAACACGCTGATTCGCGGCGTCGCAGAGACCAGAGACATAGACGGAGACGGCATAGCTTACAATGTAGAATACGCAGCACTCAGCAAACTACCCCGCACAGAAGCCCAGAGTATCGCAGGCATCACAGCACAGGGAGATATCGATGGTGACGGCCTCACCAATATCCTCGAAGTCACCAATGGAACAGACCTTGCAGATATTTATACAGCAGGAGGCAGCGTCGACTGGCCCACAGACGCTATCGTTGCTTGGTACCGGACAGATGGAGAGAATGCAGTCATCGCAGATTCCAGCGACAATTTGACTCGCTGGCCAAACTTTGCGGGAGAAAACTATGACATCATTCCCACAGTTACTACAGCAGGTCGAATCCCCATAGTCACCCCAGGGCAAGGTGATGCATTCACCAACCTCCACGCAGCATCAAATCAGCCCACCCACATTGATCAGCAAAACACAGATCTACTCAATGCTGCTGACGGTGGCTTCACAATACTCACAGCCTTTACACCGACTGAAGACCTAGCGAATGGCTTACAAGGCATTCTTGACAATGAAAGATTTGGAAGAAGTGGCTTTCGCTTTGGAATTCCGGCTTCAGACAAGTTTCAGTGGTGGGCAGGGCAGAGTGGAGGGTCGCTTAATGTCTCAAGTAGAAAAACTGTAGAATACGGCACAAACTATCAAATCACCCTACGCCACACAGCCGAAACACTCAGCTCACTTCACATTAATGGAAGTCTAGAAGCAGTCGCACAGCAAACTGTCATACATCCAAATACTAGGAACATCCGTCTTAACTTTATTGGACGTGCTAGTAGCCAGCCCACAGACTGGCACGAACTCATCATCGCGAACCGAGCCCTCAGCTACGGTGAACAAACCCTCCTTGAGGACTACTTAGCCGCCAAGCACCGTGGAGAAGGTCCACTTGCCGAAGACATCAATGGTAATGGCATTGCAGACTGGCAAGATATCGAGGGAGTAGGAACCTCAGCTCTACATACAGTAGCAGACAGTGATGATGATGGCCTAAATGACGCGTGGGAACTAGAACACTTCAATAACCTCGATCAAACAGCCGAGACAGACTTTGATGAAGACTCAATACCTGACGGCAAGGAATTTGAATTTGATCTCGACCCTACCGACAAGCTTGATGCAGTGCGTGATCATGATGGAGACCGCTTCCCCTCCATATATGAAATCCTAGCAGGTCATTCACCACGAGATAGTGATGATGTACCGAGCTATGAATTTATCGTAGATGGTTCTATAGCAGAGGAAGACCTTCAAGAGGGAGAGTTTAATACTATTCAAGCAGCAGTTGAAGCAGCGGGAAGTGTACCCGATA
>CALFVF010000023.1 GCA_937928735.1 uncultured Verrucomicrobiales bacterium | reverse complement strand
CCATGGAGTGACTATCATCTAAAAAAACTCACTACATTGCTGTAATATTTTTCTTAGCTCGCTAGTTGCAGAGTTTATGCTGTTTATGATCGCTTCCTAAGTACTGCTGGCTTGGTGTTATTCAGTGAGCTTTTGACTCTGACTGAACTCCCTCGCTAGGTTGCTTAGTGCCCTTCTTGGGCGGGGCGGCAATCTACATTCATACGCCTTCAGGTCAATACTTTTCTACACCTTTTTGTGAACTTTTTTCAGCGAATTTCATTTACACTCATTTGAATACGCTTAGCTGCTATGACTTATGGCAGTTTGAGCAATACTCTTTCTGTTTTCAAAGCTCCTTTCTCTCTCATTTTTACAGCATTTTTGAACGCAGTCTTAGGCAGTCCACCCTCTAGCACTACGCTTCAACTTATCTGCTTGAGACGAGTGCAGCAGGTAACATGCTTTGTCATTTCCTTGTTTGCACATGAATTCATTTCCCCGAAAGAATGAATCCTTATATCGCCATAACCTACTCAAAATCAAATGTTGGCACATACAATGCTGATCTAAAATGACTCCGTGAAGCTCGTGAAAACATGCAGCAGACACATCACTAATCCAAGCACACAACACTATGAGACAGCATCCCACTATGAATGATCCCTTTGATTCGAACATTCGACTCGGTTCATCACACTCCCACGATTCACAAGCTCCTCTTTCAGAAGCTGGCGAAGAATATCTCAAACAGACCGCTGATGACTTTCAAGGCATTGCAGCTTCATCTGTAAAACCTTGTCAACACAGCGGCCCTTGCCACTGCTCTGATACAAGTAGCGCTCCTGTCGCAGACAGCCACGAGGCTATGGTGGATAACCTTGTTGATGAAGCTGTTGTTCGAGCAGTTTTCCCCAATGATTTAGCAAGAAGGGAATTTATAAGCCGTGTGGGTAAAGGAGCGGCTGCGGCACTCATCGCTGCGGCCTTCCCTACAGGTAGCTTTAAGGCATGGGCCGCGGATTCTGTAAAAGGCGGCGATCTTGAAAAGAAAGATCTCTCCATTGGCTTTATTCCCATTACCTGCGCTACTCCCATTATTATGGCAGAACCTATGGGCTTCTATGCCAAATATGGGCTCAACGCCAAAGTCAGGCGTGCCTCTGGCTGGTCTGTGGTAAGAGACTGGGGCATTAACAAAGAGGTGGACGCTGCCCACATGCTGAGTCCAATGCCTATTTCTATCACCATGGGGGCTGGTTCAAAAAAAGTTCCTTACTTGATGCCAGCAGTGGAAAACATCAATGGCCAGGCGATCACTCTTGCCAATAAGCATAAAGGGGTCAAAGGGCCGAAGGATATGAAGGGATTCAGATTCTGTGTTCCTTTTGACTATTCCATGCATAATTATTTACTGCGCTACTATCTCGCAGAAGGTGGCATAGATCCAGACAAGGATGTGGAAATCCGCGTAGTTCCTCCACCAGAGATGGTGGCGAACCTCAAGGCTGGAAATGTGGATGGCTACCTTGCCCCTGATCCATTTAACCAGCGCGCGGTGTATGAAAAATGCGGCTTTATCTTTAAGCTCACAAAAGACATTTGGCCTGGTCACCCTTGTTGTGCTTTTGCCGTTTCTCAAGAATTTGCCACAAAGAATCCTAACACCTATAAAGCTCTCTTTAAATCTATTGTGGATGCGACGTATTTCTCTTCTAAGCCTGAAAACCGCAAAGATATCGCAAAGGCGATTGCGCCAAAAAATTACCTAAATCAGCCTCAGATCGTCTTAGAGCAAGTACTCACGGGCACTTATGTTAATGGCACTACAGGTATTAGCAAAGAACCAGATCGTATTGATTTTGACCCCATGCCTTGGAATTCTATGGCCAAGTGGATCATGTCTCAGATGGTGCGCTGGGGGCAAATCGAAGGTAATGTGGACTTTGATGCTATAGCTAAGCAAGTCTATCTCGAAGGTGAATGCGCAGATATGATCGAAAGCCTTGGTTATCAGCCTAAGTTAGCCTCATTGGATAAATTTTCGATAATGGGTAAAGAATTTGATCCCAATGACCCCCTAGGCTACGCGAAGAGTTTTGCTATCACACGCGCCAACTAGACATATGAAACCGCCTAAACTGGCAAATTATGCACCTTATGGGATTTCACTAATTTTGTTAGTCATTTTCCTACTTGTGTGGTCTTTCTCTACTAGAGTGCCTGCCTTTGATCCTTCTGGAAAGTCTGAGGAAGACATGATGCTCCTAGAAATGAACGGTGACATCATCCGGGATGATAGTGGATCTTATATCAATAACCCTGACAAATTATCCACTATCCCCGGTCCACTAGCCGTTTATGAAACAGCTGTAGAGGAGCTCAAAGACCCTTTTACAAAAGTAGGAACCAATGACCACGGCATAGGTCTGCTAGTCTGGTACACACTCAAGAGGTTCTTAACGGGATTTCTGCTAGCCTCTGTACTAGCTGTTTTCTTGGGTATCCTCATTGGCATGTCAAAGACACTCTTCGTAGCTCTGAATCCCTTCATTCAGCTACTAAAGCCGATATCGCCTCTAGCGTGGATGCCATTGATGCTCTACACAGTAAAAGATCCGTTCTACACATCTGTGTTAGTTGTCTTTATGGCTTCACTGTGGTCTACAATGGCGAACACGGCATTTGGAGTTTCTAACATAAAGCCTGATTATCTGCGCGTCTCACAGATGGTTGAGATGAATTGGATAAAGAGGTTCTACTCAGTTATTTTACCAGCTGCGGCACCTGCCATATTCGCAGGACTTCGCATTTCCTTCGGCAGCGCTCTAGTCGCTGTGGTGCCTGCAGAAATGCTACTCGGTGAGTTAGGTGTCGGCTACCTTAGCTGGATAGGATGGAATAATCTCGATATCGCTGAGGTCATTTTTGCCATTATTGTTGTCGGCATTGTCGGTTTCTTACTGGACTACTCCCTTTCTAAGGTGGCTGCTCGCTACACTTACGCTGAATCTTAACTTATAGAAATATGTCATACCTCATTGTAGATCATGTAAGTAAAGCTTACCCATCGTTAGAAGAAAATGCTAAGAAAGGAGATGAATTTATAGTCTTTGAGAATGTTCACTTTAAGATAGAGAAAGGTGAATTTGTCTCCATGATTGGACATTCTGGTTGTGGTAAAAGCACCTTATTAAACATTATGGCTGGCTTTGATCAACCCAGCAAAGGTGGCATCGTGCTCGATGGTAAGGAAACGACCCAACCTGGACTGGATCGCATGGTTGTGTTTCAAAACTTCGCCTTAATGCCATGGAAAACGGCCTATGAGAACGTCGCCCTCGCAGTACGCCAAAGCCACCCTCAGTGGAACAAGCAGGAAGTCAAAGAATGGACTATGAAGTATCTGCAAATGATGAACTTAGAATCCGCCGCCAATAGGCGACCCTCTATGTTATCAGGAGGCATGCGCCAGCGCGTTGGTCTAGCGCGGGCGTTTGCCGCAGAGCCAAAGATACTCCTCCTAGATGAGCCCTTTGCTCAAATTGATGCTCTCACTCGTGGCTCTATCCAGGAAGAACTTCTTAAAATGTGGGAGACGACCAATAGCACGGTATTCATGGTCACCCATGACGTAGACGAAGCCATTCTACTTTCTAATAGAATCGCCATGATGTCGAGTGGCCCAAGCGCGGAACTCGCAGAAGTCCTAACAATAGACATACCCAGACCACGTGTCAGATCAGAACTCATCGAAAGCGAAAGGTACAATGAACTAAGAAACCACATTCTGAAGTTCTTAGTCAGCTCCAACCACTAAACCATAACCATTGCATCATATATTATCATGAACAAAATAGAAATGACAGAAGCTATTATAGCTGCCAAACAAAAGAAATCACTCAGCTGGGGCGAAATCGCGACAGCAGTTGGTCTATCCGATGTTTTTATCACATCTGTAGCACTTGGTCAGAATAGTCTCAGCCCAGAAGACGCCCAGAAGCTAACACAGTTCCTAGAGCTCGATAGCTGCGTCACTCAGGCACTTGTGGAATATCCCACAAAAGCAGAGAATACTGATCTTGTGGCGAAGGATCCCCTGATCTATCGATTCTACGAAATTGCCTATGTTTATGGGGGAGCGCTCAAAGAAGTCATTCAAGAAAAATTTGGAGAC
The DNA here is from genome assembly GCA_937928735.1 of uncultured Verrucomicrobiales bacterium. Taxonomy (GTDB): domain Bacteria; phylum Verrucomicrobiota; class Verrucomicrobiia; order Verrucomicrobiales; family Akkermansiaceae; genus Rubritalea. The sequence goes on along the minus strand of CALFVF010000023.1, from coordinate 64,471 downwards.
GGTATTATGAGCGCGATTGATTTCACTATGGACGTGGAGAAAGAAGAGGATCCCAAAGGTGATAGAGTGGTTGTGACAATGAATGGGAAGTTCTTACCTTATAAAAAATGGTGATCACTACTTTCAAAGACGGGTGAGTCTTAAGCGTTTGAGCTCCACCTAAGCCCCCTACCTCCCTTGAGGTATAAACAAAACAGCCCTGAGTAGAGATGCATTTCTACTCAGGGCGTTTTCTTTTTAAAATAGCTCAACCAGAAAGGTTCTTATACCAATGAGGAAAACTACCTGGTAGAAAGCGCGAAGAGATTTGGTGGGAGATCAAGGCGGAACCCATAGGTGATGCGAGCATCTCCGGTGAGTGACAACGATGGTATCTCGTCAAAGATCTAGCGAATTCTACCAGATAGTTTTTTGAGTTGGTATTAGCTAGAAGCAAGGACTCTATGGCGACAAACTATCGTCTTATGCCTATTCTCCTATGAATTTGATCTTGGCGCTTTGACCTAGTTTTGTGGGGTCTTCGCCACGCGCCATAGCTTCGTGCTGGGCGTCTGTGCAGGCTGAGTTCGTGGGGGCGTCTGCTTCTTTACTGCTGTCTTGGACAAGACCTTCCTTCAGCATCCATGCTTCCACTTCTTCTCCTGAGACATCTGCTAGCATGTGGCCGTTAATCTCGACACAGGGGCTGAGGGGCTGGGCGCTTTTTTGCTCCATCTCCCAGCGAAATGCAGGGTTTTTGATAATGTCTTTCTCTTCAAACTCGAGTCCATGCTTTCGCATGATGGCTCTGACGCCTTCACTCCAGCCGCAGAATGTCTTTAGGTAGGCTACTATGGTTATTTCACTCATCGTTTTCTAATCATTTCGTTTTAAGTTTTTTCGCACGTTCTGCGATTTCGCAACTGAGTGCGATAATGGTAATCACGGTAAATATGCTATAGACTATATTAAGCCACGCCATGCCATCTCCACCACTAAAGCCGTAGCTGTGGAGCCCAGTTCCTAGGAAGTTCACGTGGAACCAGGAGAAGCAGACGATCACGGTAGTGAAGACTGAGCAGGCATGGAAGCCCCATTCTCTGATCCAACCAGCCATACGAGCGTGCATGACAAGTAACACCCACAAGACAATCATGAGAGCTCCATTTTCCTTCGGATCCCAGCCCCAGAAGCGCCCCCAGCTGTCATTGGCCCAGACTCCACCAAGAATCGTCCCAACTAAACTAAAGAGTAGGGTAAAACAGAGCATGCCGTAGGTCACACGAGTCATAAACCTGCGTGTGGAGGCACCCTCTCCTGCGAGTCCAAGCATACGCGCAAAGACATAGGTCACACTGAGGGCTGACATGAGTAATCCACCTGCATAGCCCATGACAATGGCTATGACGTGTGTGGTCAGCCAGTAGTTTGAGCGCAAGACAGCGACAAGTGGATCCATGTGATCGGAACCATCCCCCATCTCAAATCGATAAACTAAGAGCATACCAAGGCCTCCGACAATTAAAGCGAGTCCAAGGCAGAGTCCTCGGCGTGTGAGCAGCTCTGTGAGTACGAGTAAGATCAGAGAGACCCCTGCAATAAAGGGTATCGTGTCGTAGAGATTCCCCACTGGTGGGCGCTCTAGGAGTATGCAGCGATGCACGATGCCAGCAACTACAAGATAGACCCCCCAGAGGGCGAATATCCATGCGGCATACTGGAACCATTTGGACCATTTGGCACCTGGGGAAAGCCAACTAATAGCTATGATCAAGAACCCTAGGAGAAGAGGGAACATCGCGCGAAAAAAGTATTCTTTCTCATAGTACTTGAGCTCGGATTCGTGCTTCGCGTACTCACCTCGATCGAGGGCAATTTTTTTATTCTTCTCTATGTAGGCGAGGAATTCTGTCTTAAATTTGCCTTTGTCATTGGCAAATAAGTCAACGAGTTCTTCCCAGCCTGCGAGGACTGCGAGATGGTCTTCATCGAGCTCATTGGTCTCAAAGTATTTTGAAAACGATTCATTCACTAGTGGCCAGTCTTTCTGCCCATCCGCTGGTGGATCCATACGAATCTGGCTCGTGCTTGCGATTTCGAGTGCGCGAAAGAGCTTCTCCATGGACTGACGCAGGTGCTCTGGCAGCTCCTGACCTCCCGCCATTTGTTTGGAAATTTCTGCTCTAAGAATGGGCCATGCTTTGAGAAATGTACTCACTGGCATGTGCCGCACGCCACCGTCTACCTGCATCTCGATTCGCTCATTGGCTAGGGCGAAATGCCCGATGACTCTACCGTAGAGTAGTACTGTCCGACCAAGGGACTCGACTTGCTCTGCATATTGGTCGAGCTCTTCGCGATTTTCGCGCATTTTCGCATACTTCTGGGTCAGTTCTCCAAATTGCTGCCAACCCTCGCGCAGCTCCGCAAATGAGTAGTAATCTCGACGATTACGGTCTTCTAATTCGAGGTTAAGCTCATTGAGAACATCTGCATTATCGACGCGGATACAGCGAAATTGCTCCGCCATTTCTGGTCGAAAGAAGCAGTCGAGCATCCATTCTTCCGCTCCTATGGAAATCTTTCGACCACCAGACTGGAAGTCGATCTTGCGCTTGCCATTAATTCTTAATAACTCAAAGCCTGCGTAGGAGGCAAAGGGCTTCACGCGGCCACCATCTTGGATGGGTAGTGACTTGACAGCTTCGATGAGCTCTGGATCCCAAGGTTGGTAGTCCTTGATTTCTCCATAGACCTTAGGAGCACGTGTGGTCTTACCCACCATGGCGACAACTCCTAGTAGTGCGAGTACGGCGAGTACGAGTGCGATCACTCTTCCTACAGATGCCTTCATTCTGCTCCTCCTTGCTGAGTCATGCTTTGTTTTGTCGTTGGTTGCTTAGTCGATTTTGACTTCGTTGAGCGCATCACAAATACGGCCAATGATGTGCCAAAGTGGATGCATAGTCCTACCATCGCGACCCAGAGACAGTATTCTGGCCAGCGGCTAGCAGGATCAGTCACGATCTCGAAGGTGGACTGAGGCTCAGCTCCCTCGGGATTCGCCCACTTTGCTTGATAGAGTGTGTAGCCATCTGAGCGCATCGGCTCATTCATCTCGATATGAAACGAGCGAGATTCTTCCCCCTTGAAGCGCGTGATTTCACTCATGAAGGACTTCGGCTTTGAGGACCCTGGGTAGTATTCTCCTTCTGTCTCATCTAGCTGAACGACATAGGGCATCGGCCATATCTCACGCAGCATCCGTAGTCCATAAATCGTGTCATTCACTGTCACTGTCACTGGGTGGAAGACTGCTGTGGAGAGAATGAGATAAGTTTCTTTCTTCGACTCTTTCTCGATAACTTTCACGTAGCAGCCACCTGAGTTTGCTTCTTCCTGAGATTCATCAAACACGGCTTTGAGAAAAACACCATCCACCTCAAACTGGCCTTCTGCTGAGACTGGCGCCTCTGATTTGGTGGGGACGATCACTGCATTTCTGCGGAAACCACCCACTTCGAGATCAAAGGGTAGATCTGGAAACTCAAATAAGCGCGTATTCTCCCAGTTCTTTTTGATCCACTGCATTCGCTCCGAGGGTATGACGAGTGGCTCTGCGTGCTTGCCCGCATCATCATAGGTGACGACTTCTATCGAGTGCTCGGTGTAGCGCTGGGCGTAATCTGAGGTTTCTCCCTTCACCACTGTCATGTGGGCGTGTTTGGCCTCTATACTAGTGATAGCCCCCGATATCATGAGGGCTGCCATACTGAAGTGAGCGAGTAAGACTCCGATGTACTTGTGCAGGCCTTTTCTGCGATACTGAATCACACGCACAATGCCTCCACAGATCAGATTCACTGTCAGCAGGGCACAAACCCAGAAACCACCCGGTAAATAGAGAGGAAGAGGGTTAAACTTATAGTGCGGCTGCACAAAGAAATTCTCTATATCATAGTAGGCGTGTACGGTGGTGTAGATACCGCGATCCGCCATATCGAGGGTGCAGAGCCAGGTGAGTATGAGCAGCAGAAACATAGTGACTACAGCAATCTCGTAGCCTGAGAGTACGCGCCAGACTTTCGCCAAAAACGATTTTGATGATTTCGCCATAGTGTTATCTTCCTTTGATGCTTTCACTAAAACTCAGGAAATTGTCTTTTTGAGCTTTCACCTCTTCTTTGGGGCCGACCATTTTCACCGTCACAATGGTGGATTCTCCCACAGAGGCGATGACTCCGATCAACCCCCAGTCACTGCGACTTGCCGCTCCCATGCCACCACGGAAGTCTCCATCCGCCTCAATAAGATAGCCCTGTCCTCCCGCAAAGTCCACAAGTGGGAAACTCTCTAGGGTAGCTACTGGTTCCTGACCATATTGCTTGAGCCAGCGGTTTGTGTTCTCCAACAGGCTGCCATTGGCTCTTGAGAAATAGGCCTCGCCGTCTTTCCCGAATTTAAAATTCAGCTCACGAAAACGAGTCGCAGGGACTCGGCGCCAGTCTTTGGGCGAGATAAAATCAAACGAATCTGATTGCTGGTCGTAGTCTGTTAAGCGGCGTTTGCCGGTGATTTCAACCGTTTGGGATTCATCCTGACAGCTAACAAGGGGCAAGCAGAGGCTGAATATCAGGATGAGATAGTGATGTTTCATCGTTTCTTTGCGATACTACTGGAAAGCACTACACGCAAGAGGAAATCAACGTTCTCACCTCCACGTGAAGCATTCTCATACTCTAGGAGAGCTCTGAGAGACTATATAAACGATTGTAGCGCTCAATTCCTATCGCTAATCCCGTTTCTTTATTCACTTCTACAATGGCCCCGCAGAGCCTGACTTCTCCCTTAGCCACGGGAAAGCGTGTCGGCAGGGAGGATTTAAAGCGCCAGACAACGGACTCGACAGAGCGCCCAAGCACCGAGGTCTCAGGCCCGCACATACCGGCATCGGTCAGATGAGCTGTCCCCTTGGGTAAGATTCTCTCATCAGCGGTCTGTACATGGGTGTGGGTGCCCACGACAGCTGATACCTGACCATCTAGGTGATAACCCATAGCGATCTTCTCAGAGGTCGTCTCTGCATGGAAATCCACAAAAATAGTCTTCACTCCGCACTCACTACGCAGACGATGCACCTCGGCCTCTAGAGCGAGAAAAGGATTCTCCAAAGGAGGATTCATAAATGTTCTCCCCTGCGCATTGATCACAGCCACTCGCCCGGCCTCTGCCTCGATGATGACGCATCCACTCCCAGGAGCAGATGCGGGGTAGTTGAGCGGTCTGAGGACTCTTTTTTCGGTTTTTAGATAATCAATCAGGTCTTTCTGATCCCAGACGTGATCTCCTGTGGTGATCACCTGAGCTCCAGCAGAGAACAACTCTCTGGCGATCTTTGGGGTGATTCCTCGGCCACCTGCGGAGTTTTCTCCATTGACAATAGTCACGTCAATTCGGTGCTCCTGCTGAATTGACCCCAGATGCCGTATCACAGCCTTACGACCCGGCTCCCCGACAATGTCTCCTAAAAAAAGAATGCGCATGCTATTGTTTCCCTGTACTTTCACCCCGTAGACCAAATGAATGAATACTAATTCACCGCGAAGCTAACGCATGCAAACACACGCCAACATTCTAGACCAGATCTAATATGCAGCCCAAATCTTTCGCCCTCGAAATCACCTTCACCTGCGCCATCGTTGGCTGTGCCTTTCTGTTCCAAATGCTGCGCGACCGCCCGACCGAACTGGCAGAGTCACCCATTCCACCTGAGATAGAAGTCCCAGTAAACCCTCTAGAAATCTATATTCCAGAAGACTATCACCCCGATTACTCCGATCTCGGCACAGCCCCTGACTGGAAGGCTCTGGAAGGATTCTCAGGCACAATCACAAAAGAGCGCTTCGAGTTCCTCCTTGATGAGGTTTTCACCGTAGGTGATAGCTGGAAGCCCTTTATTCACCTAGAAGACACACATGCGATTCTACAAACTGGCCTACTCGAAGAATCTGCGACTCTACGCATCGACTTCGCGGAGAGCACAGAAGCACAAAAAGCGCCCAATACCTACTGGAAAACGACCGCAGAACTCCCAGCCACAACTCCTGAGCTCCCCCTCAAGGGCCTCCACATCGCCATCGACGCTGGGCATATCGGCGGAGATTTTGCGAAATTAGAAGAGCGCTGGTTCTCTATTGATGATGGAATACCAGTACGTGAGGGTAATCTCACACTGGATGTCGCCCACACTCTAAGACCCAAACTACAAGCTCTGGGAGCTAAGGTGACACTGGTACGAAACACTCCAGAACCTGTAATCAAGCGGCAGGTCGAAGACTTCGAGTGGTATGCGAACTCGAAGCTCAAACACTTCAAAAAGCTCATTTCTGTCGATTCGATTCGCAGAGAGTGTGAGCGATTGTTTTACCGAACAGGAGAGATCCGTGCTCGTGCGAACCTGATTAACCAGAGTATCCAGCCTGACATGGTGCTTTGCCTACACTTTAATGCGGAGAGCTGGGGAGACCCCGATAACCCCGAGCTCTCCCCGCGCAATCACCTCCATCTCCTGCTCAATGGAGCCTACACCTCAGGGGAAGTCGCCCATCATGACGAGCGCTTCATGATGCTAAAAAAAATCCTCCAAGACACCCACGCTCAAGAACTCGCCATCAGCACCTATGTCGCAGCTAACCTCTCCGCCATGACAGGACTCCCTCCCTACCTCTATCGGCCAGACTCCTCTCGCGCCATTCAAGTGGATGGAAACCCCTACCTCTGGGCGAGAAATCTACTCGCGAACCGCCTCTATGAGTGCCCGGTTATTTTCCTTGAGCCCTACGTCATGAATAGTGTCGATACCTACATGCGCGTACAAGCTGGCCACTACGAAGGCCTGCGCCAGATCAATGGTATTTCGAGGTTATCCATTATTGAGGAGTACGCGCGAGCGCTCAGCCAAGGCCTCGCTGACCATTACCGCCAGAAAAGACCCCTTCTCTCAGACACAAACCAACCCATTGAAACGGGACTTTAAGAAAACTCACACAAAGAATGTCGGCCACTGACTGCCTAAAAAACAAATCTTTTCTCAGAAACCCCTTGACCTTATTTTGGGAGAGTGTATTTCTCCCGCCCCCGCAAACAAACAATTTTTTTTCGATAAGTTATGGCTAGAGTATGCAGCATCAGAGGTTCACGCGTTCGCGTTGGTCGCAAAATTCACCGTTCAGGTCTTGCCAAGAAAAAGGGCGGCATCGGACGTCACGTTACAAAAACAGTAAAGCGTAAGGTCACTCCTAATTTACAGACAAAGAGAATCTTCGTCCCTGAGTTAGACCGCTTTGTCAAAGTGAAGCTCACAGCACGTGCGATTAAGACCATCAATAAGAATGGTGCTTACGCCACACTTTCAAAAGCAGGACTTCTCTAGTCCGCAGTAAGACCTTAAGGTCTTCACTTATAATCAGATCTAAGGCAAAACGCTCTAGATCGTCTAGAAGCGATATCACGCCGATATCGCTTTTTTTACGCCCTTTTATTACCTCCCATATCAAGAGACACCCCAGCTGTTCTCAACTGGTGACAACTCTGTGAACATAAATAAAGCCCTCTTTAGGCATTCTAGAGCCACTGCCTTCTCAGCAGGTCTAACACTCCTAGAGTCACTACTTCTCGAAAGACAGCGCGCCCCCTAGGGTGGAATTTTTTTAGTGCAATAGGTTCTTTCCCACGTACCGCCAGAGCGATCCATACCGTTCCCACGGGCTTTTGATCTGTCCCTCCACTGGGCCCAGCGATACCAGTCACCGAAAGTGCATAGTCAGCCCCCGAGCGCTCCTGCGCTCCCAGAGCCATGGCAATGGCCACCTCCTGACTCACAGCGCCATATTCTGCAAGTAACTCCTCTGGTACTCCCAATAGCTTCATCTTCGCTTCATTCGAGTAGGTCACATAGCTTTCTCCAAAAACTGAGGACGCCCCCGCAATATCTGTCAGCCGAGCCGCCACCCCACCTCCTGTGCAACTTTCTGCAAAACAAACGCTCTCACCACGCTCTCTGAGACTTCTCACCACCACACTCTCTAGGCTTTCCCCAGAATACGTGAAACATTGCTCTGGATAGCCCTGCTTCACGAGCTCGAGAGCTGACTCCACCACACTAGTCATCCCCATTAGGCGCAAGTCCACCTGCCCAAGATGCGCACAATAGCCAATTTCAAGACCATCTATTTGCTCCAAACGAGCATCTAGGGCATCCTGGAGTTCACTCTCTCCCACACCGACGAATCGGCACACTCGCATAGTTCGCGGCTCTTTCTCTCCTTCCAGCCCACTCAGCGCCAATAGGCGCGGCAAAACTTCATTCTGAAACATAGGCCGCAGCTCATTTGGCGGCCCTGGGAGTAAAAAAACCGCACAGGGACTAGATGCACCAAGTCTAGGTGGCACATACACACCGGGAGCCGTGCCATGAGGATTCGGCAAGACATCTGCCCCACAGGGATGCAGCGCCTGCTTGCGGTTACTCGGCGGCATGCTTCGAGAACGCTTCGCAAAAAACGCCTCAAGTGAGCGCAGAGCAGCCTCGTCTTCAATCAACTCCAGCCCCATCACCTCTGCTGTCATCTCTCTGGTCAGATCATCACTCGTGGGCCCTAATCCCCCCGTCACAATGACAGCATCACTGCGCTCTAGCGCTCCTGCTAGAGCCTCTCTAATCGCAACACCATCTGGCACAGTACTCTGCCTAGAGACTCTGAGGCCTGTCGCCATAAGCTCCTGCCCAATCCAGGCTCCATGCGTATTGAGCGTGGTTCCCAATAACAACTCTGTCCCCGTATTAATCACTTCTATATTCATAGTCTCTGCCTCATTTCATTCAAGATGACCTCTCAGCTCGCCACAGCTGTAACACAATTCCTAGACTCAGCAACTGAAGGGTACCGTTCTGACTAAAAACTGACAAAACTGACCTATTTTAAGAGTTGAAGTCATCATAAATCAAACTATACTTGCAGTCCTACAGATTAGGGGAACGTATTCCATGAATGTGCCAGAAATAACACCAGAAGCTTACACAGAGTTTATCAGCTTGCTGACAAAACATCAGATGGCTCTGCGCTCATTTATTGTTTCTCTTATGCCTGGCAGCCCAGACGTCAACGATCTCCTTCAGGAGGCTAATGTGACCATCTGGAAGAAAATGAATACATTTGAGCCAGGTACAAACTTCAAAGCATGGGCCTTCACAATTGCCCGCTACGAGGTGCAAAACTACAGACAAAAAGCTGTAAACAAAAAGCAACACCAACTCGACGACACCCTTCTCGACCTCATTGCAAGTGAGGCTGAAATCACCGAAGATCAGACAGATCGCCGCCTTTTCGCCCTCCAGAACTGCTTAAACATCCTCTCTCCCGAACAAAGAAAACTTGTCATGGCGCGCTACAGCAAAGGAACTTCCCTTGCAAAATTCGCCCGCAAGACAAACCAAAATGCAGACTCCCTAAGAGCCACATTATTTCGTGTTCGCACAGCCTTACGCAACTGCGTTCACACCAAGCTCGGCACCGCACAATCATGACCCCCGAATCCCTCGACCAGTCCATCCATGATCTCTTGGAAGGACTCATCACAGACGATGACTTCGACGCTCTCCAGATGGAGCTGCGCATCAATCCAGATGCCCGAGAAACTTATTTAGATCACGTCGAATTTCAAAACACTCTAGACATTCACTCACAAGGCGAAGATCAGATGGTGCTCTCCAGTGAGATTCCTCTCGTGATGCCTAAGCAGCCAGAGCCCACGATCTCGCAAGAGCCTGAAAAGCCGATCAAAAACTCAGGATTCCTCTCATTAAAAACCACTCTCGTTCCAGTCATCACGGCTACACCAGTTAGAAACATTGAACCCATTGAGCCCGTTTATTCGGAGAATACACCCCTCATCCAAGGGGCAACATCTAGCATTCTGAGCATTCTCACATGGAGTAGTGCCGCAGTCATTGCGATTTCCACACTACTCTTTTTTGGCCAATCCATTAAGAACTTAGGATCTTCAAGCGAGAATCTCTTCACACTATCGCCATCGGAAGATTCTCCTAAGTTCATCGCCTCCATTCAGCCTGCATCTGGCTCAAAGGTTACTCTCTATCAGAGTGAGAAAAATTTCTTAAAAAAGTCCATCGCCAGTTATCACCAAATCTTCTCTGGAGACCGCATTCAGCTCAAAGCGGGGTTTGTCCAAATTAACTACGCCAATGGAGTGCGCGGGGTTATTGAGGCTCCTGCGGAATTCACAATCCAGGATGAGAAACACATTCAATTACCCGTTGGCAAAGGCTGGTTTCACGTGAACGAGCGCGGGCAAGGATTCACAGTCACTACGAGCCAAACAAAAAATGTTGATCTAGGAACTAAGTTCGGCGTTCTCGCCCGCAAGACACTTGATGATCAACTCACTGTCTTTGAGGGCAGCGTGCAAGTCAGCAGCCTTGCCAAACCCAAAACAGAGCACACCGTCTACACGGGCGCCACCCTCGGCTGTAACACTGAGGGCAAGCTCTACAATGTCAATAAACCCTCACAGTACCTAACCAGTCTACCAGAAACACCACCCTACATTCACTGGAGCTTTGATAAACTCAATGGCGCAAATTACCTACCTTCAGAAGGCACCGCCAGCTATGCCAAATCCACACGTGCCCAGTGGCGCTCCGCCACGCGCACTCGCAATACAAAACTCGTGTCTGGGTTTCACCAAAAAGCCATCGCCTTCCAAAACCAGGGAGAACATATGCGTACGTCTTGGCCTGGTATTCAAGGAGCAACTGACCGCACGGTCATGCTCTGGCTCAAACTCCCAAAACAATTTCAATCAAGAGTACTTCCCGTGCCCCCCATACTCTCCTGGGGAGCTCCCTCCAGCACCAAAAATTCAGAATGGCAACTAAGACTTCATCCTCGTAGTGATGGCCGCTACAGCCCTAGCATCTCACTGGGAGCGGACCAATTTCATGGTTTAGTGAATCTTCCCACTGGAGAATGGGTGCACCTAACTATCATCCAAGATAGTTCAGCTAAACAGCCTTTTTCCCTCTATTTAAACGGCAACCAACAACCAATCCAGTCAGCCACCCCTTCCTCAAAACGCATCCCTATTGAGACCATTATAGACTCAGAGAACAGCCAGACACTCAGTCTTGGAGGCGGCATCCACCGCAGTCACGTCCAGACCATTCCTTGCCACATTGATGATCTCTATCTATTCGAGGGTAAACTAGACCCATCAGTCATCCACCACTGGATGTACAAACAGGCGGCAGATTCTGATCCTCTCCCATAGAGTGCAAATATGTTTCCCAGTGCAATAGGAAAACAGTTGTGAAACTACCCTGTTGAGGAACCACTCGCTACCCAATCACGTCATAATGAAGTCCAAACTCGAAATAGACACCACCTTAATCCCAGAAGAAGGCCTCGCTCTCTGCGGCGAGCTCGATGGCATTCTCTTTGAGCTCACCAAGAATGATGCTAAGTCTATATCCCCCCTTCACTACGATTTGTTTATTCAATGCTTTGAGAACGAAATTTTACTCCAAGGCTCACTAGAAGCCGCCTTCCAATTCCAGTGCGTGGTCACGAATCAGACCTTTTTGAAAACCATCTTTATTGAGCAGAGCGCTATCGCCCTCGAACTCAGTGGAAGTGTTATGGATGTCACAGAGGCTCTACGAGAAGAGGTTCTCATCGAGTTCCCTGCACACCCAAGGTGTGACCAAGCAGACGAGCCAATGCCCTGTGAGGTAAATCCACGCTATTTAGCAGTAGACAAACCCACTGATGATGGTGTAAACCCCGCCTCCCAAACACGAAGCAACTCAGACTGGAATACGCTAGACCAACTAGGTGACTTACCTGATCACCCAGAATCTGCTCAGTAAGACGCACTTCTTGTAATGCAGAATACTCAAGACTCAGATGATTCAAACAACTCTCTGAAGCATTGAAACAGACACATCGACACACTTTCTTACAACTATAACCACTACATATTATGGCAGTTCCAAAAAGAAGAACATCAAAGATGAAGCAAAAGATGCGCCGTGGCGCGAACCGCTGGCGTGCACCTCTTCTTAAGTCATGCCCTGAGTGCGAGACTCGAGTTCCTGGGCATATCGCATGCCCATCATGCGGATTTTACCGTGGTCGCCAGGTTGTCAATGTTGACTCCCTCTAGATCCTTACACGGACATTCTCATTCTGAGCGAAGCGATGGCTATTCCGTCGCTCGCTTTTTTATGCTCAAAATCTCCGTTGAGCTCCCCCACTAAGTAGACTGAAGCAGAATCCTATGAACATAGCCCTAGACGCTATGGGAGGCGATCACGCACCCCTCGTTAATATTCACGGAGCACGTGAAGCGCTCAAACGTAATTCGAATATTACGAAACTCTTTCTAGTAGGAGATGAGACCACTCTCACTAAAGAGTGCTCTAAGGCTCAACTTAAAGACACTCGCATAGAGATCGTGCATGCCCAAGATGTGGTCGAGATGCATGAGTCTGCCACAAAAACTCTCCGTACCAAGCGCAAGTCCTCGATCGCCATTGCCACAGGCCTAGTCAAAACAGGTGATGCAGACGCTGTGATTAGCGCTGGCAATACGGGTGCAGCTGTCGCCAATGCTACGCTGAAATTGCGCACCCTAAAGGGTGTTGAGCGAGCGGGAATTTCCTCTCCATTTCCAAATGAACACGGCGTGTGTAGCTTACTTGACGCAGGGGCCAACCCTGAGGCTAAACCCGAGCACCTACTGGCTTACGGTATCATGGGTGCTGTTTACGCAAAGCACGTCCTTGGATCTGCCAAACCCCGTGTCGGACTGATGTCTAATGGGGAAGAGGATGAAAAGGGAACTGCGTTCACCAAAGAAACCTTCCAACTCCTCAAAGCACTTGAGGCTACCGGCAAAGCTCCCTTCGAGTTTGTTGGCAATGTGGAAGGGCATGATCTCTTTGGCACGAAGCTAGATGTCATTCTATGTGACGGCTTTACAGGTAATATTATCCTCAAAACCGCCGAAGCCACGGCCAAAGCGATGTCAAAGTGGCTTAAAGTCGAATTCAAGCGCTCTCCACTGCGCGCCCTAGGTGCTGCTATGTCGATGGGTGCCTTTAAAGCTGTTAAAAAACGCTCTAGCTATGAGAGCTATGGCGGTAGCCCGCTACTTGGTGTGAATGGCGTCTGCATCATCTCCCATGGTGGTTCCTCAGCCCTCGCCATGCAAAATGCAATACGAGTTGCCGTGGAGAGTGTCAGCCAAGAAGTGAATCCACACATCGAGGAAGCTCTCACTCTACTAGGCGAAATCTCCTAGAGTTCTGGCTACTAGCTACTTTATACTCTCACACAGCCCCGGCTCAAGATTATACCAATGAGGAATTCTACCAGTTGGTTTTTCGAGTTGGTATTAGTCCCAAGGCGTAAAAAAAGGCACCCACAAATGGTGCCTTTTTTCTTTCTTTGAAAGTAATTTTTCCAGTTCGTTTTTTGAGTTGGCATTATGAGCACTTAGCTCACGCGCATTGGCATGATTACATAGAGGAATGATCCATCGATACGAATCACTCCTGGACTCATTTCGTCAATGAGGTCGAGGTAGACGTTTTCGGTGGTAAGCGCCTTCAATGGCGCCATGAGAAACTCGGGATTAAAGGCGATGGCAAACTGCTTTCCGCTGTACTGGACATCCATTGTCTCTTGGGATTCTCCTACGTCTTGCGCATTTGCTGTGATTTCAATGCTGTTTTCACCAAATACGAGTTTTACAGAATTTGATTTGTCAGAGGCGAGTAGAGACACTCGGCGCACTGTTTCAAAGAAGGCTTCACGGCCAATTTGTATGCGCTCTGTGGTGTTACTGGGGATCACCTGCTTGTAGTTGGGATAGTTTCCCTCAATGAGCTTACTCACTAACAGGGTGCCATTCACCTCAAAGGCTACTTGGCTGTCTGTGAGTCGCAGCACTAGTTCGCCATCATCACTGAGCAAGCGACCCAGTTCCTGGACGGCTTTGGTCGGGATGATCACATCGCACTCGTGACTCGATGGGAACTCTACTTCGTTCTCTACCATCGCTAGACGGCGCCCATCTGTGGCCACTAATGTCACTTTTCCTTCCTTAAATGATGCGAAGATTCCATTCAGCACGTAGCGCGTCTCGTCAGTAGAAATGGCGTAGGAGGTTTTTTTGAGAGCGTCTTTGAGGGTACCCTGCTGGAGCCTGTATTCCCTCGCTTCATCAAACTTGGGTAGTGGCGGGAACTCTTCTTTTCCGATTCCTATAATTTTAAAGAATGATGGCCCTGATTTGATACTCGCGTAGTTCTTGCTGTCCACGGAGACTTCAACGTCTTCTGCTGGCAGCTCGCGAATGATACTCACGAGGCGCCTAACTGGCAATGTAGTCGCACCTTCTTTGAGAATTTCAGCTTCGACAGATCCGCGCACACCTACGTCTAGATCTGTTGTCACCATATTTAACTTACCATCTATGGCTTCAATCAAAACATTAGACAGTATAGGTAATGTAGCACGATTACTGACAACATGCTGCATCTGCTGAAGGGCTTCTAAAAACGCTTGTTTTGCTATGTTAAACTTCATGGAGACAAATCTTCTAAACTGCCAACAACTTGAACCTTCACAGAACAAAGGCAAGCATTCTTTAATGCTTGTTGACTAATTCCTCTTTGGTGCTCCATAGAGCCTAGGATAGCGTACAATCCATCCTAGGCTGGGTAGTGTCTTCTAGCGGCGCTGCAACATGGCGTCGAGTAAATCCACTGTGTCTTTGAGGCCATTGTCTTGTCCCATTTTCTGCTCTACCTTTTTCACTGCATGAATCACTGTTCCATGATCACGGCCTCCAAAGGCGTCTCCAATTTCAATCAAAGAGCTATTGGTCAGGCGTCTACTTAGAAACATCGCCACTTGGCGGGCGTGTGCGATATTGGCTGGACGACGGCGACTACTCATATCAGCCAGTCGCACATCGTAGTGCTCTGAGACTTGTTTCTGAATCGAATCTATGGTGATTTGGCGAGAGCCTTCTTCTCGAAGAATGTCTTTGAGCAGTGACTCTGCGCGCTCGATATTCACCCCGCCTCCTCCGAGGGAGGCGAAGGTTGCGAGACGGACAAGCCCCCCTTCTAGACGGCGCACATTGGAGCGAATTCTCTCGGCAAGGAAATACACGACGTCCTCAGAGAGCTTCACATCCCAGTCCTCCATCTTGCGATTAAGAATCGCCACTCTAGTTTCGAGCCTCGGGGCCTCTAGCTCCACTGTCAGTCCACATTCAAAGCGTGAGACAAGTCTCGCCTCGAGCTTTTTGATCTCGCAGGCCGGCCGGTCACTGGTCAGAACAACCTGACTCTGCATGTCTAACAAGGTGTTAAAAGTGTGGAAAAATTCTTCCTGAGACTTATCTTTGGCAGCTAGAAACTGAATATCATCAATCAGTAGAATATCGACTTTTCGGTACTTATTGCGGAACTTTTCAATATCTCCTTTCCTGAGTGCATCGATGTACTCATTGGTGAATTTTTCACATGTGAGATACACCACCTTGGCGCCGGGATTGGTGCGCAACACACTATATCCGATCGACTGCATTAAGTGGGTTTTTCCAAGTCCTGGGCCTCCATGGATGAAGAGCGGATTGTAGGTGATTCCTTTTTGCGTGGCAACAGCACTGCAAGCTGCGTGTGCAAATTCATTATTCTGCCCAACAACAAAGCGTGAAAAATTAAATTGAGGGTTTAAGCCCACATGCTTCAGCTTCTTCTGGAGAGATTCATCATTCCCTGTGGCGCTGGATTTCTTTAAACGCTGACCCTGTTGGCGAGGTTGTGCCAGTAAGTCTTGATTCTCACCAGGCACTGTCACCTTTACGACACTGGCGTCTAACACTTCTGAGACCGCGCTCTGTAGTTCTGGCAAGTAATTCGTCTCAATCCAGACTTGATGAATATCACTCGTGGCTTCCACCACGGCACTTGTTTCATTGTATCTCACTAGTGACGCTGTTTTAAACCAGCGCTCATAGGCATCAGCACCTACTAGGCGGGCCAATGATTCACTGATTTTTAACCATATAGCTTTGAGCTCTGGGGAGTCAGAGGATGCCTCTGAAGTCCCTTGAGAAGTCTGCTTGGCGGATAGGTCGGTCGCGAGTTTCGAATGCATGTAGATGTGGACAAATGGGTCTTGAGCTGGATCGCTCTTTGAGGTGCTTCTCACGTTTGTTCTAAACGCTTGTTTACCCCTCTCAAGGCGGCGGGATGAACACTGTAGTTCTGGCCTTGAGGACAAGCATGCTTTTTTTTGAAAGTCCTTGGCTCGTATTTTAAAAAAGTCGATTCCACAGGGAGTTCCACAGACGATTTTTTTTCATACTTGCCCCCTGAGGTAGTTAAGTTTCTTAAAGTATTTAAGCCCCCTGTTTTCACAACTCACTCTACACGTGAGCTTCGCTCTATTTAAGCATTTCTAACACTCCTCTTTTGTTGATTTCATTTTTTAAAAAACTCCCCTATGCTCTCTTCCCTATACGCCCTCAAACCTCCAGAGCATGAGAGCTTCACTAGCCTATTGACCCCTCCTCAATACGGGCTTTTTACCTAACCTTCAGTCTCATAGGAAATAGACTAGACACGGTTCTCTCTCCACCTGATTCTCTCTGCATGGCCTTTCTCACCATCACTTCCCTGCACACCCATTTCCCTGCTCGCAAAGGTCATTTGTTTTCAAGAACCAAGCAGTGGGTCAAGGCCGTTGATGGGGTTTCTCTAAGTATCGAGAAGGGTGAAATCCTCGGACTCGTCGGCGAGTCTGGGTGTGGCAAATCCACGCTATCGCGCACGGTCATGCAGTTGATCCCAGCCACAAGTGGCTCTATCGAGCTCCAGGGGGAGTCTCTGACCTCTCTGAGCGCGGCAGAGGTCAAACTTCGGCGGCTGGATTTCCAGATGATTTTCCAAGATCCTTATGCCTCGCTGAATCCTCGCATGACAGTATTTTCCACGCTCGCGGAGGCCATTTCTCAGAGACACTCACAGCTCAAGAGCCGTAGTGAACTCACAGCAGCCGTCTCAGAACTCATGGATAAAGTCGGACTCTCACCACGGTTTATGAAAAAATACCCTCACGAGTTCTCTGGTGGGCAGCGCCAGCGTATCGCCATTGCCAGAGCTCTCGCCCCTGAGCCCAAGCTCATTATTGCAGATGAGCCTGTCTCTGCCTTAGATGTTTCGATCCAATCCCAGATTCTTAATCTCCTCCTTGATCTTCGTAAGGATCTGGATCTCACAATGATCTTCATCTCCCATGATCTTTCTGTGGTTCAATACATCGCCGATCATATCGCGGTCATGCGAGCAGGAAAGATCGTCGAGTATGGGACATCCCAGCAAGTCTTTGAGTCTCCCAAAGCTGACTACACCAAACAGCTCTTAGCCGCCATTCCTTCTCACCAGCACCATGCTTCTTGATTCATGGGTTGAGCTCTTTGAGCAAAGAGAGAGCCAGACACACTGCATAGTTGAGGGGAGAATCCCCGTGCAGGCTCTCTTGGACTCTTCTGAGTATTGCGAGGCTGTTTTCACGACAAATCTGGCTCAGCTCAATCTCGGCGCCCCCCCTCATGATACAGTCCCCTACCAGACCATCACCAAGCAGCAGGCTAGCACTCTTCTCGGGTTCCAGTTTCACCGTGGCCACATCGCCGTAGCTCAAAAACCTACTCTCAGCTTCCAAGAATGGTGGCAAAATTCAGCAGGTATTTGCTCAGGAGGTGTGAGAGATCCACAGCTCATCGTGATCATTCCTGAGCTCGCAGACCCCGGTAATCTGGGTACGATTATTCGCAATAGCCGAGCTCTGGGTGCTGAGGCGATTCTCTGCGGCACTTCTGGCACTTCCCCCTACAATGCCAAAGCAATCAGAGCGGCCGCGGGGGCGACTTTTCAGATTCCCATCTTTGTTTCCACTGAGCTACAGCAGGACATAGAGTGGCTCGCCCAGCGCAGCCAAATCATCGCAGCTGCCCTCAGTCCTGATGCGTGTGCCCCTGAGGAGATCTCGCTCACCCCACCTGTGAGTTTGATGCTAGGTCGTGAAGACACGGGACTCGACTCTTGCTGGCTAGATTACGCCGATGCACTCACCAAAATCCCTATGCAGCATAGCTTTGACTCACTCAATGTCGCTAGTAGTTCTGCGATTCTACTGTATGAGATGCATAAAGCTTTATCCAATATACCTTTATCGAATCCAGTCTAAGAATGGTAACCGCTCACGCCATTTGGGCAGAGCTTTCGCTAAATAGATAAAGAGCAAGACTGTCCCCAGAGCCAAAGTGAGAGTCTCCCACGGTCCTAGTGCGCGACGACAGAGCGTGGAGTACCCTATACCAAACCATGCCGAATACACGATAGCGCTATGAATCATATAGATACTGAGGGTTTCTTTCCCACAATGGCATAGCCACTTAGGAGCCTTACCAAAATGAGCCACTATCGCAATCAGACCGACAAGCATCCACACTTCTCCTTGTCGGTAGATTTGATCAAAGCCCTCTCGAAAGGTTTCATTCCCATAATCAAGGACACGTAGTTGCACCAGCAAGTGCTCTAGGTACCAAAAGAACTGACGAGATATCAGATACCCCATCGACAGCATAGCCACTAACCACTTCATATTCCGATACCAAGCTTTCCGAGTCGCCCAGTAGCCGAATAAACAGCCACTAAAGTAATGCCCTAACCATGGAGACAGGACAAAGATGGAGCCACTTCTCTGCTGGTTCCAGAAATCAAGAATGCCAATACCTGTCTGCACATCCCTCAACCACGGAGCTCCAAAAAATAAGCCCAGGGTACAAAGTGACACAATACATACGAAGCGCTTCTCTGAACGCTTGGAAACGGTAAAAATAGCTGCGCTCAGCACTAAGGCCAGACCTATGATATGAAGCACTGAGGTGATCGTGTGAAAGTGAATCTTCTCCCATTCTCCCTGCAGGACATTCTGAATCGTGCGAGGATACACAAGCGTGAGTGAACCGAGGCACATTAACCACACACCACGCTTCACGGTTTTAACAATCCGCGCGCTCCTCTGCTCCACAGGGCGGCTATAAAACAAATATGTGAGCACTAAGCCCGATGCGAATAGAAAAGCAGGGGCTGTCAGACCTCTTAGATAGTTCCAGAGAAAGTACGCTGTGTATTCATTCGAGCGCCACTGCTCTGCTAACACCACACCCACAGTGTGGCCTTGTAGCATCATCAGAATCGCATAACCTCTCAGAGCATCGATAAAGTGAATCCGGTCTCTCTCCATAAGAACTAGAGCAGCATCCTCCTACGCCAGTAAAGGTGCGGCAAGTGCCAATTCTCCCTCTATCGAGTCAGCCGTGTAGCCAAGCTACCACTTCAAAAGAGATATTTCAGCATCCTAAAAACCGGCTATCTCGTGGTCAGAAACGTCGAAAAGCTCAAATTTCTCCTTCATCCCCACCTCACTTCTGCTTTAAACAATCAACGTGAGCTCTATCTCAAAAGCATTTATCCTAGGCGCTGGCCTCGGCACCCGCCTCCAGCCCCTCACTCACTCCCTGCCAAAGCCCCTCGTCCCCATTGCCAATCGCCCTCTGGTAGAACACACCCTTGATGCCTGCATCGAGGCAGGTATCACCTCCTTTATCATCAATACCCATCATTTGGCCGAGGAGTGGTCAAAGGCATTTCCCAAGCAGACCTACCGTGGCTATCCAATCACATTTTCCCACGAGCCTATTCTACTAGATACAGGTGGCGGGCTGAAGCAAATCGAATCTTTCTTCCAGGGAGAATCCATTCTTGTGGTCAATGGAGACATTATGAGTAACCTCTCGCTAAAAGACCTCATGCAGCAGCACAGCCAATCTGAGGCTACCACCACACTCGCCCTCTTAGCGGAAGGGCCGAACTGCAATATCGCACTAAATGGCAATCTCATTTCAGATCTGCGATATGAACGTGGAATTCACGCGGGCACCCACCAATTTAGTGGGATTTACTGCACGCGCCCTGCTATTCTTGAGCAAATCCCCAAGAGTACACCCAAGAGCAGGCCCGTTTCCATTATCCCAACTTTTCTAAAACTGGCTGAGGCTGGTAAGCTCGAGGCCTTTCTTTCTCCCCCTATTTCTTGGAATGATTTAGGGACAAGAGAAGTCTATCTTAAGGTGAATCAACAGCTCGCACTCACTGCCGAGCATCCCGCAGGCATCCACCCAGAGGCTGTGATTCACCCCTCAGCAAAGGTCGATGCTACAAGTACGATCGGCGCGGGTGTGATCATTGCTGAGGGCTGTGAGGTGAAACATTCTGTCATTTGGCCAAAAGCGGTTCTTTCCAAAAACACAAAACTTGATCATTGTATTGTGCGTCAGCATGCCTCAGGTAATCACAGTCAAAAAGACCTCTAAGCCCACGACCAAATCTTCGAGATCTAACCCTAGAGACTATTTTTTCTTTTTCACTCTCCCACACAGAATCCTCCACCTTGACCCATTCCCATGCCTACCAATACTCTACTCACTGCGATCAAAAATCATCTTGAGCTTAGTCCCACCGACAAGGTCATCATTGAGCCTATTACGAAGGGAGCCTCAGGCAGAACCATTATTCGTCTGAAGCCACAAGGGCATCCCACCTATATCGGCATTCACTACACACTTGAGAGAGCCGATAGTGCCAACTACCTGCCAGTGGCTGAATTCTTACGTCAGAATCGCTTCCACGTGCCACAAGTTCTCTACAATAACACGGGGCGCTGCTGTGCCATTGTCGAAGATTTGGGTGATGAGGACCTACTCAGTCTCAAGGATGAACCCTGGGAGACCCGAGAGCCGATTTATCGCTCCGTCTTTGAGCAACTCGACAAGCTCTTCTACACCAGAGCACCCAAGGAGCTAGAATTTCAGCCCCCATTTGATGCGTCTCTCTACGAGTGGGAACAGGAGTATTTCTATGATTTTTTTGCCGAATATTATGTTGGCATGAGCAGTGGAGAGACAACACCCCTCAGAGAACACCCCGCTCTCAAAGATCTCTCCCAGCAGCTCGGAGCCTCTGCGAGAAACCTCGTGCACCGCGACTTACAGTCACAGAACGTACTCATTAAAGACAACACCGCCTACCTCATCGACTTCCAAGGAATGCGCCGTGGTCGCCAAGAATACGACCTCGCCTCCTTCATCTATGATCCCTACATGAACCACTCTGCTGAGGAGGTAGAAAAGCTCCTCACACTATGGGAGGAGATTACAGAGGAGCGTCCCATTGAGGACATTCTTACTAAATGCGCCATCCAGCGCCTCATGCAAGCACTAGGCGCCTACGGTAACCTAGTGACCAATAAACACGAATCTTGGTACGCCCAGCACATCCCCACAGCAAGTGCCCTACTCAGGAACTTAGTTGAGGGCACAGAATTCGCAGAGGCTATTTTACCTGTTTTGGATCAATATTCTGCCAAGTAAATTTCCTTTGAAACAAAGTTTTTATATCAAAGTCTGCGCCGCCTTTCTCACACTACTGGTAGGGTGGCTCATGTTAGAAGGTATTTTCACCTTCCCTATGGCTCGCATGATTGATGCGACCATTTTCCCGCAGAGCGCCCACACCTTCTCTGCTGGTTCCACCGTGGTCGAGCCACATCAACTAGGCGACACCACTCGGCGTGTTCACTACCTAAAGGAAGGAACCAGTCAGCCACCTTCCATCAGTTTATTAGAATTCCAGCCTACCTCCGACCATCTCCAAACTGTCGAAAACCCACTCACTCTAGCCACCATCATAGCTAAACTCCACGATACTCATGAGTGCTCCTCTCTCACCTTAAATGTTCCACTAAGCTGGCACAATGCCGATCAAAACACCCTAGACGCACTCACCCTAAGTCTCGAGAACTACCAAACTGTCTACGCCGCGCTCGAGCTCAGCTACCGAGCTGAGGCCGAGGAAATCCCCTACTATATCGCCACTATTCCTTCTGAAAACATCACAGGCACTAGCCCTCTTATTCCCAAAGTCAATGCCCAGGCACTTCCTCCTTCCTTTCTTCCCCCGACCAATACACTGGTGGGTTTCAATAGCCAATCCACGGCCGCGAACTCCCACCAACTCCTTCTGCAATGGGGAGACTCCCTTGTGCCCTCCTTCTCACTACTCCAACTCATTTTGCTAGAAGATATCGCTCTAGAAGAAATCACCATTGCACTGGGAGAATTCATCCTCCTCGGAGACTCAGGCCCTATTCTCAAACTCAATGAATTTGGTGCCTATGCAGGCCCCAAAGAAATCCTCCCAGCTCACGCACTCACCCCCCGCTCCGCAGACTACCCCTGGGCGAAGGAAGCACAGTTCAAGCCTATCGTCTCACTCTCAGCCAACTCAGAAACAACACTCTCTAGCATCGAGAATCTAGGAGCCATACACGCCGCCCCACGCACAGACTTCCTCACCACCTATTATCGCCTACCGCGCTGGGCAGAGCTCATCGTACTCGCAGATATCGCTATTCTCTTCGCGTGGTTTCTGGAGTTTCGCCCCCTAAAGCGCCACGTCTACTTCATTCTTACCCTAGTCACCCTATGGCCAGTACTTGTCACTCTCTCTTCATTCCGTAATATGTGGATGCCAGCATCTGCCGCCTTCACGACAGCGATTGTCGGCTGGCTTGTGAGTTTCTTCTTCGCTCCTCTCGTCTCCATGGCTAAGTCCTCCTCTGACACTTCCCTAGAACCAGCCACAGAGGACTAAGTCTTCCAGCTAATTTCCCACGATGAATCCTATAGAATCTACCACGCTCAAAGCTTCTGTTCTCATAGAAGCTCTACCCTACCTACAGTCCTTCCGAGGTGAGACGTTTTTGATTAAAATGGGGGGTTCTGCCATGGATGACCCCCAGCTAGTGCGCCAAGTCATGCGGGACATCGTCTTTCTGGAGGTCGCAGGCATTAATCCAGTGATTGTCCATGGTGGGGGTAAGGCCATATCCAGTGCCATGCAAGAAGCAGGCCTAGAGGCGAAGTTCATCGGTGGCTTTCGAGTCACTAGCCCTGAAGCCATCAATATTGTTGAAAATACCCTCTCAAAAACACTCAATCCAGGCCTCGTGGATATGATTCTCCACTATGGTGGCAAGTCCGTAGGTTTCCCAGGATCTGAAGTCTTTGTGGGAGAGAGAATCCAAGCACTCGATGCAGACGGCCAGTCCTGTGACGTCGGCCGTGTGGGGCAAGTTGTTCACTGCAAGCTCGAGTATATTCATCAAGCCATTCACTCAGAAACTGTCCCCGTCATCTCCCCTCTCGCGGCCGAAAAAGACAGCGGAAAGCTACTCAATGTCAACGCCGACCTCGCAGCTGCTGCCCTCGCTAAGGAACTCAAAGCCGCCAAACTCATTTACCTCTCTGATGTCCCAGGAGTCATGGCTGACCCCAAAGACACCACCACCCTCATCCCCTCAATTCACGAAGCCTTCGCCCAGGAGCTACTCAAAGATGGCACAATAGCGGGCGGCATGATCCCTAAAATGAACTCCGCCCTAGACGCCCTCCATCACGGTGTCGGAAAAGTACACTTCATTGATGGCCGCCGCGAGCACTCACTCTTACTTGAAATCTTCACCCAATCAGGCATCGGTACTGAGATTATTCTCGCAGCCCAGTAGCACGCACCATGAAACCGCTCCACTTTGATCAAGCTGTTCACAATATCAGAGAGCGCGACCCACGCTTCGAGACAGAGGCCTACACCTTCCTGAGTGAGGCACTCAATACCACAGTCTCTACCATCACAGAGAGCAAGCAACCCAACCGGCACGTCACGGCCCAGGAGCTACTCTTTGGCTTCCGCGATCTAGCACTCAAAGAATACGGCCCCATGGCGATCACCCTACTTGAGGAATGGGGACTCAATAAAACAGCAGACATCGGTGACATGGTCTTCCAGCTCATCGGAGAAGGCATGTTTGGCAAGCAAGACAGTGACACCATAGAGGACTTCCATGATGTCTTCGACTTTCAGGACGCCTTCACACGCCCCTATCTACCAAGAAGTCAAAAATCTTCTTAAAGGCACCTCCAGCCACCAACCACACGGGAGACATTTTGCTCAGAAAGCCTCTCGCTAGTTTCTACCAATGAGGAAAACTAATTGGTAGAAAGCGCGAAGAGATTTGGTGGGAGATCAAGGCGGAACCCACCGGTGATGCGAGCATCTACGGGTGAGTGACAACGATGGTATCTCCTCAAAGATCTAGCGAATTCTACCAGATAGTTTTTTGAGTTGGTATTATGTCATTTTCCTCTGGCAGCCTTCTGTCAGTCACATAGTATTAGTTTCACTTAAACTTATGAAATTAAAATTTTGTGGCGCAGCCGGTACGACAACAGGGTCTCAGCACCTTCTAGAAATCAATGGCAAAAAGATTTTGCTCGATTGTGGACTTTATCAAGGAAGGCGCGATGACGCTTATGAAATTAACTGTAATTTCCCACACTTTGACCCGAAAGAACTCGATGCCGTCATCCTCAGCCACGCCCACATCGACCATAGTGGTAACCTCCCCAACCTCACAAAAAATGGCTTCGATGGTAATATCTATGCCACCTTCGCAACACGAGATCTCTGCCAGATCATGCTCTCAGACTCTGCACGGATTCAGAAAAGTGATGTTGAATACCTCAATAAAAAGCGCGCCAAAAAAGGCCTCCCAGAAGTCGAGCCTCTCTACTCAGAGATCGATGCTGAGCGCTGCATGAGACAGTTTATTAATGTCGGCTACAAGCGTCCTATGATGATTGCAGAGGGAGTCACTCTCGAGTTCCTCGATGCTGGGCATATTCTTGGCAGTGCCCAGATCCTACTCGAAATAAACGACAAAGAAGACGGTAAGACAAAGCGCTTCCTCTTCTCCGGAGACGTCGGCCGTGGCGACAATGACATCCTGCGCGACCCTGATGCGGCAAAAGACATCGACTACCTACTCATGGAGTCCACCTATGGTGGCAGAGAGCATGAACTAGGCACAAAAGCGGACGATCGCATCGCCACCATTCTCAATCGAGCTCTCGAAAAAGGCGGGAAAGTCGTCATCCCTGCTTTCGCTGTGGAACGCACCCAGCAACTCCTCTACGTCTTGCACCAACTCTTTGAGGAAAAGAAAATCCCCGAGGTACCTGTCTATGTGGATAGCCCACTCGCAGTGAATGCCACAGAGATTTTCCGCCTCCATCCCGAGTGTTTTAATAAAGAGGTCTATGAATTCCTCTTTGAGAAGCGCAATCCCTTTGGTTTTGAAGGCCTAACACTCGTGCGCTCTGTAAAGAGCTCAAAAGAACTCAATGCCAAAAAAGACCAGAGCATCATCATCTCTGCCAGTGGAATGTGTGAGGCAGGCAGAATCCTCCACCACCTCAAAAACTCCATTGCCGATGAACGTAACACCATTCTCTTTGTTGGCTACTGCGCCCAAAACACCCTTGGTTGGAAAATCCGCGAAGGCTGGGAAAAAGTCCGCATCTTCGGCGCTGAGTATCCACTGCGAGCGAATGTAGAAATTGTGGACTCCTTCTCTGGTCACGCAGACCACTCCGAACTTGTTGACTACTTCAATGCCATGAGCGGGACAAAGAAGAAAGTCTGGCTTGTCCACGGTGAAGAAAAACGATCCAACATACTCTGTGATGCCCTAAAAGACATTCACCAAGGAGAAGTCAGTGTCGCCCAGCTTGGCGAAGAAGCCAGTTTCTAAGGCCTTCTGCCCAAATTCCTCATCAAAAAGCTCCACACATCAAAAGCTCAGTCCCTTGTCACAACAATGAACTGAGCTTTTTTGTCTTCATCCATTCTCCTTAGTCTTCGCGAAGGCGTCCGAGGGCCGTCATCCACTTCCCCTTCTTCACCGTCTTCTCGAACTCTAATCCCGCACTCTCAGCCACTCCCCGCGTCTCTGGCCACTGATCCACCAAGATACCAGAGACAATCAGAGAGCCCTCAGGCTTCATGCAGGCCACGATCGTTGGGAATGCCTGCTGCAGTATCGTTGAAAACATATTGGCCACCACAATGTCCCATTGCTTCTTGGGTGACCACTTGAGGACATCTTGCTCTTTCACGACAATTCCCTCTAGCTCATTGAGCTGCACATTATCCCTAGACACCTTCACAGCCTGAGGATCAAAGTCATGCGCTTCACAGCATTTCGCTCCCAGCAGCTTAGCCACTATCGCAAGCACAGCAGTTCCACAGCCCAAGTCTAACATATCCCAGTCATCTTCCTGTAAGCGCGCTTGATCCACTAACAGTCGTAGACAAGTGGAGGTCGTAGCATGGTCACCAGTGCCGAAGGCCATCTCAGCGGGGATTTGCACCACATGGCGCTTGGGAAACTCATTCTTTAGTTTTTCTTTCTCCTTAGAGTCTCTACTTCCTGTAATGACGACCGCGTCACGAATCTTTAGCGGAGGTCTTGGCTGCGCATTGATGGCTGCCCAGTTCTTCATTTTGAGCTCTCGCAGAGAACCTCCAAATTGCTTCTGAATCTCTAGCCCCTGCTTCTTGGTCTCACAGTAGACCTCCACACGCACAGACTTCCCAGTACTTAATTCTGAGATCACAGCATTCGGATTTCCATAAAAACGCTCCTCCCAGGCATCCATCCATTTCTTTGAAGATAATTTTGACCAAAGCCACATGATTTCTTCTAGCTTTTTTCACTCTACTAAGCGACTTCTTTTCGCGGAGGTGTACATGAGAAATTCCTCCGTCAAATACGCTAATATGGAATAATTCTAAATTACGAACATCCTAGTTTAAATTCTCGTTATCCTCTAAGCGCACGAATCCATATATATACATAATGAACAACAACACCCTACTTCGATCCATCGCCCCCCGCACCTGGATCGCTGCTGCTAGCTTCCATGCTATATTACTGAGTAATCCCCTCCTGGCAGAACAACCACACCACGCTAACATGAAAGACATCGAATCATGCCCAGTCATGGGCGCCAAAGCCGCCCACAGTGCCAGACACACCGTCGCCTCAGCAAAAACAACCAATGACTGGTGGCCCAATAAACTCAACTTAAGCATTCTTCACCAGAACTCTCAAAAAGGGAATCCACTTCAGCCTGATTTTGACTACGCACAAGAGTTTGCCAAACTCGATATGGATGCTCTCAAAAAAGACATCAATGAACTCATGGTCACCTCTCAGGACTGGTGGCCAGCAGACTATGGCCACTACGGTCCCTTCTTTATCCGCATGGCTTGGCACAGTGCTGGTACTTACCGCGTGACTGATGGTCGAGGCGGCGCCTCTGATGGTACACAGCGCTTCGCGCCACTCAATAGCTGGCCAGATAATGGTAACCTCGATAAGGCACGCCGCCTACTCTGGCCGATCAAACAAAAGTATGGTCAGAAGATCTCATGGGCAGATCTCATGATCCTTGCCGGTAACTGCGCGCTCGAGTCCATGGGCTTCGAGACAGCAGGTTTTGCAGGTGGTCGTGAAGATGTCTGGGAACCCCAAGAAGACGTCTACTGGGGAGCTGAGGACAAATGGCTCACCGATGACAAGAGATACTCTGGAGACCGTGAACTCGAGAAGCCACTCGCCGCTGTCGAAATGGGGCTCATTTACGTGAATCCAGAAGGCCCTCACGGCAACCCAGATCCTCTCGAATCAGCCAAAGACATTCGCGAAACATTTGGCCGCATGGCCATGAATGATGAGGAAACTATCGCCCTTATCGCAGGTGGTCACACCTTTGGTAAAGCCCACGGAGCCGCTTCAGCCAGCAAGCACGTCGGCCCAGAGCCAGAAGGTGCTAGCATCGAAGAGCAAGGCTTTGGCTGGAAGAACTCCTACGGAAAAGGCAATGGTGCAGACACTATTACCAGCGGACTCGAAGGAGCATGGACAAGCACACCAACTCGATGGTCACACAGCTACCTCGTAAACCTCTTCACCTACGAATGGGAGCTCACCGAGAGCCCTGGTGGAGCCAAGCAGTGGATCCCACAGAATGGCGCGGCGAAAAACACAGTACCTGATGCACACACTCCGGGTGTCACACACACGCCGATCATGTTCACCTCAGACATCGCCCTGAGAGAAGACCCAGCGTACGAAAAAATCGCAAGACGCTTCTTCCAGAATCCTGATCAGTTCAAAGCCGCATTCGCGGATGCATGGTTTAAGCTCACGCACCGTGATCTAGGCCCGACATCACGTTACCTCGGTGACGGCTTCCCGACAGACCGCCTCTGGCAAGATCCACTTCCAGAAGCAGACTACAAACAAATCGGTCAGCAAGAAATCGACAATCTAAAGACACAGCTACTTGATTCTGGTCTCTCAGTTCCTCAGCTCGTCTCCACAGCATGGGCCTCAGCCTCTTCCTACCGTGATAGCGACAAGCGTGGTGGTGCTAATGGTGCACGCATCCGCCTCGCACCTCAGAAGGACTGGGCAGTCAATAACCCTGAGCAGCTCGCTAAGGTGCTTCCTGTCATTGAGAAAATCCAGTCAGACTTCAATAGCTCACGCAGTGATAATGTGAAAGTCTCTGTTGCAGACCTCATTGTCCTAGGTGGCTGTGCTGCGATTGAAAAAGCCGCCAAAGACGGTGGTCAGGACATCCAAGTCCCATTCACACCAGGTCGTGTCGATGCGACTCAGGAAATGACAGATGTCGACTCATTTGCTCACCTTGAAGTTGAGAAGGATGGCTTTAGAAACTTCCTTGGCCGCACACTGGACCGACCAGCTCCTGAAGACCTCGTCGATCGCGCCCAGCTTCTCTCACTCTCTGCTCCAGAGATGACAGTACTTGTCGGTGGTCTCCGCGTTCTCGACACCAATGTTGGCTTCCCTGAGCTAGGTGTCTTCACGGACAAGCCAGGTACCCTAAGTAATGACTTCTTTGTCAATCTACTCGACATGGACACAACATGGAAAGTCTCACCAGCCTGTGAGCATTTCTTTGAAGGCCGTGATCGTAAGTCTGGTGAAGTCAAGTGGACAGCCTCGTCTGTTGACCTAATCTTTGGCTCAAACTCACAGCTACGCAGTATTGCCGAAGTCTACGCAAGTGAAGATGCGAAGCAGCGCTTTGTTACAGAGTTCGTGCAAGTCTGGGACAAGGTCATGAACCTCGACCGCTACGACAGCAAGTAATCCCGACACGAAGTAGTGTCACACCAAAAGAGCCTCAGATTCATCTGAGGCTCTTTTTTACAAATACTCCTGAGTAAATAAGCTCCCCTTCTCTTAACTTATAGCGCATGAGCACATGGGGAGAATCCAATAAACAACTCAGTGTCTATCAACTCAAAAAAATAGAGATAGTGAGGCCTTAACAAACCTCTCCTTAGAGGGCTTTTACACAGTCCTAGCTATTTACTCGAGCACGCAGCAGTGGGCGCAGCAACACAATAGGCAGGGCTGAAATCGCTGTAGCTAGTAATGCCACCTTCCAGCCTGGGTAGACTCGAACACGACGATTCTCCAAGCCCCTAAGCGCGTCAGTCACCACCGTCTCTTTCTCCACGTAGAAAAACTCCCTCCCAGGCAGAGCAGAACTCTCCTGATCTCGCATCGCTACAGAACCAAACTCCGTGTGCACAGGCCCTGGACAAAGCGCCATAACATGAACATTGAAAGCCTCTAGCTCAAGACGCAATGCCTCTGAGAAACTTGTAACATAAGCCTTAGTCGCGGCATAAACAGCAAATTCAGGAATCGGTAACACACTTGCCAGTGAACTGACATTGAGAATCTCACCGCCACCATTTGCCACCATTTTTGGTAGAAGACCATGAACAGTGTGAGTCAATGCCACCATATTGAGCTGAAGCATTTGCTCCAGCTTAGACCAATCTGCACTAACAAATTCGCCATAATCTCCCATCCCCGCATTATTAATGACTAAATCTGGTGTGATTTCCTCCTCCTTCACGCAGGAAATAAACCACTCCCTCTGCTCAGCAACGACAAGATCAGCCTGCATGCACTGAATTTTCAGTTCAGGAAAATCCGTCATAAGGTCTATCGCCACCTGCTCAAGGCGATCAATCCGCCGAGCCACCAGCGTCATACGGGCGCAGCGCGGCGCTAACTGACGGGCAAACTCCTCTCCCAAGCCCGAAGAGGCTCCAGTAATAATGACTGATTGATAGAAGCTTTGTGTCGTCATAGCCTTTATTTCATCACAGTAATAGCACCTTAGAACCAGAAAACACTATTCATTCACTGGCTGACCTTGTGGAGCATCCACCTTCACAATGCGCAACGGAATACGCTGAACAAGCTCCTCGTCCACAGTGATATCAATACTATAAATCCCCTCATCTTCAAACTTCAATCCTTGAAGATTCAAAATCAAATTACGAGTCATAAAAGGAACAGAATCAGGAAGTTCAATGGGCATATCAGCCTCAATTGGCATCTGCTCATTAATTGAGGTACCATCCTCATCAATAATATTCACTGAGAATTTACGCTGACCGCTATCTTCAGGAGTGATGCAGAGACGCATCGCAAGGCAGCAGTGAGGCTGAACCACCGGCATTTGAGGCGCAGCGAGAGTATCGAACGTACCAGTAATGACCATCTTACCATTGTAGTCAGCCGCGTGGTCACAGAGAGTTGCAATTTGAATATCCATAATAATCTTAATCTTTCTACTCCACATCTCAGGAGCAACATACCTATGAAGCTATTCTTCTGGTGCGTCCAGCAGAGATTTCAAGGATTCTAATCTTCCTCCCAGAGTCAGTCACTTTCAGCACCGAAACCACCATGAGATTTCAGGGATTCTGCTTTACCAGATGCAGATCCTGACATACCCATCTCAGTACAAAATTATGCACATCTATGATGATATTCCACTGCATCTTGCAGGCTATGCTCTGGGAGCTTTCTTGATTGGCACCCATCTCTGCTTACTCACACAGGAATCATCAACCAAAGCGTTTTTACAGAAATTTCACCGCAATACACTCGTTGGCACAATACTCATGTGGATCGCCTTTTTGTGGTTCTGGCTCTATATCATACCGCCAACAATGTTTAAAAGCCCACTTGCCATGGATCTTGGCGAGGATTTTAACCGCCTCAAACCAATTCTCTTTTACGTCGTACCAGTGGTTGCCTACCTCGTCACAACAGAGGTCAAAGAATTTTTAGCAGTACGAGCCCTCGGGTTTCTCTGCTTGCTAGCGGCCCTGCCCCTACTCATGGCAGCATTTCAGCAGCCACAGCTCAGCTCTCTGCTCATTCCCATCTACTCCTATGGAATTCTCACAGCAGGCATGTTCTTTGTCGGCGTGCCCTATGTCTTTCGGGACGCCGTGCAGTGGTCAACACGCACCTCAGCTCGCTGGAAAGCACTCTCTCTCAGTGGCCTCGCCTACGGTGTCGCCGTACTCGCCTCAGCTATTCTTTTTTGGTAGACCAGAGGCACACAGAACTAATCCACACCGTTGATACACCATGAACGAGCTCACATTTCACCCTATCGAAGAAGTCATCGAAGAGATAAAGGAAGGTCGTATCGTCATTGTCGCGGATGATCCAGATCGTGAAAATGAAGCCGATCTCATCTGTGCAGCCGAGACCATCACAGCTCAATCAGTCGCATTCATGGCCAATCATGGCCGGGGTCTCATCTGCGCTCCAATTACAGAAGAATGCACCACTCGCTTAAACCTCCCACAAATGAGCAGACACAACCGAGAAGCTCTCAAAACAGCATTCACCATATCCATCGACGCTGCCGAAGGCATCAGCACAGGAATATCTGCCGCAGACCGCGCCAAAACAATACGCCTACTTGCTGAGCGCCACTCCAGCCCCAAAGACCTAGTCCAACCAGGGCACGTCTTCCCCCTCCAAGCCGTTGCTGGAGGAGTGCTCCAACGCGCTGGACACACAGAAGCCGCCGTCGACCTCGCCAGCCTAGCCGGACTAGCACCAGCGGGAGTCATCTGTGAAATCATGAATCCCGATGGCACGATGGCACGCATTGGAGACCTCGGAGACTACCAGAAAGAACACCAGCTCAAAGCCTGCACTATTAGCCAACTCATCGAGTACAGACGCCGCTCCGAAAAGCACGTACACTGCACAGAAGTGATCCAATTACCCACAGACTGGGGGGACTTTGACTGTCACCTCTACGAAGTGGATACAGATGATTCCCATCACCTAGCGCTACGTAAAGGCGACATTAACCCCGAAGAACCAGTTCTTGTACGCGTCCACTCTGAGTGCCTCACAGGAGATGTCTTCATGTCACAGCGCTGTGACTGCGGTGGTCAACTCCACGGAGCCATGGAGCAAATTGCTAAAGAAGGAGGCGTGCTGCTCTATCTACGCCAAGAAGGACGAGGCATAGGCCTCCCCGCAAAAATCCATGCCTATAAGCTCCAGGAACAAGGCTATGACACAATCGAAGCTAATGAGAAACTTGGATTCAAATCTGACCTCAGAGACTACGGTACGGGAGCCCAAATGCTCAGCGACTTAGGAATCCGTAAAATCAGACTCCTCACCAATAATCCCAAAAAAGTCATCAGCCTCGAAGGCTACGACCTAGAGATAGTCGAACAAATCCCCATCCTCGCCAACTCAAACCCCCACAACGAAAAATACCTAGAGACCAAAAAGAACCGAATGGGTCATACTCTGTAGGCTCCTCATCCAGCCTCTCAGTATAACTCTTAGAAAGCTCTGCACTTCAATCCCTCTGGTGTTTTGCGCTGATAACTCAACACTCGACAAACTAATCAGCTCTTAAATTCTTTAGATAAGGTTACAGAGTTTCATATCGTGTCTCTTAGATAGCTTCTTGAACTCAGTGTGAACACATTGGCAGATTTTCCACCTACTGATCATGGGTGCTACTTTTTTTGACGCATAGACTCAACCTGGAAATACGCCATTCTAGTTACTTCCTAAAGAGATATAGCTTGGGGGGACTTTCATTGCCAACACATTTTTCCAATAGGAAGAGTGTTGGTGTGTCTAATGAGTTATAAACCCGTCATCAGGAAAATAGGAGTGACGAGGCGCCCTGTTTGGTAGATGCCTTGGCTAAATAATTAGCTAAACCATGCTCGCACTAAAAAGTTTAAATGATGATCAGCAGTACAATTAGCAATAGTTCAAATAAAAGCAGTTGTTCACATAGGTCACAGCTACCCTCTACAAAACACACGAGATAAAATCATTGTAGTTCTGTGTACGAGTTATTTTTATATTAGTTCTCCAGCTTAGACTCAAAATCTAGAGAGAAGCCTAATTAGAAAAGCATTCTTCCTCGCACAACTGTTGAGTCACCTAAACTCGATTTTTTTTAATCGTCGAGTTCAAGAATTAGACATAAAAACGGGTATGTGCATCAGCACATACCCGTTTGATAAATTAAAATTATTTTTTACAAAGTTTATTCAGCTGAGAAGACGCTACCACGAACATTGATACTACGATTAAGCGTAAACTGTTCTGTATCTAATACAATACTCTGTCTTTGTAGAAGCGCGTTGTTTGGACTGTAGAAATAATCAACATATCGAAGTTGGACAGTGTAGGTTCCTGATCCAGGTAGTTGAGAGTCTAAATCTTTGAGAGTAAACTCATAATTAGCCGATTCCGAACCAGTATTTCTTCTGCGACCAATGAACAGCGGTTGTGTTAAAGCGCCGCCTGTGACACGTACAAATATTTTACCATCAGGATAGACATTATTCGCTATAGTTGGAATTGATGGTGCTATTCTATAAGCAGTTACACCAGGTTCAAGTCGAGGCTCTAAGTCTAGATCCCCGTTCTCTTTAGGGTGAATCAATATAGAACCTTCATCTTGAAATACATTTTCAGGATGATCGGCATCAGGTAATATAAATACACTAAACGTCTCTTCACCCAAGACACCAGCATCTCCAACATTACCTGCTACAGGAGCCAGCCCAGCGTTATGAGATACCGTTGTTATACCATTAGAAGCAATTCTTCCTTGGAAAGCAGTGCTAGCTGCAGAATTTCTGAAGTCATCAACGACGTGTTGTAGTTTCAGCTCAGTTGCAGCTAATGGCCAAACATCACCTCTTTCCGGGTCAATAGTTCCAGGTTGCTGCAATCCACTGACATCATACTCGACACTGAAGCCTTGTCCAACTTTTGTGCGTGCTGGCACACCTTCAGGTTTACTAGCATTATGAGGGTCAGCAGCAGGCCCAATAACCGAAAGGTTTACGGAAATGTCATACTCAACAACACCATTTGTGTCCATAATGTGTTGTCTCACTGGAACCTTATTAGCGATTTCTTCCTCTGTTGGAACCTCATCGGCAATAAGTTGGAATGTTGCCCTCCCCATTACTGCTGAACTTGCTGTTTGACTACCTACTGGCTCAATATCAGCAATGATTGACGTGTTTGTCAACGTACCGTTTCCATTGGGATTAGGAAACACATTTGTTTGGGTAATGTATGTGACATACTCTCTGGCATTCACGCTAAATGCTGAAGCGGCCAGTAAAATAATTGCGTATTTCATGTAATTATATGGGTTTTATTGATCTTTTTTTTCAATTTCAAAAGCAGCCTTATTCACTGATATAATGCTATTTCCGAAGGTCGCTACTACAATTCTTCCACTTGTCTGGAATGCTTTTAGTGTATCTTCGTCAAACACTTCAAAGCCGCGAGCCTGTTCTATTGTTACTTTATGGAGCTGAATCATGCCTCTATTTTTTTTGTAAAACTCACTCCATTTCACTTGTTTTCCTTTACGCTGCCCGACTGCTGACTGGAAGCGCTTGGGCACATGAATTAAAGAACCTTCTGGCACCTTAGTCCAACTCTTTGCCCCCGCAATGTTTATCAGAGCAGCTAGGGGCTTGTCTGTCTTAACAACTTCCTCTTTGCCAACCGGTTTATAATCACCAAACGGAACCTCCTCATTTTTTTCTTCTGAGAAGGCCGTTTGGTTAGATGTCAAACAGGCTAACACACTAATAAGCGTCACGCTGACGCTTGTGTAGCGCTTAATCATAAAGACAATTTAGTCTACATTAACGAAACGAACAAGTACAATACTGTCGTTTGAATCGTAGCCAGCTTCATTAATACGAGCCCGTGAGTGAGTGAGTTCTGCAGCAATCATAATATCTGACTCACCAAGATCAAATGACCCGTCTGCAGCTAAGTAAGGACGAACGTAGTCCTCAAGAGACTGATCTCCACCCCAACCCTGACGAGAATCAGGAGTAGCGCCATCTGTCATCACCAGCATGTTTTTAGACGTACTAGAGTAACGCACACCAGCACCTAAATAGCCGAAGATTGTATTTCCCGCTGTAACCTGAGAACGCACCTCAATTTTAGTACCTGCTGGCACTGTTTGAGTAATCACTGGAGTAGTGGAGTCGATATCACGTCCAAAACCTCTGTAAACAGGCAACCATGAACCGCCCAAATTAATCTCTGTATTGGTAGCTTGATGGTGATTACTCACAGCTGTACCAATCATGTAAACTTCTACTTGAACACGAGTTTTTGTCTCTATCTCAGCACCTGTGTTCACTGGCGTAGTTCCACCAGGCTCACCATTGATATCCACTGTCTCGGTAAGCAATGGAGGGAAATTTATATTCCATGATACTGTAGGCGTACCACCTGCGCGAACTACTGTTCTATCGACTTCTAATGATCCAGTAGGCCCACCTTGAACAGGATCACTACCAAAACATACGGAGGTTGTTGCTGCTATTGCTGCAGCGAGTATTACGTTTTTCATCTTAGGTTAATGTATAGTTATAAAGAGATATGGGTTTTATAATCAGTTGTAGTGACTAACGCAAGACTTAATTTAATAACTTTTGCAATCACTTCTTATTGATATAACTGATTCACTCTGAACTGACAAGCTCTATTACAAGCAAATTTCCCTTATCATTAAGAATACTTAAATAGTGTGCTCTCATCTATTGTACCAGCGACAGAGTGACTTCACGTTCTCGATGCTTCGCGCCTGTTAAAACTAGAGATTTGATTTAATGATTGCCTTCTTTTTGTGTGAATTACTATTGTTCTCTAGCTTTTTCAATAGTTTATCTTTGTCTCTCTTTTCCTATTTTCATGAATCAACGGCCAAATAACTCACTTTCTCTGTCTGACAACGACTCTTTCTATTCTCCTAGTGATGATTTTGCTCAGCAAGCGCGTGTATCTAGTATGACGCAGTACCGCCAAATGCATGAGATGTCTCTCCAGAAACCTGAGTTATTCTGGGGTGCAGAAGCTCGCGAGCTCCATTGGTTTACCCCTTGGAATCAGTTACTTAACTGGGAGTCTCCTCATGCTCAGTGGTTTACGGAAGCTAAGACGAATTTAGCCTTCAACTGCCTTGATCGGCACCTTGAGGCTGGATTGGGGGAGAAAGCGGCTATTCTCTGGGAGGGTGAACCAGGAGATACCCGCGCTATCTCGTATAAAGAACTCCACCAAGAGGTCTGTAAACTCGCTAATGTTCTCCAGTCCAGCGGCATTGGTGCCGAATCCCGTGTGATCATTTACATGCCTATGATTCCTGAGGCCACAGTGGCTATGCTAGCCTGTGCAAGGATAGGTGCTGTTCACTCAGTGGTGTTTGGTGGGTTTTCTGCCGATTCGATTCGAGATCGCATTGAGGATTCTGGGGCTGAATTGGTGATTACTGCTGATACTGGCTGGCGAAGAGGAAAAACTGTTCCTTTAAAAGAAAATGTCGACAAGGCGATCTCCTCCAATTCACAGATTAAAAAAGTCATCGTCTACCAGAGAACAAACACTCCTGTCAGCATGCAGGCTGGCCGTGATACCTGGTGGCATGATGAAATGGCGTCAGCCCCTGGGCAGCACGAAGCCGCCAAGCTCGATGCCGAACACCCTCTCTTTATTCTCTACACCTCTGGCTCTACGGGGAAACCAAAGGGCATTCTCCACACAACAGCTGGTTACATGGTCGGCACCTACACGACCTGTAAGTATGTTTTTGATTTGCGTAAGGATGACGTTTACTGGTGCACGGCGGATGTGGGCTGGATCACTGGACATTCCTATATCACCTATGGCCCTCTGCTCAATGGCGTGACTCAAGTCATGTACGAGGGAGCTCCTAATTACCCTGATTTTTCTCGCTTCTGGAGCATTGTCGAGACCTACAAGGTCAGTATTTTCTACACGGCCCCTACGGCTATTCGCGCTTTTATCAAGGCTGGCGATGAGTTTATTAAAGACCATGATCTCTCCTCTCTACGCCTTCTTGGCACTGTGGGAGAGCCAATTAATCCAGCGGCCTGGCACTGGTATTATGAAACAATTGGCAATAGCCGCTGCCCCATTGTCGACACTTGGTGGCAGACAGAAACAGGCGCCATTATGATCGCCCCTCTTCCTGGTGCCACTCCGATTCGACCAGGCACTGCCACTCAGCCTTTCTTTGGCATTGATGCTGCTGTGCTTGATGAAAATGGGAATCCCTGCCCTCCAGGGGTCGCTGGAAAATTAGTCATCCAGAAGCCTTGGCCATCTATGCTAAGAACCATCTATGGCGATGATGATCGCTACAGAGACACCTACTGGTCTGACTATCCTGGCAAATACACGACAGGTGATGGCGCTATCATGGATGAGCATGGGAATATTTCCATTGTGGGCCGCCTCGATGATGTCCTCAATGTCTCGGGGCATCGCCTAGGCACCGCTGAGATCGAATCAGCCCTTGTCGCGCACCCACTTGTTGCGGAAGCAGCTGTCATTGGGGCTCCCCATGAGCTAAAGGGCGAGGCCATTGTCTGCTTTGTCACCCTAAAGGCGGCGGAATCTCAATCACCCAGCTTAAGTAGCGAGCTCAGAGAGCATGTTGGCCAGTCTATAGGAGCGATTGCGAAGCCTGATCAGATCTACTTCACATCTGGTCTGCCGAAAACACGCAGTGGAAAAATCATGCGCCGCCTGCTAAAGGAACTCGTCAATACGGGTGAAATTACTGGCAATCTCAGCACAATTGAAGATCCTCATGTACTTGAAGAGCTCAAAGCGACAGTCCTTGGAGTCTCCTCTTAGTTTTCTAATGAAACAACGCGCCACCCGCACGACAAGACGAATTCCATGAACTCCACCTCTTATGCCTTTGCTCAGTTTCTAAAAATGTTTGGCATTCACCGCAAACAGGCACGCCTCAATGACTCAGCACAAGAGCTCCAGCTTCTCCGAGAAGGGGAACACTTACTGGGTAAGACACTCTGGCAAGACTGCGAAGACTATGAACCCACTGACACTCCTTATTGGCATTTGCGCCAGCTCAACAATAAAGTTTCTGAGCTCCAGCAAAAAATCACAAATTTATCCGACGACCTAGCAGAAGCACAGCACCAGAAACAATCTAGCACTCAGAATACACGAGCTCGTCACAGTGAGAAAGAAACAGAACGCATCCAGCTCATTGGTAAGGCGGAGGAACTCACCAATGAAAAACAAGAACTAGCTGGCCAAGCCAAACAGCTCAAAGATCAATACGAGGGTCTAAAGCTCAAAATCAAAGTCCTCAGAGAAGAGAACGCTGATACCTCTGTCATTGAAAAGCAAGTCGCACGCTCCGAGCAGCTCAAATCAGAGTTCACAGCTCTGAAACAAAAAAACGTGACCCTAATGTCACAGATCAAAGCCCTCGATACAGATATTGACCGCCTGGAGGGCGAAGCTCGTGCAGAGCGTGGTGAATTTAACAATCAAATTTCAAGCCCCTCCGAAGATCTCAATAAGGCCAACCGGGATCTGTCCAATCTGCGTTCAGAAATCGGCTTATTGCAGTCACAAATGAACCAGCACTACTCAGAGCTTGGCAATATTCTCTTTAGCCAATTCAAACACGATCGCGACTGCCGAACCATTGCCAAGAGCCAGAAACACTTCATCGCCATCTTAGCCGCTCTGCGCCGCTCCATCGAGTGGAATAATGATCTCGCTGAGCGCCACTAAACCCACTAGTGATTGGCGCATTGTGGATCATTTATTCTAGTCTTGATAGATTTACGCATTGCCCATTGTCCAATAGCCTCTAGCATCCCCAGCGTATGTCCCATCACGACAATGCTGATTCAGCGACCCAGCCCATCGACACTAGGTTCCATGATTTTGTCCTACTCCAGGCGCAAAATGCAGGCTTATTTCTAGGACAATTGCCACACCCCGCCACCGGGGAGCGCTCCGTGAATCTCAAGGCGGCCTCTTCAGTCCTAGATTCTCTCGAGATGCTTCAACTCAAAACCAAAGGCAACCTTAATGCCGCGGAGTCCAAGATCTTAGAGCTCGCTCTCAGTAACTTACGAGAGCTCTACAAAACCGCAGAGTCTCTGGGCTAAAGAACACAATCATCACACTGACTACGACACAAACACCTTATGAAATCACCATTTTACATCCTCGGCCCCTGCGGTTTAGAAAGCGAAGCCTTTGCCTGGGACATGGCACGCGCGATCAAAGAAATCTCTGAGCGCCTAGGGATCGAATTTTACTTTAAGGCCTCCTACGATAAGGCCAACCGCACCTCCGGAGACGCCTTTCGTGGCCCTGGAGTCAAAGAAGGAACTCGTATCCTCGGGGAAATCGCTAAGGAACTAGGCCTTAAGGTCACCACAGACATTCACACCCCAGCAGAAGCAGAAATTGCCGCCGAACACATAGATTTATTACAAATCCCCGCATTCCTCTGTCGCCAAACAGACCTGATTGAGGCTTGTGCCAAGACAGGGCGCACAGTGAATGTGAAAAAAGGCCAGTTCCTCGCACCATGGGACACCGTGAATATCGGCAATAAGCTCCGCTCCTTTGGCTGTGATGATTTCTATATCACGGAGCGAGGAACCAGCTTCGGCTATAATAATCTAGTAACTGACATGCGCTCCCTCTACTGGATCCGAGAAGAAGGCATGCGCGTGATCTTTGATGCCACACACTCCGTACAGCGCCCAGGTGGACTCGGTGGCTCGACAGGTGGAGATGGCGTACTCGCACCCGTACTCGCGCGCGCCGCAGTCGCTACAGGTGTCGATGGTGTATTTATGGAAACACACTCGAACCCTGAGAAAGCCCTCTCTGATGGGCCAAATCAAATTCCACTCTGTGAAATAGAATCTGTTCTTAAAACTCTCATAGCTGTACACTCTGCCGCACACGGTTAGTTTCACCCATCACTTCGTCTTACCTAGAACACATTATGCCCATCGTTCTCAATCGCGTTTTTCAGCTTAGTCTATGGATTCTGGCGACTACAGGCATATATGCAGACGATTCTACCAAAGAGAGCGCCTCAAGCATGCCCTCTCTGGACATGCTCCCCGCGGGCAGCACTCTCACTCAGGTCGAAATACCGAGGTACGATAAGCACCTGCGTCCCAAATCTCTCCTAGAGGCAGAGACCCTGACTGTCATGTCAGAGGATCTCATTCAGGGCGATCATGTCACCATCAGCTTACTAGGTGCTGATGGTTCACTCGCCATGGGTGTGGATTTTCTCAAAGCAGATTACCAGTACAAGGCAGGCCTTGTTTCCTCTCAGCAAGAAACCACTATCAGAGGAGATCGGTTCCAGACAGTGGGTCAAGGTCTCGTCACAGACTGGCAGACTCAGCAAGGCTTCCTCAAAGGCCCTGTTCTCTCACAGTTCCAGAAACCACACGAAGAACAAAATACAGAGAAGACGACTCAGCTTTTCTCTACCCCGAGCTCCACTCCAAGTTCCGCGCCTCACGCCACATTCGCAGTATCTTCTGCCCCCCTGATCTCTGGCATATTTCATCCCAGTGTCCTCTCCACTCTCACGAGGACATGGCTCACCTCTCAACTCACCTACGACCCCAATCAACTCAGCGAGGAGCAAACACAAAGATTTCGCCAGCTCACAGCATCCTCCCAGCCTCAGTTCGAGAGCCTCCACACCGAGACTTCTGACCTGCTGAAGCAACAAGACCTCAGAGACCAAAAGAGCCGAAACGACATTTCCACGTTTTTGACCCGAGTCGGCGCGACTGCCTTTCTCGCACAAATTAGTGCTGGTGTTCCTAGCTCCCAAGAACCCACCAACAGGCCCAATAGCCCTGCAAATGAAGGCGCTCCAAAAGCGTCAACCAAAGAGAATACTCAGCCCCATTTATCCGAGATTCAGTGCGAAGGCGGTATGTACTTTGATGTAGAAACTGGGGTCTTGTGCTACCTCGTCGATGTTCGTGCCACAGGCCTCACCAAAGACAACTACACCCTCACCTGCAGCAAGGAGCTTAAAGTCTATCTTGACCCACAAAAGCTCGAAGAGGCCAAAAAGAAGAAAAACAAAGACTCTGAGGATAAAGAAAAAAAAGAGAAGAAACCCTCGAATCAAAATAAAATCAAAGAGAGCCTCAATGACATCGTCGCCCTAGGAGACGTCATTCTCCGTGGTAAAGACAAAAAAGGTCAAGACATCGAAATCAAAGCCGCAAAAGCCCACTACAGTGCGGCGAAAGAAGAAGTCCTCCTAGAAGGTGGCGCCCTTTCCATCCAGCAAGGCAATAACATTCAGCGCATCAAGAAACCCACACCAGGTGCCTGGATCCGCATCGATAAAGAAGGGAATCTCAGCACCTCTAAGCACGCCTTCATCGGCATCTACCAGACCAGTGAATAACTTCTCAGTCTCCTCATTGAACGTTCACTTACCTTCATTGTAGTCCCCATGCCCAAATCAGTTCACACCACCAAGACTAAGACCAAGATCAAGACCAAGGACAAGGACAAGGACAAGGGCAATGCCTCACGCAAGACACTTAAAACCACCCTCATAGCCACGGGTCTACGTAAGGAATACAGCGGCAAGCCTGTCGTGAATGATGTCAGCATGACAGTGGGTGCTGGCGAGATTGTCGGCCTCCTAGGTCCAAATGGCGCAGGAAAGACCACCTCCTTCTACATGATCGCAGGCTTAGTGCCCCCGACCAGTGGAAGTGTCACCTTCCAGGGGCAGGACATCACCAGCCTCCCGATGCACAAACGAGCTCGCCTCGGTATGGGCTACCTCCCCCAAGAACACTCTATTTTTAGAAAACTCTCCGTCGAAGATAACCTACTTGCAGTACTCGAGACTCAAAAAGACCTTTCTAAGGCCGCCCGCCTGGAGCGTGTCGAATACTTGCTGGAGCGCTTTAGTATCACAAAAATCCGCAAGTCTATCGCACTCACTCTCTCTGGTGGTGAGAAGCGCCGCCTCTCCATCGCGCGCTGCCTCTGCTCGAACCCTAAGTTTTTGATGCTTGATGAACCCTTTGCCGCCGTAGACCCAAAGGCCGTGGAGACCATTCACAGTATCGTTCGCCAACTCAGGGACGAAGATGGACTATCGATCCTGATCACAGATCACTCTGTGCGTGACACCTTAAAAATTGTCGATCACGCCTACGTGATGACAGAGGGCAAAGTCATCTTGGAGGGCTCTGCCCAAGAAATTGCCAATGACCCCCTCGCCAAAAAGCATTATCTCGGAGAAGAATTCATACTTTAAAGTTCTCTTTTCTTGTTTCCAAACAGTGCTTTCTCGTCCTATAGTGTATTGCTGCATTATTTTTTACTACGGTTAAAATAACGAGCAGTCACTGAAACCCAATGAAAGAAAGGACAAACTAACACATGCAAACAAGAAACGTGAATATCCCTATCAATATCACTGTCCGCCATGAAACTGTGACAGACTCACTCCGCGACTACGCGACAAAGAAGATAGAGGGGCTTCACATTGATTATCCAAAAATTATCGAGGCCAAAATCGTTCTCGACGTCCAAAAGAACCGCCATATCGCTGAAATCATCTTATTCTGTGCGAACCACATCACCATAGAGGCCTCCTCAGAGACAAAGGATATGTACGTTTCCCTCGATGAGACTATTTCCAAAATAGCTCGCAGGATGCGCAAACACAAAACGCGCCTCATGAAGCGCTACCGCTCCACAAAGCCCGAGGAATCCATTCGCTTTCTCGACGAGAAAGTCTTTGCCGCTGACATTCTGGATAAGCACCCAGAAGACGCCGAGACTGATCCCGAGCCAATGATCATTCACCGTGAAGAGCTCAAGCTCAAACACCTCTTCAAGGAAGAAGCCATCATGGAGCTCGAACTCAGCGAAAAACCATTTCTCGTGTATCAAAATGCTCGCAGAAATGTCCTCCAGATCGTCTACCGCCGAAAAGATGGCGATTATGCCATTATAGAGCCATAAGAACTCCCCAACGACTCTTTCAACTTCAACCCTTACAAAAAGAGAGCCTACAGAGGCTCTCTTTTTTATTCTGTGCTTAAAGTGATCTCATACCAACTCAAAAAACGAACTGGTCGAATTCGCTAGATCTTTGAGGTGATGCCATCGTTGTCACTCATCGGAGATGCTCGCATCACCGATGGGTTCCGCCTTGATCTCCCACCAAATCTCTTCGCCCTTTCTACCAGGTAGTTTTCCTCATTGGTATAATACAAACTCATGTGACAAAACATTCACACAGAGGACTCTTTGACATTTCCCACTTGAAAATCAGCTCCCC
This sequence comes from uncultured Verrucomicrobiales bacterium, assembly GCA_937928735.1. Lineage (GTDB taxonomy): Bacteria > Verrucomicrobiota > Verrucomicrobiia > Verrucomicrobiales > Akkermansiaceae > Rubritalea. The sequence goes on along the minus strand of CALFVF010000023.1, from coordinate 20,746 downwards.
TACAGCAACTTGCCAAAGAGAGTACTCAATTCTCCTAAAAGACTGACAGAGGGAAACATTTACAAGTCCAAAAAGATAGTCTACTACCTCTGCATATCCTTACATATCAAACGCCCACTCCAATTCTCATGAAATGTTTTGCCCCGTTTTTATTCTCCCTTTTCCTCCTAAATAGTCTGGTTCATGGCGCCATTGAGATCAATGGTATAGCGGCCACGGTGAATGGTAAAGTTGTCACAAAGAATGAAGTCAACTTCCTTGCCGCCCCTATCAAAGCCCAGCTCCAAGCTCGCTTCCCCAGAAAATCTTCTGCCTACTACAATGAGCTCACTAAAGCTCGTGAGAAAATCCTCGAAGAGCTCATTAATCGCGAAATCATGCTGCACCTCTTTGAGAGCGGGAATGGCGATATCCCACGCTCTGCTATTGACTCAGAGATTCGGCGCCAGATCAGAGATCTCTATAATGGAGATGAAAATAAATTCCGTACAGAACTCGCCAAATCAGGCCTCTCCCAGCACAAGTATAGAGAACTCACTAAGCGTAAGCTCGTCGTAGGTGCTATGCGTGCCCAGCAGTTCTCCAGCTCAGCACCTCCGACTCCTGATGAAGTGAATGCGGAATACGCGAAGCACAAACTCAAACTCAGAGACATCACAAAGGATAGCTGTGACTACCGAAAAATCTACATTCCTAAGCTCGACCCTGAGGACATCACAGCGACTCCTGAAAGTCAGCTAGAACTCGCTGAAGAGATTACCAAAAAACTCAAAAATGGTGCCAACTTCGCTGAACTCGCCAAAGAACACTCCACTGGAGCATTCGCCTCAGAAGGAGGTCTCTGGGAAGATGTCCAGCGCATTGACCTCTCTCCTGAGTTCGGCGCAATCATCTTTGACGCTAAGACCAAAAGTGTTGTCGGCCCGCTAGAGGACGGGCGCGGCTACACGATCATTCAGACCATTACCAAGCGCTTTGGCCCATCTCCTCCGATCTCTGAGGTGCGCGAGCGTATTGAGGCACGAGTCAAGAGCCAGAAGTCCTCCGCTAGATTTGAGCGCTGGATCGAGGGACAACGCTCAAAAGCCATGATCAAGCGCAAGATCTAAACACGCTCTCCACTGCCCCCCACTGCCCGTTTTTTATACAACCCTACAGATGCGCTTGTAGGGTTGTTTTTATTTTTGACAATTCATGCGGGATTCCCCTCGCCAAAGTCAGAAACAAACCAGAAGATTCTCCCCGCCCCCAATTCCCCTATCCAACCGCATCACCCCGCTATCCATACACCCCCAATCAACACAATAATTCATGACTTTCACCAGCCTAGCCAGAGCCAAAGAAATCGGTGCCAATAGCTACTTATTAGAAACACCTGATTGTCGCATTGTGCTCGATGCAGGCGTTCACCCAAAAGAAGAAGGTCTCGACTCTCTTCCTCACTTTCAGACCATTCCCAGTGACAGTGTAGACGCCATCATGCTGACACACTCCCACCTCGACCATGCTGGTGCCCTCCCCGTTCTGATGCGCGAGCAGCCCAGCGCCAGTGTCTACATGACGAGACCTGCCGGAGCCCTGACTAGTGCCTTACTTCACAATTCCATCAATGTCATGGAGAGTAAGCGCACAGAGCTAGGCATCACAGAATACCCACTTTACGGCCATAGAGAACTCGACCGCCTCGAAAAGCGCTGGCAGTTCCAGAGCTATGAAAAGACTTTCACCCTCACAGAAAACACCAGCGCCACATTCTATGACGCGGGACACATCCTGGGCTCTATGGGCGTGAAGATTCAATCTCCCGATCACACACTCTTCTACACAGGAGACATTCAGTTTGAGGACCAGCGCCTCATCCAAGGAGCCCGCTTTCCCACAGAGGGAATAGACACACTAGTGATTGAGACCACTCGCGGAGCGACTCCCAGAAAACCTGACTACACTCGCGAGCAAGAAGAAGCCGCATTCTGCGAGGCACTCATGGCTCCCATCGAGCGTGGGGGCTCGGCTCTGGTACCTGTCTTTGCGATGGGCAAGACACAAGAAGTGCTCAAGATGATCCACGACTTTAAGAAAGATGGTCGCATTCCTGAGCAGACACCAGTCTACATTGGCGGCCTATCCACTAAGATGACAGGTATTTTTGACGAATACGCCGACTACGAAAACAGAATCGACCCAGGCTTTGAGATCTGTGAGGAAATGAAAATTCTCAGCAGCTCAAAGAAAAGAAAACGCGCACCCATCACCTACAGACCCGGAGCTATATTTGCACTCTCCAGTGGCATGATGACAGAAAAAACAGTTTCTAATGTCTTCGCTCAGAGTTTTCTACAGAACCCCAAGAACGGCCTCGTCTTTGTCGGCTATGCAGACCCAGCCTCTCCCGCAGGTCATATCCGCTCCTCCAATCAAGGAGATGTCATTCAGCTCGATCCACTCAAGGAACCACTCGTACTCAATAGCTCTGTGGATATTTTTGATTTCTCAGGTCACGCCACCCGTGATGCTATTTTAGAATACATACTGGATGTTAAACCCAAGCGTGCCATACTTGTCCACGGAGATGAGACGGCCAGTGAGTGGTTTCGCGAGCAGCTCCACACGGCCTGCCCCTCCATGGAGGTCATTACCCCGACACCGCGCCAGCCCTATTCCTTATAGCCTTATTCCCTATAACCCCACTCCCTGTAAGAATAGTTCCCTCATTAAGTTCTCAGTAAGCCTCTTAACCAACCTCTCCAATGACCTATTCAAATTTTATGACAAAACCAAACCTTATACTATCCGCAAGCATCATTAGCTTAGCGAGTACAGCGCTGGCACAAACCCCTCCAGCAGCACCAGCTGCCCCACCTCAGCCAGAACTTCCCACAGACCCTGCCGAAATCAAAACTCTTAGCTCCTATGGCTTTGGTTATCAGACAGGACTTCGCTTTCAGCAGGAAATGTCACAGTACGGCATAAACGCCCAAGACATTGACAATGAGAAATTCGTCGCCGCATTCTGGGATGCCTACAAAGGCTCAGAGCCCGCTATGACTCAGGAAAAAATCGGGGGTGCCATGCAAGCTCTCGCGCAGAATATTCAGAAGCGTGAGAAAGAAATTGGCGACGCAAACCTAGAAGCCGGCAAAGCATTTCTCGCAGAAAATGCGAAGAAAGAAGGAGTCACTGTCACAGACTCAGGCCTCCAGTACGAAGTACTCGAAAAAGGTGGTGACAAGCAATACGAAGAACCCGCAGAAGGAGCTCAAGACCAAGGCACTCGCTTCATGGTCAGCTACAAAGGCACACTCATTGATGGCACAGAATTTGATGCTTCTGAGCAGCCAGTGCCCTTTACCCTCGGTGTAGTCCCAGGTTTCCAAGAAGCGCTCAAAAGCATGAAAGTCGGCTCTTCCTGGAAGATCTACCTTCCGCCTAACCTCGCCTATGGTGAGCAGCGCCAAGGAGCAGATATTTCGCCCAATAGCACGCTTATCTTTGAGCTCAAACTGCACGAAATCCTACCACCACAGCCAAGACCTGCACTACCTCAGGGACTCCAAGGCCTCGTCCCACAGCCAGGGGCTGCACCTGGTCAATAGGTTTTCCCTATTCTCACTACGATGGCTCTGGGCATACGCTTTCAGAGCCATTTCTTTTCCTACTTATCGTTCCTACTGACCTTTCCCTCTCACTATTTTGACTATGCCAAATTACGTCCTCCTCACCTCACTACTCGAAGAGCGTCTCCGTGTTATCAGTGATACAGAACTTCGTGAAACACAGCCCGAAAAGCAGCTTCAGCAACTCCAAGAAGTCAGTGTAGCGATCCAGCAATGGCACAGCACCCACCAAGCGGATATCCCTAACCGCCTCAACCACTTCCTTCAGCAATCTAGCCTCTCCAAAGCCCTCGATTACCTCCGCGAACAACAGCTCACCTAGCTCTCCCTGTAATACGCATCTGCAAGGTTGCCAAAACCCACCTTGGGCGCTTGTAGCTCTGCCAGAAAATCCCTACCTGCGAGAGCTCCTAAGTGCTCTATCTCCTGAGCTAGCACCTTGCACGCTCTCTGCCCATCTTTCTCTGCTCGGCCACAATGTGTGCATGAGGCGTAGCCTGGATACCCTTCTTTCTTCTGGGGGTCATTGTCCTGATTCACAAGAGTGATCACATGCCGACCACCCCGCTCAGACTGAATCACAAGTGGATGGATCCAGCAGGTCAGTGGCTTATAAAACCAGGGATGCTTCCCCTCATCCACGGCAAGTCGCTGGAGGCCACAGCGGCTCTCTGCGTCTAAAAACACACAGCGTGTCCGCGAAAAATGCTCTGGAAAATCATCCGCTAACTCATCTACGGACACTTGGCGTGCTTTGGTTTTTTGACGAGTTCTATTTCTAACAGCTTCAAAAGCACCTTCCTCAAGATGAAGGCCATAGGCGTGAAGTTTAGAATGTTTCTGCGCCACAAGTTGCTCTAGTTTTTGGAACTCTTCCTCTGAGAGATACACCCCATCATAACAGCAAGTTCCCTTACACCTCTCTAGTTGACAAGGTTTAATCCCAGTCTCTAGTGCGTCATGATTGAGACTCGCGTGGCGCAGCATCTCTGAGAGCTCTTGTGCGGTCTTTGTGTAATAAGTCCATAGTGAAGTGCTCAGCATACCTCAGAGAGATAGTACTTTGTGGAGCTTTTTCCAAGCATAAGCTCTCATATCTATGACCATTTCTTTTTCTTACGTGCACTCATATCTAAAACGCATAGACTACTCCTATGATGACTCGATCCACTTTACTCACAAGCACTCTGATTGCAGCAATCACCCCCACCTCACTCCACGCAAGAACATGGACATCCGCCGAGGGTGTGACTATAGAGGCTAACTATATTAGCTCCACAGACACTTCTGTAACAGTGCAGAGAACTTCTGATCTACGCCGCTTCACCTTCGAAATCAGCAAACTCTCAGCAAAAGACCAAGCATGGCTAACAGAACAACGCTCAAAGACAGATTCACCCGATAGCTCTTATTCTACTCAGTCGCCATCTGGCATACCCAGCAAGATCCAGGCCATCATTGATGAAAGAGGCAAGCTCCTCCTTGAGGATGATTTTAACCGAGAAGACCCAGATGGTGAGGAAGATCTTGGTGAAAACTGGATTTCTAACAGTAAATCACGCGCCCAAGGGGACAAACAGTGCGATCTCGTGGATGGTACCATGCAGTTTACCCTTTCACCCAAAGCCAACCATGCGATTTCACTGGTACATAATACTTCTGAGCCTTATCAAGAGGCTGTTAGTTGGACGAGGGTTAAATTTCCATCTGGTCAGAGCTTTAAAATCGCCTTCAATGACAAACAATATAAACCCGTGCACGCTGGCCACATTAACGGCGTGACTGTTAGAAATAGAAGTGTCAATATCGATGACGAGAAAAACGGCCGCTTCAGCGCTGAGGCCAAAGCCATGCGTAATGATGATTCAAAGAAAAAAGAACGAGCTGAACTCACTGCTAAATTTTCCAAACAATTCCCCGTCAACGTCAAAGGTGACAAGTGGTTTGAGCTCGTCACCCACCACCAAGGCGAGACCCTCACCGTCTATATCGATGGCAAGGAAGTGGGCTCTTACACTTCCAGCGGCTTTGCTCACGAAACAAAGCGCCAGCTCGCCTTCGCCCCCTCTAAGGACGCTACTGTCGACCACACCATGCTCTGGAAGATCGAGCCTAAGTAATCGCGATTTTTCGAGCAAATAGCACCCAACTAACGAATTTTTTTACAAACTAACAAATCCGCCCAATTTTAAAATGATTCAAGATCACTATTCTCCGCCTCAGGCCCAACAGGAACCACCCCCAGAAATCATTATTCCTGAGGACATTCATAAAAAAATAAAAAGTGCGTGGATCGCAGGCACTATCTCCATATCTCTCACTGCCTTACTCACGGTTCTTTCTCTCACTGTTACTGATATCTTGGGTCTCGATTTTTACGCCTTTATTGATATCATTTTGATGATCATCTTTACGTTTGGGATTTATAAAAAGAGCCGAACATGCGCCATTCTGATGTTTCTGCTCTTTAGTGCCAATAAAGTCATCATGTGGATTGATTCAGGATCTCTACAAGGAATCTTTCTATCTGTTGTCTTCTTTGTGCTCTATTTTCGAGGCATCATAGGAACATTCCAATACCATCGCTTCATAAAAGCATCTACCCACAGCCTCCCGTCCTTTCCTACCAGTTAGTTTTTTGAGTTGGTATTCGTCTCCCTCTCATCTCCATAGCATCCTCTTCACCCCTCAGGGGCATAAAAAAAGCGCAGCCTGTGTCCAGGGTGCGCTTTTTGTTTCACTGGTCTGAGATCACTTTTAACCCAGGCTATGCACTGGATTTAAAATATCTAGTCTGACTCAGGAGTTTTCAGGCTACTCCTTCACAGCCCACTTGATTCCCTCAACAATCATATTGAGAAACTCATCAGAGCCTACTGTTTCATTGTGGTGACCTAGTGATGTGCCAAAGACTTTGCCATCTCCGCACTGGTTCACCCAGATGACTGGTTGAGGGTCTTGGACAACGCCTTTTTTCTTCCCTTTCGCATAGGTCGCGCCATGGTTGTCTCCCATAGCAAGTACTGTCACTGAGTCTTTGACCGCATCGATATTGTAGAGTTCACCATCTGGTGTTTTCCAAGACTCTGGGTGACCATCTAGGATACCTGTTGAGTTCTCTTGTTGAGTCACTGTAATGGCACCTTTGGCACCGTGGTTTGGTGAAGTCACTCCTAAGAAGTCGAGCCAGTCTTTCTCATTCTCTGCCGTTTTCCAGTGGAAGGAGTGGAGTGAGCAGTGCATCGCAAGACCAGGCTTACCGGCACGGTGCACGTCCACAATACTCTTGATGAATGAGCCGTCTGTTTCCTTTGCGTGGCAGATGTTGTAAAATACGACATCATAGGGATCTGCCCAGCCTTCTTTACTGAGGGCTTCTTTACAGGCTTCGGGGGTCTTGTGGTGCCAGACTGTCACCTCTGAGCCCTTTAGTCGGCTCTCAATGCCTTCTTTAAGAATCGTTTTCTGTGCCTCGTAGTCGTGGTAGCCTTCACCTGTGACGAGGAGAACTTTGAGGGCTTCTTTGGTCATCTCGGATTTCTTGGCAGGATTGGCAGAATTCTGAGCATAAACTATAGCTCCTAGTGTCAGGAGCGAACATAGAAGAACAGCGTGTTTTAATTTCATCATAATTGTATAAAAATAATTTTTCTGAGACGGTGTGTGTTCAGAGTGTGTCCATTGGACGCAGTGAGCTCAAGCTCTATTCACCGAGTCTAGATCGTTTCCTTTATTACGGAAATACTCTCTGTTTCTCTCCTTCAGTCTCTAGACAAGTTGCTTCAGCAGGCCAGTGCGGAAGTCATGCACGAGGCCATGCACTTCGAGCGGCTGATTCGCAGCACGCGCAGCAAGAACTGGGGTCGTCATTTTGACATTCGCCACCTGAGCAAGCACATTGAGCTCTGCTAGACGGTCTAGCTTGGCCGATCCCTCCAGAGCACTGAGCTCCTGCTCATGGGTTTGTGCGAGTGCCTCTATGGGCTTAATCCAGTTATCCACCACACCGTGGCCATCTCCAGAGACCGAGGCTGCCACCCCCCCGCAGCTATAGTGCCCACAGACAATAACATGCTCAACCTTAAGATGTTCAACTGCGTACTGGATGACTGAGAGCGCGGATAAATCAGAGAAATTCACCAGATTGGCAATATTTCGATGCACAAAGACTTCTCCTGGCTTAAGCCCCATGATGAGCTCTGCCGCCACACGACTATCGGCACAGCCAATCCACAGGTACTTCGGCTTCTGTCCTTCCATCAGCTCCGCGAAGTACTCTGGCTCGTCTGCTTTAAACTTTGCCGCCCAAGCAGCATTATTTTCAAATATCTCTGCTAATTTGTTCATCTTCTGAGACTCTTACGCTTGTCGCTAAAAAAAGGCAAGAATTGCCTCCTCCCTCATATCCATCTATAGCCTCTGGTGTGGATCCACTATTTCCCCAACAACCAGAACCTTCACCGAGCTCAGAGACACTCAAGGAAGCTCTGAGTTCTCATGCTCCCTTGGCTTCTAGAATGCGGGCGGAGACTCTTGAGGAAGTTGTTGGCCAGCAGCATATTCTGGGAGAAGGGAAACTACTGAGACGCGCGATTCAGGCGGATCGTTTCACCTCCTTACTCTTCTATGGCCCTCCAGGAACTGGGAAGACCACGCTCGCGACTGTGATTGCTCACAATACAAACTGCCGCTTCGAGATGCTCAATGGCGTCGAGTCCAATGTCTCAGAAATTCGCGATAAGATCGCTCAGGCACGCACTTGGCTACAACTGCGCCAGCAAAGCACGATTCTCTTTATTGATGAAATCCACCGCTTCAATAAAGCGCAGCAAGATGTCCTTCTCCCCCATGTCGAGCGTGGTACTGTGCGCTTTATTGGAGCCACCACGCATAATCCCTACTACTATGTGAATTCCCCCTTAGTGTCTCGCTCCCAGATCTTCCAGCTTGAGCCCATAGAGACAGCGGATCTCATCTCTCTGCTCAAGCGCGCTCTGGGAGATGAACAAAAAGGCTTCGGAAAGCTCTCTATTGATATCGAGAGTTCCGCCCTTGAGCACATCGCCCAAAAAGCCTCTGGAGATGCTCGCAAAGCTCTCACCGCTCTGGAGCTCGCCGTCATCACCACAGAGCCCTCAGAGGAAGGTGTCATCTCTATTTCGCTAGAAATCGCGGAAGAATCGATCCAGCAAAAAGCGCTCCTCTACGATAATCAAGGCGACCAGCACTATGACACTATTTCTGCCTATATTAAGAGCATCCGTGGCTCAGACCCAGATGCCGCACTCTACTGGCTGGCGAAAATGCTCACTGCTGGCGAAGACCCACGCTATATCGCACGCCGCATGGTCATTGCTGCCAGTGAGGATATCGGCCTGGCAGATTCAAGTGCTCTGCGTGTTGCCGTGGACGCCCAACAAGCCTTTGAGTTCTTAGGCATGCCTGAGGGACGCATCCCACTGGCTCACGCTACAGTCTATCTCGCCACAGCCCCGAAGTCCAATAGCGCCTACGCTGCCCTGGGGGCAGCTATGGAAGACATCAAACACGGCAAGACACTCGCTGTCCCTCCTCATCTCAGAACAAAGACACGCAAGTCTCTCGCCGCATCCAGTGGAGCGAGTGAGCAAGCACTGGAGTATTTCTACTCACATGACTTCGTAGGGAATTATATCCCCCAATCTTATCTTCCAGAAGGTCGCAGTTATTATCAGCCGACAGAAAATGGCTTAGAAAAACGTATCAAAGAACGTATGGCATACTGGAGGGCTCAATCCGAGGAGTCTACCCACCCTAAGTAAGAGACACCTTCCCATGATTAGCTGGTTCACGAAAAATAGCGTCGCCGCCAATATCTTGATGATCGCCATCTTGGGGCTTGGGGCTATCTCCGCCCTAAAGATCCCCTTCGAGGTGACTCCTGTGGTTAGTTTTCCGGTGGTGGATATTAACATGACACTGCGAGGCGGGACACCCAGTGATGTCGAAACTCAGATCGTCATTCCCATTGAGCGAGCTCTCGAGAATGTCGCAGGGGTGCGCGGTATGAGCTCTTCGGCTCGCAGAGACAATGGTCGAGTGCGGCTTTTTCTCGAAAAACATCTCAGTGAGAGCGAACAAAAAGAAATCCTCCAAGATGTCACGGCTCGAGTCGATGCCATTAACACATTTCCAGAAGAATCTGAGCGACCGAGAATCCAGATCCCCAGTACAGCAAGCTGGTATGAGGTGATTTCTGTCGTGCTCTCTGGAAAACTCTCCGAGGAAGAACTCCTCGAGGGGATCCGCTCTGTGCGTAATGATCTCACCAGTTTACCAGAAATCTCATTTGTAGAAATAAAAGGCGACCGCGACCAGCAAGTCACCATCGAAGTCCCCAAAGACACCCTTCGAGCTTACAATCTCACCTTAGCGGATATTTCTCAAGCTGTCAGAACATCCTCCATTGACCTCTCAGCTGGAGTCATCAAGGGCTCCAATGGCGGAGTCCTTCTACGCACAAAAGCCCAAGCTTATACGAAAGAGGACTTCGATAACATCACCATCCGACGAGCAAATGGCGCAGAGCTCAAGCTCGGAGACATAGCGATTACAAAGGATTCCTTTGAAGATGAGGATAAGATCGTGCGCTTCAATGGTGAGCCAGCGATGATTTGTGAGGTACTGCGCGCAGACGGAGAAGACGCCCTCGCCATCTCTCAGGCAGTCAAAGACTACGTCGCTAACTCTCAAGAAAAATTCCCCGAAGGGGTCAATCTCTCGACCTGGGATGATGACTCCATCAGTCTACGTGGCCGTATTTCCACCCTCGTGAGTAACTTGCTCCAGGGTATTTTGCTGGTCTTTATTGCCCTCACTCTCTTCCTGAGGCCAAAGGTCGCTCTCTGGGTCGTCATTGGTATCCCCATCAGCTTTGCGGGAGCTCTGATTTCGATGAATTACTTCGGAGTCACCGCCAATATCATGAGCCTCTTTGGCTTCATTGTTGTTCTTGGTATCGTTGTGGATGACGCCATTGTCACCGGTGAGAGTGTCTACTCCAGACTGCGTGGTGGCATGAATGGCCTCGATGCCGCCATCATTGGCACGAAGGAAGTCTCTGTTCCCGTGACCTTTGGAGTGATCACAACGATTGCTGCCTTCACTCCACTGTTGTTTTTAGAATCTCGCGAGGGCGAGCTCGCACGCCAGATTCCACTGGTTGTCATTCCTGTTCTAATCTTCTCCCTCGTGGAGTCCAAACTCATTCTCCCCGCTCACCTCAAGCACCTCCAACCTCGCAAAAACCCTGGTTTCTTTAGCCGTATTCAGAAAAAAATCGCCGACGGTCTCGAAGCTCTCGTGCGTATCGTTTACACACCACTCCTGAGATTTGCGACCTCATTTCGCTACGCTACAGTCGCGTGCTTCCTCGCTCTAGCAGCGATTATTGGCAGCTATTATCTGCACAAGATGCATCCAGAGTTCACCGATCACCCCACAGTGGATCGCTACTTTATTTTTGCGCGTCTTGAGATGGACTCTGAGCTCGAATTTGAAGACACCAACCATGCTGTCAACCGAGTCGTAGAGGCTGTCAATACAATCAAAGGAGATTTCATTGACTCAGGTAGTGGCGAATCCATTATCCGTAGTGTTCTCTCCTCAGCGGGGGGATTCCCCACATTTGGCAGGAGTAATCCTCAAGTTGGCTTTGTTCTCGTCGAACTCACCCCACCTAGTCAGCGTACTGAGATTGTGGCGGTCAACGATGATGTCGCAGAAGCGTGGAGAGCTGAAGTCGGTGAGATACAAGGGATCAAGCGATTCTCTATCCGAACTCAGGATGCCGGCCGCAGTGGTGAGGAAACTGAGTCCATCGAAATCGAGATCTTAGGCCCCAATGACGCTAGTCGAGAGGCTATCGCCAATCACATTGTCGACTGGCTCAAGGAGCGTGATGACATCCAGACTGCCTGGTCTGACCACGGCAAGCTACAGCGCGAAATCAATGTCGCTCTGCGTCCAGAGGGTAAGGAACTACGACTTTCTGAAGCTGGAGTTGCTGCTCAGGTGCGCTCTGCTTTCTTTGGTGACCAAGCCCAGCGACTCCAGCGCGGAGAAGACAATCTACGGGTCATGATTCGCCTGCCAGAAGAAGAGCGGAAATCTCTCCACACACTAGAAACACTGCGAATTAATCTCCCCAATGAAGGCTCCACAGAATTACAAAATGTAGCCCTTCTCAATGAAGCGCTCACCCCTCCAGCCATTGAGCGCATAGATGGCCAGCGCGGTACTCAGGTCTATGCCACACCTCTGACTACCGATACGAATCTATTTACCATTGAAGAAGCCCTCACTCCTGAGCTCGATGCCATCGCTCAGCAGTATTCGGACACCACATGGCGCTACGACGGCTATCTCGCAGACTATGATGTCAAACTAAAGCGTATGTTAGAGGCCGGAGCCATTCTCATGTTCACCCTCTATGCCCTACTGGCCATTCCCTTCAAGTCCTTCACTCAGCCATTCTATGTGATGCTTGCTGTCCCCTTCGGCATTTTAGGCGCCATTGTAGGACACATCATCATTGATCTCACGCCCTCTTGGCTCAGTGTCTTTGGGATTCTCGCCATGGCTGGTGTGGTGGTGAATGACTCTCTGGTTCTAGTCGATTATGTGAACCAAAAAAGACGCGCCGGAGAGACATTCCAAGACGCTGTGCACCAAGCAGGGGTTCGGAGATTCCGCCCCATCATTCTCACCTCGATCACCACCTTTGCGGGCTTACTTCCCATTATTTTTGAGAAGAGTATACAAGCCCAGTTCCTCATCCCCATGGCCACCTCACTGGGCTTTGGTATTCTCTTTGCCACCTTCATCACTCTCATTCTCATTCCATGTGCCATGCTGATTGGCGAAGACCTATCCCAAGGTCTCGCAAAAATAAAAGTCTGGTACCTAAGACCCTTCCAAAAAACCACCAGTAAACAGCGTCCTCCCGAAGAACCCACGGCGAGTCAATAGACAGAGCTGCGGCTCTATGATTCACTGCCACTGATAATACCAATGAGGAAAACGAACTGGTAAAAAAGGCGAAGAGATTTGGTGGGAGATCAAGGCGGAACCCACCGGTGATGCGAGTATCTGCGGGGGGGGGTGACAACGATGGTATCTCGTCAAAGATCTAGCGAATTCGACCAGTTAGTTTTTTGAGTTGGTATAAAGGGCACCTCCGGTAACCTGCTTTCTATTAAAAAAGGCCTTCAGGTTTTTTCAGATCAAGGCAAACGCGATCTCTTTTGAATGAATTCATAAGGATCGTGGACAACACAGAGATGGAGAAATCTGATGGCGTTTTCAGAAATGAGGTTTCCGGAGGTGTCCTAAACTCACACTTTCTGCACGACCACGAGAAATGGCGGTGCATTCACACCATTGAGCATCTTATAGCTAAAGACTCGCCAGTGCTTTCTCTCAAGTCTCGAGAGCCACTCTTCCACTGCACCTGCCTCCACAGCTCCTTCTTCATGCCCAGGGTAGCACATTACAGTCATAATTCCCTCTGGGCGTAACTGTTTGAGCGCTGCACCCAGGGCTAAGATCGTCGTCCTTCCAGAGGTCACTATGGATTTATCTGCCCCAGGGAGATAGCCTAGGTTAAACATCACAGCTCCCAGCCCTGGGCTTGTTTTTTCTCCTAATAGCTCATGACTACAGCAGTGGAATTCATACCATGAGATCGCATTCTCCTCCATCTTACTCACAGAGCTATCAATCGCACTTTGCTGAATATCAATCCCAATCACCAGACCAGCAGAACCCACTAGTTTCGCCAGAAATAAAGCATCGTGGCCATTGCCAAGAGTCGCATCAAGAGCTCGCTCTCCTTCTCTCAGGGTTTGGCGAACTAAGTCATGGGCAAGTTGGAGTGGTTTTGGTATCATGTGCTAAACACACATACCAAAAAGATTTCAGCAGACAACACACATTCCATACAGACCCTATTACACTGGATTCTGAAAGACATCCTCACTCAAAAAGCTCACTCAAAAATTTCACTGACTCACCTATACTCACCACTATGAAATTTCCACCACTTCATCCCAAATTCCAGCTCACCCTCTGCACTCTACTCACTCCTCTCGCCTCATTTTGCTCAATCGCTGAGGCTTCTGAGTATCTCTTTGTCTCTCATAAATCTAGTCCTGAAATCACTAGCTACAAGATTGACCCTAGTACGGGAAAGCTCTCTCACTTTCATAGTTGCCAGCTCGAGAGTAACGGCGGTTTTTTGCGCTTCGCACCATCTGGCACACATGCCTATGTGAATCGTAGCCAGAAAGGAAAGGATAAGAGCACGACCGAGTATATCACCACTCTGAGTTATGCCAGTGGGAAGCTCACCCCTCTCTCTTCCCAGCCTTGTGAGCACAGTATCTCTGGTATGCAAGTCCACCCATCCAATAAAGCTCTTATCTGCTCCCACTACAAAGCTGGTAAAGTCACATCTTGGGAGATTCAACCGAACAAAGAGCTCTCAGGCACTCTCCTCAGTGATATTGACACAGATGAGAGAGCTCACTTCGTGTCAGCATCTCCTAAAAACGATTACATTTATATTCCCCACACAAGACCCAACTCTATTTTCCAGTTTGCGTGGTCAGCGGATTCAGGAGCACTACAAGCTCTAGAGCCGCTGCGCGCTCAAGGCCCAGACAAAGACCACAAATGGCATGAGCCCAGACACCTAGCCTTCCACCATCAACTCCCCCTGGCCTATAGTTCCAACGAACGCGGTGGTGGTATTAGCTCTTGGAAATTCCAGCCTAACACCGGACAACTATCGCTCCAAGAAACACACAGCACTCTCCCTGAAAATCAAGAAGGTGACTCTGCTGCCTCTGATATTGTTCTCACACCAGACAGCCGTTTCGCCTATGTAGCGAATCGCTCTCGGCAAAAGGACACTTCTACAATCGCTAGTTTCCAGCTTTCTCCACAAGACGGCACCATCACCCCTCTAACACACACAGCGATTGCCAATGGCAGCCGCGCGCTCCACATCGAGAGCACAGGACAGTACCTCTATGCTGCGGGAACTGCCAGTGACACCTTACTGGCATTTCGCATTGATCCAGAAAGTGGGGCACTCACACTCATTGAGAGTTATGAGACAAAGCGCGCTCCATTTTGGTTAGAATCCCAATAGCGTGGTCCCAAAAAAAACCTCTCGTGCAGATAACACGAGAGGTCTATAGATAGGCTAGAGAAGCTTATACCACTAGTGAAAACGATCTGATTGAATATCTAATAAATTCTACCAGAGCGTTTTTAAAAAGTAGTATGAGTTGAATGACTAGAGTGCTGCAATCGCTGCCTCTGTCTCAACAATCAGGGCTTCAATACGAGCGAGAGCTTCAAAGGTTCGCTCTAGAACTGTAATACCACTTGCTTGAGAGGCCTCAATACGAGCAGCAATACTATCACGGCTTCTTACTAAGAGATCCAAATCATTTTGTAGCTCCACTAGTTGCTCATCATCTGCAACAACGACAACCTCTGGAGTCAAACGCTCAATAGTAGCCGCTAGTGCGTCTGCAAAGGCAGCTGGATCACTCTCTTCGGCAGCACTGATGAGTGGTAACACTCTCGCTCTAGTGCGCTCACTGCGAATCTCACGGAAAACCGTGCGTGTGAGATCACTATCTGCCGCTGTGTTAGCCACAACAATCGTTGCCAACTGAGACGCTAAAAAGTCAATTCGTCTAGTCTGTGAGTTCGTTGGTGCATCACCAGCTTCTTCGAGCAAGGCACTGATGCGTACTTCTAAAATTTCAATTCCGTAGGCATCTTGTTGCTCCTCTGAGAGTTCGAGAACAGAAACACGTCCTCTATCCACAAGAGAACTCAGTCTCTCTTCAAATAGGTCTGAGGCTTGCACACTAGAACCTAAAGCCATAAGAGCCACTAAAGGGCTAATTATTAATTTCATTTTCATTTAGTTATTATTTATTTAATCTATACATTTGGAAAAAATTTAAAAATCACTGTATTCTTTAATCTGTGCTGAGTAATACTCTTGAACAGCCTCTCTTAAAGAATCTGAACTAACAGATCTGAGCAAAAAGTCACGTTCTCCAGACAACAACGAGATCTTATCTTCGCTGTAATGCTGCTCAGTGCCTTCCTCAAAAATCGCTAGATTAATAGACGCTGGTGTCCCATAGGGGCCCTTGCTCTTATCCACTGTCACTCCTCCATTGATCGAATTCAGGAGGCCTGCAAGCTCTTCTACTTCATCTTGTCTTAGATTCTGAATTTGCTCCTGTTCTAGGTGCTTATTGAAATCTTCGATATACGCTTGCTGTAATTTCTTGGCTTCTAAGTCTCGGTAGTTCTGGTAGTCTTGCTCCCCCAATGAAGTGCGCATGATTTGATCATAGTCCGCCTTATAATATTCCACCTCATCCAGCAGAGCTTGCGCTTGGAGGCGTTTTTGCTCGATCTCTGAAATATGGATAATCGCTACCTCACTTAGGTCTTTTGGTAGACCCAAGCCCTCAAAAGCCTTTTGATAATCCGCCCGAATCTCTGCCTCTTGTTTACTAAACTGACGATTTGCAAAATCCAAACTACGCATTGTCGAGGGACTGTAGCGAGCCGCTGCACTGAAAGGCTCTACCTGTGTGTGCCCACGAGTATTATTTGTAGAGCGCCCCTGGCGTTGGGCTTCTTGGCTTGATGCTCTATCTCCATTACTCGCCGCACGACGAATCACCTGTTTGTTCCTATTTGCGTCTTGGTTGGCGTCTAATTGCTTCTGGCCCCCAGACTGGAACAAAATTTGAGCGCCCAAGAGCGCTATGACAGACAGATAGAAGATGTGGGGGAGAGAATTTTTTCTAAAAACAGTCCGTAAAGAATCTGTTATGTTTGTATTGATAAAATAGAGCTAACCTAAATCGAGCATTTGGCAACTCATTTTGAATAAAAATCGCAAGAACTCCGTCAGCGCTGAAAGCCAACAAGGAGGCATTGATATATCAATTTATAAAATAATTCTTTAGTCTTCACCGCTGCGAGGAGCTCTCAAAATAGCATTATACGTTCTGCGTCAATCTATTTCAATTAAAACGCCAATACTTGCTTAGTTTTAAAATACCATAGTACGCTTAGCGTTAACTTTTATTCCATCCACATCATGAAACCATTCCAAAAATCCGCTATAGCCTCACTCGCACTCTGGGCTACGAGCTCTGCCTCCGCCATCACAGTTGTCATATCTGGGGGCAATGCTGCGGGCAATGCAGAAATTACGAGTTTTCTTAATGCAAACTTCTCCAATGTGACAGAAGTCCGCTCAGGGGATTTTGCCAACTTCACGTCTACAGCCACTCAAGACGCCCTCAATGGCACCGTCACCTCTGCGGCTGCCGATCTCGTTATTTTCGGAAGACAGACCACTAGTAGCGCATACCAAAACGTCGCGGCTGGATACAATGGACTCACTATCCCGGTTGTTTCCCTAACCTCATTTGTCACCCGCAGCACAGGGAATCGTCTTGGTTGGACTAGTGGTAATATTCTTAACCAAAACTCCACTGGCACAGCTGGCGCTGAAGCGACTCTGACAGCTGCAGGCGCCTTACTGTTTGGTGGTGTGGCAGGGGGCACGCTCGACCTCCATGAGAGTGAGGGCAGCACATTTAATGCAGCAGGTACAGGGTCTGTTGGTGAGGGGGAAATCCTCGCTACCATTGAGAATACAGCTGGCGGCACAGCGATTCTCGCCGCCAGATGGAATGCGGGTGATCTCTCTGGCACTGGTGATGTCCTTGGAGGTGATCGTCTTCTCTTCAACCTAGATCCAGACGTCCCTGGGGCTACGCCAGATTCTACATTCGCCTCACTAACCACCACTGGTGAAGCCGCACTCATCACCGCTCTCGAAGATATATCGGATTTAACAGCAGTTCCAGAGCCTTCTTCTCTACTATTGTGCTCACTCGGAGCACTTGGTCTATTACGCAGACAACGCTACTAATGCCGTGCGTGCGCACTTAGCGCCTACCTTCTGCTCACTGTACCACTTTCCTCACACAGGGAAGTGGTTTTTTATTTCCCTCTTCTGGATTTTTTCTACCTTCAGCGGCGATGGATGGCGACTTTGAGTTTGATATGAGCAGTGATGCATTCTTCATGCAGCAGGCCTTGCGTGAGGCTCATAAGGCCTATCGAGCCCAAGAAGTGCCTATTGGTGCGGTCATTGTAAAAGACAATAAGGTGATCGCTCGTGCGTGGAATCAGGTGGAAACGCTCAAAGACGCCACAGCGCACGCAGAAATGCTCGCCCTCACCTCTGCTCAGAATGTGCTCGAGGACTGGAGGCTCGAGGGCTGTACGCTCTATGTCACCAAAGAGCCCTGTCCCATGTGCGCAGGAGCTATTGTCCACTGCCGCCCAGAGCGCGTGGTCTTTGGCTGTCCTGACCCGAAGGGTGGTGCGGCAGGTGGCTGGATTAATCTCTTAGAGTCTAATCCCCCTCTCAATCACCGCTGTGATATCACCCAAGGGATACTCCACGATGACTGCCTGGGCCTAATCCAGCTCTTCTTTCGAGAAGCACGCGCGAAGAATAAAGCTCTCAAGCAGGCACGCCGCGCCCAAGAAGCTCTCTCTGATCTAGAAGACACCACAAAATTCAATGGCCTAGAGCACAAGAACGACCCTCTCTAAACTATGTCCGCTGCTACACCGAATCCATCTCCGAATCCATCTCCGAATCCATCTCCTAACCTCCTCCTTATCTTTCTCAAAGAACCAATACCAGGTACCGTGAAAACGCGCCTCGCGAAGGACTGCAGCGAGGAAACCGCCTGTCTCTACTACAGAGTAATGGTGCAAGTCTTGCTCCAGCAGCTTGAGGGGCTTAAAGACACAGACGTGCGCTTTTGTTACACCCCTGATGATGCAGGAGATGCTGTCGCATTCTGGCTCCTTCCTCAGCTTCGGGGAAATGTCAGCCAGTCGGAGAGCCACTACACTTTTAGGCCTAAGAAGTCAGCTCCACCACTCAACATCACATTTCGACCACAGGGATCAGGAGATCTCGGCGAGCGTATGCAGAGGGCTTTTGCAGAGGGCTTTGAGAATAATTACCAGAAAGTCGCCATCATTGGCTCTGACTGTCCTGATTGTGGCTCTCGCTGGGTACAGACTGCCCTCACAATGCTCAAAGCAGAGAATGACTGCGTCATTGGCCCTAGCCCAGATGGTGGCTACTACCTACTTGCGATGCAGGCACTGCACACCGAACTCTTCCACTCCATTGAGTGGAGTAGTGAGCAGGTGCTGGAACAAACCATCCAAGCTACTGAGAAGTCTCAGCTCTCAGCAACCCTTCTACCTGAACTCAAAGACATCGACCATCTAGAGGACTGGGAGAGAGCACTCAGCTCACCAATCGGTGGCAAACTCAAAGCCGCTCTCAAACGCCTTCAAAATGACCATGCTCATTGAGCACGCCCAGCTTGAGGTAATTGCCACAGAGAATCAATCGGCACCCCCTCCACAAGGACTTCCGCGAAATGCTCCGCCACCAATGGTGCATAAATCACTCCCTTGGAGCCTAAGCCATTAAAGAAATGCACATGCTGATGCTGCTGGTGAGCCGTGACCACGGGCTGACTCTGGCGAATAATCGGCCGCACTCCCACCTGATGATCCACGACAGTATAACTCGCGGGCGTCAGTGCCTGGATCTTCTCCTCCACGGCTCGGCGTCCTGAGGCTCGTAGCTTCCCGTCTAGATCGTCCCAGAGATAGGTCGCCCCGCAGCGCCAGAGCCCCTCACCGAGTGGAATCATCCAGCCGTTTCGATTAAGAATCTGGCTTTCATCAAGACTAGGAGCGTGAATAGTGAGAATATCCCCCTTTGCACTGCGATGTGGTATGTCAGCAAATAAACTCGACACCAAGCCCTGCCTCTCCAAGTCTCCGTCTAGACCTCTATCTAAGCCTTCACCTAGCTGAAACGCTCCTTGGCACAATATCACATCACTAGCTTCCACATCTCGCCATTGAACATTCGTCTCAGCCAGAACAAGTTCGTCTTCTCGAAATTCAGTAACTCGGTAGGCCTGTTCTTTCTTAAGCTCTGCTCGCACAAGCTCTAGATAGAGAGGTGTGTCGAGTCGCCCTGTCTGCTGCATCGTGAATCCACCATGCGGCGCATGCCACATCTCAGGGTCTAGGGAAGCATCAAGATCGGCTAGCCATTCTACAACACTGTCTTGTTTTTTCGCTAACTTCTCTCGCTGAGCTGGGCTCTCGTAGAGTCGAAGAATCGGCAGCTGGTGAAAGATCTTCGCGCCCCAGCGCTTCTCAAGAGCTCGGTACCAGCCATGGGCGCGTGCGAGTGCTTCTTTCTGCACGACTCCTGGATTCATCGACCTGCCTGCGAGAGTGGTCACTAGTCCCGCAGCCACTCGACTCGCTGACCACGAGTCCTCGCGATCAAGTACTAAGACTCTCGCTCCCTTCGCTCTCAGGGCTAGCGCCAGAGCACTCCCTGCGAGCCCCTGCCCCACTATGAGGTAATCCACCCTCATTCTAGCCTCTACTCCTCTATCTCAAGCACTTGCTTGCGAATCGATTCGTTCGGATCCACGAATGCCGCATCATAGCCCTTGGCATAGTTAAAGAGGTGCTTATGGAAATACTCGAAGTACTCTTCTTTTTGCTCCGCACTGAGCTGATACCAGATGCAGACATTATAGGCACGAGTCACCTTCTGCATCATCTTCAGGGTTAATCGGCGCCCTTGGCGTGCGCGCTGCACCTGTTTATGCGTCAGCTGCTCTGTAGAAACTTCTACCAATTGATTGTTGGTCATTTGCCAAGATGCCATCATAGCGTCTAGTGGCTGAGTTCCTAATTCGTTCTCGCTCATAAACAGGGCTTAGCGCCCTACACCTATCCTGTAAAGACTTATACTAATGGGCACTTCTGGAAACCTGCTTTTGGTAAAAAATGCCGTCAGATTGTTTCAGATCAAGGCAAACACAATCACTTTTGAATGTATTCATAAGGATTGTGGACAACGCAGAGATGGAGCAATCTGGTGGTATTTTCAAAAATGAGGTTTT